>NZ_JCAUAR010000026.1:0-69306 GCF_059692055.1 Paenibacillus sp. J31R109 | reverse complement strand
TTTCAGGATACATGGTTCCGTCATTCCCATCCTTGGTTGTAAAGTTAAGATTACTGCTGTAATCTCCTGCTTTTCACACTGTTTGGTGCTTATAGCAGAACTTGTCGTACTCCGCCACTTAGTTCCAACGGAACGGTTGGCGCTATCTTGGAGTAATTATCGTATTTCGAAGACCCCCATGAAATGATAAGATCGGGCTTCAACTCAACGATCTTCTCCAGGGATTGTCCAATGCTCTCCGTGCCATCTTTCTTAATGAAAGGATGGTTCTTAAGTACAAAGTCATCTGTACCAATAGGCTTAAGCCCAAGGGCAACGAGTTGGCCATAGTACCAGTCAGTTACTACACGTTCTGCTTTGACAGGAATTTCAGAGGTACCTGACATATGTTTATAGGATCGAGTTTTCGCTTCTGTACTCGGTTTATCTGTTTCCTTAGCAGCGTCTACTGGTTGGTTACTGGCCGTTGGTGTTCCCGCGGTACTGCCGGATTCCTTCGCATTGCTGCAAGCGACAGTCCCCCCCACCATCATGATGATGATAAAACAAATTAGTATGATTCTCTTTTTACCCATTACCTAGTGCCCTCCCGCATATAATGATTCTCATTCTCATTTACAATGATAACAAGATCATTCTTCCATGTACATGTCAGATTATTCGCTGTTTCTTTGGATAATTGGGCAACAGGTAACGGATGACATCATGTAGTTGGGCATCTATCGCAGCTGGCCCGTAGCCGTACCATTTGGTCATATCCACTGGATATACACATTGTTGCTTCCCGGCAGTTAAGGCAAGCCATTCTGGGCTTTTCATCATGGTCACTGCACGTTGTTGGGCTGCTTGATTATTCTCAATGGATACAAAGTAATGATCAGCATCGTAACTGGTTAACTCAGGGATAGCAAACTCTGGGTGTTCTAACCCTTGCATGTACATGGACTTAACAGCCTGAGGGCGTGTCAGCTGCAAACTGTCATAAAGTAAATCAGCCCCCATGTATCCAAAAGCATAAATCAGTGAACGATTACTGCGCACATTCATGATGGCAACTGTGGCGTGCGGATCCAATGTTCGTCGTAAAGCCTCGCGCACTTGTCCTGCTCTGTGATCAAAGGAATCCAACCAGTTGCGTGCTTGCTGCTCCATACCCGTTATCTGAGCAACGCTCATAAAATGTTGCTTCCAATTCACACCGCGCCACGGAATCTGAATGACCAGTCCCGTCTGGTGATAGTTTTTAATTTGTTGGTAGTCATCCCCTTCTAGTTGAGGAAGCAAAATGATATCAGGCTTGACATTCTGGAGGACTTGCAGCCGTCTCGCATGCTCGGTTTCCCAATAGAGCGGTTGGAACGAACGTGAGTCATGTAATAGTTGAAACTGATCATTCATCCAGTTATCTGTAATGGCTGCACATGGCTTAACGCCAAGCGAGAGCAAGTCCAGTGTGAAGGCATGATCGAGGGATGCAATTGTATGGGGTTTACGTAAATAGATGGTTGGAGACACCCCTGTGACTTGCTTGAACTTACGGCTTAAATAGAACTCATCGGCATAACCCACCTGGCGAGCAACCTCGTTTAACGATTGTCGGGATTGCAGCAAAATAGTCTTAACCTTATCAATACGAATTCGATTCAGATATTCGGTAAAAGTAGAGCCTGTGCGCTGCTTGAAGCTTAGCGTGAATTGCCGAAGGCTTAAACCGGATAGGCGTACAACATCATTTCGTTTGATTTTACGCTCATAATGCGTGTGCACATAAGAAATGACTTGATCAATACCGTCCAGCGGTTGAGAAAAAGAAAGGGAATCGGGCTGTTCGAATGCCCAGCAGGCATCAGCGAACAGGGTAAGGAATTGAGCCTGTAGAGGTAGACGCTGTGATAAGCTGTTATACAGTCGATTTTCGTAGGAATCGTATAGGGAGGAAACTTGATCTAGCAGAACGGAATGGCTTAGTTTGGCCAGCATCGGCATGAACGGGGAGTCTGTGGACGATTCCTCGGCTACCCATTCATAGATGCAAGCATAGAAATGAAGCTGCTCAGTAGATGGATGAAGTTTCTCTATCAGATCCTCATGTTGAATATGAATGGATGTATGGGGAGGTAGATATACACAACCGATGCCTTCAAGCCTATGCGCGTGGTTGTTAATCGTAAGGATAACGGAACGTGCATGTATAAATAATAAACTATAGGCATCCCGATAATAGTGAAAGCCCTCAGTGTGCAAGGCTTCTGTGTGCATCGACATGGTTTTAAGAACAGGAAGTCCTGAATGCTTCATAATGAGTGCCAGCTCCTTCTATGATGCTTCTTCTTCATTCATCATTTTACGTATTCCCTAAAAGAACCAATCTTTCCCGTAAACCTTCCATAACCTCTTTAGGCATTTCCCTGATCGTGATATCTCCACCTAAGAAAAGCAGCCAATTTGTGATATCGGCCAATTCATCGGAGTGATGAACATGGATGAAAGTTTTTATAATACCCGTAGACTGATAAGGATTCGTGTATGCAATTGACATGTTTAACGGATGGTATTTTTTGAACTGAGCAATCGCATCTGGACCAAGTTCAAGGATGAGGTTGAAGACTTTTTCCTGTTTGCTCAGTTGTTCTAGAATTTTCTTCTTGGTTATTCTTTTTTTTCCTGAGTAAGGTGTAACATCGGTGAGATTGTCGACTGGAATAATCCGCCGCTTCTCTTCCTCTAGGTCAAAGCCTTCAATTTGCCAAGAACTTTTTTCACGATATAAGTGCAAAAGATAAATGGGATAAGTCTTTATTTCACTTCCTATTTCGACGGAAACTACGAAGTAGCTTTCCATAATAATGATTTGGATAAGCTGTTCTAACATAGGATGGGGCAGATCTGACAGATCAAGCAGGTCGGGATTGTGAGGGTTGGTTCCCTCAAATAGCAAGATTTGATTTAACAGAACAAGATCATCTTGCTGGTTTTCCGAGATGAGTCCGAGTAATTTTTCCGCTAAAGAGTGGCGACTCTTGAGATAGGGGAGTTGTTGATTTCTAGTGGCCATGAAGGCAATAAACAAGGCTTTTATCTCATTATCGGTGAAACGGACAGTTGGTAGGACGGAATTTTTCATGACAAAATAACCCCCGTCCCTACCGACTTCGGCGACAAGCGGCATTCCCATCGACTCAATTTCTCTGATATCTCTAATGGCTGTTGAACGAGAGATAAGAAATTCCTGCATAATCTCAGAGATGGTAAAGTGGGCTCGGTTGTTGATATACCGCATGATGATGTTAATTCGCTCTACTTTTTTCATCGGGTCCTCTAAACAGTATCATATTTTGACATGATTTATCGTTATTATAAACCTATCAAGTAGAAAAACAAATCATCCATTTGAAAAGAGGAGAGTTCATTATGACAATGTATACCCTTGAGGAAAAAGACAGCTTTATCGTTCTAGGTATTGGTACGGAGCTGAAGAGCAATTACACAGATTATGTTGGTATCAACAAGGAGAAAGAGACCTTTTGGCGGGCCGTAGAGCAAGACGGAAGGCTTAACACTTTAAAATCGATTGCCACGAACGACTACATTTTTGCAGTAAATGAAGCGGTAAATCACAAGATGATGTATTATGCCGGGGTCATGACAGGAGCAACGGTTCCAGAAGAACACAGGGTGATTCAATTCCCTAAGGGACAATACCTCGTTGTTAAAGGCGAAGGAAAGACAGCGGAAGAGTTGAGTAATAGACTCACTGGTATTGCCTTTGGTCAAGTTTTGCCAGAAGCCCAAGATTTCGCCTATGTTGGCGGGCCCAATGCAACGGTTGAGATGGGGCAGCAAGACGGCCTTGTCTATGGTGAAGTTTGGATTCCTGTCGTTGGTAAATAAGCGAGGTCATGGGAGGTATGAACATGTCGCAGATCGTTGATTTTAAAAATGTGTCTACAGTTGGTTTAGAGTCATCACCCGTAGTTGAAGCGCTTGCTGGTTTACGCGCGAATGAAGCCCGTTATTTTATGAACAAATATAAACATGAATTTACGGTTGTACCCGCTAGCGAAAGTCAGGAGGCTCTTGCGTATGCAAACCGAATTCTGAAAGAAGAACGTGGTATTGAGTTTGCGTCCAAGCCGTTAGAAACGTCGCGGTTTCAAGTGGAAAACATCCAATTTACGTATGTCTTTTATGAGGATGGTCTTGGGATCAATGTCATGTATACGGTTGATGATCCTAAGAAGCGGGCTGTTGGTTTTAAGCTTTCTGAGGGGATGGAAGTACCTAAGGAATTGGAAGAGAAGAAGTTTAAATTTGCTAGACAAAAGTCAAAGCTTGCGGGGACAATTCGGGGTTCATTCTTCGTGATTAAAGGACAATATTAAGGCGTCTCGTTTGAAAAAATGTAAAAATGGCGTACGATCTCAGAAACGAGATTGTACGCCATTTTCTTTTTACTGCTTCGCAGCAACCTTGGAAGCCACCTTATTCGTTAAAAATAGGGAAGGAACGGTCATGATGACCATGAGGATGCTCGCTGTTAAGAAACCGGCTTGGTAGGCAGATGCCAAATGGGAAACATCCGGAGTCGCAACTTTCAACTGATTGACGACAATGGTTGCTAGTACGGCTGAACCGAAGGCGCCGCCGATATTTTGAACAATGCGGGTGGCGATACTGGCTTGTGGAATTTGCGTTCTGGCTAAACCGGTATAGGCATCACTCATTAATGGGATGGCTACGCCGCCAACGCCGATGCCGCGAATAAGGAGTACAATCGCAATCATCCAATAACTCGTATGTTGATCAAACCAAATAAAAGGAATTGTTCCAACCAAAGAAATTACGATCGAGATGATGACAACAATCTTGGCACCGATGCGGTCAATCATTTTCCCGATTAGGGGCCTTACAAGCAACATACCAACCCCCTGAGGGATTAAAGATAAGGAAGCGACGATGATGGAATCATTGCGTACATTCTGAAATAATAGCGGCAGCAGTAGCATTGGACCCATTGTGCCGATCCCAGCCAGGAATAAACCGCAGAAGGATGCGCTAAAACTTCTAAACTTAAATAAGTTTAAGGGCATAATAACTGTTTTCTCATTCCGAAGTGCGTACATGACATACATGATAGTTAATACAGTGCCAATGAGGATGAACGTTATGGTTTTCGTATTCGTAAAACCCGCCATCTCCGCAGCTGCAGTGATACCGTAGATAAAACTAACCGAAATACTACCGAGCAATAAGATCCCTAGCCAATCAAGCTTTGCTTGTTGGTTGGCAGGCGGGAAGCTGGGCAGCTTTTTATAAATAAAGTATAGCGTTATGAACACAACGGGAACATTGATGAAGAAGATCCAATGCCAGGAAAGATAGTCCACAAGGACCCCGCCAATAACGGGCCCCAGAATTGGCCCTAGAACCATGGGAAGACCGACAATAGACATTAATCGACCGAGTACTTTTTGGCCGGCTGCTTGTATGAGAAGCGTTGTTAACAGTGGCATAATCAAACCCGCGCTAAAGCCTTGAATAAGCCGGAAAACAATCATACTAGCTAAATTCCATGATAGTCCTGACGTAACCGATCCAATCAGAAAAACGATCTGAGCGGCGATATACACCTTTTTTCCATCGAATCGCTGAATTAACCATCCCGAAAAGGGAACGGCTATTCCTGTAGCTAATACATAGCCTGTCACGATCCATTGAATGTTATCAAGTGAGGCACCGAAAGCCTTAGCGAAATCATTCAGTGCGATATTCACCATGGTTCCATCCAGCATGGGGGCAATCGCACCAAGGACAAGTACAAACGCCATAGTTAACAAGGGCCGGGGTATTTTTTCATCTTCTTTAGTAGCCACGATACGAGCTCCTCTCTATATAAGGTACAATTTGAACCTTATTTACATAATGAACTATACATCGCTTTGAAAGAAGTTGCAAGGTACAATATGTATCTTATATTCATGCTATACTGATGACATAGAATTGATGAGGAGTTTTGAAATGCCAAGTATAAGAAAACGAGGGAAAGAGCTTGAGAGCGCCATATTGGAAGCAGCATTTGAGATTTTTCAAACATCTGGCTATCCAGAGATGACATTCCAAAATGTCGCCAAAAAGGCGCAAACAAGTCGCACAGTCTTATATCGTCAGTATGAAAGCCAAATGCATCTGCTACATGCCATGGCGCATTATCGCATATCACAAGTGTTCGGGGAGTCTACGTTACTTGACCTCATAGAAGATCATGGAAGCTTGCGCGCAGATTTACTCTCAGCTGTTCATGTGTATCAACGTTTCTTGGATGCGATTGGCCCCGAACTGTTCGGAACTGTCTTGTTGGAACTAAGTCGAAATCAGGAAAGCTGGAAGGAAGTCTTGCTTCATGCGCACGAAAAAAATGTGCAAATCATTCAAAAGATTCAAGGATTTGCACAGAAGCGTGGAGAAATAACGGAGGATTTCACCTCTATGCAATTACAGATACCTTTCAACATGATGAGATATGAATTTATGATTCGTGGTGGAAAGTTGACTGATTCCTATTTGCGTGTATTAGTCGACGAAGTATTGCTGCCAATGTATTTGAATAACAAGGGGTCAGCTCATACAACAAATTAAGAAGTAGGAAAAAGCGCACTCAATCATCACTGTCTAACTCATGAAGAAAAGGACGTCCAATGGGGCGTCCTTTTCTCGTTTCTCGGGTTATCGAAGGCCGAGTGGATGCTTCACACTTTTATCGATTATGACGAATTGTTTGGCTGGATTAAGATTTCATCATCATCCCAAAACGAAGCCATTTTGGAGTTAGCCTCTACCCGATAAGATGAGAATAACGACGGTGGAGGGAGGGAAGTGGAACGGCTGACGACCGCGTGTAGCGAAACGGGTATAACTAGCGCAGGTGTAACGGAGCAAGTGATTTGCCAATAGGAGAGGAGACGATTGACAATGAGAAACCCTTTTTCATTCCGAATGTCCAAGCTTACAGCCACGATGATGACGGCTATTCTGCTTTCCGCCTGCTTCAATTTTTCTTCGGCCGTACAGGCAACCTCCACCTACGACACAGCTGTATTAGCTGACAACCCCGTTGGATATTGGCCTTTATCCACCACGGTAACGACCGATCAATCCGGTAACGGTATGAACGGCACCTTCACCGGAAGCCCGACGAACACGACGATGCCGAATGGGGACGCAGCACCGGTATTCAACGGGACGAATCAATATTTTACAATTCCGGATAACGACTATCTGGAGGTCACGCGCACAGGCATCTTGACCGTAGAAGCTTGGATGCGGCCGGATACGCTGCAATTTACGAATTATGAGAGCAGCGGCTATGTGCATTGGATGGGCAAAGGGACGTCTGGACAGCATTCTTGGGTGGCTAGAATGTACAATCAGACAAACACCGAAAACCGTCCAAACCGCATCAGCGGGTATTCATTTAATTTGAGCGGCGGCTTAGGTGCAGGCTCCTACTTCCAGGATACGGTGACCGCCGGTCAATGGATTCACTACACTTTGGTGATTAATACCGTAAATACCAATTCCACGTACACAACAGGCTATACCAAATTGTTCAAAAATGGCGTCCTGCGCGACCAAGATAAGCTGTCGGATTACAGCATCGTGCCTGGAAACGGCACAGCTCCAATGCGAATCGCCACGCGAGATCTCGCGTCGTACTTCCAAGGCGCAATCGGCAAAGTTGCCGTGTACGATTATGAGCTAACGCCGACCCAGCTGGCTGCGCATTACAGCGCGATGACGAACTAAGCTACATCGCAGCTTAGGAAGAGAAAAGGACGATCCGCCGAAGTGATTCGGTGGGGATCGTCCTTTTTCATTGAAATCGAGCTCGCCTGAACTCGCTCGGTGTAATGCCTGTATGCTTTTTAAACATGCGGTTGAAGGAAGCAATTGTGTAATAGCCGACAAGCGTGGAGACGTCTTGGATTTTGAGGTCCGTCTTCTCCAGCAGTTCCATTGCTTTATTCATACGAACCGTATTCACATAATCGCTAAAGTTGGTGTCTGTTTTTTCTTTGAAATAGGTGGATAAGTAAGCCCCTGTAATGTTCAACTTATCAGCCAGTAAGTCCAGCGATAGATCGCTGCCGAAATGCTCATTAACGTAATTCGTTACAAAACTGGTAATGTGGTCGGTCGCTTCTTTCTTCTGACGAATATCCGAGGCGGACTGTGTTAGGATTTCCTTGAAAAACTGCTGAAATTGTTCCAGTGTGCGGCAATTCTTAAGAATATCCGCCGGACTCCGCTTGTCATCGAGCAAGGAGATCGGGTTATGGCTGGAATAGAGCGTCTTAATGATTAAGTTGACGATTTCCTTGGCAAGGTCCTGGATCTGAGCGTAGGAAGCGCCGCGTTTAACGGCGAGTTCTAACGTTTTTGAAACGATAGGAATGGTAATCGCCGGGTTACCCGAAGTCAAATTCGCCGTAAATTCTTTCATATTAGCCGTTGTGAACCAGAGATCAGGAGGCAGTGTTTCCTTTTCCCGAATAATTTGGACACCTTCCCCAAGCTTCCGTTGTTTGGCTAACAGCAGCGTGTTTTCGAAAGCTTCGTTGAAAATAAAAGCATTGTCATGGACAGGGCTCACGGCAATGGTGACGGAACAATAGGAAGCATCTAGCTCAAATATTTTTTTGATATCAATTAATAGATTGTCTAATACGGAAAGCTCGGAATCGTTCGTGAAAATAATCGTCAGAATTTGATCTTTCTCAATTTGGAAGGTCAAGGCGTCTTTATAGGCCTGAATAAACTGCGATTGAACGAATTCCTTAATGTAATACGAAGCACGATTAGGATCCATGTCCATGGCGGCTAGCTGGTTGTCGATATACATCAGCTGGTATAGGACGATGACATAAGGTTTATCAGAATCAATAGATATTTTTGCATCCTCAATATCGGTATGAATCATTTTCACCTTATTTAAGTAGGCGTAGTGCTTGAGCAAGGAATTTTTGCTTAGTAAGTCCCGGTTAATCGTTTCGTTGGTTAGAAATAAATCATGCAGCTTCTGGCTAATGACATTGAACTCGCGAATTGGACTGACAAAGGGTGCACTTTGGGGACGATCCATCTGTTGAATGGAACTAATAATGGTGGTGAGCGGGTTGTTAAACCGTTTGGCAAAGAGAATGGACATGCCGACTCCGATGATAATAGAAAGGAATATCAGTCCAACCATAAATACATTTAGCTTAAAGAACTGTTCGGAAATGGTAGCAAAAGGCACGATCAATACATAGGTGTTCCCGGTCACTGCCCCTTGTTTGTAGAAATAATAATTGGTGCCTTCCAAATAATAACCGGAACTACCGGTATGCGGCTTTAAATGCAGCGGATCCTTGCGACTGGATACAGCATACGTTGTGCCTCCAGCGTCATCTAAAATGTAGAAGTCGGAATCGGCTTGAAAATGGCTGAAGGCCTCAAACATTTGATCGCTGTCTAGCAAGGCTATGATGGATAAGTTGTCTGTTGCGGCGCTTTTGAAAAGAACGGGATTAAAACTCCCAAAACTTCTCGTAGAGAAGCTTGTACGTTCTTGGAATTCCGCAGAAGGGTACACCCGGAAGGAGAGCGAGGATTTGCCGGTTTCCGTTGCCCAGAACTGCTCAGGATAAGTGGGGGACGTATAGAATTTGCTGAACATCATTTGCGCATCACGGGATCCATCTTTATCAATAACGAAGTCACGGTTCGGAAAGTAGTAAATGATGTTATACAAAGAAAGCTGATTGTTTGCTAACACATTTTGCAGCTCGCGTTGAACCTGACTTGAAATAATAAAGTCGAGCTTCTCGGGGTTATTTTTGAGCGCTTCGGTATGGGTGTTGAAGTATAGGCTGACTAGAAGGCTTTTAATTAACGAAATGTTTTTCTCATAGCTGGCTACAGTCGTATCGAGATTCAGAGAGCTGTTCTTAATGATTTCTTCCCGAATGCTGCTTCGGAAGAAGGTAAAGGAGGCTATATTAAAGGATACGAGCAGCAAAATGATGATAATGAAACTGATTAATAGTCGGTAGAACAAGGAAGTACTGTATCTTTTTCTAGGGACATAAGCGGTTTGCATGGTCGTCTCCTTTCGCTAGCCAGTAGTATGTGGAAATTATAGCATGGTGAAATTCTTGGTGTGAGAAAATATTTACAATTCCTTATATGAATTTTTACGATTCTTATTATTATTCTCGATTTTGAGAAATTTGCGAATGAGTCGATAAGGAAGTGGATAGTCGGCACGACATTTTTCCGATACGATGGGCTTGTCGATACAGAGCCTCAATAACCAGAGGGGGGCAACCCACATGGAGACAAAGGAGAGATGACTATTGCGTACGAACCCATCGGCCGCCACGACACAGACGTCTGTTTCGCAAGTGAATCTCCGGTCGAAAAGAAGTACCTATCTGAAGCAGTGGAAACGAGGGAAATATTTATTTCTTCTCTTTCTGCCTACCTTGCTGTTTTATTTACTTTTCAAGTACGTTCCTATGTTCGGCTTGGTCATTTCTTTTAAAAATTACAATTTGTTTAAAGGTGTCTGGGCAAGTGAATGGGTTGGATTGAAGTATTATAAGCTGTTTTGGGAGAATCCCGACTTCTTTAAGCTTATTTACAACACGTTCATGCTCGGGGTCTACCGGCTAATCTTCGGTTTTCTTGCACCGATTCTATTGGCGCTCCTTCTAAATGAAGCAAGGCACGCGTTCTTCAAACGATTCGTACAAACAGTCAGTTATTTGCCTCATTTTATATCCAATGTGGTGGCGGCGAGCATGGTACTTATGTTCCTTTCGCCTTCCAGCGGTATCGTTAACCACCTGATTCAAGTCTTCGGCTTTGAACCGATTAACTTCATGGTGATGCCTGATATGTTCCGCTCGGTCTATGTCATTTCGGAAATCTGGCAGCATGTCGGCTGGGAGACCATCATTTATCTAGCGGCCTTGACGTCAATTGATCCACAGCTGTATGAAGCGGCGGAAATGGATGGCGCAAACAGATGGAAGAAGATAACGAGTGTCACGCTCCCAGGAATTACGCCAGCTATTGTGATTGTCTTTATTCTGAATGTGGGGCACGTCCTCGATATCGGGTTTGAAAAAGTGTTTCTGCTCTATAATCCTGCCATCTATGAAACGGCTGATATTATTAGCACCTATGTGTACCGGACAGGGATTGGTCAGGGCAATTACAGCTATGCGACGGCCATTGATTTGTTTACAGGGATCGTCAGTTTAGTGTTCATATACTCTGCCAACTGGATCAGTCGAAAAACGGGCGAAACTAGCTTGTGGTAGAAGGGAGGTACGCTTATGAAAACGAAATTTGGTGTGACTGACATGCTGATCATCCTGGTGCTGCTTGGGGTGGTCGCCGCAACGCTGTACCCCTTTGTGTATATGTTGGCCGTCTCGTTTAGCGATAGTGCTTCTATTCTAAAAGGTGAGGTTACGCTTTGGCCCAAAGGATTCAACGTGGAAATGTACAAAATCGTCTTACACGATCCGCGTATTTCCTCCGCCTATATCAATACCATTCAATATGTGCTAGTCGGCACCTTGGTATCACTCATTATGACAGCCATGGGCGCGTTCGCGATTTCCAAAAAGGAGTTGCCGCATCACAAGCTGTTCACACTGCTCATTGTGTTTACGATGTTCTTCAGCGGTGGCATGATTCCTACCTTCCTGGTCGTCAAAAGCTACGGATTGGTAGATAGCCTATGGTCCATGGTGCTGCCTACAGCGGTAAGTACGTGGAATCTCATCGTGATGCGAACTTTTTTCTCCGCAATGCCCAAAGAGTTGGAAGAATCGGGTAAAATGGACGGATTAACCGATCTCGGTATTTTCTTTCGGCTCGTGCTGCCGCTTTCCAAAGCTGTGCTTGCCACCATCGGACTTTTCTATGCCGTTGGCATCTGGAATAACTTCTATTCCGCCTTACTCTACCTGCGCAATCAGGATATGTTCCCACTCCAAGTTGTTCTGCGCAATATCGTCTTGCAGGGGCAAATCAACTCAGCTAACGTATCCAGCGTAGGCGGCGATAATTTGGTCGTTGATGATGCCTTGAAATTTACAACGATCCTTGTTTCCACCGTACCGATCCTCCTTGTGTATCCGTTTCTGCAAAAATACTTCGTCAAGGGGGTGATGATCGGTTCGGTGAAAGGATAGTTCAAATTCAGTGATAAAAGGCAGTGGGTCTAAACAAATGAAAAGGGAGATGGGTTCTATGAATAAAACAATAAAAGGGATTTCAATTTGTTTAGCTTTGGGACTATCCATGACGGCAATCGCCGGTTGTTCGACGAGTACGAACGAGACTTCGACGGCAGCGCCTGCTGCCAGCGCGGGGTCAACGGCCGCAGCTCCTGCGCAAGTGGTTAAACAAACCTTTACCGCGCTCAATTATTCAAATCCAAGCTGGCCTTACAATAAAGATAATATTGCCTGGAAATTAATCGAAGAGAGAACTGGTGTTTCCCTGAATGTGCAGCTGCCGTCCGGGAAGCTGGATGACGCGCTTAGCGTTACAATTGCTTCGGGTAATTTGCCGGATTTGATGATGACGCAGGACAAAAAGTTGGCGGATAAGTACGGACAGCAAGGTGCATTGGTTAATATTTTGGATTATGTAAATGAGATGCCGAATTTAAAGAAATGGATGGAAAAGTACCCGGTTGATACGCAAAATACGATTTCGTCGGATGGCAAAATGTATATGTTCCCGAATGCAGGAATCGGGGAAACGAATCGCATGATTTGGATGTATCGCGATGATATATTTAAGAAGCTGGGGCTCTCTGAGCCAAAAACATGGGACGAATTGTATACAGCGCTTAAAAAAATAAAAGAAGCGTATCCGAAGAGCTATCCACTTTCTTTCCGGAACGGCTTGCAGCGTCTCTTGAATTTTGCTCCAGCCTTTGGCACAGGTTCGGATGTGTACTATGATTTTGATAAAAAAGAATGGCGCTATGGTCCGTTAGAAGATAATTACAAGCAGATGATTGTGTATTTAAATAAATTTTATAAAGAAGGACTTATCCCTCCTGATTTCTTATCAGCAGATACGAAGCTTTGGCAGGACCTGATGTCGACAGAGCGAGGATTTGTCACAGTCGATTACATAGGACGGATTGATTTCTTCAATTCAGCTTTGCGCAAGGATAAAGCAGACTTTAATCTGGCTTTCATGGGAGCGCCAACCGGATTTGCAGGTGCCCCTGCCAAAAATGCGTACACGCAATATTTAGACGAAGGCTTCATGATCGCGACATCTTCCAAAAAAATCAAAGAGATTATGAAGTTCATGGATTTCTTCTATAGTGAGGAAGGCAAAACCTTGGCTAGCTGGGGGAAAGAAGGCGTCACATATAAAACGGAAAATGGCAAGAAGCAGTTCATTGAGAAATTCACAGATGTAGCGGATATGAGAAAGAAAACCGGTATTTCTACGGACGGTACTTATGCGTGGATCGATTATGATGCTCATCTGTCTCTCTCATCGCCTGAACTGCAGAAGGCATATCAGGAAGCACCAAAATATGATAGTCAGCAGCAGCCTCGTCCCGCGTTCACAAGCGCTGAGATGGAAACCCTCTCTCTAAGCGGGGATACGATTATGAAGAAGCGCGACGAGAATATTTCCAAATTTATTGTTGGCGAGCGTAGTCTCGATGATTGGTCGAAATATGTGAGTGACATGAAGGCGTTAGGCGTTGATAAAATTGTGGATATTTACAAAAAAGCGTATGATCGGGCTTTGAAAAAATAAAGTCGTTTTTTAAGAAGGCAGGATTAGGGAGTGTCCCTTATCCTGCCTTTTTGTGTGTATATGTTTCCTATTGCACTAATTGTTCCAAATCCGGCTGTAATTTGTTCCGCAGCACATACAGCATAATGGCGCCAACAAGGAACGCGACGGCATCCGCAATGACGAGTGACCAGACAACCCCGTGAAAACCGCCTACACGATTGGCGATATACAACACAGGAATCAGAGTAATGCCTTGAATCACTGACATAACAAGCGCGGCGGTTCCTTGTGCTGTAGCTTGGAAAATCCCCGTAAACAACGCGGTTATTCCTGTAATGAACAAGGATAAGAACGTCACATGAAGAATGTAGCTGCCCATTTCAATTAATTGCGGGTCGTTTGTAAATAAACCAATCAAGTGGTCAGAAATCAGATAAACGATAACGCCAAACACAGCGGCTAACGCCACAATGACTTTAATCGTGAATCCAATGGTTTGCTTCATGCGTAATTTATTCGCTGTAAAAGAGAAGGCAATCAGAGGCACGACGCCCTCGCATAAGCCCATCAGAATAAATTCAGGAAATTGCAATAATCGTGATGAAATGCCAAAAGCCGCTGTAGCTTGATCCCCATATTCGATCAGAAAATGGTTTAAAATGAGTGACATTGCACCCAAGAAGATGCTCATAATAAACACGGGAACCCCGATTTTGAAAACATTGCTCAGAATGTCTTTGGAAACCTTGAACCATTTTAGAGAGATGGATAAGAATTGGCTCTTATATCCCATATGAAGGGCGTAGAATATACTCGCGACCAAGTTAGCTATGACGGTAGCGGACGCAACGCCGATGATGCCCCAATGGAAGACAAAGATGACAAGTGCATCGAGAATAATATTCACGACAACACTGAGAATCATACCGATCATCGACGTAATTGCCGCACCCTCCGAGCGTACAATATTCTCCAGCGTGAAAAATAAGACGACGAATGGTGAACCGATAAGCATAATCGTGACATAGTCCTTGGTGAAGCCGAAGGAGTCAGGCGTTGCCCCTAGACCATGGACGATTGAATCAATGAAGGGGAGGCCGACGGCCATGACGATAAGTCCGAGTACGAGACTGCCGAAAAATGCGAATGAAGACACGTGCTTTACGTCATTATATTTTTTTTCTCCCAATAAACGAGAAATGAATGTACCGCTGCCTATGCCAATTAAGTTACCTAGCGCCATAATGACCGCGAACAACGGCAAGGTTAGTGCGAGTGCGGTAAGCATGGAAGTGTTGTCGAGTGAGCCAAGGAAGTAGGCATTCAAGATTGCATAGATGACGCTCATTGATGTGCCAAGCATCATGGGTACAGCGAAGTGAGCTACGGCTTTGGCGATCGGTGCTTTTTCAAAGTAATGGAGGTTTTCTGCATCCATGTAAGTCACCACTTTCTTCATATATTTTTTGCTCATCTAACAGTGTTAGGTTGAACCTTACAGTGTTAGATGATATCATGAACGTACGAACCTGTAAAGCATAAACTTACACTGTTAGATAAATGATAAAAGGATGGATACGGATGAAAAGGCAGCAACCGCAAATTTCGGAGGATAAGATTTTGGAAGCTTCGTGGGAGCTTCTAGGGGAGGAGGGCATCGAAAAATTCAGCATGAGACGATTAGCTGACCGGTTAGGAATTCAGGCTCCCTCGCTGTATTGGTACTTCAAGAGCAAGCAAGATCTTTACCAGCGTCTGGCGAACCACGTGTCGAAAATTATTCTGCAGGAGTTTCACTCCGAAGGGGACTGGAAGGAGCAGTTGGCAGGGCTCGCGGTAACGATTCGAGGTGTGCTTAGCCGATATCCTTGCTCCACGCAGCTCATGATGATGACGCTGCCCCACGAGCCAGACATCATTCGGTTCACCAACCGTATGCTGCTCTGCGTAGAATCGACGCCGCTTGAGCAAGAGCAGAAAATGCAAGTCGTTATCACGCTTGTTAACTACGTCTACTACTTCGTTCTGGATGCGTATCAGCATGAGCGGAATGTCTCTGCAATCATCAAAGACCAGGGAGCACCTCCGGGTGAGGAGATGATCCGTCTTTTGGATGCCATGAGCGAGAAGGAAGCGGGACTGTTCCGGAGAATGTTCACGAACGGGCTGTTTAACATAATGGGGACGGACGTCGCGTTTGAGTTCGGTTTGAAGCTGATTTTGTTGGGGATTGAACAGGTGATCAAGGAGCAGGAGAAGTAGATGTAGAAGTAGTAATTGCCGCTAACATAGCATGAGCCTTCTCGGGGTCACTCTCCAAAGTCGTCCTGTAATCTAGCATCAGGTTGAGAGTTTCTAGCATCCGATCGAATTCATCCTTCTTACGTTCAATCTCGTTAATTTTTAGTAAAATCCAATCGATCACTTGTTGATTAGTTCGCGTGTTTGTATCGTGATCCTGCAAAATATCCTTCAGTTCAATAAGCGAACAACCGATGCCCTGAAATTTTTTAATGAGCTTTATACGTTCGATAGCTTCGTCAGAGTAGTTGCGATAGTTGTTTTTCTCTCTCTGGACATGACGCTCGTCCAATAATCCTTCTTTTTCATAATAACGAATCGTGTGAACTGATAATCCTATTTTTTCAGCCAATTCCTGTATGTGCATGAGATTGCCTCCTCTATATCGCTTGCCTTAGAGTTCACTCTATAGTTTACATTAGAGTTGTCTTTATTCAAAGGAGGAAAATAATATGCGTATTTTCGTTACAGGAGCAACGGGATACATCGGTTCCGCTGTCGTTCATGAACTTGTGCAAGCTGGTCACCAGGTTGTCGGTTTAACTCGCTCGGGTGAAGGAGCAGCGAACTTAGAAAGAGCAGGGGCGCAAGTGCACATTGGTACTTTGGAAGACCTTGCGAGTCTCCACGAAGGAGCAGCTGCTGTAGATGGCGTCATTCACCTGGCGTTTAAGCATGACTTCGCGGATTTCGCAGGTGCGCTTAGAACCGATCTTCGTGCCATCGAAACGATGGGCGAGGCACTGAAAGGCTCGGGCAAGCCTTTCGTGATAACTGCTCACGTAAATGGTGAAGCGTCAGAGAATGCCGCGATTGCGTTCGCTGAGCAAGGGGTACGAACATCCATTGTTTCGCTTGCGCCAACCGTACATGGTGAGGGGGATAAAGGTTTTGTACCGAGATTGATTCAAATCGCACGCGAAAAGGGAGTGTCTGCCTATATCGGCGACGGGACCAATCGCTGGCCGGCTGTGCATCGTTTAGATGCAGCGTCTTTGTTCCGCTTGGCGCTGGAGGCTGCACCGGCAGCATCTCGTCTGGACGGTGTAGCCGACGAGGGCGTGCCGTTCTTCAGCATCGCAAATGTCATCGGCAAGCATCTCAACTTGCCGGTGATTAGCATTCCACGCGAAGAAGCCAATGATCACTTTGGCTTTCTTGGCACCCTTGCGGCGCTCGACATTCCGAGATCGAGCGCAAAGACGCAAGCTCTTCTCGGATGGCGACCGGCCAAAGCCGCGCTCATCCAAGATCTTGAGCAGGGACACTATTTCACAGTTTAATTAGCGTGGAATCCAAAAGAGCGGCCCCTCGCAGTGAGGGGCCGCATATTTATCCACGAAGCAACCCAACTTCACGGACAAACTTCTTTCGCAGCGACAAGTAGAACAGGATGTTGATAAGCACGAACAGACCATACAAAATGCCTACTTGCCACATGAGGTAACTAGCATGGCCAGTCAGCGTCAGAGGTAAGTACACGAAGTACAACCCTATAATACCGCCAATGACGAGTGGGGCAAAAAACAAAATCGCCAAATGTTTGTGCAAATAAGACTTGCATTCGTTGCTCAGCAGTCCGATTTTCAGCAGCTGGGCGACCTTCTCCTTCTCTTCATCGATACCCGTGACTATTTTGTAATAGAGTACGATAACCGACGACAGCAGGAACAGCAAACCTAGAAACGCAAGTGAGAACATCATAAACCCGCCGATGAGGAATGCCACTTCGTTGCGTTCTTTCTTATAGATTGGGCGCAAATATTCGGCTTGGTCCTTGCTGTCGGCATGCGAGTCCGCTTTTGCCCACAAGCTACTGTTAGCATGGTTCTGAGTACGAAGGGCGTCCAGAATGCCTGCAAATACTTGTTGTCCATTCCCGCTTTGCAGATTAAATAAATACGCGGTGTTATGCTCGGCTTGACGCAAGCCTTCATAGACCGAGTCATCAACGACGTTGGCCATTACGCCATCAAATTCGATGTTGCCGTAAGAGTTCATGAAAGCTGCGTACATGCTGCGCGTGCGGCTCTGCGTATAGGTTAGCCGCGGCGTGTCGCCCAGTGACTGCAAGAACGCTTCAACATTGCGCGCCGTATCGCTGTGGAATGCTTTGGCTCGCTCCATTCCGGCACGCCACGGTTCAATCGTTATAATGGAATCAAAATTAATCGGCTTAGTGACCGCTGCTTTATCGTTGTAGACGAGCAATAGCTCGTCAGGCGCTACCTCCACCGACAACCCCATATGCTTGTTGAAATTTGTTTCGCTAATAATCATGCTGTCTATGCCGAAGTGCACGAACGAATCCGGTGATTTGCGATAGTCTTCATTGCGAATAAATTCAAATGAGCTGAACGTACCCAGGGTGCCGCCATTTGTTTCTACCATCTGTCTGACCTCAGCCGGGCTTACGGCATTAATATTGCCACTCGTCTCGATCATGTAGTCGTAAGGGATAAATTCATCAATCGTCTTTTTCGTAAAGCTGTACATGGATAAGCCGAAGCCTGAGAAAAAGATAGAGAGCGCGATAAGTAGAGATACAATATATAGAGATACTTTATAAGTGAAGAAACGGTGCGCCAGGCTCGATAGAATGAGGATGTTTCTATTGTAGAGAGTTGGGAACCTCGCAAACACTACGCGTACGACATCCATACAAGAAGCAATCGTAAAGTAAAGAGACACTGTTAATGTTAAGATCGCTATCATCCACGAGAGTGAGCTATGCTTCTCAAGCAATCCCTGGAGCAAGTCATTGCCTGTAATACCAGCGTGAAAGAACCACAATGAAAAAGCAAATATGATGACCGAGATGCCTCCGACGACTGGACGTGATTTCGACACGCCTCTCGTCTGGCTTGCTTTGGCCATTTGAATAATGGAGAGCTTACGAACGAACAATGCTGTAAAGAGCAGATTAAATAAAAAGACGACAAGAAATACGCCAAGGCTGAGCAGAAAGGTTTTGTAGTCAATGAAATAAATGGATGCAGTCAGGCCTAATAGTTTACCCAAAATCATATAGAACAGCTTCGATAGCAGCAAGCCTAGAACGATGCCGCATGTGACAGACCCTATGACGATGGCGAGGCTCTCGATCATAATCATTCGAATCAGGTCGCGAGTCGTCATACCGAGTGTCAAATAGACGCTGAACTCCCGCCCCCTTGACGTTACGAAGTAGATACCTGTGTAGGCGACAAAGACTACGCTGAACACAATAATTGCAAAGGCTGCAACCTCAATAAAGGGTTGGATCATTTGCATCGCATCGTCCTTCGCCAGTATTTCATTAAGCAGCAGACTGCCGTACATGAACAAGACGGAGACGACGAAACTGTTGACGAACAGATAGGACAAAAACCGTTTGAAGTTATATCTTAAGTTTTGAAGAACGATATGCCGGAAGGTCACTTTGCATCGCCTCTCATTACACTCAAGATTTCCAATATTTTTCCGAAAAAGGCATTTCTGTCTTCTCCCGCGCGTTGAATTTGCAAATTAATTTGGCCGTCTACGATAAAAATAATTCGTTTGCAGTAAGAAGCAGCAAAAGGATCATGCGTCACCATCAGAATCGTTGCTCCGCGCTGTTCATTCATCTGCGTCAGCATGTCCATAATGTTGGCGGCTGACTTCGAGTCGAGATTGCCGGTGGGTTCGTCGGCGAAGCAGACAGCAGGATCGGAAGCGAGCGCTCGAGCCGCCGCGGCGCGCTGTTTTTGCCCGCCAGACACATGGTACGGATATTTCGCCGCAATGTCGGCAATGCCGAAGAAGCGAAGGAGCTCGTCTACACGAGCATCGATAGCTTGCGGCTGCATTCCGTCCAAAATGAGCGGAAGTGCAATGTTTTCCCGCAGCGTTAGGCTATCCAATAGATGAAAATCTTGAAAAATATAGCCGATATTACGGCGTCGGAACAGTGCCAAATCGTCCTTTTTCAGTTTAGCGATCGGTTTGCCTTCAATGATAACCTCGCCTGAAGTGGCATTGTCTACGCCGGACAGTATGTTAAGCAACGTTGTTTTGCCGCTGCCGCTCGGCCCCATAACGCCGATAAACTCACCTTTCCCTACTGTAAAGCTAAGGCCGTCAAGCGCTTTGACTTCTTTGGCGCCCTTGAATGATCTATAAATTTTCGTTAATTGTTCAACCTCGATAATCTCGTTTACCATTGAGCACATCCTCCATTCTGTTCCATCATAGGAAAAAAACCAAATCATAGAAATGGATTTGGCTTACGTTAATCTTGCATTTTTGTAAGAAAAGTAAAAGTGACCGTTGTGCCTGCGCCGACTTGCGACGTCAAGCTGACTTCATGACCGAGCCTTCGCGCAATATGCTTCACCATGGCGAGACCAATTCCGGTGGCGTTAGGCCTTGTCCTTCCGTTGCGTCCGGTGAAGAATAGTTCAAACACCCTTGGCACATCATCCGCTTCAATTCCTTCGCCTTCATCGCGTATTCGAATTGCTGCTGTGCGATTAGCATCCTTATCAGGCTCAATTTCGAAGTATACACGATTTCCTTGTTTACTATACTTGATGGCATTCGTTATGATCTGCTCCAGCATATAAGCGCACCACTTACGATCTGTATACACATAAGTGGAACTGCCTGTAAGCTTCGGGAATACACCAGCATAAATAAACTCGCGTCGCTTTTCGTTAATGACGAACTGCACAAGCTCCAGCAGATCGACGCGTTCTGGCACATAATCGTTCGAGAACTCGTCGAGTCGAAGCAGGTTCAATAGCTGCTCCATGTTCGTTTGCAGCTTCTCGTTCTCCAGCGCAATGTCCGAAATTGCATCGGGTGATGGTTTGGCGCAAGCAAGCTTAATAACGGCAACGGACGACTTCATATTATGGATGAACCGTGAGAACAAGGCGTTGCGGCCGTCCAGCTTCTCGTTCAACTCGGCAAGCTTGTCATGATAGGCGGCATGGATGTCCACAATGGTATCTAACATCCGCATCTCTTTGCCGCTTTCCGCTTCATATTCAAAATCGGCGCCGACCTTGGCAGAATCAAGGGTTGAGTAAAAGTTGTGAAGGGCGTTCGCTTTGTAGGCCAGGTAAACAACGAGAATTGCGATGCTGACGCAAAGGGGATAGGCAATGCTAACTGCCGAATTGAGCATCAGATTATAAATAAGCATGAGAAAAGCGGTATTGGCTAGGTAGAATAGGATCGTCTTTCGCTCATTATCAATCGTTTGCGTTATAAGCCGCATCAAAGACATAGCCTACGCCTCTTTTCGTATGGATCGCGTTCTCAAACCCGAGCTCGGCCAGCTTCTTCTTCACACGAGTCATATTGACCGTGAGCGTATTATCATCCACGAAACTCGTATCGTCCCAAAGCTCCTCTAGCAGCTGCTCACGGCTTACAATTTGCCCTGCGTTACGCATAATGAGCCGCAGAACACGAAATTCATTTTTGGTTAACTCTGCGGACTGATTGCCAACCTTCACTCTCATCGTATCGTTACAGAGTGTTAATTGTCCTGAGCTGATTTCATTACTCATGGGTGCTTCTGTTCGTCTAAGCACAGCATTGATCTTTGCTAACAAGATGCCGATGGCAAAGGGCTTCGTCACATAATCATCTGCACCAGATTCGATGCCCCGTATTTGCTCACTCTCATCGCTGCGTGCCGAAATGATAATGATCGGAACTGTATATTTTTTGCGAATTAGCTTGAGAAAGTAGAAGCCATCGAACTTGGGCAGTGTAATATCGAGTAAAATCAATCTAGGCTGAGCCTGTTCAATCGTCTCCAGTACAGCATCGTAATTATCCAGCACCTGTACTTCAAATCCGTATGCGCTAACATATTCACTTATATATTTCTGCAGCTGCTCATTATCTTCGATGAGGAGAATTTTGCTCATGGTCAGTGTCCTTCCTGCCTCTCTGTATACGTGCTGCGGTAGTGATTCTGATTATAACATAGAGGCCTGAACGCCAACTAGCGGGCGCGAGACCGCTAAGATGTCTGCGAACCGTGTCATAGCTATGGATCTCACCTGTGATTTTAAATACCAAATCAGAAAATTATGGTAAAATAGCAAAAGAAGTACCATTCCTATTTTAAATAATGGAGGCGCTTACTTATGGACCAACAATTGCAGCAAGAAGGATACTTTGGAGAGTTTGGCGGTAGCTTTGTCCCACCGGAATTGCAGGAAGTGTTGCGTTATTTGAGTGAGCAATTTGACAAGTTTAAAGATGACCCGGAGTTTAAGGAAGAGCTCAGCTATTATTTGCGCGAATATGTCGGTCGCGAGAATCCGCTGACGTATGCCGAGCGTCTAACCAAAGCTTGGGGAGGACCGAAGATATACTTAAAGCGTGAGGATCTGAATCATACTGGAGCGCATAAGATCAACAACGCAATCGGCCAAATTCTGCTCGCTAAGCGAATGGGCGCCAAGCGGATCATCGCGGAGACCGGAGCTGGACAGCATGGTGTTGCTACGGCAACGGCCTGCGCTATGTTTAATATGGACTGCGTCATCTACATGGGAGCTGAAGATACGCGTCGACAGTCGCTGAATGTGTTCCGAATGGAGCTGCTGGGCGCGACGGTTGTGCCGGTTCATAAAGGACAAGGACGATTGAAGGACGCAGTAGATGAGGCACTTGACGATTTAGTTCGCAATTATAAACATACATTTTATTTGCTCGGTTCCGCAGTGGGTCCGCATCCTTTTCCGACCATGGTTAAGCATTTTCAGGCCATTATTAGCGAAGAATCGAAGCGACAGATTGTGGAAAAAGAAGGGCGCTTGCCAGATGCGGTAGTGGCTTGCACAGGTGGCGGCAGTAATGCGATTGGTGCATTCGCTCACTATATCGATGAGCCGACTGTTCGCTTGATTGGCGTCGAACCCGATCAAGCGCCGTCCTTAACGCAGGGGGTTCCAAGCATCATTCACGGTTTTAAGTGCTTAGTTCTGCTGGATGAGGAAGGGCAGCCGAAGAAGACCTATTCCATCGCAGCGGGACTTGATTATCCAGGCATTGGGCCGGAGCATAGCCATTTGAAAGTGACGGGCCGGGCAGAATACGCAACCGTCACCAATGAGGAAGTGCTGGAATCCTTCCAAGAACTATCTCGCACGGAAGGCATTATTCCTGCGTTAGAAAGCGCGCATGCACTTGCATACGCGAAGAAACTGGCGCCAACAATGGGGCAGGATCAAATTATTATTGTTAATTTGTCTGGTCGTGGGGATAAAGATGTCGAACAAGTGTATCAGATGCTCAAATAGCGTAAAGGGCTGCGATTTTCGAATCGCGGCCCTTTTTCTGCGACGACACGCGTCTATATCGTTATTTAAAATAGGGCTCCAAAGCCTCCAGCCTTGGGAGGGATACGCCGAGTTTACGGGCGTCAGTCAGTACATCGACTGGAAAGTGGGCAAAGGATTCCCGCGAAATGTAGGCTGTGCGTTCCATTCTCTCCATGATAGCAGCAGGCACAGAGTTACCCCTCAAAACTTTGAACGCTGCATAGCCTAGCAGTCCAGCTGGTATTCGCATTGCGAGTGAAGTGCCAAAGCTGATCTTGCCTCCCTTGGCGGCGATTAATGGAAGCATTTCGCGCATGAGTACAATCGCTTTGGCTACCTTTTGTGGAGATTGATACAGATTGCGATAACCGCCTTCTTTCAAGGCTTGCGCGGCCATGCCAGCATTCATTATGAAGTGGAACCAGTACCAGACACGAATATCTTTTTGCCAGGAAAAAGAAAATCCCGCTTGTCGAAAAAGCTCAGCGATGCGTTGATGTCTCATTTTAGAACCTGCAGACGTTTCGGTTTGCAAATAGATGGATCGAATAAATCCGCCTTCCAGCTTATTCGTACTACTGTACCCACCACCGCCACCAGGAAAGCCCCAAATGATCTGATCCATAGGCAATCCCCTTGCGAAGAGGTGTAGATCCTGCCAGACATTATTGAATATAAGGATGGTTGCCTTCCCTACATTCGGACCAATGACCCTCACCACATCCTCAAACTGATTATGATTAACGCTCAGGACGATCAGATCATAGTTATGTTCTGGTGTAAGCTCCTCACGCATCTTGATCGGCCATCGCTCCTTCACGGAAACACCTTTCAAACTTGTGCGTCCATCTAAGATATCCAGATCAATATAGGGACCAAACTGCTCCTTGCGTCCTGGTCGCACATAAAATTCCACGTCATGTCCTGCTTTTTCTAACGCCCATCCATATTGTGCAGAAATAACACCTCGACCGAACATTAATATTTTCATAGTGATGCTCCTCTAAAAGTTTTTAAATTACAACTAGTATATTTAAAAATTAATATATCGAAGGCTCCTAGACATGTCAATATGTTTTTAAATAATCCTTATCAAGTTTAAAAACTTATTGAGATATGAGATAATAGCCGTATGAATGTTGAAGGGGTAGGCGAGTGATAGTGAATAAATACGAACTTAGAACGCAAAAGAAGAAAGAAGCGATTATTCAATCGGCACTGGTACTATTTCGGGAAAAGGGTTATACGAATGTCAGTATCAATGAACTGGGCGCCGCTTCAGGTATTTCTACGGTTTCGATTTACAATTATTTTGGAAGCAAGGAAGGGTTAGTTAAGGCATGCATACGAATTATGATGCGTGAAGCGACGCAATCGTTAGAACTCTTACTAATTAGCGAGGGGGGCGGCTTCAAAGATAAACTGATACAGGCTGTGGAGCTTTGCGCACAAATGCCCCATACAGTATTGAGTCACTACTTCTCTAAGGAAGCGATAGACGATAAGGCGTTTGTAGAGTTATTTACCGAAAGCGCGAGCGAAATTCGAATGGATATGCTGGGTGCATTCATCGAGAGCGGCAGAGAAGAAGGAGCTATTGATGCTTCCATTTCTACGGAGACGGTGTTGGCTTTTTTACAGGCTATTGCCAGTATGCAAAATCAATGGAATACGGCATCCGAATATCAGACGAAAGCACATGAGCTGTACAAGCTTATGTTATACGGGCTTATTGGTCGTTAATTTGTTAAAGAAGAAGGAAACGGGTCGAAAAATAGCGAAAGTTAATATTTGGTAGGTTTAGGAATTGCTGAAGTTTACAACGTTATGACAATCACACAGGGGGAACAAGTCAATGGTAATCGGAAAAAGGTTTTTAAAAGTGCTGCTTGGTCTTTTTATAGCAGTTTCAGGGCTCTTGATAGCTCAGCCACAAGCTGAGGCGGCATCCTATTCTTCTTATTGGTATCCACAAGGAAAAGTTGGATTAATGAAACCAACGATTGTGCTTGAAATTATGAAAACCGATATCACACCTGAATTCAAAAGTTTTACAATGAAAATTGATCAAGTAAAAGTGGATGCGCACTGGGACATGGGCAGAATGATGATGTCGTATACGCCATCCACTGACTTAAAAGTGGGAGAGCATACGGTTAATATTGTCATGGAGCTCAAAGATGATAGCTATTTACCACTTGAGAGAAGTTGGACATTTATTGTTGACGAAAAAGCAATTTCAGATCTGCCTTCCACGCCTACGGCTCAGCAATTAGAAGGCATTAAGGCGATAAACGATTATCGAGTTATTCATGGTTTGAATCCACTTACCTTCAATAAGAATTTGACCTATGCGGCAAAGCTACATGCGCAATATTTGGAAACGAACAAGGTCGTCGAAACAAAGGTATCGATGCACGAAGAAAATAGTAAACTCCCCGGCTACATCGGAAGTAAACTATACGAGCGCGGTCTATACACAGGTTACGCGGGTAATTTTTCAGAAGACGTATCGTATAATGGAAGCTCGAAAGTAGCGATCACACAAGCGATAGATGGTCTTTTTGATGCTCCTTATCACCGAACTCCGTTCTTAACGCTGGATGCCGTAGAGATTGGTCTCGACAAACAAGGTGATTATACCGTTATTGAATTTGGACTTACGAATGAATGGAATTCACGATTAGTCGTTTCTCCGGCTCCAGGCGATCCTTATGTTCCCATTAATTTTGATGGTCATGAGACGCCTGACCCGATACGCAACCATTCAGGTTCGAAGTACCCTGTCGGTTATCCAATCATGGCTCAACTATCTGGAAGATTTGTTAGAGATGTCAAATTAGTAGAATCTAAACTGACCGACAGCACAGGCAAGAGCGTGGAGTTATTGCTGAATACGCCGGTTGATGATGATCATTTGCAGACGGAGGTTATGTTGATTCCGACCAAGCCGCTCTCACCGGATACCGTTTATACGGCATACGTTAAATTATCCGTTATTGAAGATAATAAACCCAAAATCTATGAAAAGAAGTGGGAATTTCGTACGGAGCCTATTGCGTATTTAGGGAAAAATAAATTACATAGTGATTCTTTACAGTATTTTAAGAAAATGAGCGAACCTAGTAAGTTACAGCATGTGGTTTCTTTTGGACTAACCGATAATAAATTCATCTTGGATGATGTTAAAGTGCCAATGAAGCAAAAGCCTATCATTAAAGAGGGAAGTTCTTACCTTTGGATTAGAGATTTAGCAGGGGCACTCGGGGCATCGGTAGAATGGGACGATACTCAGAAAGCAGCCATCTACACAAAACAGGGCAGAACCATCACACTTTTTACAGCTAAAAGTGCCTATATGCTAAATGGTGTAGAAGTGACAACGGACTCTCCGGCTATTTTGGACAACGATTCTACGATTATTCCAGTGAGACTGCTATCTGAGGTGCTTGGCGCTAAGGTAGAATTTGATGAAAATACACGGACAGTAAAAATTAGCTACTAACTCAACTTGTGGTATCACAAATAAAGCAAGTCATTTTATGATCGTCATATTTTGGTATACTAGTAGTAGATAAGAAATATGGTGAGAAAACGAGGGATGGAAATGTCGTATATCGTTGATTTTAAAAATGTGTCCACGGTTGGTCTCGAATCTTCGCCTGTAGCGGAAGCACTTGCTGGTTTACGAGCGAATGAAGCCCGTTACTTCATGAACAAGTATAAGCATGAATTTACAGTTGTACCTGCTAGTGAGAGTCAGGAGAGCCTTGACTATGCCAACCAAATTTTGAAAGAACGTGATATTCAGTTTGCAGCCAAACCGTTAGAAACGTCTCGTTTTCAAGTGGAAAATATCCAATTTACCTACGTTTTTTACGAGGATGGTCTTTCAATTAATGTGATGTACACAGTGGATGACCCGAAGAAGCGGGCTGTTGGTTTTAAGCTCTCTGAGGGGATGGAGATACCGAAAGAGTTAGAAACGAAGTTTAAGTTCGCTAGGCAGAAGTCTAAACTCGCTGGCACCATTCGGGGCTCATTTTTCGTCATTAAGGGTCAATATGAGTAAGCTTTCGTAGAATATTAGCGCACAAGATACAAGCCTCTATTCCGAGTTACGGAATGGAGGCTTTATTTCATTTGTGGTGAGCAATAATCTATTTAAGATTCACTAAAGGTTTGGAACCTAAGATAGTGACAGGATCCTTACACAGCTGATTCTGAACCCAAATCATAAATGAGAGGCGATGAGCATGATGTTTAAGAAAACACATTTTGCAATCATACTATTGTTAATTGTAGCGATGACTTCCATGTTGACCGGTTGTACGACGACTTTACCATCTGCGACGCAATCTACACAATCTGAGAATACACCGACTACGCAGAGCGGAGACACACAGGCTACAACGCTTAAATATGTAGGTGAGATGGATAAAACCAAAATCACGACCTTTGATATAAAAGTAGGCGAAGCCGAATGGCAGGCCATGTTGGACAACGCGGCAGCGGAAGAATATATTTCAGCGGACATTACTATCAATGGTACGACAATTACAAATGTGGGCATTCGACCAAAAGGTAATTCCAGTCTTTCTTCCATTGTGCGTGATGAGGATACTGACCGATACAGTTTCAAAGTCAAATTTGATGCGTATGTGGAGGGGCAAACGTGGCTTGGCCTAGACAAAATCGTGCTTAACAGCAATTTTTCCGATGCAACTAGCCTGAAGGAGTATTTATCCTATGACATTATGTCTTATATTGGCGTGGATGCACCGCTATTTACGTTTGCAGACATCTCACTCAACGGGGTGACATGGGGCTTTTATCTAGCCGTCGAGGATATCGATAGTAGTTATCTTGAACGTGTGTATGATGGCGAGGGTGAGCTATATAAACCCGAAACAGACATGGGCGCAGCGGGTAAGGACAGAGGGCAGTTGCCGGATGGTGCGAAAGGAGATCAAGGAGAGCAGGGTTTCCAACCTCCTGAAAAGAATGAAGGCGGTATGAGAGGCATGGCGAATAACGGCGTTTCCCTGCAATATACGGATGAGGAGAGCAGCAGTTATTCGGCGATCTTTGACAACGCGGAAACGAAGACGGATGAAGCGGACGAACAGCGCGTTATTGAAGCTTTGAAAAACCTCAGCGAAGGCAAAGATCTTGAAGCAAATGTAGATGTTGACGCTGTGCTTAAGTATTTCGCCGCGCACACGGTGGTTGTCAATCTGGATAGCTATGTTTCTAATATGGGGCACAACTACTACCTTTATGAAAATGACGGGCAACTGAGCATCCTTCCTTGGGATTACAATCTTGCGTTCGGTGGCTTCCAGTCGGGTGATGCGTCAAATATCGTGAACTTTCCAATCGACACCCCGGTATCCGGTGTTAGCATGGAAGAACGCCCTTTGATTGCCAAACTGCTAGAAGTACCCGAGTATGCTGAGAAATACCATCAATATGTACAAGAGATCGTTAACGGTTACTTTAGTGAGGGTAAGTTCGAACAAACGGTTGATAAGTTAAATTCAATGATTTCTGATTATGTAAAAAATGATACATCTGCTTTTTATAGCTACGAGGAGTATGAAGCGGTGATTGCTGAACTAAAAACACTGGGGGCACTGCGCGCAGAGAGCATCCAAGGTCAGCTGAATGGGACAATACCAGCAACGACAGAAGGTCAGAAAGAGGACTCAAGTGCGCTCATTGATGCAACATCTATAACGCTGAAAGCACTAGGCTCACAGGGTGGTGGAGGTGAAGGCGGCCCAGGCGGTGAGGGTGGTTTCCCTGGTATGGGCGGACTAGATCGCGAAAATGGTCAAGGTCCGAATGGCAGGAAGTGAGTACAAGCAACGATACATGAATATCCTTTATTTGTAAATTCGTGCTATACTAAGAGATATTTCAAATAAGGAGCTCACAATGACCATAAGAACAATCATTCAGGCATTCCTATTCTCTCTATTGTTGCATCTCTGCTATATGGCTTTTCAAATTATCAGCGGTATCCTAATAACGACTCGTTATAAGCCTAACCTTACAGCCCATTTAACTTCTACGTACCCGGAAAGTACGATAGCCTTTGGAGTCAAGAACACGACCAGCCCCTTAACGATCGTAGGAACAATGGTGTTAGGTATGGTTCTATTCGCTGCTGCAAAGTATGTCCTAGTAAAGGTTAGGAAGGCCTAAATTTTAAAATAAACGCATACGAGAGAGACCGTTGATTGTGGACGGTCTCTTTTCTATTAGTAGCTTCATACGACAAAAAAGGCAGATAAAATCAACTCTTTGACCATCGCATGAGGGACCACAGACATAGAAAAAGCTTGGCTAATGGAAGTGGTTAATTAGAAATGGTAGGATAACGGGCTCAACATACGGAGCGCCAATAGATGATATCGGCCTATTTTATAAGAGAGAAAATACCGAAATATACAGTAGTTTTTAATGAAAAAATAGAAAAATATGGGTCAAGCGTCATGTTTTTTAGTAATTATGTCGGTTTTATACGACATGCAGTGGCAGCAAATACCCCATAGGTCTTTTGAAACTGGTTAAATGCTTACGAACTGGCTAAGATTGGAAACTATAATCCTATTACAGAATGCGAGGAAAATCGACATGGTCATTACGCAACAATCCGCATGGGGAAAGCTGGGGTTAAGCTCCCGCTCATTTAAGCTTGCACTTCTACTTGGGTTCATGCTAGTAGCGCTGGCTTGCACATTTGCCTTCTCGAGTAAAGCTTCTGCTCATGGCTACATCGAATCGCCAGCTAGTCGTACGCTGCTATGCCAGCAAGGGACGAATAAGTCTTGTGGTGCTATTCAGTACGAACCGCAAAGTGCGGAAGGCAAAGGAGGATTTCCAGCATCGGGGCCGGCAGACGGTCAGATTGCGGGAGCGGGCAAATATACAGAGTTAGATGCACAGACAGCTGATCGTTGGAAGAAAGTCGAAATGAAAGGTGGCGAAAATTCGTTTACCTGGAAATTCACAGCGAATCACGTGACGAAGGAATGGAAATATTACATAACGAAAATTGGCTGGGACCCGAATAAGCCGCTTACACGCGACCAATTGGAATCAAAGCCTTTCTGCACGGTGGATGGCCATAATATGAAGCCTGACATGACAGTAACGCATAAATGTAATGTGCCGACAGACCGAACTGGTTATTATATCATTCTAGGCGTGTGGGAGATTGGTGATACGGGCAATGCCTTCTATCAAGCCGTTGACGTCAATTTGACACAAGGCGGCAACACGACGCCACCAGATCCAGAGCCGCCATTTGTGCTGCCGAACTTCCCAGCGAGTGCTTGGTGTTCTACACATACGGAGAGCACCATAACGATGGAGTGGACAGCTTCAACGGCTTCAGCAGGGATTAAGCAATATGAAATTAGTCGGAATGGCAGCGTGGTAGGTACAACGACGAAAACCGCATATACCGATACCGGGCTGCCAGCAAATACGACATTTGCTTATACGTTGGTAGCGGTGGATAACGCGGGTAACCGTTCGGCATCTAGCCCAGCTGTAACGGCAAGCACGCTGCCTGCGGTGGTAATCCCGACGCCAGATAAGGAGGCACCATCGCGGCCTACGGGTGTAGCCGCCAGTAACGTGACAGAATCGGCAGCTACACTAAGTTGGTCAGCTGCTGTGGACAATGTCGGCGTAACGAAGTACGAGGTGTATCGTGACGGCAAGTTAATCAGCACAACGGCTTCCAGGTCGTATGCAGACAGCGGCCTAAGCGCATCAACCGCATACGCGTATACGGTAATTGCTTTGGATGCGGCTAACAATCGCTCCACGGCAAGCGCTGCGCTGACCGTTACAACGAAGTCAGCAACAGTTACGCCACCGAATCAGGGAACGACATGGGACAGCGCCAAGATTTATTTGGCGGGTGACAAAGTCACTTTCAACGGCATTGAATATGCAGCTGGATGGTGGACCAAAGGCGAACAACCAGATACATCGGATGTTTGGAAGGCTGTTGCCAAAGACGCCGTTCTGACTTGGAACAATGTGAAAGCCTACAATGGCGGCGATAAAGTCGTGTATGCAGGCCATACGTATCAAGCGAAATGGTGGACCAAAGGTGAGATCCCAGGTAAAGCCGGGGTGTGGACACTGATCACCGAATAGAAGCCAAACCTCTATCCACATGTGGATAGAGGTTTTTTGCTAGTTATACACAGGTTGAGCATAAGTACGCCTTCGACTTTGCCATAACTCACAGAGATGACAGGCATCAGTAGGTTAAAAACGACATATAGCAACTAGTAAAGCTAACGCGAAAAAGACAACATTCACGCCAATGTCTCGATACTCTTTACGAGCAATATGGAAGAGAGCGCCGAGCAGAACGACAGAGGCAAGTGCAGTTGCAGCAATCGGTGTCCAAACGGGTGCGATATTCGTCGCTTGCGGCAGAATGAGTCCAACTGCCCCGATCAACTCGGCTAGCCCGATAAAGACGACGAATGCTTTTGGAACGTCTTTTACCCACCCCCAAGATGCGCTGGCTTTGCCATACTGAAACGCCTTCAACCAACCAGAATAAACAAACCCTAATGCTGCTAGTCCTTGAATGATCCATATGGTGATATTCATGCTAGGTTTCAACCTCCTGACTATGTATGGGCTATCTACTAATGGTATAGTAGACCCTAGGAATCCATTCAAGCAAGTAGGCACTTTATCTAGACTGAGTAACGAAAAAGTTACCTAACCATGCAACAGGAAGTGGGAGGAGTTCAATGAAAGAGTATTGTAAATTTGAATCAGCGCTAAGTATCCTGGTAGGAAAATGGAAGCCTGTCATCTTACTTCAGCTTATTTCAAACGGCACAATGAGATTCAGCGAGCTTCAAAAGTCGATACCAGACATCAACAAGAAGATGCTTACGCAACAACTAAGAGAGCTGGAATATAACGATATCGTGCATCGCGAGGTTTACAACCAAGTTCCTCCCAAAGTAGAGTACTCAATTTCGGAATATGGCAAAGGTTTAAGCGCGGTGTTACAGCCATTGAACGATTGGGGCGCTACCCATATTGCGCATATGAATGCGTTATATGGAGAAGATCGTGCAGGGAATGAATCGAAGTAAATGAAGCGCTAAGGACGGATAATCATGACATTGCAGCAGTTAAAATATATACTAACCATTGTAAATTGTGGTTCCATAAGTGAGGCTGCCAAGCAGCTTTTCATCTCGCAGCCAAGTCTGTCTAGTGCGGTAAAAGAAATCGAGCAGGAAATCGGCGTTGATATTTTTCTGCGTTCATCGAAGGGTATTGCCCTGTCAAATGAAGGGGCAGAATTTCTATCCTATGCTCGGCAGGTCGTAGAGCAAGCGGAGCTCCTTGAGCAAAGGTATATGAATAAAAAACCTTCCAAAAAACTGTGCTCAATCTCTACACAGCATTATGCTTTCTCGGTTCAAGCGTTCGTCAGTCTACTGAAAGACTTGAACACAAATGAATATGAATGTACGTTGCGCGAAACAAGAACGCATGAAATTATTGAAGATGTGCGCAATATGCGCAGCGAGCTTGGCATTCTCTATCTCAATGATTTTAACCAGAAGGTTATTCAGAAGATGTTGAAAGAAAATGGCTTGCAATTCCACCCGCTTTTCGTGGCGGAGCCTCATGTGTTCATAAGCTCGGAGCATCCGCTTGCGGCGAAATCGATACTGGAAATCGAAGATTTGGATGAGTTTCCGTGTTTAGCTTTTGAACAAGGGGAATTTAATTCCTTCTACTTCTCAGAGGAAATCTTAAGCACCAGGACGCATAAGAAGAAAATCTTAGTTAGTGATCGTGCGACGTTATTCAATCTCCTCATTGGGTTAAATGGCTATACAATCAGCTCTGGCGTACTGAATTCAGACTTGAATGGCGAGCAGATAAAATCGGTGCGCTTGCGTACGGATGAGCATATGCAGATTGGATACATCACGAATAAAAAGGTCACGCTGAGCCTGCTAGCGGATGACTATGTTCGGAAGCTGAAAAGTGTGATTTCAGATTTCGGCTATACGATTATAAGCCAAGAGGATGAACTCGGCTGAGTTCATCCTCTCGGGTGATGTTGTTATAGCGTCGCTCTTACTTCCTTCGCTGCCTGAACTAATTGTTTCAAGCTAGCCCAAGTCTCTTTGTCGCCGCGTGTTTTAAGTCCGCAATCGGGATTGACCCACAACTTCGCGATATCAATTTTCTCCAACATGCGATTCAGTCCAAGCTTGATCTCTTCTACACTTGGAATACGCGGAGAATGAATATCGTACACCCCTGGACCGACCTCTGTTTGGAACCCGCATTCATTGATTACGTCGATAATCGCAAGGTCTGATCTAGAAGCTTCGAAGGTAATGACATCCGCATCCATGGCATCAATATCCCGAATAATATCGCTGAATTGGCTATAGCACATGTGGGTATGAATTTGCGTTTCGGCTTGAACGCCGCTGTGCACCAATCGGAATGCAGGAATTGCCCAGCTTAGATACTCACTTTGCCAATCAGACTTTCTTAATGGCAGTTTTTCTCGTAAAGCAGCCTCATCAATCTGGATAATTTCAATTTGGTTTGCTTCTAGGTCTAGTACCTCATCACGAATCGCCAGCGCAATCTGGAAGGCACTATCCTTGAGGCTGATATCCTCACGAGGGAAGGACCAGTTTAGAATCGTTACAGGGCCTGTTAACATCCCTTTAAGCGGCTTATTAGTCAAGCTTTTGGCATAAGCTGAATATTCCACGGTCATTGGTTTAGAACGAGAAATATCTCCCCATACAATCGGCGGTTTCACACATCTTGTGCCATAGGATTGCACCCATGCCTTCTCAGTGAACATGAATCCATCCAAGCTCTCGCCAAAATATTCAACCATATCATTGCGTTCAAATTCACCATGAACGAGAACATCAAGCCCAATTTCCTCTTGGCGTGCAATACACGCTGCAATTTTCTCAAAATTAAACTGCTTATACTGCTCCTCGCTAATTTCGCCTTTCTTAAAAGCAAAGCGATTCGCTCGAACTTCGGCCGTCTGCGGGAAGGAACCGATCGTTGTAGTCGGCAGCTGCGGCAAATTGAATTTCACCTTCTGAATCGCTTCTCGCTTACTGAAGGCCGGCAGTCTAGTAAAGTCGGCTTCCGTTAAAGCCGCTGCTTTCGCCTGTACAGCTTCATTATTCGTAAATCGTGCGCTGCTGAATAGCTCCTCATTTTGCAAATAGCGTACAGCGGCATAGGGATCTGCTTGAGCGCCAATCACTTTGAGATGTGCGAATTCTTGCAGTTTTTCCTCTGCGAATGCTAGGTAACGTTTGGACGCATCCGACAATTTCGTTTCATGCTGCAAGGTGTAAGGTACATGCAGAAGCGAGCAGGAGGAGCTAAGCACGATGTGCTTTACATGTGCGCTTAATTCATGAAGAACCCCAAGCGTTCGTTTGTATTGATTTTTCCAAATATTTTTACCGTTCACGAGGCCAGCAAACAGTACCTTATCGTCTGAAAACCCATATTGCTTCACAAGTTCTAGCGATTGTTTACCTTCAATAAAATCGATGCCGATCCCGTCGAACGGAAGTGCTTGAAGCGTTGGATAGCAGTCGCGAATATCGCCAAAGTAGGTTTGAACGAGAACCTTAACGTTCCCTTTGGCAGATAGAATGCGATCATATAACTGCGTAAATAGCGCGATATCCTCTTTGGATAAATCGGTTACGAGTCCGGGCTCGTCAAGTTGAACCCACGCTGCGCCAAGCTCATTCAACTGCTCCATTATAGCGGTATACGCTGCTGCGGCGTCATGGACAAAGTCATTGGCTTGTTTGACACCTGTGTATTTGGCTAGCTTAAGTAGAGTGAAGGGACCGATCACAACAGGTTTCGTTACAACATCTTGCTGTTTTGCCTCTAAGAACTCATCGAACAGTTTCGTTCCCGCTAAGCGAATGCTAGTAGCATCCGTTATTTCAGGAACCATATAGTGATAGTTGGTATTAAACCATTTTTTCATCGCTAATGCTTTCACATCGCCTTGCGCACCTTGATAACCTCTAGCCATGGCAAAATACGTTTCTAACGAGCTGAGACCAAGCGCTTGATAGCGCTCTGGAATGATATTTAGTAAGCAAGCGGTATCGAGTAAACCGTCATAGAAGGAGAAATCATTGGATGGAATGTAATCAATGCCGTTCTCTTGTTGGATTTTCCAATGTGCTGCTCGCAGGTTGGCGCCTGTCTGGTGGAGTTCATCAATCGAAATCTCCCCTTTAAAGTAGTTCTCGGATGCGAATTTAAGCTCCCGCAATGCCCCGACTCTCGGATAGCCAATAATGGATGTTTGCAATGGTAACAGCTCCCTACGCTTCATTTTGATCTAAGTATAGGGTGAAAAGTTAGCTATAGAGAAATACATAAATACTATGCTAAGGTATAGTTTTTTTATATGGGAAGCTATTAACCTATCAATAATTGTAGAACCGAAAAAAAATGAATGTAATATTTTAACTCTATGCTAACATGGAAATAATAGGTTTATAAGAATAGAGAGGACGTACATATGCAAATTAAACAATTAATTTCAAACAATATTCATCTATTAGATGCAGCCCTGCCGGTTGATAAATCTTTAGGAATTGCGGGGTTATCCGGATCCGGTAAAACAACTTTTTGTCAGACGATAGGCGAGGAATCGAAGAAACGTCTCGTTTCGATATTGCCTAAGGCGGAGTATCAGTATTTATTTCCCGATATTATGGAGACCAATTTCAGTGCCATCAAGATGGAAGACATGCCATTAGTCCTTTTTCTCGGAAAATCATCGATTTCATCCAACCCGCGTTCAACCATCGGTACGCATACCGGCGTGTTTAAAGAAATTCGCGAGCGTATCGCTGAACAATTTGATCTTTCTCCAGAAGTGTTTTCCTTTAATAATCCCCTAGGCTGGTGTCCAGATTGTAAAGGGCGCAGCACGACCCAGAATGTCGAATGTCCCAAGTGTCAAGGGAATCGCTACAACCCAGAAGTTGAACAATATAAGCTGGAATTATTGAATAAACCGCATAGCATTTCTGATATCAATCGTCTAAGTATTGAAACCATTCTTTCCTTAGCGGAGGAATTACGTATTAGTGAAGGCAAGCAGCATATTCTCCAAAATATCATCAATATGAATATTGGATATTTATCCTTGAATCGTATCATGGGTACATTGTCAGGTGGGGAGATCACACGGCTTTATTTGGCAGAATTCATGGCAACAAGCGAGAATACGGTGATTATCATTGATGAAATCTCTGTCGGTCTCGATCACGAAACGCTATTGAAAATCTTAGAACAGATTAAACAACTAGGGATGAAGAATCAGATTTGGCTAATTGATCATTCAGATACGGTGCTAGACACGACAGATGATCAATTGTTCTTCGGTCCTGGCAGCGGCAAATACGGTGGGAAAATCGTGGAGGAATCACCTCGTCCGGCACCAATCATTTCAGAGCGAAATGAAGCTGTACCAACAGAATATTACCAATTCCAAGATCTGTACTGTCGTAATATTCAAATGGCGAACATTGAGATTCCTAAGAATAGACTTGTAACCTTTACAGGTGAGTCGGGATGTGGGAAATCTACGCTTGTTAATGAGTGTATCGTGAAAGATTTTCAGAAGCGTTATCCCAAAGATAAGCTCGTCGTGGTGGGGCAGGATCGCAACCAATCGATTTCTAGTCGTTCAACCGTTGCAACCTTTCTGGATATTAAAAAGAAACTGACGAAATATAGCGAGGATATTGATGATATTTTCCAACGCTCCATCGAAGATATTATTGAAGAATTGCCGAACGAAGACATCGCGCATAAACGGTTAAGCCTATTGATTAAGCTTGGACTTGGTTATCTGACACTAGAAAGAAAAACACAGTCCCTATCGACGGGTGAATTTCAATGTGTCCATTTAGTTTCGGAGCTGTTTGCCAATACAAGAAACCCGCATATGCTGTTTATTTTCGACGAGCCTTCCAAAGGGTTATCCCAAAATATTCTCAACCAGTTTATTGATAGTGTTAGGGACATTCTGGAGGATGAATCGGTCTCGATCCTAATGATTGAACATAATGCTTATATGCTAGAAAGCTCTGATTTTATTGTTGATTTTGGAAAAAGACAGCTTGAACCCGTACAACATTTGGATGTTGTCCCTCATGAGGACTATTATCGTCGTAAAAGCACGGAAGTGCATACGACTCCGGCGCCTATTTCTTCCACACTTCAGCCACAAGCAGGTATACAATATGTGCAGGAAAATCAGATCGCGTATTTCAAAAAGTCGGAAAATATCTATAAAGGTGGCATTTTAAAAAGCTTATCGCCAATCGCCCGAGTGATCTATGGGGAATATGAATCCGAGAAAATTGCCCCTGTTATCGCGATTGATCTTGAACGACATCTCTATAGTCAGTACAGTTTTCTCTATGAAATCGGTGGACTGATCAACCATATTGTGGCTGCTCACCCGACGAATAAAGATACAAGCAGCTTTGATTTCTATTATCAAGATAATCATTGTCCGAGCTGTTCGGGGCGTCGTGTGATTGAACGATTCGATATGGGTGTACTTATACAAGACACAACAGTCCCATTCTGGGATGGGATGCTGCTTCCGGAAGTGATGGATGTCTTAAAATACTACCAGCATGCCAAATTGCACTTCCTTTTCGAAGAAATTAAGAATGAGCTTGGCCACGATATGAGTAAAAGCTATAACGAGATGTCAGAAGCTGAAAAGCATACGTTCCTATATGGATATTGGGAAAAGTCATTCTATGATAAAGCGGGGAAAGCTTCGAGATCATGGGAAGGGTTTAATCTTATCCTTGGACGGTACATGGTGATTTCGAAGAATCTGGCGTTGAAAGAAGCTATGAAAGCTTCCAAAGAAATGATTAGCTGCCCGGTTTGCCATGGAACTGTGCTAAAACATCATAAGAAGCTTAAGTTTGGTGGTACGGATATTCGCGAGATTATTCAAATGCCGATTGATCAGGCTATACAAACCGTAGGGAAGCTGCCAGTGTTAGAAAAGTTAAAGTCGATTGTTGGCGGCGAGCTTGCACTTTCAGAAGAAGTCTCCTTACTACCAAGGGAAACACAGGTTGCCTTGAAAATGCTTGAACTAGAGCTGGCAAGCTTCGTGGGCTATGAAGTGGTATTACAAAATGCCGTACCTTTTTGGGAGAAGATTAAAGGTAATCTCGAGGCGATCAGCAGGAAAAATGTGATCAGCATCTGTGATTTTACCAATATCGATGAAACGAGAGAGACCATTATTGAAAAGTATTTCACCAATGGGAAATATAAAAAGCTAACTTATGTCTATGAAGCGTTTGGTTACAATAAAATAGTTACCCAAATTAATAAGATCAAGGCAAGCCATCCATGCCCATTCTGTGGCGGTAAGCGAGTCATTTCGGAAGATGGACTCCATGATGGCGTTCAGAAACTGTCGGTGCCTTGCGTAAGTTGTTATGTAAGTGGCATCAATGATGAGGGTCGTAAGGAAATTGTCGAGGGTATCGATGTACAAACTTGGCTAACAGGTAAAGTCAGAGATGTTGTCGCTGCGAGCACACGGACAGAAGAAGTGGCGGATATTCCGATTTTCAATCGTATCCGGGAGTTGAATAAACAAGATATGATGGCTGTTTATCATAGTTTGAAGTGATGTAAGCGAAATGTAATCATAGAGCACTGACCTTAGGGTTAGTGCTTTTTGCTGCATCTAAAGTTTAAAGTTCAAGCGTTAACTCACTAAACTTTACCTTTTAAACTCTAAACTTTAAACGTTAAACTTCACTTCCTTCTCCAAATCAGATATGTTAAAAATTCCTAATAACCCTCTTAAAACCCTGCCACAGTGCGAATCTATTATACTATCTCAATAAGGTTGGGAGAGGAAATAGACATGGCTAAACACGATATTCTTACTACAACCATTCACTTATCCATCGATAACGGCAGCAGTCATATCAAAGGTATATTTGACGATTTGAGCAACAGCTTTATTTTCCCTAATGTGGTCGCACAACCGTTTGGGGAGCGATTTTTATTGATGGAACAAGGAGATCCTTTGGATTTCTTAGATGTGCAGATTACATCGCCGGCGATCGATACCGAGCAATACCGTCATGTCTATGTTGGGAATTTGGCCATTGGCGACGAAGGGATTGTTCATGAGATTGTAGGTGATAAAGCCGTACAGAAGAAGGCACAGCGACCAGAAACAATGGTTACACTCCTAACGGCTGCGGCCTATGCCATCGCTACGAAACATGAAGATGCTATTAAACGCGGTAAGAATCGCATTAAAGCGGCGGTACGACTAGGAACGGGGTTACCCATCCGAGAGATTACGAAATTCAGTGAAGAGTTTGCACATAAAATAACAGGAGGCATCCATTCCATCACATTTGTTACGACCCCTGTTTTTAAAGGAGTAACGGTGGAAATGGAGTTCACACTCCCCTCGGATATTAGTATTGATGATGTGTCAGGTGTTTATGACATGGAGGCAACCTCCAAATCGCAGTTGTCACACAAAGGTTTTGGTATAGCGGATGTTGGCGGTGTTGATATGGACATCGCGTTTTTCAGACCGGGGTTAGATCTGGATCAACGGCATTCCACGGGGGCCAAAATCTACTTAAACGATGCTTTGGAAAGCATACGTAATGAAATCAATTCCGAAGGTGAGGAGTTAATCTCCAGTACAGCGGAACTGACAATCATGCTCATTAACAAGGAATACGAAATTTATGCTGAGGGTAAAGTTGCTTTCGACATGACCAACCTGGTAAATCGCCATATGCGTATTCTAGCTGAAAAGGTGCTAAAATACGCCCGTAACGCATGGAAACATGCTCGGTATGCCAATGAATTCTGGTTTATCGGTGGCGGAGCGATTGTGCTTCAACCATGGATTGAGAGATTAAATGCCGAGTTAGGCTTGCCGCTCCGTTTCGACCCTTCCGAGTTTAGTCAATTCCGCAATGCTCGCGGGACCTTCTTCCTGCTAGAACATGCCTTGAAGCACAGCGCTGACGCTGAAGCAGCGGCAAGCCTGGAAGCGAAGGAAGGATCTGATGGTGGGAGCGGGAGCGGATCGGCTTGAAGAAACGGAGATCGACTGTACTGGTCTGCCCTGGCAAGGATGTGACGCTCTATATCCCATCGGATACACCGCCAGAGGTTATTACTTATTTGAACCAGTTGAAAGCGGAAGGTATGTTTAGTCATGGCATTATGGAAATTCTGACCAAGCATATTCTACAAGAGCGATCGACGAAGATGTGGGAGATTGAAGATGATCCTAATCACCTCAGAGCTACATTTGAAGATGAGGAGCATGTACCAGTGCTGGAAGACCAGGAACCAAGTGAGCTCCCCGATTTTAACAGCAAGAAGAATTTCAGTTTGGAAGATATATTTCGGCAGGCTAGCCGCAATGCGGGTAAGCTAATGTAAGTTTATAACTAGGTGGGGTGAACTCCGATCATAATGTGAAAAGGAGGACATCGAAATGTCTAACGGAGAAATAAACGAAGGTACACGGAGTTTTGCGCTGTCGGATGATATTTTTCGTCAACCAGGGTTAGATCTGTACTCTCAAATGGTCTATATTATTTTGAAAAGTTGCGGCTCAGAGTCCAATTTTCCTGAGTTGTCCGTGATTTCGAAGCTTGCCCGAATGACGGACAAGCAGACGATGAAGGCGTTGCAAGATCTTGTTGAACTGAAAATCCTACCACATAAATTATATCGCCGCATGGTTGGTGATTTCCAAGATGACCGCCTCTCCTGGGCGGCGAAGGGCTTGCTCCTATTCTGCAAAGAGAACCCGCATATTCACTTAGATGACTTGTTGGAGTTAACGAGCCAATCGGGTGAGGACGAGCTTAGTATTCGTAATTCGTTGCGCCTTTTAAGTCAACATGGCTATTTGGATGAATACCCGGAGTGGCAGCAAATCGCGAATTGAGTTGAGTGGAATTGGTTTAGTGGAAGGTAGTAAAAAGGAAAGAGCGCTCACCTCGGGAGCGCTCTTTCTTATTTACTTAACCCTTCGTCATGCGACTAAGATCGGAAGTGAGCTTATCGAGCTGAAGGAAGCTCTCTTGGATGTCGCTGATGCGGCTGTCCTGTGTTGTCATACTTGCAGACATTTCTTGGATGGATGCCATGTTTTCCTCGGTGATACCAGCAATTGTGACGATCTGATCCGTAATGCGAGTGTACTGTTGGTGAAGACTCTCGGCAGATTGTTCCACGTGAGCGGACTGGCTCTCCAAGTGACCTGCATCGGTTGCCAGCGCATGCATGACCTGTACGACTTTCTGCGCCGCATCACTGCCATTTGCTACAGATTGCTGCCCCTGTAACACTTGCGCCGCGGCTTGTGTTGTCTTCAAGCGGATTTCTTCGAGAATACCCTCGATCTGCTCGGTAGATTGCTGCGAAGTTTCAGCCAATTTGCGAATCTCATGCGAAACCACGCCGAATCCTCTGCCGTGCTCACCCGCACGTGCAGCTTCAATGGCGGCATTCAACGCGAGTAAATTCGTTTGCGTCGAAATATGCTTAATCGTTGCGACGATATCGCTAATATGCGAATTCTGGCTGTCGAGTTCGTTCATTAACTGAACCGATGAATCCATTGTTTCGTGGGCACTCTTCATTTGAACCTCGAGGGACACGGCTTCTTCACTACCCACTTGGGTTAGTTGTGCAGAGCGGACAGAAAGATCTCTCATTTCCGTTGAGCGGTCCGCCAGCGAAGTGACCGATTGCTCGATATGGCGAATAGATTCGCTGATATCACTGATGCTGGATGTCTGCGTCTCAGTGCTTGCCGTAATTTCCCCGAAGGCTAAGGTAACTTCTCTAGAAATAGAGCCCGTAGCTGTCGCATTTTGCTTCAGATTTGAGCTGAATTGTGTAAGTGAAACTAGAGATGCAGAGACGAGATTAACTAAATCGACGGATTTGTTCTTCTCTAGAACAGCTTGTTCCTGCTCAGAGAAAATTGCCTTTTGCAACTTCTCACTGAATTTCGTCGATACGAATAAAGGTACAGCGATTAATGCAAGGTACATGAACATATTAACGATATCGTTATCGCCGAAAATTTCTGTTTTATAAGGGCTAATGAAAAAGTAGGCGGTTAATACAACACCCAAGAAGCTGGAGAAAGCAATCGCGCGTGAGCTGCCATATAACGTCATAATGGCTATATTCACGTAGACAAGAAGATAGGTTGTGAAGATGGGACCCGTCAGAATCAACAGCCAAGTCAGTAGTGTGATGATGGCGGATATGATATACATGATGTAGGTGGTTAGCCAACGTTTGTAGGTAAGAATAGTTGCCAATCCGCTAGTCAATGTGCCGACGACGAGAAGAACGATGATCGAATCCATGCCTGCAGCAGTCAGGAAATCGACAGCTATGCCTAGGGCGAGCATTCCCCAAATAATAGTGACAAGCAATTTGTTACGGCGGTGCAATGTTTCCATATAATTCATCATCCGTCCACCTTTTCCATATATTGTTACGTTAAGATGATAACATAAAACGACAAAATTTTACATGGAAACTGTATCACAAGTCTCAACCAATAAGGAGAATTCAACCCATCATGTCTAGCAGGAAACCTTTGGATTACATGAAACAAATTGAACAGATTGAAACGGAGCTCACTCAACTTAATGCAAGCAGATCATTGACCGCGGTGCCAAGAAATCTCGAAGTCACGCAACGAGGTAATTGTACGCTGCTAAAGGATATATCAGGCCAATCAACCGCTTACTATAACCGGATCAAGGGTTTCGGTCCCGAGGATGTGCCTTATTTGCATAGCCTTATCAGCCAGTATAAGCCTGTTGTACCCTCATTTGATATGACACCGAATCACATGACCGAAGAGGTGACAAGTGCGTTAATCGCCCAAGGAATGTTCCCCGTGGAACAACTGGTCTTTATGGTAATTCATCCTGTTAAAGCCAACTTAGCGGAAAATAGGACTTCTCACCTCATTGAGCGGGTTACGGAGGCGAATGCTGAGCAGCTGATCGAGTGGATTCAGTTATCTCACGAGAATATGATCGTGACGGAAGAGATGATTGCACGCGCGAAGCCGTATTTCTACAGCCCTAATTTCATCAACTACCTGATGACCATGGAAGGGAAGCCTGCGGCAATGGGATCTCTCTTTCGGAGTGGGGGGGCGGGATATATCGCGAACGATTTCACATTCCCCGCTTTCCGAGGCAGAGGCTGCCAATCAGCGCTGCTGAAGCAAAGGTTAGCAGATGCTGAGCAATTAGGCTTGAAAACGGTGTTCACAGACGTCGAATTTGGCTCCATTAGCCATGCGAACATGGAAAAGGTAGGGTTCAAGACGGTATACATGAATACATTGTGGGTCAAAAAATAAGAGGCGGAATGCTCCTCTGTAAAGCCGGCTGAGGTCGAGGCGGGTAGAGGCAGGAATAGCGCCCCAAAAGGGCGCTATTGCAGTGCTTGGGGCTAAATAGCCGAAGGATAAGGCCCTTTTTGGGTCTTAAAGCCGCGCGTGCCGGTGAATTCTCACGTGGCTCTCAAATAATCTATCAAGGGAGCTGCACATAAAACGACGTCAGCTCGTGCTGCACACTTTTAGCATATATTTTCCCCTTATGCTGCTCAACGATAGACTTCGCTATGGCCAATCCAAGCCCGTAGCCGCCGTGCTTGCGTGAACGCGAGGGATCCGCGCGATAGAAGCGATCGAAAATCCGCTCCACATGCTCGGGCGGGATACCCTCCCCTGTATTCGTTACGGTGAGCAGCGCATCGCTATGATGTTTTTTGAAGGTGAGCGTAATAGCGCCTTTCGGTGGCGTGTACTTGATCGCATTATCCAGAAGTATCATGACAACCTGTTTGATTTGCTCACTATTGCCGTGCGAGATCAGGTCAGGCTCAATCTCATAGTCTAGCGAGAGATCTTTCTCGAACACGACGGCTTCCATGGTCAGAAGGACACTTTCAACCGATTCGCTCACATTGAAATTACTGTACAGCATATCTGCCCTAGCATCATCCATTTCAGTGAGGTAGAGGAGATCATTCGTGAGCGTCTTCATCCGTTCCGTCTCCGATTTGATGCGATGCAGCCATTTGGATTGGCTTTCGATGGTATCTTCGTTATTCGCTAAGAGAACATCTGCATTGGTATTGATGACGGCTAACGGTGTTTTCAACTCGTGGGAAGCATCCGCGATGAATTGTTTCTGCTTCTGGAAGGCTTCACGGACTGGCGCGATGGAGCGGTTAGCGAAATATCGGCTTGTAAAGAAGATAACAATCAACATCACCAAGCCGACGATTGTGAATGTATAGACGAGATTCGTAAGAATGTTCTGCTGAGCTGTAACGTCGAGATAGGCGATGCCATAACCTGCGTTATTTTTCTGAACCATATAGGCCCAGCGATTGCCATCGAGTGTGAACTGGCCGATATCCGATCTGCTGGTGGAGGCTTCCTTAATGGCTGTTTCATAGAATTCCGTGTCCATGTCAAAACGGGAGTTGGTTCCCATGAGCTCCCACTGCGCATTTGTCTGTAGCTGAAAAGAAACGGACCGCTCTGGCGGCGGGTTCGTATACCCCTGAGATTCCTTCGGGGGATGGCCTCCTCCAGGTCCAAGCTGTGGGTTCCCCTTTTTCCCATCAGGTTTCAAAAAAAATTCAGAAACGCGATGCAGTTCCATATCGATGTCGGTTCGCACGTTCTGATAAGTAATAAAATAAATCGTAGCGAAGGATAAGAGCATGATACAAGAAATAATAACGAGATTCACAATCAGGAATCGGTTGCGAAGCTTACTGAACATTAGGATGTCACCTCCTCCAGCACATATCCGACGCCTCTAAGCGTGGTGATGCGGACCGCCGCGTGTAAGAAGGTTAGTTTTTTGCGTAAAAAAGAAATATAAACCTCCACATTGTTATGCTCCACCTCAGAATCGAAGCCCCATAGCTTCTCAATGATCTGTTCCTTAGAAGTTACGGCCTGCTTTCTCGTCATGAGCAGCTCCAGAAGCTCGCTTTCCTTCAAAATCAGCTTTAATTCCTTCCCTTTACACGTCAACTTCAGATTTCCCGTATGCAATTCGATGTCCCCGAACTTCAAAGCATCTTCCGGCACGACTTCGCCTTTCCGTCGTAACGCCGCGCGTATCCGAGCTAATAGCTCCTCCGTTGAAAAAGGTTTGGCGACATAATCGTCGGCACCGTAATCCAACCCCGCGATTTTATCCGAAATTTCTCCTTTAGCCGTAAGCAAAATGACAGGTGTTGAAATTCCTTTGGCACGCAGTGTCTTGAGAATCGTGATCCCGTCCATCTCAGGCAGCATGATATCGAGCAAAAGTAGATCATATATACCGCTTAACGCGTTATCCAGCCCTGATTGGCCGTCATGAACGGCATCAACGGAATAATGGTGTTTTTTTAAAATCTGAGTTAAAGCTTCTGCTAAATGTACTTCATCTTCCACGATTAGAATTCTCATGGTCGTTTCCCCCTCAGTGCCTCAAGGTGCTTGCAAATGGCATGGCTTCATTATAGGCGTGTGAACCTTTAATCAACCTTAATAGTAGCACTACCGATGTGGATTTACGAAAAAAACATAAACCCTCTCCCATTTAAGTTTCACTAAAGGTTCGGGGGCTAAGATACAGACATGAACAAGAAGGAGGCGCATCACAATGGCGATTGAAGTATTTAATCGGTATGAAAACAAGTATCTGATGGATACGAAAGCCTTTTACACAATTTATAATCGACTGCTCGAATATATGGAAATGGACGCGTACAACAAGAATGAACAATTCTATTCGATCAGTAATATCTATTTTGACACGGAACATGATTCATTAATTCGAAATTCGCTGGCGAAGCCGAAGTACCGTGAAAAGCTGCGAATAAGGGCGTATGGCGTTCCGGCTGGGGATGCAAAAGTATATCTGGAGCTAAAGAAGAAAGTGTTCGGTCTTGTGAATAAAAGAAGAACAGCGCTGAAGCTGAATGAGTCGTATGATTTTGTACGAACGAAGCTAGAGCCTGACTTCAAGGACTATATGAACAAGCAGGTTATTCAGGAAATTAAGTATTTCTTACAGCGGTATGATCTGGAGCCGAAGGTATATCTGGCGTATGACAGGATTGCGATGTTTTGCAAAAATAATCGAGATTTGCGGATCACATTCGACACGAATATCCGTTCCAGACGGTATGATCTCAAGCTGGAAAACGGCGATCATGGGGAGCAGTTGATGGGTCGCGGGCAATGGCTCATGGAAGTGAAGGCGGAGAAAACGATTCCGCTCTGGCTGTCGAGGATGCTGTCTGAGCACCAGATGTTTCGAACGAGCTTTTCGAAGTACGGCAACGAATACAAAAAAATGCGAAATGAACAATTAACGGGGGAGAGGATTCCATTATGATCGATTCGATTTTTGCACAAGTGACCGCAGGCACAGAATTAACCCTAATGAATGCTGTATTAACCATCATTACGGCGATTGTATTAGGCGCGATAATCAGCGTTACGTATATGAAAACACAAACGAATTACACACAAAGCTTCACGTTAACCATGATTGTTCTGCCCGTCATCGTAGCCATTATTATTCTATTAATCGGCAGCAACATCGCCAGAGCGTTCAGCCTTGCAGGAGCATTCTCGATCATCCGATTCCGAAGCGCTCCGGGGGATCCGAAGGACATTGCGTTCGTCTTGTTCACGATGGCGGCAGGTCTTGCCTGCGGTGTGGGATCGTTTGGTTATGCAGTGCTTTTCACAATTATCCTATGCGTATTGATGTTTGTTCTGAAAGCGACGAATTTCGGAGCTAAGAAGGCTGCACAGAAGCTATTGAAAGTAACGATTCCTGAGAGTCTGGGATATGAAGAAGCGTTTGATGAAGTTTTCAAAATGTTCGACATTGCCTATGAATTGAAAAAGGTAAGAACGACCGAATTAGGTAGCTTGTATGAGTTAGTTTACGTTGTGACGATTGATCATTTAACGAGTCAAAAAGAGTTCTTAGACGCTATTAGATGCAGAAATGGCAACTTAGATATCACCTTAACGATGAGCCCTACAGCGGCTGAATTTTAAAATCAGGCAAGTGAGGAAGGAAGAGATTTCTATGAAAAAACCATTGAAAATGAAGGGTGCAGGTGCCCTATTATTATGTGCTATTGTGTTAGCGGCATGCAATGAAACGACTGAGATAGCTTCGAATACGACCGAGTCTGCAGCAACCTCAACGGTGACGGGAGCGACGGCTTCAGCTGGAAAAGAAACGACTACGGATATCATCCAGAATGTTAAGTATGCGGCTGATGATGCGTATACAGACTGGGCCTCCGCGAACCCGACGAAGATCTCGTTGACGGGGAGCAGCGCAACGATCGAGGGCTCTGGCGCAGCGGCGAAAGACGGTAAAATTACGATTACGGCGGCTGGCACATATGTCCTGAGTGGTAAATTGACAGACGGTCAAATAACGGTGAATGTGAAGGATAAAGGCGTCGTTCGCATCGTACTAAATGGAGCGGAGATCTCGAATAGTACGTCTTCTGCGATCTATGTCGAAGAAGCGGGCAAAGTGATTATCAGCTTACAAGAGGGGACAGAGAACCTTGTTTCTGATGGAACGAAGTATGTGTATCCGGATGCGGAGACCGACGAGCCTAATTCAGCGATCTTCAGTAAAGACGATCTGACGATTAACGGATCTGGGAAGTTGGTCGTGAAAGGGAACTACAACAACGGGATTACCAGCAAGGATAAGCTGAAAATCACAGGAGGCATCCTAGACGTTCACGCAGTGGATGACGGTGTGATGGGCCGCGATTTGGTTGCTGTCCAAGCGGGGACCTTGACCATAGATGCGGGCGGACACGGCATCAAAACCTCGAACGATACTGCGGGAGAGGAAGGTTATATCAGCCTTGCAGGCGGCACCTTCAACATCAAATCCGGCGAGGATGCGCTGCATAGCAGCGGCGGGCTTGATGTGAGCGGTGGAGATGTTCACATTAACGCTGGCGATGATGGTATTCACGCCGAGGTATCCCTTGCTATCGCAGGTGGTACAATCGATATCACGCAAAGCAATGAAGGGATCGAGGCGCCAGCGGTTCTGATCTCGGGTGGTACCACTAATGTCGTCTCTACGGACGACGGTGTGAACATCTCCAGCGGCGACGCTGAGTCCGCTGAGGGTGGCGGTGCCCCAGGTGCATCCGGTGCAAATTCGACCAATATGCTGACGATTACTGGGGGCTTCCTATCCGTCGACTCGAAGGGCGACGGGTTGGACTCCAACGGTTCCATCACGATGAGTGGTGGGACGGTCATCGTCAACGGGCCGACGGAGAACAACAACGGCGCCCTCGACTATGACGGCACGTTCGTCATGACCGGCGGCTTCCTCGTCGCGGCGGGAAGCTCCGGCATGGTGCAAGCGACGTCCGACAAGTCGACGCAAGCCGGCGTCCTAATGACGTACACCAAGACCCAGCAAGCGGGGGCGCTGGTTCACCTTGAAGACAGCGCAGGCAACGCTATTATCACCTTTGCGCCAGCGAAGAACTATCAGTCCGTGTTCGTCAGCTCTCCGAACCTGAAGCAGGATGCTTCGTATACGCTCAGCACGGGCGGAACATCGACAGGCACCGCTGCGAAAGGTCTTTATAACGGTGGCACGTACCAAGGCGGGACGAAGGTCGTTGATTTCAAGACATCAACCATAATTACATGGTTGAACGAAACAGGCGTAACCACCGCTAGAAGCGGGATGATGGGTGGTCCCGGTGGCGGAGGCCCTGGCGGACAAGGCGGAGGTGGAGGCGGGATGCCGCCTCAAGGTGGTGGACAACGTCCGCAACGAACCGCACAGTAAGTCGGATGTGTGTTAAGAAGCTGTCCTCATCTAAGTGGGGACAGTTTTTTCACTTATACACACACGCTAAGAGGATTGAGCAGCCACATATTGTACAGTTAAATCGGGTTTTCGAAGAAACATCTCGGAAATAACTACATATTTGAGACTGTCGATTAACTGTTTATCCTGAATATCCTATAAACATTTGAAATTTAGAAAACAACCGGGAACTTCTGCAACTCGAGATAACTTATCGCTTCCATGACATAGAGATGAACCTCGTTTGCAAAATAGCGTTATGAAAACATCTTATTTATTAGTTTAGTAGAGAATACGGGAGAATAACGTTATAGAATAGCGTTATTTCACTCTAAATGGATAAATTCCACTCCATTTGGTCGAAATAGCGTTATTTCGTAATGCTATATTTTCACAGAACATATATATGAAAATAACGTTATGCCACACCTTTATTTGAAATCGCATGTAACTTTACCTTTGTAAGGAGAGACAACCTCCTCAGAAACTAACAATTTTTATAAAAATTCACTAAGTTGCATGTTTATTAAGCCTGATTCATTAATCGACAGTCTCAATTTTCCAGTTAATACAACCGTGTAAGGCACGTTTCCCTCATTTCCCCCAAAGGCCACCGCCACCGGCACTCCAATCCACCTCTATCCCCGTGATTTTTCATGTTTTTCGTGTTTTTCTTACTAAATAGGACACTCACGTTCCTTTAGTTGGCAATTTTCATCTTTTTCGACTAAATAAGTCACCCACGTTCCCATGAAAATCGTTTCCCCTATATCACGGCCAATAGCGCGTCCCCTAGTACCCTTCCCCCGAGTAGGCTTACCCCCACTGGCATGTCTCCCCCCCAAAAAAAGCCATTGACAATTCATAAGGATGCAAATATTCTTATAGTGCACTAGTTCAATAGTGCACTGGTTTGCGGTGTAGAGGAGGGTAGGACGGTGCAACTTAATTTTAATAGCCCGAAACCGATTTATTTGCAGATGGTCGATGAGGTGAAGAAGGCATTGGCGAGGGGCGAGTTGTCGCCTGGTGATAAGATTCCGTCGCATAAGGAACGAGCGCAAATATCACAAGTGAATCCCAATACGGTGATGAGAGCTTACCAAGAGATGGAGCGGGTGGGTTTGACGGAGACGTTACGAGGGCAGGGTACTTTTATCAAGAATGATTCGCAGATGCTCCTCTCGATTCGTTCAGAAATGGCGCAAGCCGCCGTCGATCAATTCATTGAAGAAATGCGTGGTTTGGGCATTAAACCGGACGAAATGGCGCAAATGCTGCGCAATACCATACATAATGATCGCAAGGAGGAGGGATAGACCGTGTCGAGTGAAGAGAATCCGTATATGATCGAGCTCCAGAGCATTCATAAGAAGTATTTGTTAAAGAAAGCGATAAGCGGCATCGATCTTCGGGTCAAGAAAGGTACGATTGTTGGCTTACTGGGGCCTAATGGGAGTGGGAAATCGACACTGCTCAAGATGATGGCCGGTCTGATTTATCCTACCTCGGGCACAATTCTTGTCGGCGGCAGGAAGCCGGATGTGCATAATAAGCAGCATGTCGCATACTTGCCTGAGATTGACAATCTGTACGGGTGGATGACGGTGAAGGAGTCGCTGCAATTTATATCGAGTTTCTACAAGGATTGGCAGGCAGAGAGAGCGGCAGATATGCTTGTCAAAATGGAGCTGAATGAGAACCAGAAGGTTCGGAATCTGTCCAAAGGGATGCGAGCGCGCTTGAAATTGATTGCAGCTTTATCTCGGAAAGTGCCGTTGATCTTACTGGACGAGCCGTTCTCAGGTATTGACCCCTCGTCTCGAGCGAAGATTATCCGCTCCATTATCAGCGAGTTCCAATCGGATGAACAGACGATTGTGCTTTCAACCCACTCGGTGAATGAATCGGAGCCAATGTTCGATGATGTCATTTTTCTGCAGAATGGGCAGGTTACGATATTCGACTCCACGGAAAATTTGCGTGACACGTACGGCTGCTCGTTAGAGAACATTTGGGAGAAGGTGTACGGGTAGATGGCACTCTGGAACCTATTCAGGAAAGAAATGAAAAGTATTTTCCCTTTATTCGGGTTTTTCGCAGTGGGGGTAGTTGCGCTGCACGTCATCGTTTTGTACAAAAGCGCTGATTTCCAAATGGACGCAACGATGGTGTTGGCGCTCATTATCCCTTACTTATTCTTAGTCGCCTTAGCGATAGGAACGGGTTACTATCAGCTCCATGTGGAGTGGAGAACGAACTCGATTTACCTTCTGCTGTCCTTGCCCATTCGAGGGTGGAAAGTACTAGCAGCCAAATTAGCGGCAGTGCTTTCCTTATTGATTGCAACGTCCATCGTGATTGCAGTAAGCTTTGCGAGCTTGTTACTCCGTGTGATGTGGGCGGAAGTAAGCACAAGCGAGGATTGGTCGGAACTAGGGCCCAGCCTAGTGAGTCTAGTACTCAATCTCTACTGGATCTGCCTTTTCGTTATGTTGTTCTTATTAATTGTCGTGCAGTTCACGTTCCTATGTGGGCAGCTCGTAGCTAAATTCAAATGGTTTGTGATGGTCAGTGCGTTTTTTGGCATCATTTGGCTAGTCCTTCGAATCACCCCGTTGTTATCCGACTTACTGGCATGGACACCAGATATCGTGATTGGACATAAAGATTCTGATATGGCTTTCTTGCATTCAGGACCCTTTATTGTGCTCGGGTTACTCTGTATAGGGTTAATTGCGCTAAATGGTTTCATTTTCGAGAAAGAAGTGGAGGTGTGAGGATGTTTTTCCAGCAAAAAAGAAGTATTCTTCTCATCTCCGTAGTGATGCTATTCCTGCTCTCGATTCTGGATATTTCCATTCGTAAGGAAGATACCCTTCAAGCTTTCAGTGAGCAATTCGTGAATACCGAGAAGACAGATGCCTATATCGGCGAGAGACGAGCTGTAACGGCAACCGCACAGCATCTAACAGAGATCAACAAGCCAGAGATAACAGAAGTGCTGCTAACAAGCCAGCGAGGAAAAATATCCGTGCAACGTTCAGAGACTTCCACGATTCAGCTAAAGTATACGGTAACTGTTTCAGCCGCGAATACAGAGATAGCTGATCGCAGGAGAGACGCTGTTAAAGTCGAACAAGAACTCCAGAATGGACAACTCACGTTTGTTACGACAGCGAACGGAAAGGCCATTGATCCCGACCATGTATCTATCGATTATGTACTTGCTATCCCCGATACGATGAAGTCGACGATTGAGAATGAAGATGGCGCTGTGCGAATCAACGGGATTAACGGGAATGTTACGGCCACATCAACCAGTGGGCTCATGGAAATTGTTAATGTAAAGGGAGACCTCAAAGTGAAATCCTCCTATGGAAGTCTTTACATGGCCGACATTAAGGGGAATGTTGATCTAGTCAATCGATCGAGTACAACGAATATTGATCATACCCAAGGTAATTTAATCCTTGATCATCAATCAGGTCATACCGATCTAACAGACATTACTGGAGAAGTGACAGGGAATGCGAACCACGGTTCTGTATTTTTTCGCGAATTGAAGGGTTCTGTGTCCGTTGTAGGACAGGGTGCCGATATGAAATTCGACCATATCCAGGGAGACACGCAAGTGGTGTCGGACAAAGGTGGTAACCTGACGTTCATTTTGTCCAAAGACGAGGGGTACACGTTGGATGCTGCGGTGAGCAAAGGACGCATTCAGTCCTTACTTCCTTTACCTATTCAGAAGGTGACCGATAACGAATATGGAACACGCATGAACGGCGTACTGGGACAAGGGACACGAAAAATAGGGGCTAAGATGAAGTCTGGCGACATCATTTTCCAAGTTAACTAAATTGAGAAGGAGGTTCCATGCATGAGCAGTGAACCTATCGTAAGTTTGCGCGGGGTTACGAAGCGAATCGGGCGAACAACCATTATTGATAATCTAACGTTTGATGTGCCGCAAGGGGAGATCTTCGGATTCCTCGGGCCAAATGGTGCAGGAAAGACGACAACGATCCGTATGATGGTCGGATTAATGTCCATCACGCAGGGCGAAATTGTGATTAAAGGGAAGAACATTAAGCATGACTTTGAGCAAGCGATCCGCCATGTGGGAGCGATCGTTGAGAATCCGGAAATGTATAAGTATTTAAGTGGCTATCATAACCTTATTCATTATGCGCGCATGGTACCTGGGGTTACGAAGGAACGAATTGACGAAGTGGTCAAGCTGGTGAAGTTAGAGACACGGATTCATGACAAGGTGAAGAAGTACTCGCTGGGTATGCGCCAGCGATTGGGTGTTGCTCAGGCGCTGCTGCACAGGCCGTCACTTCTCATTCTGGACGAGCCAACGAATGGTCTAGACCCTGCAGGGATCCGGGAGCTGCGTGATTACCTGCGTCATCTGACGCGATCCGAAGGAATCACAGTGATTGTATCCAGCCACTTGCTAAGTGAGATGGAGCTGATGTGTGATCGTGTTGCTATTCTTCAGCAGGGCAAGTTAGTTGATGTGAAAACGATTCAAGATTTCATGGCAGATTCGCAGGATGGGACGCAAACGTATTTAATTGAAGCTACACCTGCGGAGCTGGTGCACGCTGCGATTGTTGGCATGACAGGTGTAAAAGATGTGAAGATAGTTCCTCAAGGCGTAGAAGTTGTGACAGAGAGAGACTGTATTCCTGACATTTTGGCAGATTTGATGCGTAGAGATGTCCGCATCTATGGTGTTCAAGTGCTGCGATTATCGTTAGAAGATCGGTTCTTGGAAATGACAGGAGGTGAACAAGTTGGTTAATTTGATTCTGAACGAAAATATGAAGCTCTACCGTCGAGTACGTACATGGCTCATGGTCGCTATCATGATTGGCGCCGTTTTCTTAGGCAGTTTCATGGATTGGTACTACGATGACAAATCGGGAGAGGTCGATGCGTGGCGAAATCACGTGATTGAGCAGAAGCAGGAGCTCGCAGATGCGCTGAAGGAGCCCAAACGGAGTGCAGAGAGCAAGGCAAGTATCGAAAGGCAGATCGCTAGGTACGATTACCATCTCGAGCATAATATTCACCCGGAAGGGGGGACGATGTGGAGCGGAATAAATGATTCGGCGCATTTGATTATCTTGATCACCTTGTTCACGGTTATTGTTGCGGGGGACAGCTTGGCGGGTGAATTCACGACAGGGACCATTAAGCTGCTCCTGATTCGACCTGCGAATCGAACGAAAATTCTAGTGTCTAAATATTTATCGATGATTGCTTTTGGTTTGTTCTTGTTAATTATTCTGTTCGTTGTGTCTATTCTAGTAAACGGAATTCTATATAAGTTTGGGTTAATCGACCTGCCCCTAGTAACCATCGATGCGGCGGGTCAGGTTGTAGAGAAAAGCATGATTGCTAATCTGTGGAAAACCTATCTGCTCAATGGCGTATCTACGATTATCTTCGTCACCATGGCCTTCATGATTTCCTCTGCCTTCCGCAGCAGTATCATGGCGATTGGATTTTCCATCTTTGCTTTATTTGCGGGAACGATCTTCTTGGAACTCTTGCAGCGTTACGAATGGAGTAAGTACTTGCTGTTCTCTAATATTGATCTGTCCCAGTATTTGAGTGGCCGCCCGTACCAACCAGGAATGACACTTGAATTTTCAATTATCGTGTTGAGTGCGTATTTCCTTATTTTCAATATAGTAGCGTGGCTTGTATTTACGAAGAGAGATGTGGCTGCGTAAAAAGTGGATAATAGCTACAATAAAGAGGCACCCGCTGGGTGCCTCTTTGCATTTCGTCATCAGCTATCTAATAACAGTCTTTTATAACGGTTACAAGCTTCCCGATTAATTGTCCTTTGAAAGCTTCTGGAATAGATTGACCAGCTGGGTTTGAATAATGATAATTTTGCATCTCTAGATGATAAGAAAATCCTAGTGTGAGTAAGAAGTCATGAAGTTCGGTGGGGAATTGATCGAACCCTATTGTATTCTTATAATAATCTGTAGCGCTGATGGTTACATCAATATCGCCTTTTCCAGTACTGAGACTTATAAGATCCGCAGGGTCTTGTACAATCCATTGACCTTTCGAAAAGATGGATAACCTAGCGTTATCCAAAGTAGCAATTCCTGTTAGATTGACACCGAAAATGTCATTGACGAGACTTCGAATCTCTTCACCTATGATCGTAGGTCCATAGGATAACAGATATCTATCCATAGCTTCTACCTTGGTCATAGACATGATTTCAGCATCGTGATCCGTAGAGGCAGGGTCTATGCCAAGTGATTCCCTAATAGGTTTCATGATTTCGAGTGGGTATAAGGCTAATATACTGCCTTCACCGTTAGCGGAGATGTCATCTAAGCTAATATGATAAACAATTTCGATAATTTCTCTAATCTTAGGGCCTGTTAGAATTTCGAGATGGGAGGCCAAGTGGCTGTCCATGACCGCTATCTTCGACATCGTACGATCCTCTTTTCATTGTTGGTGGTAAGTTTAATCTAAACTAAGCAATCTAGTAAGAATCGGAGGAATTTCTAGCGGATCAACCATTACCTCGATGACCGTAGCTGTATTGGACTGCAAAGCTAACTGAACCGCGTTCGTAATGTCTGTTTCATTTTCACAGCGATACGCCAGTGCTCCCATAGATTGTGCAAATAAGCTAACATCCAGCGGTCGCTCAAAGATAGCTCCAACGGACCGTCCCGTGTTATAAGACATACCCTTTTCTACCATATCTAACCGACCGTTATTCAAAACGAAGAAAATAACCGGAATCCCATGGTTAACGGCTGTCGATATTTCTGTGCCGTGCATCATCATGCAGCCGTCGCCGGTCACACAGACGACAGGGCGTTCGGGCATGCCAATTTTCGCACCGATCGAAAAGCCGATCGCTGCCCCCATCGTTATGAACATTTCAGCTAAAAAGAATGTCCCAGGCTCGATGATTTCGAAATTCTGTACAGCATAAAAAGAGTGGCTCCCTGCATCCCCGAAGATAACCGCCTCTTTCGGAAGCACAGACCGCAAACTTCTGAACGCCGCCCCCGCTGACAATGCGGTTTCCATTGGAGCGGTCGTTGCTGCTGCTTCTGCACGAGCTGCTAGCACTTCATGCTCTTTGAGGGATGCTCCGCTTTGCATAATGAGTTGATTCAGGTTGTATGCGATATCGCCTAGGATGACTTGCGTTGGCGCTTGAAGGGTCTTACCTGCGAACGTAAGGTCATATTCGAATTGCAATACCTTCTCTGGCTCCATGTCAGCCGTAAATCCGGACAAAGACATGTCGCACAATTTGCTGCCAACAACGATCATCAAGTCAATGCCGGATTTCATATATTCTGTTGCATATATGGAACCGCCGAGGCCATATCCGCCCAAGTATAAGGGATGGTTAGTGGAAAATGCCCCTTTCCCACCAGTTGAAGTTACGACAGGAATTCCCCAATGTTCAGCAATAATCCGCACTTGGTCGTATGTTTCCGCCGCGACGGCGCCTTTGCCCAGAAAGAGGACAGGTTTCTTAGCTTCATTGATTAAGGATACGGCTTTATCAATATCAGGGGATACAAGTGGTGAAATATGGTCCGGTAAAGGCAAATAAAAGGAATCCACTTCTTCCATCAGCACATCAAATGGGATACAAAGATGAACGGGACCTTTTTCACCTGTGTAGGCTTTTTCCAAGGCATGTTTAAGGTATAGGTGAAGAAGATCGCCTCGCTCGACGCGAGCACTAAAGAGGGTCACGGGTTCGAACATTTTAACCAAATCTACTGAAAATTGGCTTGAATCCTGACTTAAAGCACGTCCAGTCTCTTGCATCGAAGGCTGTCCGGTAATAAATAATACAGGTAACTGGAACTCTTTGGCATGCCCCGCGCCTGGAATTAGATTCGTTCCTCCAGGTCCGGAAGTGCCAATCGCAATTCCCATCGTTTTTTTCGCCAGTGCATAACCTGATGCTTCAAACCCGCAGCCGGCTTCGTGGCGACCTAGCACATATTCGATTCCGTAATTTTCAAGTTCCAGCATCAGCGGGGAAATAGACTTCCCCGGAATGCCGAATACGTGAGAAATACCCCAATTTTTAAAATGCTCGACTAATAATGTATACACTCTCTTTTTCATCATATCACCTTTACAATTTGGTATCGATTTCCACTGTTTTCATCAACAACTGCTCAATTTGTTCTGCAGGTAATGGCCGATGATAATAAAAACCTTGTACTTCATGGCAGTTCTGACTACGCAGAAAATCCAATTGTTCCTTAGTTTCTACACCTTCTGCGATTACATCAATTCCAAGGTTATGGGCCATAGCAATTATTGTAGCTACAATATCTGCGTCATTCGAATCCGTCATAATATCCCTGACAAAGGATTGATCAATTTTTAACCGATCAATGGAGAACAATTTTAAATAGTAGAGATTGCTGTAGCCTGTCCCAAAGTCGTCGATGCAAATTTGTATACCTAATTCCTTCAGTCTTCCGAGTACCTCAATCGCGACTTCAACATTCATAGTCATCGACTCCGTAATTTCGAGCTCAAGGTATTGGGGATCTATGTGAGTTTCGTGTAAAATCTCTGTAATCGTCTTTACCAGATTCTGCTTTGAGAATTGGCGAGAAGAAAGATTGACCGATACGCTCATAGGAGGGTATCCTTTTTCTTTCCATATTTGATTTTGAATGCAAGCGGTTCTAAGTACCCATTCCCCAAGGGGGACAATGAGTCCTGTTTCTTCCGCAATCGGGATGAACTTAGCTGGAGGGACCAAGCCGAGTGTGGGGTGATTCCAGCGAACGAGCGCCTCGGTACCAATAATGTTCCCTGTCAGTGTATCGATTTGGGGCTGGTAATATAACACAAATTCCTCTTCGCGCAACGCTTTACGGATCGAATTCTCCAATGTAAGCTGTTCAATACCGCTGCTGTTTGGGCTAGGTTTGAAAATGTTATAGTTGTTCTTTCCGTCTTCTTTCATACGGTAAAGAGCAATGTCAGCGTTCTTCATCAGCATCTCGCCATTCATGCCATCTTGCGGATAGAACGCAATACCGATACTAGCTGTTATATAGAACTCATAGCCTTCCACTGCAAACGGTTTCTCAAATGCTTTTATAATTACTTCCGCAACATGAATGGCTTCTGTATGATCCGTCATCTCTTGCACGAGGATCGTGAATTCGTCCCCACCCATTCTTGAAACCAATTGATTAGGCGCATGGCAGCAAGTTTTTAGACGCTCGGCAACTAGCTTCAAAAGTGTGTCACCATTGTTATGACCTAGCGTGTCATTAATCTTCTTGAAGCTGTCCAGATCAAGAAACATGACGGCAAAGATACTTTTTTCTTGTATCCCGTGTCTCAGCAATTCATCAATATGCCGGGTAAAAAATCTTCGATTCGGTAAACCAGTTAAATCGTCATGATAGGCCAAATAATTGATCTGTTTTTGCGTATGATAACGCTCCGTGATATCGCGAAACTGCGCAAATGCACCCATGATCTGCATATTCTCATCGCGAATAGGGAAGGCGTCGAACAGGCAAACCAGCTCGTCTTGCCCCTTCTGAGGGGGAAGCATCAATTCCATATCTTCGTATTCTTTTCCCGTTTGAAGAACCTCTTGAATGAAATCATTTGTTTTGGCATCCGGGATAGGTTTATTGATGACATCCTGTTTTTTGGAACCTGTTAAAATTTCAGCAAACTTGTTAAACTCGGTAATGATCCCATCCCGATCAGTAATAATAATGCCGTTTCTTGTTGTTTCGATGACCACCTGATTCAAAATGTGCAATCGCCTATTTTGCTTTTTCAGCATGAGTTCTCTTTCGATCGAATCTACGACTGTGCAGAGCATCGCCAATAAAAATGGATTATGCTGATCAATCGCTGTCATGATCGATATCGTTCCGAGCAATTTGTTGCCATCTGAATGCTTGAAGGGTACGGTATAGCAGGCAGAATACCCCAAAAATTCGTAATAATGATCGTTCCCAATAAGTTGAAACGGCTGACAATGTTCCAAAACTAAATTAACGCTGTTGGTTCCTGCTTCATGTTCGTTGAATACGAGACCAACCGTAATGCCCGATTGCTCGATCACGCTCTTAATCGCTTCATCTCCGGCCATTTCCAGCACGCAGCCATTCTCATCCGTGATTAAGATCAGTACAGGTATCCCTTTCATGAGCTCTAGCATTTTATGAACAAAAAAAGTAATAACAGATAATATTTCTTCGTATTCAGCTCGTTTGAGAGTCAAATCGTCTTCTGATAAAATGTTAGAAAAGGTGGGAATCCCCCGTGGATTAATACCTAGCTTTTCACATCTCTTTTTTGACTCCAAGATTAAAGATACATTGCTCAAAGCAATCCCCCTTCGCTACCATGAAATTGCAAAAAATTATATTTGAAAAATCTAGAGTAACCCCAGTATTTATCGTTTCACTTTCATTATGTCTATTTATCTCGTTTTTTGTCAATTTATTTATATTTAGTTATGTAAAAAAAAGTAAACACAAAAGTGGTTTGACAATTTTTCCTTGATTCCCGTTAGATGATGAGTATCGCCAATAGTGATTTGTCATAAACGAAAGACTTATAGTAGAAAAAGCTCATCTTCACAGATGAGCTTTTTCGTCGTTTTATTTTGTAAAACAAATCGCGTCTTCTTTAGGCTGCTTTATCAACATTAGGTTCTTCGGCTGGCGTAGTCTTTCTAATAAAGAAGGCTAGCACCAGTGCGGCGAGCGTCATCCATGTTGCGATTTCAAAGGAGAAATTGATCCCATATACCGTGGCATGATGCGTAACGTCAGCCATAGCTGCCGCGTCTTTTGGGTCGATTTTACCTGCTACAACAAGATCTTTCGCTCGGGAAGTTGCCGTATTCGTCATAATTGTAACCAGAATTGCGGTACCGAGTGCACCAGCGACATTTCGAAGTGTCTGGGACATGGCCGAACCATGCGCGTTCAAGCGTCTTGGCAGTTGATTCAAGCCTGCTGTTTGAATCGGCATCATCAGCATGGACATACCAAACATCCGAAGCGTGTAAATCAGCATGAGATGGGAATACGTAGAATCCACAGTAAGGTGACTGAATTCAAAAGTTGTAATCGTTGTAATCGTCAAACCGATAACCGCGAGCCAACGTCCACCAATTTTATCGAAAATAATACCCGTCACTGGGGACATAATGCCCATCAGGATGGCACCAGGCAGAAGCAATAGTCCAGAATCTAATGGTGAGAATCCACGGATATTTTGTAAGAAGATCGGTAGCAAGACCATAGCAGAAAACATCGCCATCGTAATGATGACATTAATGACAGTAGTTAAGGAGAACATGCTGTATTTGAACACGCGAAGCTCGAGAAGTGGTTTCTCTATTTTAAGTGCGCGCCATACGAATAGAAGCAAGGCTAGTGCGCCAATAATTAAGCAACTCACAACCGTAGTGCTGCCCCAACCATCAGATCCAGCATCACTAAATCCGTACAACAAACCACCGAAACCAAGCGTAGAGAAAATGACGCCAAGAATATCGAATTTAGGTGTAGACGTTTTGATCACATTTTTCATGGAAAAAGCGCCGAAAACCAATGCAAATAAAGATAATGGCAAAATAATATAGAACAGCATACGCCAAGAATGATGCTCAACAACCCACCCAGACAAAGTCGGTCCAATGGCAGGCGCACAAATCATAGCAAGACCCATAAGGCCCATGGCTTTACCGCGTTCAGCTACAGGGAAAATCGTTAGGAACACAATCGTCATCAGCGGCATGAGAATACCAGCACCGATCGCTTGAACGAGACGCCCGGTTAATAAAAGGCTAAAGCCTGGGGAGAAGGCACAAATGATGGTGCCTAGCGCGAAAAATCCAGATGCGACTAAGAATAACCTTCGCGTCGTAAAGCGAGAAATCAAAAAGGCACTGATCGGGACGAGAACACCGTTCGCGAGCATATAACCATTGATTAACCATTGAATGGTATTTTCATTGACATCCAAATCCTTCATCATGCTCGGCAAAGCAACATTTAGCAAGGTCTGAGCTAATAGGGCAACAAAAGCCGCGATCAGCAGGGATGCGACGATCGGGCCTCTTCGTAGGGTGTTCGTAACTGCATTACTCATACGTAGAATCTTCCTCCAGTTCTTGGTGCAGAATGCGCACAATTTTTTGGTGAATACGAAGCAAACTGTCGATTTCTTCATCCGACATTTGCAAGAGCGGAGACATGCGCTCCACTTGGTTTTCACGCACGCGTTGAAGCAACTGCTCGCCTTTGTCTAGCAGCTTAAGGGTGACCGACCTGCGGTCTGTGCTGGATTGTTCGCGGGATACCAGTTGATCTCTAACCATGCGATCGATAATGCCGCTCGTCGTGCTTTTGCCCAATTGAATGTATTCGGCTAGCTCTGATAGCGTGATGCCAGGCTTCTCACTTAGCTTTCGAAGGACGAATGATTGAATCGGTGTGACGTTCAAATGTTGGTAAGCTTTACTCATCACCTGATGAAAAGCTTGTTTGACCTCTCGTGCGGACTGAATGATTTCGAGTGTACGCTGTTGTTGCTGATCGTCCATGTTCATTCCTTCCTCCAATTAAATTTCGCACGCGAATAATTCGTATGCGAACTATTATAGAAGCTTATGCAAAGTACTGTCAAACGAATAAATTTGGTTGTTTATCCTATTTTGTGTATATAGATGAATAGAGCCAATCTATAATTGGCTCCTTCGTACGCCTGCGTAGGCGGTAAGAACTCCGAGTGCAAAGCACAATAAGGCTGCCATCACGAAGTTTCCATAGCCATCTTCAACTGAGAGGTTATTGACAATAACCATGGCGGCATTCGATAGGAGAAAGGAACTTATGATTAAGGCAGGCATTGTTTTGCGGATCATACCAAAATAAAGGGGAATCAACGCTACACTTGCGCAAGCGAAAGCGAAAATCAGCATGCGAATCGCTTCTTGCTGAAGCCGCTCGGTAGTGAGCGGTTCGGTAATGTACTGGTAATGTGAATTGGCAATCAGAAGTGAGATCACCACGAAAATATTGTTGAGTAACTCCGTGACGAATGTCCAAGCCCCGATAATGATCAATTTAGCCAAGAAGATCATCTTCCGAGGTACAGGGTAAGCGAAGAGTAGGGTAATCGTTTTGTTGCGATACTCATCAATGATCATTCGTGACATCAATACGGAAGCGAAAATGATGAAAGTAACTCCGGAATAGTTCATAATACTCTGGAAAACGCGGTCATAGCTTCTGACCCCATTGTTCGGTACGTCGCTGCTCACAACCCATAGCGCTACCATGAGATTGGTAATCACGGCGCTAAGCAGTAGTCCGCGCCACTTCGTTTTCTTCAGTTCCAGCTTAATGAGCTTCCAAAGCATCACGGTTTCCTCCTTCAATGACCCCGAGGAAATAATCTTCGAGCGAGCGGGTCTTCTTGTTCAGCGCTTCAACGCCAATCTCATGATGGACGAGTAAGCGATTCAGCTCTACAGGTGCAACGCGGGGATCATAGATACGTATGGCGCTGTGGTCCATGATTTTATAATTAACGATAGCCAGCTTATCCTCTAGAACAAGTACAGCCCGCGGCACATCGGTCACGACAATCTCTGTATATTCGTTATGCCGTCCTCGAACCTGTTCCATGGAGACCTCTTCGAGCAGTCTGCCGTGGTTGATGACGCCGATCGTATCAGCCAATTGCTCAATTTCCTGTAAAATATGGCTAGAAATAAGCAGGGTCATGCCAAACTCTTTGCTCAACATGCGAAATAGATCGCGGATTTCGCGAATCCCCGATGGATCCATGCCATTCACAGGCTCATCGAGGACGAGCAGTTCGGGCTTTGTGCAGATGGCCCGGCCAATGCCAAGACGCTGCTTCATACCTAGTGAGAAATCCTTCACGGGCTTATTGCCAATGTCGGATAGTCCAACCAGATCCAGTGTTTCGCGAATCGCATTTTTATCGTAATAGCCCATATATTCGCAGTGCAGCTCCAAATTCGCGCGTGCAGTCAGATGGTCATAGAAGATCGGATACTCAATAATGCTGCCCATCCGTTTCATCGTTTCGTAAGAGTGGGGGGTTAGTGGAGCCCCGAATAATTCGATTTCTCCACTAGTAGGCGGGATGAGATTCGTAACCATACGCATGACCGTTGTTTTGCCCGCACCATTAGGACCGAGGAAACCGTAGATCTCGCCACGGCGAACATGCATGTTGACACCGGAGACCACTTCGGCTTTTTTGTACCGTTTAGATAATTGTTTTGTTTGCAGAATAAAGCTCATCACTTCGGGCTCCTTTCAAAAGCGGATCAGTGGAAAACGTACCTTAAATACGGTTTTCACATGGGGTATGCTGTGCAGGGAAATACTCCCCTCCATGAGTTCAACTAACCGCTTCGTAATCGTGAGACCTAGGCCGCTGCCTTGATAGGTCTGGTTTCTTGAATCCTCCAGCGTATAAAGCCGCTCGAAGACGTTCAAACGATCGCGCTCATGAATGCCCTTGCCTTGATCCCACACCTCGATATAGACACTAGTTTCATCCTGTCGTAAGGCAATGCCAATCAGACCTCCATCGTTTCCATAACGAATGGCGTTGGAGAGCAGGTTTTGCAGCACCCGTCCGAGTGCTTCCGCATTGCCATAGGCATAGATCGGCGTTTCAGGTATCGCGACATCGACTTCTAGTCCATGTGACTCAATTAATTCGTAGTAGAAAAGAATGCTGTTCCGGCAAGCTTCGCTCAGATCAATTTTGGATAAAGGGAGGGGGCGATCACCAGATTCCAAACGTGCCAGATCGAAAAACTGGTTCGTCAGATGTAAGATGTCGAGCGTTCTCTCATGAACCTTGAGGGAGAGTCGCTTCCGCTCCTCCTCGCTGGCTGTTAGATCATGTGCAAGGGTCTCTGTCAGACCCAACACAACCGTAAGCGGCGTTTTCAGGTCATGTGACATGTTCGCAACCATCTTCTTAATCGCATTTTCCATGCGGGTATAGTCGGCTTCCACTTTGCGATTCGCATCGAGGAGTCGGTTTATGACAATGAGTAAGTGCTGGAGCTGCGTGGAATTGGTATGGAGATGAACTTTTTCGGAAGATTCCTGTTCGAGAATATCGGTTAGTTTCGTCTGCAAATAGCGGAGATGACGCGATTGGTCAATTCGAGTCTTCAATTGAATGAAGATAACGATCCCAAGAAGGATACACAGGCAGGGCCACACAACATGCATATCAGAAATCCCCCATTTTGTAACCAATCCCCCATACGGTCTTGATGTACCGCGGGTGCGCAGGATCGTCCTCAATTTTCTCCCGTAAGCGTGATATATGGACCTGAATCGCATTCACATCGTCATAGTAAGCGTCATTCCAAACGGAGCGATAGATTTGCTCTTTGGAGAAGGCCCGTTTGGGATGAGACATCAACAGCTTTAAGATCAGTAGCTCCTTTGCCGTGAGGTTGAGGGGCGTGTCGTTTTTGGTCACGAGATGCTCATCGGGATGAAGTGTTAGTTCATGGATGTGCAAGAGGGCCTGATCAGCCTGTGCAACTGAAGGATTGGCATATTGGGACGCACGCCGCAGAATCGCTTTGACACGTGCGGACAATTCAATCAGGGAGAATGGCTTCGCCAAATAGTCATCAGCTCCAAAGCCGAGACCCAGTGCTTTCTCAACATCACTATCCTTCGCGGACAAAATGAGAACAGGCACCGTACTTCCGCTCCGCACCCTCCGCAGCACCTCCATGCCATCAACCCCTGGCAGCATCAGATCCAGCAGTATCATATCAAAAGCATCCTCGGCAAAGAGCCGCAGCGCCGCCTCCCCATCAGGGGCATGTCGAACGGTGAGACTCTCTTTGGCTAAATGGCCCAGGACCATTTCAGCAATAGCCGGGTCATCTTCTACAAGCAAAATGTGATTAGGCATGTGAGTTCCACCTTTATGTCATATGCTTCCAGTATACTGCTTTGTCCGCTTATATTGAAATGGATGTGGTTTAGATAGAAACATCACGTTTAGCGAACACATACCAAGCTAGCGTGAGGAATAGGAGTTGATAGCAGGCTAGCATTATCAAGGAAAAAGATAACGACATACTGCTTATTAGCGGCCTACCGTCCACATAACTCAATAAGTTGGTATTGGCGAAAATCAGAAATTTGGACCATTCAAATTGTTTAAGAACATAAGCTAACTGACCGCTGGTTAATAAGAAGAACAAGGAAATTCCTATGGCTATGGAGCTTGCACGAAACACAGAAGAGAACATGAAGGCAAGTGTGACCATGACGATCATTTCGATGCCGCTGTAACCAATTGCTTTCCAGGCGTAAGCGGCATTCGAGAACGCAGCTCCGGTATGAAGCTCGGAAGCACCGTCCCATCCGAAAAACAGGCCACCTGCAAGAATCGTGGTCAATACAAGCAATAGCATAAGACCCAGCCCGAAGAATAGGACAGTCACAAATTTGGAGAGTAAGATTGTAGAGCGGCTGAAGGGACGGATGAGCAGTAATTTAATCGTACCGCCGGAGAACTCGGAGGCCACAATGCCCGCGGCGACGATAATCGTAAATAAGGTGACAATATCCATGAGATTGGGAATGGCGGATAGACACAAATCTAAGAACTCCCACACATTGTTCGCGGCAAGCTCATCTTCGTTCGCATATTTACAAAGCAGGGCTACCGCGATAACCAGTATCGGAATGAAGGCAATCATCACCCAAGTTCCGAATTTGGTGAAGATTTTAATACCTTCATTTTGTACGAGTTTAGTGAAATTACGCATAGTTGGTGACCTCCGTCAAGTGGATATATTTCTCTTCAAGTGTCAGTGAGTCAGTCTGGGATTGTAGATCAGCAAGCGAGAAAGTGGTACGTAAACGACCATCGATGACGACGCCAAACCGGTCGCACATTTGCTCCATCTCAGCAAGTAAATGGGAGGACACCATCACAGCGATGCCTTCTTCAGCGGCCATCTTGCGGACGAGCTGGCGCATTTCACGAATGCCCGCGGGGTCAAGACCGTTGGTCGGCTCATCGAGGATGAGCACGGCGGGCTTATGGAGCAGGGCCTGGGCAATCCCTAGCCGCTGGCGCATGCCGAGCGAGTAGGTCTTCACTTTGTCGTGAATGCGGGCTGTCAGCCCGACGAGCTGCACGATCTGATCGATGCGGCTCTGCGGAATGCCCTCTACCATGCGAGCGAATTGCTTTAGATTTTGCATCCCGGTGAGATGCTTGTAGAGCTCGGGATTCTCGATAATCGCTCCAACGTGCTGAATTGCCTCACGGAAGCTTGTGCGAATGCTGTAGCCGTTAATAGTCACATCACCATCGCTCATGCCGATGAGGCCGACCATCATGCGGATGGTTGTTGTTTTGCCGGCGCCATTAGGCCCGAGGAAGCCGAAGACCTCGCCAGGGAAAAGATCAAATGTAATCTGATCCACAATGTTCCTAGTTCGAATCCGTTTAGTTAAATGGCGTACTTCGACAACGGGTTGTATGTTAGCTAACTTGTTCAACTTGTTCATATGTGTACCTCCCATAAGTTTCATACGCTTATCTTACTAGAGACATCATGCAGGACTCTTTCCAAAACCTTACGAAAGTCTTTCGATGTACGAGGAACATCGTAGCTCGTTTCCATTTCTTGATTGAACAGGCATCTACAGGTAAGATGAAAGTAAGCAATTTGAGATAGAACAATGATAGAGGAGGCATCGTATGATAGCTGATCTGCAACCCGTGCAAGGTGGATATGTGGCTCGATATGAGCGTCATTGGCCGCATGATGTGAAGGCAGTCTGGTCATGGTTGACGGAAAACGATAAGCTTACACAATGGTTCCCCGAGCTTGAAGTGGAGGAGCTCCGAGTTGGCAGCGTGATTCATTTTCACATGCCAGACGAGACGTCCATTCCTATGGAGATTCTTGAGCTGACGACACATCGTGTACTCGCATTCACCTGGGACGAGGATCGCGTTCGTTTCGAACTTCAAGCGGAGCCAGACGGCGGATGTCTCTTCTTGTTTAGTGAATTTTTACATAGAATTACCGAGCACACCCCAAGAGATTTGGCTGGTTGGCATGTCTGTTTGGATGTGATTGAGACGTTGTTGGAGGGAAGAACCGTTACTTCGCGCAAAGAGATGTGGAATGCGTGGTACGAGGAGTACAAACAACTGACAGATGCAGTCTTGATGAAAAAGGCGTAGTACATTTAGTAATGGAGGGGACATAATGAAAGCACTATTTATTGGCGGAACGGGGACGATCAGCTCGGCAATTACGAGGCAATTACTTGCTACAGGCTGTGAGCTATATCTATTGAATCGAGGCACACGCAATGCAGACTTACCAGCAGGTGCGCGTATCCTGCAAGCGGATATTAACGATGAGGAGCGCGTTGCGCAGCTGATTGAGGACTTATCGTTTGATGTCGTAGCGGATTTCATTGCCTTTGAACCGTCTCAGTTGGAGCGGGACTATAGACTGTTTCAGGGGAAGACGAAGCAATTCATTTTCATAAGTTCAGCTTCTGCCTACCAGACACCGTTATCGGATTATCGCATCACGGAAGGCACGCCATTATCCAATCCTTTATGGGCATATTCCAGAAACAAAATCGCATGCGAAGAATATTTGACTAAACAATATAGAGAGCAAGGTTTCCCGATCACGATCATTCGTCCTAGTCATACTTATGATGAACGTTCGATCCCCCTCGGTGTGCACGGCACAAAAGGCAGCTGGCAAGTAGCGAAGCGGATGATGGAGAATAAGCCTGTCATCATTCATGGTGACGGTACATCCTTATGGACAATGACGCACAACAGTGATTTTGCTAAAGGTTTTATTGGTCTTATGGGCAATCTTCATGCCATTGGAGAGTCAGTTCATATTACATCGGATGAAACTTTAACTTGGAATCAGATTTATGAAGCTATCGCAGATGCGCTAGGTGTGAAGCTGCATGCCGTACACGTAGCGTCTGAGTTCCTGGATGCTTGCAGTGCGCAGGACTATCGGGGTGGGTTGCTTGGAGACAAGGCCAATTCCGTTGTTTTTGATAATTCGAAGCTAAAGAGGCTTGTACCTGAATTCGTAGCTACAACACGGTTCGATCAGGGGATGAAGCGAACGATTGCGAACATTTTGGCTAATCCAGAGCTGCAGCGTGAAGATCCCGAGTTCGATGTCTGGTGCGATAAAGTAGTAGGCGCGCTAGAGGCTGCTCGTCAGGCGATACTGGAGTAATGAGTAATGGATGATGATTGGCACCCGTAGGGTGCCTTTTCTACTTTTATGGCCCTAAGCAGCCACATCCAAGCAGAGCCCACCCGCCGCTGCAAAAAAATAGATGGATTTTCTGTAGCTAATTTTGCCCAAATGGCCACCTAGAAGAGAATAACTGGATTTACTACAGGTAATTCAAGGGGAATTCTATAGGATGACCAAAATGGGCTGAAATAGCTGGAGTTTTGAGACTGTCGATTAACTGTTTATCCTGAATATCCAATAAACATTTGAAATGTAGAGAAACAACCGGGAACTTCTGCAACTCGAGATAACTTATCGCTTCCATGACATAGAGATGAACCTCGTTTGCAAAATAGCGTTATGAAAACATCTTATTTATTAGTTT
>NZ_JCAUAR010000025.1:0-70730 GCF_059692055.1 Paenibacillus sp. J31R109 | reverse complement strand
CATTTTATAGTCGATTACTCGACTGTGCTTACTCACTCGTTGTTCAGTTTTCAAAGATCAATTTCTTTCGTTCACTGCCGTGTTACCGAAGCAGCGAGAAGTAATATACCACAGATCGTTTCTCAATTGCAAGCACTTTTTTTCTTGTCAATTTAAGTCGGTGTCTGTCGGAAAGTCATCTTACCATACCTCATTGCTGGAAAGCAAGTCCACTTTCATTTCGTCCGTGGTTGTTTGCTTCAGAACAACGAGGACTAATGTACCATGCCTAGAAATCAATTACAACCCCTTTGGAAAAGTTCCACTATTGCCATTCTTTCGAATTGTGCCTACAAGTAGGCAACAAAAAAAAGGATGCCTCGACAGCGCCCTCTTCGCAGTTTAATATTCCATTGTGATTATCGGTGTCCCTACCGTCAATCGCCAGAGGCCAGAAGTCGTATCTAGATGAAGCGCGATTTGGACATTCACCTTTTGACCGCCGCTTAATATAGAATCTTCGAAATCAGACGAGGCCAACGATAAACTGAAAGTTGTTGTATCTTCGTAACTCTCCACGACATATCCTTTATATGAACGAACGAGGTCCGTTAAGAATTGCTTTGGACTATTCTCCAAAATGAGGTCCTCAACCGCATTCCCTTGGATCATTACATTCCATTTGCCTTGAATACCTTGGTTATTCAGCTGCTTAGTCATTTGTTCCTGCCATTTCAGCAGTTGGTCCTGATCAGCGCTTCCCAAAGCATCTAATCGGATGACAGCGTAACAGGCTGACTGGCCCACTGGACTAGCAACCGTTAAAGTCATTACCGCGCCAGCAGCTACTTCTGATTTTACAGTGTAGATACCCTGCATATTCGAAATCTGCTCATTAGTCTTCGATCTAAAGCCCAGCTCTTGCGACAAGCTTTCGCCAGCGGCGACAACCTTGGTATTCACACCACCACATGCTCCAAAGTAAGCTGTATATTTGAAGGTAATTTGTTGATTCGTTTGCATAACTGGCTTAGCCACATTTAGTAGTAACTGTACATCTTGTTCAGCCTCTGCATCTACATGACGGACCCATCCGAAGAATAAGCCAAGTAGGAGTATACCAATCACCGTTTGTGTCCATCGCTTCGACATGAAAAAAGCACCTCTTCACTAGAATCTATGACTCTAGTAAAAAGGATGCCCGTATCTAGCAAATATTAAACCTATCCACGCGTCGATTGAAAGAATTCAATACGCTCGCCATCCAGCCCATTAAAGAAGAAATACCTAGAACCGTTCGGGAGCGTTGTAATTTCCGTATCCAGTTGCTCAATCGCCAGACCTTGGATTCTTACGAATTCAGCTTCAATATCATCTACGGTAAAAGCCAAGTGATGCACTTTACCTTCCTGAGGCAGGTTCGCATTATATCCTTCAATTAATTCAACTTCCGTTTCATTCTCAACCTCAAAGCCCAGAAAGCCTAGACGAATAACGCCATTCGTATGAATCAACGTACCTTTGTGCTTAAGTCCGATCACATTTTCATAAAATGTAATAGAAGCTTCTAAGTTTGCTACCATGACGCCTACATGCTCCAATTTCTTAACAGCCAAATGTATCACCCTCCTCATTCTAACACCCTTAATATTAGCTAAAAATAATAAAAAGGGCTAGACCGCGGATCAGGTCATGAGTAGGGTCTCCATCTCCCCGTTGAGCGAGAAGAGCGTTACCTCTTTATTCGTTGTATGCACTAAGCCTAGGTTATCAAATACTTCCTTTACCTGCACATTATTTAAATGCTTTGTTATCGTTTCAATAGCCTGAGATGAATACTCTTGGTACATGGATTCGAAAAATATCAGAACTTCTTTTTCCCCAATGACTACTTTCGTGTGCAGCATGCGCAACACCCCCGATTCAGATAGCCTTATTGTATCGCCTTGAAGCTAAGAAAGTATCAGGACTTCTTTAGGTTTATGTTAGGTTTGTAGATTTCGCCAAAATGAAAGTGTCCGTGTATAATGAAGTCGAAAGTGAAGATGGGAGGGTCAAGAATGAGGTTGTTAAAGCTGCTGCAAATCTATGAGGTGGATGGGATTACCCCCAAGCATCGGTCAGATCGATTCGATTTCGATGAGATTCAAGGGCAAACATTTCTTGAAGTGAACCCGACCGAGGTAGGATGTCCAATGACGTTATCTGGGGTTAGACAACATACACCATTCAAAACAACTCGTGTTCAAGCGATTGATCAAGACGGTCTGGATTTCCGTGTCCTGACGCGCAATACGATTTACCATTTTGAAGTTCATACAGAACGAAATGTCCAATGACACAAAAGACCTTTGACTTCTTCCTCCTGGAAGGTAATCAAAGGTCTTTTACGTTTTATTGGCTCAGCCAAACCTGCATAAGCGAGAGAAGCTGATTAACATGCAGCGGCTTACTGATATAGTCTGATGCCCCCGCCTGCAAGCAAATATCCCTATCTTGCTTCATCGCTTTGGCGGTAAGCGCAATAATCGGAACATCTGCGTATCGACTATTTTTTCTAATAAGACGCATCGCTTCATAGCCATCCATGACTGGCATCATGATATCCATGAGAATAAGCTCTATCTGATCATCTTTTGCCAATAGATCTAAGCATTCTTGTCCGTTCTGAGCGACACTCACGATGATACCCTCTTGCTCAAAAGCATTAGATAACGCGAATACGTTACGAACATCATCATCTACAACAAGCACTTTTCTATCTTTAAAATGATGGCTATAACCATTCTCCTGCTCAGCGGTTTTCTTGCTTACTTCGCGAAGGAAGTATTCATTATCGGCGTTTGTTGATGCGGCTGCCACTTCCTTGTGCACCGTATTACTCACTCCCATTAGATGCGGCAGTGATGGAACATATAAAGTAAACGTACTTCCTTTGCCCTCCTCACTCTGCATATGGATACTCCCACCTAGAAGTCGAGCAAGCTCACGACTAATCGATAAGCCAAGCCCAGTCCCTCCATACTTCCGATTGGTGGTACCATCCGCTTGCCGGAAAGGCTCGAAAATGACTTCTTGCTTGTCCTTCGGTATACCTATACCCGTATCCTTAACCGTAACAGCCATAACTTGCATATGGGTAGCCGAAGGCAAAAGCTCTGCAACTTGATCAGCGTTACACATGCGGAATTCTACTTGCACAGCACCTTGATGCGTAAATTTGAACGCGTTTGAGAGTAAGTTTTTGATAATTTGACTAAGCCTCTGTTCATCCGTATAGAAAACTGCCGGCACTCGAGCATCCATGTCGATCTCAAAAGTAAGCTTTCGCTGCTCAGCCACTTTCTCAAACTGACTTTGCAATAGTTCGGGAAGCCAATCTGTGTGCAGTTCACCTATATGAATATCCAACTTACCCGCTTCAACTTTGGACACATCCAAAACATCATTAATAAGGAGCAATAAATCATTCCCTGAAGAATGAATCACACGCGCATATTCCTGCTCATCTTGTGTTAAGGTTCGATTACTATTCTCCATCAGCATCTGAGAAAGGATCAGTATGCTGTTTAGCGGCGTTCGCAGCTCATGCGACATGTTCGCCAAGAATTCTGATTTGTACCGCGAGCTCACCTCTAATTGGATGGCGTGTTCTTCAAAGGAAACTTTCATATGTTCAAGCTCCCTTGACCTTTCATCCGCATAGCGATTTCTTTCTTCTAGTTGTTCATTGGTCATATGCAATTCTTCTTGTTGAATTTGAAGTTCCTCTGTCATGGCTTGGTACTCTCTTAGCAGACGTTCAACCTCAACACGTGTTTGTACGCTATGTACAATCGTTCCAAGCACTTCTAGAATATCATCCAATAAACTCAGTTGGAGCGATGAAAACTTATCAAACGAAGCCAGTTCCATGATGGCAATGACTTCTTGATTATGAATGATCGGAACGATGAGCACACTTTGTGCACCGGCTGATCCCAGTCCCGATTTTAAAGAGATATAAGATTCAGGCACATGGGTAAGATGTACAATTCGTTTCTCAATCACACATTGACCAAGCAAGCCCTCTCCGACTTGAAAATAAGGCTTTCCAGCCTCCGCATTCTCTCCCATCGCGGCATACGTCGCCAACCTCATCATGCAATCCTTCGATTCATGCACGTTTCTTATGTAAAAAACACCGAAAGAAGCATCAAACAATTCAGCCGCTTTGCGTATAAAAATAGTCCCTAACGCTTCCAAATTGGAAATGCCTTGCAGCATATGCACCACTTCCGTCAGCTTGCGCTGCTGCCACTCGATTTCTTCTTGACTCTCCAACAAAATATTCGTTGCATCAGCCAAATCCTTCACTTCATCATTCATCGTGACATGGATGCGCTTCGAACGATCCCGCTTCATCGAGCTCAGCTTGATGATACTCTTGGTAACCTGCTTAATGGTCCCCACAATCGATCTCGAAATAAGAAGAGCTGCAATCAATGAAAAGAGGAGCACCACACCCAACATGGCAAATAAGGAGTGGGTCAACATTTCGTTTTGAGCATCCAGATGGGCCGCTCTCTCCTTCACATACCCCATTTCCAAGCTGCGGAAGCGACTCAATTGCGAGCGAATATCTAGAATATTTTGGTGTGTAATAAAAAAGCTGAAATTAAAATAACTTTCATTCTCGAGGCCATTTCTCATTGTGGGCATGCTTCCACCCGTTTGTACAAGCCAATTCTCGATAGATTCTTTAAGCGCAAGCAGATTTCTCTCCTGCACAGGGTTATCCGTCGTTAATTCTTTCAATTGATTAAAAGAATCCCTCCACTTGGTCTGTCCGCTCGTATACGGCTCTAAATATTTGACTTCCCCCGTGAGTAAATAGCCCCTTTGCCCGTTTTCCATATCCATGACATATTTCTCTAGGAGATTCGACTCCCTATTGACGGCAAAATCATGTTCGATCACATAATTGCGGTCTCTCTGCATGGCGGCTAACTGATAATTAACAAGTACAAATGATAGGGTTAAACAGAAAATGATGAATGCATATCCAATCATAATTTTGGCACGAATACCGAATCTCATTTTCTTCATCCTGCTGCCGTCCCCTCTATTGATAAACACCTATTATCTGTATCATATACCAAATAAACGTTATCAGGGTATGCAAACTTTTTACTTTACCACTTTACCAAGTTAATGTATTATTTAGATAAAGCATTTACAAAAAAGGAGTGTTGTACATGGAAGGTCCAGGTGTTCAAAACATCAATCCCCGCAGCATTTTATCACGCATGAAACCTTATACGCCCGGCAAACCCATTTGGGAGGTTCAACGCGAATTCGGGCTCACATCGGTTACCAAATTGGCCTCCAATGAAAATCCATTAGGCCCCTCCCCTCTTGCACTCGAAGCGATTCAAGCTTACATATCTGAAATTCATCGCTACCCAGATGCAGAGACAGTCAACCTTAGAGAAGCTATTGCTGAGAAACGCGGATTTCCCCCTGATCAAGTCCTTGTTACCAATGGCGGCGACGAGCTGATTACTCTTCTCTCTGAAACTTACTTAGAACCTGGGGACGAGGTCATAGTGCCCTCTCCGACGTTCAGCGAATACGAATTCGGAGCCAACTTACTTGGAGCCAGTATAATTAACGTACCTCTTGGGGAGAACTTCCGCTACGAAGTTGAAACGATCTTAGAGGCCGTAACGGCACGTACGAAGATGCTCTATATTTGTTCGCCTAACAATCCGACGGGCACTTATATAACCAAAACAGACTTGCACCGACTTGTGAAAAGTCTCCCCTCTCACGTGCTTGTGATCTTCGATGGTGCGTACAGCCATTTCGTCACCGCTGATGATTATTGCGATGGCCTTGCCCTAGTACGAGAAGGCTATCCTGTAGTTGTCCTGCAAACTTTTTCAAAAATCTACGGATTGGCGGGTATTCGCGTGGGTTATGGCATCGCAGATGCTGGGGTTTTGCAAAAGATTCGTCAAGTGAAAGAGCCTTTCAACGTAAACACACTCGCCCAGGTTGGCGCTGCTGCTGCTATCCAGGATGATCAACACCTTGAGGCAACACGCGCTAATAATACCAAGGTGAAGGAAGAGCTTTACGCCGGGCTGAGCGATTTAGCGTTTCCTTTTACGCCAAGTATGAGTAATTTCGTACTCGTCGATTTGGGCACAGAAGCCAAAACCATCTATGATACTTTGATGCGTCGCGGGGTTATTGTTCGATATGGCGGCAGCTGGAATCTTCCGAATCATGTGCGGATTTCGATTGGGACTTCCGAGGAAAATGCCGTGCTTATCCAAGCTTTGAAGGAAATTGTCGCTGTAAAGGCGTAGATCTCGTTTATAAAAACATCCCCCTTAGCTTATGGGATCGTATTTGTTTGGGCTCTATCAACTATGGTACAATCCTATTAATTATAGTCTCATGGGGGTACATCATGCTAAAAGAATTCAAAGAATTTGCATTCAAAGGGAACATGCTCGACCTCGCAGTCGGGGTTATTATCGGAGGGGCTTTCGGTAAAGTCATTACGTCCATTGTCAATGATTTGGTCATGCCACTTGTTGGTCTGCTCATTGGTAAAGTGAATTTCAATGATTTGTATGTTGCCTTGGATGGGAAACATTACGAAACATTTGCTGATGCTGCCAAGAGCACCGCCGTCTTTAGATACGGACAATTCCTATCAACTTTCTTAGATTTCTTAATTGTCGCATTCGTCATTTTCATGGTTGTTCGTCAAATCGGCAAGTTCCGCAAGAAGGAAACACCGAAGGAAAAAGCCGTTACAACCAAAGATTGCCCGCATTGCTTATCTGAAATTCCCGCGCAAGCATCACGTTGTAAATTCTGTACTTCGGAGCTTTCGTCCGGTGGTACAGTTAGCGGCAGCATTCAATAGATCGGTATAGCAAAGAGCCCGTGTCGGATTACGACACGGGCTCTTTGCTGCGTAGATCAGCGATCTCACCTTGTTCGAATGCGTTGGCTTGCAGCAGGCGCAGCAGCTGCTTAGCCGCATCTTCGCGTGAGCTCAGCTCACCCTGCTCTTTGAGCTGGACGAACCGGCTCACCTGCGGGAAGTCCTTTTCGGAGGCAGCGCGAATCTCCCGCTGCATCTCGGTGTCCACCACGCCCGGTGCGACGGAACAGATTAGCACCGGGTAAGGCTCTTGCAGCTGCTCGATGCTGACGCAGCGCGTCAGCATGTCCAGCCCGGCTTTGGCGGTGCAATACGCCCCCCAGCCGGGGTAGGGCTTGCGCCCCGCGCCCGAGGAGATGCCGACGACCCGCTTCATGATCGGCCACGCCTGCGTGAGCCGGATGAAGCTGTTCGTCAGCACCGCGGGTGCGACGAGATTGACCTTCAGGCTGCGCTGCAGGTCGTCAGGGGCTGCTCGGCCGATCGACGTCATCGGCTCGAGCGTGCCCGCGTTGTTGATGAGCGTGATGGAGGCCACGCCATCCAGCCCCGAGAGGATTCGCTCGATGAGCGAATCTAAGCCTTCCGTTTGCGCCAAGTCGTAAGCGTGGAAGGTCAGCTGACCTCCCACGCGCAGCGCCTCTTGGCGCAAGGTCTCGTTCTCGCTGCGGGAAATATAGTGAACCGCAGCACCTTGTCCCAGCAGCTGCCAGATGATGGCAGCGCCCAGGCCTTTGGAACCGCCAGTTATGAGATAAGTATCCATAGATGCCTTCCATTCTTTTTGAGATTAGCGATACGCGCAGACGTTCCGTTAACTACCCACGTATCTCCACTATTGAGCCAACGTAACTTGAACTGACTTATAATGCGTGAAATCCCCTTTACCGACAAACACAGCAAAAGGCTGAATACCCTGAGGTCTCTCCACGCCAAGCGTCGTAGTAGCTGTACCCAAGACACTGCCTTTTTCGTCATAAAAGGTAACAACGATCGGCGCGTTTGCAGGTAATTCATTCTCGACTACACTGCCTAAAAGACCTCTAACAATGGTGTATTCCCCGCTGCGCAGCACATCAACGAGACCAAAACTGACCTTATGGGAAGCATCTTGTATGAACGCTGGCACTGAATACCCCGGCATACGTGTAGGTGAAGGCGTTTTACTTTCTAGGGTGACCATCGTATAACCCGAAATATCCGTCCCACTCTTTGTTTCAAACGAGATGATTTGCTCCGTCAGTGTTGGAATTTGATTAACCACATAAGGGACTTTCTCCAGCAACTCTCCCTTATCGTTCCAGAATGCCAGGTTACCTGCTGCATCTATTCGCGCTGAATTGCCCCCTGGGTTCATGGACTGATAGGCACTAAGTAATTTGTAATCCCAGGCATCGTGGCCAATAAAGAGTTGTCCCTTAATAATGGAGTGGGCCCCCTCCTTCTCAACCGCTATATGCCCTGCACGCATGCCAGGATTATTAATATCCCTAATGGTAAAGCCGTCATCCACCACAATGGTTTGTGAAGCCTCGTCGTAAACTACTGTGTTCCCCGTATTTTCTGCTATAAAGCGCACAGGAACATAGACATGTCCCTCATAGTTCAATGTTTGGTAACCTTCGGTGCTTTTCTCTTCACCATTAATGATGAACTTCGCTGGAAAAAGATAAGTCTGCACCATATCCGAAGCATACACACCCGTAGCCGCAGTCAATCCAATCCCGCAGGCTAGGCCCAAAATAAACTTTCTCATTTCAACACTCCCAATCTTTATGTTAACTCACAGACTTCCATTCTGCCAAAAGCTCATTAAACTGACTCCCCAACTTCCGCTTATTGATCGTGATGTTGAGCACATCGATTTTCCCTCTAACAAAAAGATCGAACTGATTGACTTTACCATCGACCACATAGTAATGCAGAATATCCTCTTTGGGGATAAATTCATCATGTACTTTAATCCCCTTATCACCGATATAAACACGATCCAGCATGACTGCAAGTAGTATAAGAATAGCTAGCAAAACAAACTTAAACTTACTCTCTTGCGTAATAATAAATGGCATGAAAAAGAGATTCAACAGCGTTATCCCTATTTTCTTATAATTACTAAATCCAACGAACATAACGGTTCCAAGGAGCTTTTTGGCTTTACTAGATTTGTAAGATTTCACTAGCATATAGATAACATACGCAAGCACAATCAAATATGAGACCTTCACATCGCTCGCCTCCTGCCGCAAAAATTTGAGAAGTTTCCCTTATATTAACATAGCATACACCTTCTTGAGCATAAAAAAATCTGCTGCTCATCGCAACAGATCCCATCCAATGTCCATCTAATTATATACACCCAAACTGCTAAGCTCAGCTTCCATCTCTTGTCTGAACAGCACTTTATCTTGTTCTTCCATAAAGGCGGCTTCCACACCGTTCATGATCAACTTCACTAGTTCTGGTGTTGTAAAAGCGAATCGATCGGCAATCGCGCGATACTCTTTCGTAATGTTCGTACCAGACACGCTAGGATTATCCGTATTGATCGTTATAATCAGTCCTTGATCCAAGTATTCACGGATCGGGTAAGCCTCCCACGAAGCCACAGCTTTCGTTTGGATATTGGAGATCGGGCACATTTCTAGCGGGATACGGCGATCTTTGATCATTCCTAGAATCTCCGCATTCTCACGAAGTCTTACTCCATGCCCAATGCGCGTAGCCCCCAAATGTGTAACCGCATTGTAAACGTTAACTGCGCCTGCCGCTTCACCTGCATGTATAGTGACAGGAATGCCTAATGAATGCGATCTAGCAAACACTTCTCGGAAAAATTCAGGAGGATAATTCGCCTCATCCCCCGCTAAATCAACGGCAACGACCCCCTTGCCTAAGAATTTGGCCGCTGCTTCAATAACTTCCAAATTATCTGCACAAGTGTGATTTCGCATACAAATGGCAATTACACCGAATCTCGTTCCGAACTCGCGCCCTGCGCGCTTCAACCCTTGCGTCACGTAGTGAAACGTGTCTTCGAGCGTTAGCCCCATGTTGCGATGCAATTGTGGAGCAAAACGAACCTCCACATACCGACAGTTGTGCTCCACGGATTGTTCAACCACTTCATAAGCAACACGCTCTAAGGCTGCGCCCGTTTGTAAGAAGCGTGTTGTGAAATCGAATTTACCTAAGTATTCAATCAAACTTCCACAAGTGTCCGTCACTCGCATATGTGGGATTAGTCCATCCGTATCGTAAACAGGGAGTGATATACCTTGTTCGAGAGCGAGTTCCAAAATCGTCTCGGGCTTCACACTGCCATCCAAGTGTAAATGAAGATCCACCTTTGGTAATCTAGCTAACAAATCTTGTGTTCGCATGTGAGCCATCTCCCATCTCTCCCTTTGTCTCTCCATGGCGCTAGTGCGCTTGAGAAGAATTTTTATTACTTTAAACGAATGTAAGTGTTATGTCAATATATATAACAATAATTCGTTTTATTTAGATTTATTTAGTATATGCGTTATGTTATCTAACATTTACAGTCGAGCAGCAATAAATAAAAAAATCCACAACAGGCTATGAAGCCCATTGTGGATCTCTATCTCTGACCTCTTAGGAAGTCCTCGTTCGAACTAATAAATACAGGAAGTATGGCGCCCCAATAACAGCGGCCACAATGCCCGTCGGAACCTCGGTTGGTTGAAACATCCCCCGCGCTAGCGTATCCGCGACGATTAGTATCAACCCACCAGTAAGCGCTGAGGCTGGAAGCAAGTATTGATGCTTAGGTCCAACTAGCCTTCTAGCTAGATGGGGACCTATCAATCCTACGAAACCAATCCCGCCTCCGACAGCGACACAAGCACCTGCAAGCGCAACAGCTGCAGCAAGCAATCCAATCCGTTCCCGTTCCATCCTTATCCCCAATCCGATGGACGTCATCTCCCCTAGATTCAACACATTCAACACATTCGCTTTGAACATGACATAAGGAATGAGGATGATAATCCATGGTAATAAAGCGAGAACGAACTTCCAATTCGTCCCCCAAATACTACCCGCTAACCACACCTGTACAAACTGAAAATCGGTTGGATCCAAGCGAATGGATAGGACCATCATTAGAGCAGCAATACCCGCAGAAACCGCGATTCCCACAAGGAGAAGACGAGATGACGAGATGCCTTTGCCTTTGACATAGGAGAGGGTATAGATGAGCAGAGCGGCCAAACCCGCACCCAGCATTGCAATCATCGGCATGAAGAACAATGGACCTGCTGCATTATTCTTATAAAAGGAGACGACGAGAATAATCGCAAGCCCTGCCCCCGCATTAATACCCAGTATCCCTGGGTCCGCTAGCATATTTCGCGATATCCCTTGTAGGATGGCTCCAGAAACCGCTAGGCCCGCTCCAACCATGATCGAAATCACGATACGCGGAAGTCGAAAATCGAAGAGGATAAGTTCCTGCTTCGCAGTCCCGCCACCGAAGATTGTTCGCAACACATCAAGCGGACTCAAACGAATCACACCTGTATTCATGCTTATAATAAAAACGATAATAATGAGTACGCTTAAAATCGATAGGACCGTGATGGCTTTTGACAATCTCGGTTTCTTCGTACTTTCCTGCTTCAAGGTTGTCATACTTAGTCCCTCCCCTTTTTACGTGCTAGATAGAGGAAGAAAGGTACACCAATCAGCGCAATAATCGCACCTATTGGCGTCTCAAAAGGAGGGTTCACCATACGAGCTCCGATATCAGCAGCCACGACTAACAAAGCGCCTAATACGGCTGACGTCGGGATAATCCAACGATAATCAACACCTACGAGATAGCGAACAACATGTGGAATAATAAGGCCAATGAATCCAATTGCTCCTACTGCTGCCACAGACGCACCAGCAAGGACCAGAACTAGCACGAATGCGGCTAGCTTAACGTATCCTATCCGTAATCCGAGGCCTATGGCAACATCTTCCCCCATGCTTAACAGCGTAATCCAGGGTGAGACGAGAAGCGCCCCTAGTAAAGCAACGACAATCCATGGTGCCATGATATCAACTTGTAACCACTTCGTACCTGCAATCCCTCCTGCAAACCAAAAAGCGAGATCCTGTCCAATATGATAGGAGATCGCAATCCCTTCACTGAGTGCCAGCAATAAAGCACTAACAGCTGACCCCGCCAGGACGATTCGAACCGGCGTTACGCCTCCCTTAGCCAACGCGCTAACACCATATACCAGCGCGGTCCCTACCGCTGCACCTAAAAAGGAAAATAAAATGACATAGTGAAACGGCAGCTTCGGAAAAAAGGCAAAACACAGGGCAAGCATAAAGCCTGCACCTGCGTTAATACCAAGAATACCCGGGTCCGATAATGGATTGCGTGTTACACCTTGCATAATCGCACCTGCTACAGCAAAAGCAGACCCAACCAGGGCTCCAGCGATTGCTCGAGGAAGTCTAAGTTGTTGGATAATCAAATGTTGTGTATTATCCGCATTAAAATGGAAGATCGCTCGCCATACTTCACCGAAAGTGATATCAGCTGCACCTACTGAAATGGAGGTGATTAAACTGATCACTAGCAAGGCTAATCCACCTATCATAATGACTGTCGCAGCAAGAGGACGCGATTTCAATGAGGGTTTAGCTGAGGGAACTTGGCTTTTTGACCCCGTCATACAATAGCCCCCAATTTACTTAATGACTTTAACCATATCGTCCATTACGCGCTCGCCAGCGATTACGCCGTTGTACAACCAGCTGCTTGTCTTGTCCATTTCAAACACTTTACCTGATTTCACAGCAGGAACGTTCTTCCAAAGCGGGTCTTCCAGGTTCCCTGCTTGACCTTTATCGCTGTTAACCAAGAAAATGTAGTCGGCATCTAATTGAGCAAGCTTTTCTAGTGAAATTGGCACCCAATTCGCTTTAGCATCCGGTAGTACAGCCAAAATATTAGGCAGTTTCAAACCAAGATCGCCGTAAGCAACCGCGCCGCTGGCAACTTTACCGTTAACGACATAAAAGTTTTTATTCGTTACCCATAGAATGGCAACCTTTTTATCACCAAGTATTGGAGCAAGTTTTGCTTTTGTATCTGTTACTTTTTGATCATATTTTTTTAGAGCAGCGTTCGCCGCATCTGTTTTATTTAGAATTTCGCCCATTTTCAAAAGCGTCTTACGGAAGTCCGCCGTTACTTCGCTGCCAAGAACGAATGTCGGTACAACTTTGGAGTATTGTTCATATAGACCTTTTTCAACCGCTGACTCACTGCCCACGATCATGAAATCTGGGGTAACTTTCAAGATGGATTCCACAGGAAGATTGGAAGGAATCGTAGGAACACCAGCTAGCTGTGTTTGCAAATAATCTTGTACGGTTGTTTCTTTAACAGACCATTGAACAATCGGTTTAACACCAAGTGCTAGAAGCGGATCCTCTAAGTAGGATGCGATAACTGCTTTCGGGTTGGCTGGAACCTTAACATCGTGACCCATGCCATCTTTAATAACTTTATCAACAGCTGGAGCCGGTGTTGCTGTCGCCGCTGCCGTAGCTGCTGGAGCAGTTGAAGTTGCTGGTGTTGTTGTGCTTGCTGCATCTTTATTACTTCCACAAGCCGTTACAAGTAGTGCTGCCATACACACGGAAAGCACAGTGAATGAAACTTTAGTTGTTTTGGTTTGGTTAAAACGAAGCACGGGAAACCCTCCTGATTATCTCTTAACTATGATATTGATTCTCACCTCATAATAATGAAAATGATTCTCAATGTCAATATATCAGAGGCTCCTGTAGATATGTTCTAATTTTCTGCTAATTTCTTATGTATGACCTTTAATGCCTCTCTGACGCTTAGCGGTGATAACTCCGTGCTTGCAACGAAAGATTCTACGGCTACGGCATCGGTTTTGGAATACTCGCGCAGCGCCCAGCCTATCGCTTTGCGGATGAAGAACTCCTTCGAGTCCGCCATTACCCTGATGCAATGAAATAGCAACGGGACATCCGTCTTCTTTTTATACTTCAACTGAAAAAGAATAGCCGTTCGCTGCAGCCACATGTTATTGGAAGCTAACCATCTCTCTACATAACTTGGAATTAAGTCTGGGAATCGCTGCAGATGATAACCGATCAAGTGATCAGCAATCGTGTCAACGGAATCCCACCAGGAATTCGTCACGACAAATTGTTCCAGCACTTGAATATGCTCGGCAGGGACGGTTTTTCTCACTTGGATAAGCATTAACAAAGCCGTGTAGTGAAACTCGCGCTCGGGCAATCGCCACAGTTCCTGTGCGACGCGAACAGCCTCCTCCCCTTTCGGAAAACCATGTTCCTTGGTGAATTGCTTAGTCAACGCAACACGTTCCGGATTACGAATGCCTAGAAAAGGAAAGTGATTCTTCATATAAGCTTCCATGCTCGGGGCATTTTCCGCGTTCGCATGGGTTCTTAGCCGTTTTTCAAGTTCATTCATATATGTTGATGTCATCGTAAAAGAACCTCCTTTTAGCTAATTCCTATGCGCTTATTGTAGCAATTCGCTAGCAATTCGGGTATGCTATTAGCAGAATTTTAATAGAGAAGACGAATAGGATCGGTGAGAAACATGACGTATAAATTAGTTGCTGCTGACTTAGATGATACGCTGCTGCGTGATGATTTGACGATTTCCCAAGAGACGGTTGAGACTATGCATCAAGCTGTTGCCAAAGGGGTCTTGGTCACCATCGCCACGGGAAGAAGCTTCCCTTCCGCTGCCAAAATTGCCAATCGTATTGGACTCAATGTACCCATTATTACGTATCAAGGGGCTTTGATCAAAAATTTATTAGACGAAAAAGTGCTCTATGAGCGCACAGTTCCTGTAGAGAGCGCCCGCTTCCTGCTCGATTATTGCGAGAAAAACAACTACCATCTTCAGCTTTACCATGGGGACGAGCTTTATGCAGCGGAAGATAACGATAAGATTAAAAACTATGTAAGCTTGTCCAAAACGCCTTATATCATTGGGGATTTGCGCCAGTGGATTGATATTCCGCAGCCTAAAATGCTGATTGTGGATAAACCTGAAGTTTGCGATCAAATTCGTGAAGAGCTTCTCCCTCTGCTCGGTGATCAATTGCATATTACGAAGTCCAAGCCTCACTATCTGGAGTTCATGCATAAGGAAGGTACCAAAGGGCATGCGATCACGTTCCTTGCTGAGCACATCGGTTGTTCTTTAGATGAAGTCATTGCCCTCGGCGATGCCTGGAACGATCGGGAAATGCTTGAAGTCGCGGGCCTTGGCGTTGCGATGGAGAATGCCCTGCCTGAGCTTAAAGCGTTGGCGAACTTCGTGACGAAGAGCAATAATGAGGATGGCGTAAGGCATGTGCTGGAGAAGTTTGTTCTGGCGGAGTAAGTGATGGAACGTGCTAAAGAGGAGCTACGCGTTTGTGCGCGTAGCTCCTTTGTTGTTTGCTTCGCTGGAACTGACCGATAAATTCGATTTTGCCGAACTAAATTTAGGTTTTCCCTCGATAGCCAGCCGATAGTCCGATTCTGCCGAACTATTTGTCTGTTTTCGTTGCGTGCTGCCTAGTTTAGGTGATTTAGTTAGGCTAGTTCCGACTATTTGAGATTTATCAGAGTAGAGACTGAAAATAGTTCGGTAAATTCGAATTAAAAAGACCTCCAGCAATATCCTGGAGGTCCCTTTCACCATCTATAATTCCATCGTCATAAATGAACTTAGCGGATCATTCGTGTAATTCGCGAACGGCCCGCAATAGGTGAATCCAAAATTTTCATATAACTTTCTTGCAGGTTCGAATGCTTCCATTGAGCCTGTTTCCAAGCTAATTCGCGTATAGCCGCGACGCTTTGCTTCATTAATAATGTGGGCCAGAATTTGCTTAGCGACTCCTTTTCTGTGATGTGCGGATGAAGTTCGCATTGATTTTAACTCACCATGCTGATGATCTAGCTCTTTAAGCGCTCCGCATCCAACTAATTCCCCTTGCTCCCATCCACTCCAAAATGTCACATCTGGTTTTCTTAATCCATCCACATTCAGCGCGTGTGTACTCTCAGGTGGGGATAAGGATTGCATATGTAGAAGATGCTCCATAATGAGCGCTCTTACTTCAGGACCAGATAAATCATCTACTTTTATCTCCACTTTCGCCACTCCTCTATCACTAATTTTTATTAGCTAGAATACAACATGACAACGGTCAATTCAACCTTTATTGGCGTACCTCACAACGTGGAGCGTAAGTTTCGTGCACAATGACAATGCATCTAAGGGTACTGGACAGTATGGTTGCTGGTGTGAGAACATGAGTTAAAAGCATTTTTGTAAGCGCTATCTATTCATTCGAACCAACTACATTCTATATTTCAAAAAGGAGCGTGAATCCTATGTTCGACGGAGCCTTACTCCAAGATAAAGTGGTTCTCATTACAGGCGGCGGCACGGGGCTCGGCCGTGCGATGGGCGAAAAGTTTTTATCGCTCGGTGCGAAGCTGGCTATTACGAGTCGACGGGAAGACGTGTTAGCCCAGACAGCGGCTGAACTGCGAGTGCATGGCGGGGATGTCTTCTACCATCCCTGCGATGTGCGTGATCCGCAGCAGGTCGATGCGATGATCACGGCTGTGGAGCAGCACTTCGGTCACATCGATGTGCTGGTGAACAATGCGGCGGGCAACTTTGCCAGCCCGACCGAGCACTTATCACCGCGAGCGGTCGATGCGGTGCTGAACATTGTGCTCCACGGGACGTTCTACACCACGTTGGAGCTGGGTAAGCGGTGGATCGAGCAAGGCGTAGGAGGTACGATGCTGAACATCGTCACCTCCTACGCCTCCACGGGATCCGCCTTTGTTGTGCCGTCAGCCGCAGCGAAGGCCGGCGTGCTTGCCCTCACCCGCTCACTCGCCGTCGAGTGGGCGCGGTATGGGATCCGGCAAGTCGCGATCGCGCCGGGTCTGTTCCCGACCGACGGCGCGTGGAGCCGATTGGCTCCCACGCCCGAGCTGTCGCAGAAGCTCCTGAACCGTGTCCCGCTGGGACGGGTCGGGGAAAAAGATGAGCTGGCGAACCTCGCCGCTTATCTGATTTCGGACTTCGCCGGGTATATTAACGGCGAAGTGATTACGATTGACGGCGGCGAGTGGCTGCAAGGCGCCGGGCAGTTCAACGACCTGCTCGAGGTGACCGATGAGCAGTGGGTTTCGATTGCGGAGATGTCCCGCAAGGGGAAATCGTAGCGCTAAATAGACCTGCCCAGTTGCTTCAACTGGGCAGATCTATTTTAAACTTACACGAATTTACTGGGAGCAACTTGATAATGCTTCTTGAATGCCTTCGAGAACGTGTAGGGGTCAGGGTACCCCAGCAGGGAGGCAATTTGCTGCATGGAATAACGCTGACTATACACCAAATCTCTAGCCCGATTCATTCTTAATTGGAACATATATTGACCCGGCGTCACACCTAAGGCTTGCTTAAAATAACGGATAAAATACTTCTCCGACATGCCTGCTACCTCAGCCAGCTCCGGAATACGAATAGGATGATGAAGATTCTCTTGAATATAACGAATGGTTGATTGTAATTCAAACAGATTGCCGGCAGAAGATTGCCTAGTGGAATCGGAGCCGAAGGCTCCTGTGTAGAGCTCGGCCCCGTAGCATTCCAAGATTCTGGCGATCAGAATCATTAAACAGCCCTTTAATCGCATGCCTGACATACCGACCGCTTGCTGGTTCTCTTCGAAGATTTTCCGCAATCCATCCGCTTCCATTTCAACAAGTCTGCCGGGCACTATCCCGCACAATGGAAACGACGCCAGAATCCACTGCTGCTCCCCCAAACCGAAATCGAAATGAAGATAAATAAAGCGGCATGAATGACTGCCGTTCGTCGCTGTATACGCAATTCCTGGATAAAATAACACCAAATCACCGGCAGTCGCCTTATGCAGGGTTGCCCCAACTTGAATCTCAACCTGTCCTTCTTGGATCAGCCAAAGATCATAATTATGATGGGACTTGCTCTCGACTAAGCCTGGGGCATGGAGAACTGTATTATAAGAAGTAATGCGAAGCGAGACGTGCTCGGACAAATCATTGAACAGATCGGTGCTGTTCATCCGCGATCTCCTCCTTACTTTTTGACGAGGCGTATCTATAGCTATTAATTTCCTCAATATTTAATGACTTTAATATCTTACTATTTGACATCAATAAGGAACTATCCTGCATTTCCTCTCAGGCTCATTCCCTTATAATTAAGGCATACCCTGACATGGAGGAGAATATCATGCCTAATTCGCAGATTCAGAAACCTAAAGTTGTCGTCATTGGAGCAGGAAGCTTGTTTTTTGGACGCCAGTCCATTTGGCAAATGGTGCATTCCGAGTACTTGAACAAAGGAACGTTGGCTTTGGTGGATACGGATGAGAAACGACTGAACAAAATGGTGACGCTCGCTAAAATGGTCGCTGCCGAGAACAACGTGGAACTGACGATTGAAGGCTCTACCGACCGCAAAGACGTGCTGCCGGGTGCAGACTTCGTCGTGCTTAGCTTCGCAGATGATACCGTCAAGTATCGCGGGATCGATTGTGCGGTATCGGAAAAATACGGCATCCGCATGTGTTCTGGCGATACGATCGGTCCGGGCGGCATTTTCCGCGCGATGCGTGAACTGCCGGTCATTATGGACTGCGCTCGCGACATCGAGCGTTTATGCCCTGACGCTTGGGTTATTAACTACATTAACCCTTCGACCGTTCACGGCATGGCTTTGAGCCGCTATGCGCCCAAACTGAAGAGCTTTGCGTTGTGCGATGGCCATCATATGCCGGGGAAAAAGATTAATTATGCTTGGCGGGCGGGAATTATCGCGGATCCAAGTGAGTACACGGCAGACATCGACAGCCGATTCGATCTGCGGATCGCGGGCGTCAACCATTTTACCTGGATGCTTCAGGCTACTTATGACGGTGTTGATGTGATGCCTCGCATTGCGGCCTCCCTGAAAAAAGCGGCGGAAACAGAGACGGCCGGCGGGGATACCGGCGCCAAAGCGAAAGACAATGATGCCATCAGCTATCAATTGTATGATATTTACGGCTATGTGCCGACATGTACCCCGCACACGAAGGAATACCTGCGCTTCTATCAGGGACTCGGCCGTACGCCGGATGCCATCTCTCCCCTTTCCATTTGGGAAACCGAAGCGCGTTATATTCGTCATGAGGCCATGTGGGAGCAAGTTGACGATTTCATCGAAGGCAGACTGCCTATTACATCGTATATGGACACTTTCGGCCCTGACCATGCTACGGACATTATTGAGAATATGGTTGGCGGGTTAGGCAAGCCTTTCTATATCAACACCTACAATCAAGGGGCCGTTCCTAATATGAATGATGACGCTTTCTTAGAGCTCTTGTGTGAGGTCTCTATGGACGGTGTCAAGCCATTCCCTGTCGGGGATATGCCTCGCGGGCTTCGCGGTATGCAAGAGCTCGTCTTGGATACGCATGAACTGACAGCGCAAGCCGTTGTTGAAAGCAGTCGAGAATTGCTGAGACGGGCTATGCTAACTGATCCGTTGGTGAATTCCATCGCGGACGCCGATCTCATTATTGAAGAGCTGTTAGAGCTGGAGCGAGATGTCATTCCAACAAATTGGTATGCACCGGTTAGTTCCCACTAGCCATCATTAAAAAAGAGAGTGCCCCACGGTATTCCGTGAGTGAGCACTCTCTTTCGTTATTTGCAGTAGACGCGCATCTCATAAACTCTAGCGCTGACATCGCCATTCGTGGCGAGCACCTCAAGCTTCACTGCCGATGCCGTAACCGTATCGAAATTAGCCGTCCTTTTGCGATGGTAGTTCTCCTTCTCTTCATACACGCACTTCCACTCGCCATGGACAAGCACCCATACTCGCCAATCCTTCACGCACTCAGGCGCTTTCCAGAAAGCAGGCATATACGCGTAGCTCTGATTTAAACTGGTATCAAAAGTAACAATGACCTGGTTGAATGTCTGCTCTTGCTCCCACTTCAACGCCACATGTTGCGGAAGCTCGCTCGCTCGATCCGATATCCATAGTCCCGGCATCGCAATTGGTCTAGCCATTCCGCTCACTACTTGATCGCCCCCATACGGAGCAGGACAAGGGTGTACGTTCACAGCAAACGAAAAACGTTTTCGTTTGATCTCATTCCAACGCTCATAAGGTGGGATGATCAGCTCACTCTCTTGAAACGACGGATAGTGCTTATTCTCAGGTTGCGGTCCGCCCTCACATTTAACATAGTACTGAGCTAATGTCCCGGTTGCTTGCTCAGCCGACTTGGCCCATGCGATATGCTCATGGCTCTCTAGAGCAATGCGGTGCGGTTTGCCCGCTGCTACTGGAAGATTTAATTCCGTACAGATCCACCCTTTATGCAGCGGAGGAATGAAGAGTTCCCCAGTTCCAACAGGAACCCCCTCCCCTTTATCCCATATGCGCTCCAATTGGTAAACAGACACCTTCAACGAAACTGCATCTTCTGATTGATTACTCAAATAAAATTCGACAGTGTCGATACGGTCAGAGGTGATCGGAAGAACCTGAGCCCACGTTGAGTCAAGCGGAACCAGCGCATTCTCATCAGGCTCGTTCAGATACATGGCCTGCTCGCTCGAAGCTGACGCTGTCGCCTCTCTAGCCAAATCGTATTTGTCCTCGTTCTTCAGGCCAATAATTGGCACATCATCACGCAGTAGTTGTTGTTGAATCGCTTGAATATGTCCATGCTCGGGGTGGGCAGCTTCTCTTGGTGAGATTTGATGGCGAATTGCGTATCCTGCTGCTGTGCCCACTGCCTGACCGATATTCGCCAAAATCACTTGATTGCGAACAGAACCTAGCGCTACTCGGCTCACACTGATGTTGCGTCCTGCCATCCATAGATTGGCGATGGAACGGCTGTATAACGAGCGCAGCGGAATGGAATAAGGCGCAACCAACGTATAATCCTTGTAGTTCGCATCCGCATTGGAAAGCTCTGGCGGTTCCGCTCGATTTAGGAGACCTCCATTAATATGAATATCCACAAACATACCAGATGTGCTTACACGATCTGGCCAACATGGATCCTCGTAAATATGACGCTCGGATACGATCACATCGCCTTCCAGACGTCTGCTCTCTCTTTTCCCAGGATACATACCAATCCAATCAATCGAATAGGTGGACAGGGTTTCCTGATACTTGCTTCGGTTCTTAAGGAAATCCCAGTATCCGAGCACATATCGCAGCAATTCGTGCTTCATTGCACCAAAATCATCGACCTGATGAAATGGATTGGCAAGTTCCATCCACCAAAAACCGGCTAAGCGATCATGTTTAATGTGATTAATATCTCGATATATGCCTACATCTTCAGCGGACTCATACCGGTGTGCCCAATCAGGTGCGGTAAACGGTACATCCCTGCCGGCATTGCGAGCATAGAAGGTGATACTGCTTCCCATGGTGTGATTGTCTGCTTCCACCGGCGCAAGCAGCTCTCCAAATTCACTTCTTGCCTCTCTCCCGTAACGATAAGGAGCTCCCGCCAAAAAGCCAATCTCAGCATCCCCCGTGCAATCGGCGAACTGACGAGCTGTAAATTTAAAAGCTTTCCCGCTTCCAAGCTGTGTCGCGTAAATCGCTTTCAGCTCGGAACTAACGCCTTCCGCTTCTGGATCTACTTCTACGCCGTTTACTTGTGTATCCAAATAAGCCGTCAAATTCGGTTCCTTTAAGATGGCTTGGTACAAATTCAAGTCATACAGCGTGTTAATCGCGCCATCTCCGAATTTTTCATGATTGGTTGCCCGATCCTCAAGCAGAATCTCACCTATAATCCCGCTCTCCATCGTCCATGAATTGAAATCGACACTCCCAACAGGAACGATTCGAATTTCACTAGAGGAATTGCCTCCGAAAGCAGGTCGATTCTGTATGATGGCTGTACGAAGTCCTCCTCTTGCTGCGGAGATCGCACAGCACACCCCTGCCAAACCGCCACCCGCAACGATGAAGTCGTATTCGTGATGCTCTAACATTCCTCTTTTAATTCGTTCATCCATGTTCTCCCTGCCTCCACCTACATATTTCATTCGTTACCGTTTGTCAAAACTAATACCCGTAAACTTCAATTTCATTGATTCTAGCGTCCTCATACGTTAAATAATCACAACCGTCGGTGATGTCCACTTTAAGTTTTGTCGTCGTTATTGGCGCAAAGCTAAAGTCATTATATTGACCGTTGTAGACATCTATCGCATTATCAACGACGGTAGCAAGTACCTGCCAGGCACTGCCATTCCAGTATTGAATGGTGAAGTCGCGAATTTGCGTACCCCCGACCGTTACGGAACCACTCCAAAGCTTCACATTATTAATGGTTTTGGCAGTCGGCCAATCCATCTGGAAGGCGTGGGTTCCAGCCGTATTCGCTGAAATCCAGCGACTAGTGTTATCGTTTTTGATACCGTCTACCGCTTTCGTTTTGGCATAGCTGACATTGGACGAATCTACGGTTAACGTTGCAGTCGGAGCTATATTGGTAGATGTCGGAGGTAGAACTGTTGTGAGCCCCGACTCGATCTCAATTCGGCTTATTTTCTTATAAGGTTGACTGGTACCTTGCTCCGCTATTTTCAAATATTTCGTGCCTGTAGGCAGAGCGGATGAGGTGTATACGACCTTAGGTTTGTTATAGCTGCCTGAATAAGAGGTGATGACTGGCGTAAAGCTCGTGTAGGTTGCCCCATCTGGCGAAGTCAGCACACTTAAATCAGCCGTGTTATACGAATACGTCTCAATTCGGAAAGAGCTTATTGCCTCCTGTGTCGTGTATACGATCTCTCCAGGATTGGCATCATTTCGATAGAGGACAGCTAAATCATTTCCGACTTCTTTGTTGGAGTAGCTTTTGCCAATAACCATGTTGGAAGTAAGCGCACTCATTTTTGATGTATCAAATAAGTTATCTACCAGCCATCTCGAACTTGCCACGACTGGCCCAACAACATTGGAATAGCCCGAAGTGCCGGAGGCATTCTTTGCCTTGACTCTGTAGTAATAGGATTCTCCCGGGGAAGTCGTCGTATCAGAGAGCAGTGACCGATTCACGATCACATTATCCATGAAATCCGCAGCAATGACTGTCCAAGGTCCACTGCTACTAGTAGCCCTTTCCACATCGTAGGCACTCGCATTCGTCGATCCTCTCCATGAAATGTGACCTGTATCAGGGATAGGTAGAAGTACAGGCGCTAACGGAACGGCAATGGCTGGTCGTGTTAATCCTTGAATTTCATAGGCATGATCCGCCAGAGCCGTAACCAGATCCTTCTCTGTTGCGATTTCTGAAATTCCACTTGCATTGGTAAATCCTGGACAGTGAAGATCTTCATAGGACGCGTGATGATAGAATCCGCCTTCCCGCGCATGAAACCGCAGAGCCCACCAACTTGCACTGCTAGTCCCCCCGCTGATCATTTCATCTAAGAAGCTTAACAGCGTGCTCGTAGGCATGGTCATCGCAATTTCTCCCACATTCAGCACCTTTTGATCTTTTGTATAGTTCCGCATAGCTGTTAATGATTGTACCGCATTCATACCTGATAAACTGCTATAAGTGTGATAGGATAGCACATCAATATTTGCATTATTCATAACGGTATACCGATTATAAAACGTAGCAGGCGAATTTCTACCGTCAATGAATAGATGGTTCGCATCGATGCCCTTCACATAATTGGCTAGATCAGACACCCATGTATCTAATACGCCATCATTGCTGGCACTCAATTCATTACCGGACTCCCACGCAAAGATCGCTTTGTCATTTTTATATTGCTCTCCTGTGTAGCTGTTTGTTCTATTCAGGATTTGCGAAATCATATTTTTAAACTTTACATTTGTGGTATTTCCTGGTGTAAAGAAGTTCGATCCATAATCACTATACCCCCCAACATAGGTCCAGTTATCCGTAAATCCGATCGACACACGCACTCCCTCTTGATTGCAATATTGAAGTAATCGATCAAACGCCTTCATCGCATCTTCATTTAAAGCGACAGGTGAGCTAGGACTCGCACTATTCGTAGTAATCATGCGAACTGCATTGTATGTCGGACTAGAACTCATCGCAAAAACGCGAAATACTCTGCCGCCCATTGCCTTTACCGTTCTCACTGCATCCAATAGCTCATCATCCGATGGGATTCGAAAACGTTCTGAATCATTTCCCATTGGCGAATAAATGTTAATTAATAGCGCATCTGGAATATTCACTGAGATATAGCGGAAATCGGGTTCAGCTGCGTCCTGAACGTTATTGCCATTCGAATCCTCATACAGTTTATCGATGTTTCTTTTTACAAAACCATTGACGGCTGCATGGGCTGTAGATTCTGGGAGCAGAGACATTGGGTTAACAGCAGCGATCAATGCGAATACAACGAATAAGGCAACCATTCTTTGACCCAGCGATTTCCACATTTGCATGATGGCATAACCTCACTTTCTACATTATGAATGGGATAAAAACAAGGAGACAAAGCGTGCCTTATCTCCTTGTACATGTGTCTGCCTTATTTGATCAATCCCTGACTTTTAAATGCTTTACTTGCTTCATCCACATATTTTTGCAATTGGTACGTTGTGTTTAGTGTTTTAAGGAACGAATCAAATTCAGCTAAAGGACGTTTGCCAAACATGAATTTAATCATTTCCTCATTCTCATAGCGATCCTTATCGGACTTATTCACCCCTTCAGGGATGGCCGAGAAGTTATTGAACACTTTGATATAAGGTTGTTTCACAGCCTGGTCGATATACTCTTTTTGCTTAGGAAACTTGGTGTACAGATACGGAAGTTCGTCTCTGCCTGTTAGTTGCAATTGGTACGTCGTACCCAGCTTTGACATCTCAGGAAGCGGCGTAATGGTCGTACCTGATTTGGTATAATGAACGCCTTCGTTACCAAACATCACTAAGTTTTGTCCCTCACCAGCGCCAGTTATATAATCCAAATAAGCTAAGGCACGATCCAATTTCTCTGGCGTTTTTTCTAACGATTTTGGCAAAGCGACACGCCAATCGGCAGCACTGTCGTCAAACGCGCCCATAAACTTGCCGCCAGGGCCTACAGGAGGTTCAATGGCGATGAATTTTGCATTGGGATTCGTTTCTGTAATCAATTTGATGTGCTCATCCTTGAACATATCAGACCAGTTCGCATAGATCATACCCACTTGGCCCTTTTGTGCTTTCGTTGGTGCGGCAGTTCCTTTATTCGTTAGCAAATCTGGATCAATGGCACCTTTTGCAAATAAATCTGAGATGTACGTCAGGGCTTGCTTCATTTCTGGTTGTGTGGTGGAGTACATCGCCTTGTTATCTTTCACGATTAGATTTCCAATCGATAACGATGCATTGAAATAGCCATAGCTAGTTCCAAATGCACCAAAGATTGGCGCGAACGCATCTAACCCATATCCTGTTAGACCATAGGTATCCTGCTTCCCATTTCCGTCTGGATCTTTGTCATGGAAGGCATTAATCGTCGCTGCTAGCTCCTCAATCGTTTTCGGTACAGGCATCTTTAATTTATCCAGCCAATCTTGGCGAATCATGAGAGCCCGATAAGGAACCGTGGCACGTTTGGGAAGTGTCATCTGCTTGCCATCGACTTTCCCTTTGGCTAAATCAATTTCCGTGTAGGCCTTTTTGACATTTGGCATTTTATCTACATATTTCGTCAGGTCTAGAATAGCGCCTTGCTTCGTAAACTGCAGCATTTGATCATTAGAGACGGTGAAAACATCCGGTGCATTATTCGATGCAACTCTTACGTTGATCTGATTAACATATTCGTTATTGCTGCCTGGGGCAATGGCATTATAGTCAAAGTTAATGTTCAACTTTTTGCCGATTTCCCCTTGAAGCGCCTTGTCATCCTCGCTTAATCCAGGTCCCGATACGAGTACGCTCAGTTTAACAGGCGTAGTTGATTTCTCTGGCGCTTTCTCAGGTGCACTTGACGTGATAGGACTGCTCGGAGCGCCTTCTGTTTTCGTACCTTCACTTTTGGAAGCGCATCCGCTCAGCACCAGGCTTAGAGATAGACATGCCGCAGCACCTAATTTCAACGTTTTCTTCATACGAACATCCCCTTATATTTTTATTCGTGTAGCTATATGTTAACTGCTAACCCTTCACTGCGCCAACTAGCATTCCTTTAGTGAAATACTTTTGGATGAAAGGGTACACAGTCACAATTGGAAGTGCGGTCAAGATGACACCTGCCATTTGAAGTGTCGCCCCTGGAACGGTCTGTTCCAGATTAATTTCGGATGACAGCGAAGCATTTAATATATTGCGTAACACCACTTGCAGTGGATATAAGGAAGAATCCGTTATATACATAATCGCATTGAAAAATTCGTTCCAATGCATCACACCATAGAAGGTGCTGATCGTTGCAATAACAGGAAGCGACATCGGTAAAATTACGCTGAGCAGAACTCTACTCTCTGAAGCACCGTCTATGCGAGCAGCTTCAATTAAGGATTCTGGAATATTTTCAAAAAATGTCTTCGTAATCAATAAGGAAAATGTACCTACGGCTGTTGGGATAACCATGGCCCAAATCGAATTCAACAGCCCTGTTGCCTTCACGATTAAATAGGTAGGGATAATTCCCCCACTAAACATCATCGTAAACATGATGAGAAATAAAAGCAGTGAGCGTCCTGGCAGCGTCTTCTTGCTAAGTGGATAAGCCATTAATACGGTCAGCGCAACATTGATGAGTGTTCCAATTACCGTAACAAAGAACGATATGCCGTAAGCCCTTGGGATGGTTGATGTTTTCAAAAATAATGCATAGGCCTCGAATGTCACTTTTTTCGGTATGATCGCAAATCCGCCGTTCTTCAATACTTCGCTGAAGGGAGTCAGGGATACCGCTAGCACGTATAGCAACGGGAATAACACGCACACGGATAATAGCAGCAGAATCGCATAGATCACACTGCTAAACAGCCGCTCCTTCCAATTCATTACCATATACTCCCCCCCGATCGCTTCGCTAAGCTATTTGCCCCGACGACTAAGATTAAAGCAATCAGCGATTTAAAGAGGCCTACAGCTGCGCCAAGACTGAAGTTGAACTGTTCAAGGCCTGTTCGAAACACCCACGTATCGATAATATCGATTTTTTCATACACTTGGATGTTGTACATCACATAGATCTGTTCAAAACCAGCGTCTAATATCGTCCCTAAGCGTAAAATAAACATCAGGATGATCACATTTCGGATTCCCGGCAACGTAATGTGCCAGATCATCCGAATTCTTCCTGCACCGTCTACTCTCGCCGCCTCATATAACGTTGGATCGATACCCGCTATGGCAGCCAAATACACAATTGCGCCCCAGCCTAAGTTTTGCCAGAGGTCTGTTCCTACAATTAAAGAACGTATATATTCGTTGGATGTCAGGAAAGGCACTGCTTTCAGGCCGACATCTTTGAGCATCATATTGATTAGACCATCTGCCTCCGAGAATAGAGAAAGACAAATCCCATAAATAATGACCCAAGAAATAAAATGCGGCATATACAAAATGGATTGAACCACATTGCGAACGTACTTCCCACGAATTTCAGATAATAAAATAGCGAGCAGAATAGCCGGAGGCATAAGCCATACGAGCTTATACACACTGACTAACAACGTATTGGTCATGATTTGCCCAAAGTAAGGAGAATCATAAAAGTATTTAAAATGCTTATACCAGGGATTCGCCCACGGACTGTTTACGATCCCCTCCGTAATGTTAAAATCTTTAAACGCAATAACTGCCCCGTACATAGGTAAATATTTGTAAATGATAAAATAAATAATTCCTGGCAGTAACATAAAGTAGTGAACCCTATGAAGGTGCATCAACTTTAGTAATCGGATTAACGCATTCTCACGCTCACGCACCCTTTCACGATGTACAACGATCTTTTCCATAAAGTCACCTTTCTTCTCGATCTTGCATGCATGCTTGGAATCGATGGATTGCCCTGATCATAATGGATGCCTTGCAGGGTTGCATAGTTCTGAATCTACAGGTGGTTCTGAAATGAACGATTCCTAGGTTCTGCTTCTCATACCCAGTTTGAATACTCACAATTCGCGTTTACCGTCTTGCAATTTAGGCATGGCGCATCCACAATACAAATAGGTAGAAACTATACGAACCTAAACTCACATCTTGGGGGAGCGTCAGATGCTAAAGCTGAATCGCATGCAAGGTTTATATGTGCGAATTTTTTTATTAGTGGCTTGTTTGTTTTTGACGATGGCCAGTCTATATTCTTATTACTTAACGAGTCAAATTTCAAAATATGCCATTAATGAAGTTAATGACGTTGCTTCTATTAAGATTACGCATGTGAAAAATAGTATGGAATTAATTCTTCAACGGTTAAAAATTAATAGCACGAACTTGTATCAAAACCGTAATGTGGGTTATTGGCTAGCAGCCCAAGAGAGAGATACCTACCTGGATCACTTAGTGGATTTATCACTTATCGACTTCAAAGCCTCCGAGCGACTTGTAAAAGAGGTATATCTCTTCAATCCCGCTACACGGGAGATTCTGGCCGCAAATGGCGGCTCTAGTCCTTTTAATGGATTTAGCGATCAAAATTTCATCCAAAAAATTATCCAAAAGCCAGAAGGACCTCTTCAGTTCTCGAAGCAAGTGTTAAATGGCCATCCTGAGATTATGCTCTTTTTCCCAAGTGAAGACATCAATGTCACCCAACAAGGACGATTAGCCGTTGTATTAGATCAGAAGCTCCTTACTGAAGAACTTTTGCTAGATAACAATGAGTTCCAAAGCAAGCTGTTGGTCCTTGATTCAGATAACTCCCTGTTAATGGGCGACATCAACCATACCTTTGAGTCAGCGTTTCATCGCTTTTTAAGCGGTACTAACAAAGGCAGCCATCATCTACAGGAAGATAATGCTGTCGTTGAAGGCTTTGATTGGAAATATGACGGGCAAGAGTGGGGCGTTCAATCGATCTCCTTAGCAGGAGATCACTGGAAGTTGTATCTGGTATCCCCTTTAGGCATATGGAAAGACAAGCTATTTAACTTGAATTTGAAGATTCTAGGTTCATTTTTTATCATGATTGCTTTCTTATTGGTGTTACTGTATTTTCTGTCCAAGCAGACATTTAAACCCTTTGTTGAGGTGCTCCAAAAAATTCGCAGCTATTATGGCGGAAATAAATCAATGGAAGACGATATGTCGTGGTATTCACTAAGTAAAGGCTACAAGCTAATCCATTCGGGGTTTGATACGCTTGTGGATCGTGTCGAGGAGCAAGACCGTTCAATTAAAAGCAGCGGTCATATTGTCAAAGAGGAACTGCTTCGTCAGTGGATTTTAAGTAACAAGATCACCTCCTCATTGAAGGAAGAGCTGGGTCAGATGATCCAAATTAATCTCGATGAGCCGATTCGGTTTGCTGTTTTTCGTATTGAAAATTACAGTAAATTTAACGCCAACTACAGTTTCCAATCACGTAAACTGATGAAATTTGCTATGCAGAATATTATCAGCGAGGTTGTGATGAACTACGGTTTAACCTCGGAGTCCGCGGACTTAGGCTCTGACCATATCGTGATGCTCTTTTCTTCACAGGAGTGCGAACAACAATCGGAGACAACCATCGTTAAAATTTTGGAAGAAGCCAAGCTTCAATTAAATCGCTGGATTGATATTCCCGCAGTGGTTGGACTCAGTGAATCCACTACTTCCCCTGCCGTAGATATTTACAAGGTATATCAATCCGCCTACGAATTATCTAAGCTCAGTTTTATTACTGGCGATAACCTTATTTTCAGGCAAAGTGACCTCCGTACTGTCGTCAAAGAAGGGCAAGTCAGCGGGCTGGATATTGACCAGCTCATTACATTCATTCAGTCTATACGTGTGCGTGACAAAGACGCTGTTCTTAAACAGCTGCATACGTTGTTTGAAGAATTAAAAGTCTTGCCTGCCAATGAATCTAAACTGCAGCTTACTCAGCTCCTGTTCACTTTGCAGAAATCTTTCAAACAAATTCAAGGTCTCCTTGCCATGGAGGATATCGAGCAAAAATTAAATGAATTCACGAATCTCCGCGAAATTCAGGTCTGGCTTGAACAATTGCTGCTTAACCTCATGGAAGACATGTCGAATCGTCATGCACAAAAGGAAGAGGTGTTCACCGATATCCTCACCTATATTGCCAATCATCTGCATGATCCCATGCTGACGATCGACGATATTGCCCATCATGTCTCTTTATCTGTGAACTATGTACGGTTAATTTTTAAAGAACACTATCAATTTTCTGTTTCAGACTACATTCTAGAGAGCAGAATTGAAAAGGTGAAGGAACTGCTCTTGGAAACCAATTGGTCTATCGTTGAGATCGCTGCCCAGTCCGGCTTTCAATCCAAAAGCCACTTTTTTACCGCTTTTAAGAAAGCAACTGGAATGACACCCACTCAGTATCGTGAAAAGCGAGGCCAAAGCTAGCCGCGAATCCTGAGATGTCCCGTCTCGCAAGGGGACATCTTAGCAGTTGACGATGTGGGCGCGGATAACAAAAACACGCTTCTAGACGCAGAGCCCTGCATCTATAAGCGTGTTTACCTATCTAACGCTGCTAAACCTACCCCTTCACAGCCCCCGCCGTCATGCCCTTCATGATCTGCTCTTGGAACAGCAAGAACACAACAATCGTTGGAAGCACGGCAATGGCCAGCGCAGCCATGGTCAATTCGTAATCCGTCATGTACCCCGTTGCGAAGGCGGACAAGCTAAGCGGTACCGTTTTAAGCGCAGGCTTACTAATAAAAACAAGAGCGAAAGCGAAGTCATTCCAGAATCGTAGAAAGCCCAGAATGGCAACGGTAGAAAGCGCTGGTACGCTTAGCGGAAGCATCATGCGGAAGAAAATACCCCAGTAGCCCGTACCATCAATCAGCGCGGCCTCTTCGATTTCTTTTGGAATACTGACTAAGTACGCAGCTACAATGAAAATCGCTAAAGGTAATTCGAATGCAACATAGGGCAGCACTAGTGCGCCGTACGTGTTCAACAGCCCTATTTTTTTCATGATGATAAATAAAGGTACTAATGTACTGTGAATTGGAATGAGCATACCTAACAGGAACAGCCCTGTAAAGAATGCCTTCAATTTGAACTCAAACCGTGCGATCACAAAGGCTGCCAAAGCGCCTAGAATTAGCGTTAACACTAAGGAAGCTACCGTTACAACCGTGGAGTTCCATAAAGAAAGTCCCATTCCGGAAACTTTCCAAGCGCGGACGAGGTTATCCCACTTCCACACGGTTGGCAGCAGAAAAGGCCGGGAATAAAACTCTTCATTTGATTTAACGGCGCTAATAAATAACCATATTAATGGATACAACGTGACCAGTGCATATAAGGAAAGAACGGCATTGATCGCACCGCGCGTCCACACTTTGCGTTGTTTAGCTCCAGCGGGAAAACCCGTCTGCATCGCTACTACCTGCTTCATAGCTTTCCCTCCTACAAGAGATGAATGATTTGATCTGCCTAACGATAGTCTCGCTTCATTAAATATTGACTGCCCACGATCAGAAGCAAACTTAGAATAATAATCGCTGTGGATAACGCGCTGCCGAATCCGAAACGATATACATTGAAGGTACTGTTATACATATAGGAAGCCAGCAATTCCGTGGAATGCGCAGGGCCGCCGCCTGTCATGACGTAGATCAGATCGAACGCTTTCAAAGAGCCTGAAATACAAAGCACGATCGCTACCTTCACCGTATCCCAAATCATGGGCAGTGTGACAGCAAATAGCTTGCGAACCGGTCCGACGCCATCCAATTGAGCAGCATCTTCGATTTCAGGAGAAATATTTTGTAAGGCAGCAATGAACATAATCATGTAAGGACCAATATAATTCCAGATGATCGGCACCATCAGTGCGAACATCGATACTTTCGGATCGGAGAGCCAAGCTTTCTTCCAGCTATCAAGGCCAATGCCATCCAGCAAGAAGTTCAGAATACCGATTTGCGGGTGGTAGATGTATCCCCAGATAATCCCGACAACGACAGAGGACAATACCATGGGCATAAAGACGGAAGCACGAATGATTCGTTGAAAAGGTGTACTACGCATCAAGAGAAGCGCTAGGATCATCGCGATCGGCACTTGCCCAAAAACAGAGGCGGCAACGATAAGCATGTTATTTTTAAAAGCTTTCCAAAAGATCGGATCTGTAAAAACTTCGATATAGTTATCCATCCCAATAAACTTCGCTGCGCCAATGCCTTTCCAGTCAAAAAAGCCATAGTACGCCGACCAGAACAGTGGTACGACAACAAAAAACAAATAGATGATTAAGGCTGGAAGGAGCCCTATGGTGATGAATCCTCTCATTCTTGCGGACACGTTCATGATGCCCCTCCTTGTAAGCTTTTTTTGGAAAAAAGGCTCCAGCCGAGCTGAGGCTGGAGTCCTTTGTGCATAACCTTATTTGCCAAGTGCTTTCGCTTGCGCATCTTGCACTTTCTTAGCAACATCCTCTGGCTTACCGCCCATCAGAAGCTCTTGAAGTCCATTGTTCACGACATCTGCGCTTGAGGAGCTTAGTCTGCCGTCGTAGACAGGCGTCATTTTTACAGTGCCCATCATTTTGTAAACTTCGGCGAATAAGGAAGATACTTTTGTCGTATCCAAAGCAACTTTATAGCTCACGAGCTGATTGCTTTCCAAAATCGCTTTCTGCGCTTCAGGACCGGACAAAGCATAAATCAATTCATATGCAGCCGCTTTTTGTGCGCCAGTTACTTTTTTGCTCATACCTAGACCTGTTCCAACAACACCCGATAACGTATTCGGATCACCCTTACCATTCGGTACAGAAGGCAATACGGTAACAGCCATATTCGCTAAAGCTTCTTTCGAAGCGTTCGCTGCCAGGTTAGGAAGAGCCCAACCACCATCAATCATCATTGCCGCTTTACCTTGAGCGAACATTTGTTCCATCTGCGTATTATCAATGCTGTTGAAACCTTCTTGGAAAGCACCGGCTTTACCAAGCTGTTGTAAATACGTCAGGGATTGAACGAATTCTGGATCCGTGAACTTCGCGCCATTTTGATCAACAGCTTTCAAGAACCACTCCGTTCCTGTCACACGGTCAGCCAATGAGCTTAAGATACTGGATTGTGCTACCCATGCTGCTTTATTTCCAAGCGCAATTGGCGTGACGTTGTTCTTTTTGAACGTATCCACCAGCTTCATCATGTCATCCCATGTTTTTGGCGGTTGTACATTATATTTATTGAAGATCTCTTTGTTGTAATAAAGGATAGATGTAGGCGATAAGGCCATTGGAGCCGCATACGTTTTGCCAGAAATGGTGAAATCGTCGAAGGAACCTGGCATAAAGTTGCCCTTCCACTCTGCTTTACTGTCCAGAAGTTCATTGATCGGTTGGATCAAGTCACCACCGACGAACTCCTTCGTCATTACGCCTGGCCACATAACGAACAGATCCGGCATTTCATTAGCTGCTGCTACGGTTTTCAGACGCGGGCGGTACCCATCGGGTGGAATCCCTTGAATATCCAACTCCACGTTCGGATGATCCTTCTTGAACTTCTCCATATATTCGCGCATCGTTTTGGCACGTAAATCTTCGCCTGTATAGTTATGCCAAATGGAAAGCTTTACTTTCTCACCAGGCTTCGCTGTCTCTGTTTTAGCTGGTGCCGTGCTGCCTTGTGCTCCATCTGTCGTTCCGTTCGACCCACAACCTGCTATCAACGAAAGTGACATCGCAGCCGCCAGTGTAACGATAAATGACTTTTTCATTCGTTCGGACCTCCTAAAAGTTTCGTAGCAACTAGCTCCTTTACTTGCGAGCGCTCTTCGTTACTCCTTTAGTATAGGCGACATTCGTCTGCCAAGGTACGGGAGAGACTTCGGTACGAAGGGGGACATATTTCAGCCTTTGCCACCTTGTCGAAACTCGGATGGTGTTCTTCCCGTGTGCTTTTTGAACTGCTGCGTAAAGTATTTGATATCCTCATAACCCACGCGTCTGGCAATATCGCTCACTTTCATTTGCGTGCTCTGCACAATATCCGTAGCTAGCTTCATACGTTCCCGAGTAACAAACTCAATATAGGTGCAGCCGGTCTCCCGCTTAAATACCTCACTGAAATGATTGGGATTGATATGGACGAAACCTGCAACTTGCTGGAGCGATATGGGCTGATGCAAGTTATCCCGAATGTAGGCAATCGCCTTATGGATGTAGGCATACTTATTCTGATCAAGTCCCTGATGGAAGATGTTCATGATCGCTGACAGCACCTTGAACACTTCCTCTTCAGGACGTCCTTCCCCCTCTAGCTTCGAGAGTGCGCTTAATGCCGATAGATCCAGCTCTGTCGTACTGGCTCTCTCTAACCAACGATGTCCAGCTACCACCAGAGATTGTATGTATCCTTGGACGGAAAGCGGTGTAGCCGCATGATCCTCCAGCTGTGTGCGAACCTTCTGATTGACCCAGTGTCTGAGGTCCGTCGCATTGTCATTCATGAGTATCGCGGCAAGCTCAGACTCCTCTTTCTCCGTACACACCGTGCGGCTCCCGCTTCGGTCACGAATATCTTGGGGCGTGTAAAGTCCCGTTGAGCCCAGCAGCCCTTGATAGGCGAAAACTTCCTTGGCAGCACGATAGGACTCACGTAGTCCCTCATCATCATGCGCAACGGGCCCAAGCGCAGCGAAAACAGCGCATTTGAGTGTTTCAGTGACACGTTGGAGCGTTTTCTGCAACCCCGCGGCATCGGTAACCCCAGCTTCATATCGAACGATCATGATGAAATGATCCTTTTGCATTAGCGTTACACAAGGGAGAAGTTCGTACAACATATTCTCTGCGGCTCCTTGCAGCAGATTAGCGAACGTGACCCAACCCGTACAGGAGACAAGAAGCACTTGCCTTGCTATCCGCTCGCTATCATCCACCGAGATGTCGACCCCATTTTTGAAAAACCACTGATGCAGTTGAGCGCGCGCCTCATCATCATCGTGCAGGCCACGATTCAGAGCCCTTTCTAGCAATTGTGTGCGCAGCGCGGCCTGTCTGCGATTATCCTGCTTCAACGACTCCCATTTATCCATAATGTTCTGCTTCGCTTTCAACGCCGCTTTAATAATCTCTTCCGGACGGCTGGTTTTCAGCAAATAATCCGTTACACCGCCGCGCAGAGCCTGCTGCGCATAGTTAAAATCATCATATCCCGTGAGTATAACAATCTCCGTATCCGGTAGAATGAGCTTAATTTCCCGAGCAAGTTCAATCCCATCCATCCCTGACATCCGAATGTCGGTCAAAACAATGTGGGGCTTCTCCTGCGGAATGCGTTCCAAAGCCTCCTCCGCTGATGAAGCTGCTGGCAGCAGCTCCAATCCAAGCTCTTTCCAATCAATCACGGTACATAGACCGGTTCGAATAATAACCTCGTCATCCACGATTAGAATTCTCATACCGACGACTCTCCTCTCTCACGCGGAATTAGGAATGTAATTCGTGTACCTGTTCCCAGCGCACTCTCCAGAACTAATCCTGCCCCCGCTCCATAATGCAGCAGTAACCTGCGATGAACATTAATGAGTCCATAGCTAGTCACAACTTTCTTCCTCTCTTCATCCGCCTCACTTCGAATGCCGAGCTTCTGATTAGCCGAAGCCAATTGTCCATGAATATCTCTTAGCTTCGTTTCATCCATCCCGATTCCCGTATCCTCCACCACAAATTTCATATCATGCTCACGCAGCTCGCCGTGCACATAGATATGTCCTTTGGTTTTTTTCTTCTGAATGCCGTGTATCAGACTATTTTCAATCAAGGGTTGAAGCAGCAGCTTGAGCATCACACTTTGTGTCATCCCCGGGTCGATAAAGAACTCAATCTCGAACTGCTCTGGGAAACGAATCGCCTGAATGTAAGCATAGTTCTGTGCATGGGACACCTCTTGCTGGACAACACAGAACTCCTCCCCCTTATTTAAGCTAAAACGTAAAAAATCACTGAGCGCGCCAACCATCTCGGCAATTTGTCGATCCTTATTCATCAAGGCAATCCAGTGAATAGATGACAAGGTGTTATATAAAAAGTGCGGATTAATCTGTGCTTGCAGCGCCATAATATCCGCCTCCTTCTTCATCGCTTCGTTCAGCTGAACTTGATCCTTCAGACGGCTGATCCGGTCGCTGAGCTTATTGTAGCTGTGAACGAGCAGGCCCACTTCATCTACGCTTTTCACTTCAAACGTAGGAATCGTCTCATCTGGATTCAGATCCTTTAAGTATTTGGTCAACTTCATCAACGGATTCGTCACCCATCGCAAGAAATAAATAACCAGCACCATCGCCAGCAAGAGCGCGATGAGGATCGTGATAGCCGTTACCGTCAGCACGAAACCATTTTGCTTTTGATAAATTTCGGTCGGAATGAATCCGACTAACTTCCAGCCCACACGAGGAATTCCGTTGTAGAGAACCGTATAGGGATGCATGCCTCGCAGCACATTCGAAACACCGCTTGTTTCTGTAATGCCTTGCAGATTTGGGAATACCTCGGACATATCCTTCATTAGCCACTTCGAATCACCGCCAGCAATAATCCGATTATTCGCGTCGACCAAGACGACAAATCCGCTCGTTTCCCAGCCCGCATCCGTCAAATAATGCTCAATCTCTGATTGATCCAGGGAAAAAGATAAGATGCCTAACGTTTTAAATAGGCTGAAATCCCGAATGGGTCTGACCAGTGAAATCACCTTTCGCAAACCGTCGGAGGTTTGAATGTCATAGAGCGGTGACCACCACTTAGGCGCAGATTTATGCACCATCTCGTACTGCTGCAAAAGTGGCGCTAATCCTGAATTCATGATCGTCGTAGTAAATAACGCAGGATTGCTATTTTTCGGCGTAATCGTAATGTTTGCAATATACTTTTTGGAATAGGATAAGTTCCATAAGGTCGCGATAAGCTGCGAATATAGATTGATATCGCTTTCTTCCTTGCCTAAGTAAGACTGAACATCTCGTTGACCGATCAGAAAGATCGACATGTTCTCGACGTCCTGAATAACAAAATCGAGCTTATCCGTCATCTGCTTCAGGGTATTCATCCCTGCTTGCTTCGCTTTATCTTCCGTGACCGAGGTTGCAATCCGATAAGAGACCGTTCCCATCGTAAGTAAAGGTAAGACAACTGCGAATAAAATTAGCAATGAGAGCTTGCGATTGAGTGATTTGGCAAACCACCGCTTCATGGGAGATCCTCCATTCATCTAGCACATCCATCTTCTGGTAACACATAGCATTCCTCTTACCATGATCTTTTTACCATAGTATCATGAGCAACACTGGAAAATCATACTTTTTTTTAGCCTAACAAACTTTTTGTTTGACATTCGAAAAGTTTGTGTTACCATTTTGCTCAGAATAACCTACAAGCTGTGAGGAGGATAACCGGTATGGAATCCATTCAGGATGAATTCGTATTTTTGGCTGATTTGGTGACTGGTCTTGCCGCTCAATTTGGCGAGAACTGCGAAGTCGTACTGCACGATTTGACGGGTTCCTATGAGAGCACCATCGTCGCCATTGCCAACGGTCACATCACGGGACGCAAAGTCGGAGATCCTGGCACAAATCTTGGTCTTGAACTGCTGCGAGGCAATCATGTAAACGGCAACAAATTTAACTATTTGACCCAAACGAAGGAAGGCCGCATTCTGCGCTCCAGCTCGATGTATATGAAGAATAAAGCAGGCAAAATTATCGGTTCACTTTGTATCAACATGGATATCACGGACCTTATGGTCGCCGAGAAAACATTAAAAAACCTTATCAACCCAGGTGAGCAAACGGAGATCAAAGAATCCTTCGTTACGAGTGTTAGCGACCTGCTGGATGCCCTAATTCAAGAAGCACAAGAAGTCATCGGCAAACCCGTTGCCGTCATGACCAAAGAAGATAAGATGCGTATGATTCAGCTGCTCGATGCCAAGGGTGCTTTTCTGATAAAAAAAGGCGGCGAGAAAATTTGCACGTATCTCAACATCTCCAAATACACCTTGTACAGCCATCTGGAAGAAGGTAAAAGCAACGCGAAAGAGAGTGAATCCCTATGACCATCTCCCTAGAAACGCCTTGTGTCCTTATTGATACAGAAATCATGGCACGGAATATAGCAACCATGGCAGAGCGTGTTCAGCAGCATGGTGTTCAACTGCGTCCGCATGCCAAAACACATAAGCTTCCCGTTGTCGCCCATCAACAAATCGATGCAGGTGCCGTCGGCATAACCGTGGCGAAAGTTTCCGAAGCCGAAGTCATGGCTGCGCATGGGATTATGAATATCTTTATCGCTTATCCATTGGTGACTGCGAGTAAGATTGAACGAGCCATTCGTCTTAGCGAGGAGATCGAGCTGCTCGTGGGCGTAGACAGCTTGGCCGGCGCCAAGCTGATGGAACAGATCGCGGCCAAGCATGGTCATACGCTGCAGGTTCGGTTAGAGATTGACACCGGTCTGCGCAGAACCGGTGTGCCGTATGAAGCGGCGGAAGCGCTTGCCATGGAGATTGCGGGCATGCCGCACCTGCGGCTAACCGGCATCTACACGTTCCGCGGTGCCCTGCTTGCCGGCAAGCCCACGCTCGACGTGGCAGCAGCCGGTTTGGAAGAAGGCCAGCTCATGGTCCAGCTGGCCGAACGCCTTAGAGCCGCTGGCATCGCCATCGCGGATGTCAGCGTGGGATCGACGCCGACGGCACTGTATGCGGCGGCAGTCCAAGGGGTGACGGAAGTTCGTCCCGGCACCTACGTCTATCAAGACCGGATGCAGGCGCAGCTTGGCGTCTGCGGGCTTGGGGACAGCGCCGGCAGCGTGCTCGTCACGGTCGTGAGCCGTCCTTCGGCGGATCTGGCGATCATCGACGGCGGCAGCAAAACCTTCGCCACCGATGTGCAGCCAGGCACGCATCCCTTGCAGCTGCGCGGGTTCGGCCATATTCATGGCCTGGAAGATGCCCTGCTCGTGCGCATGACCGAAGAGCATGGCATGATCGAGCTTGGCCCATTGGCGCAAGCCGCTGACCTGAAAGTCGGCGACCAGCTGCGCATTATTCCGAATCATATTTGCAGTACCATTAACCTGCACAATCATGTTGTCATGCAGCGTGGAGACACATTCGAACGATTGCCAGTGCTTGCACGGGGCATGTTGGAATAAATTCCGGAGGTGAAGACTTGATGTTGGATCTTATTTTGAAAAACGGCCGCATCGTCGATGGCACAGGAAATCCTTGGTTTGCCGGTGATGTCGGTATCCAAGGGAACCAGATCGTCGCTGTTGGTCAGCTTCATGAGGAAGCTTTGAAGGTCATCGACGTGAACAAACAAGTGATCTCACCTGGCTTTATTGATGGGCATTGCCATTCCGATCTTATGATTTTCGATTATCCGCACAGTGAAATCAAAATGCGACAAGGCGTTACCGCCGAAGTCGTCGGCAACTGCGGACTCGCTCCCGCTCCCTTTGTCCCCTCTCAAGCTGAGCTGCTTCAAAGCTATGTGCAGCCTGTGCTCGGTCAGACCAAATGGCAATGGCCATGGGAATCCGTTGCTGAATATATGGAAGCCGTTGCTAATTCGCGTCCATCTGAACATATGGCAACTTACGTTGCGCATGGGGCACTGCGTATTGCGGTGATGGGCTTTGCCAATCGTCCAGCAACTGGGCCCGAAATCGCACAGATGAAAGCAATGCTCGAAGAAGGTCTGCGAGCTGGCGCGATTGGCTTCTCCATCGGGCTGCTCTACGCGCCGGGCAGCTACACGAGCAAAGAGGAAATTGCTGAGCTCTGTTCTGTCTTACCGAAATATAACGGACTCTTCTCTACACATATTCGCGGTGAGGGCAACAATCTTTTGCCTTCTGTGAAAGAAGTCATTTGGATTGCCGAAAAAGCCGGCGTTTCCCTCCACATCTCTCACCTCAAGGCAGCTGGCAAGCGCAATTGGGGGCAAATTACCGATGCGCTAGAGCTCATTGAAGATGCGCGCTCACGCGGCATGGATGTTACATGCGATGTGTATCCGTACAATGCTGGATCCACCAGTTTAACGACAATTCTCCCTCCATGGGTGCTCGAAGGCGGCATAGAAAGTGCGCTTGAGGTGCTGCGAGATCCCTCGCTTCGTGCCCGTGTTCGTGAAGAATTAAGCCACGAACAGACGACCTGGGATAACCTAGTCTGTTCCACAGGTTGGCAAAGCGTGTTCCTTTCCGCCATGCACACGGAACGCAATCGCCATCTCGAAGGCAAACACCTTGCCGAGATTAGCGAGATTCGCGGGCAGGAGCCAGCCGATTGTATGATGGATCTCCTTTTGGAAGAAGAAGGCCGCATCTCCATCGTCTACTTCCACATGTCTGACGAAGATGTACAGCAAGTTGTTGCTTACGATAAATCGCTCATCGCTTCAGATAGTCTCACTTGTGACACTGGGAAGCCGCATCCCCGCTTATATGGGACGTTCCCTCGTGTATTCGCGAAGTACGTTCGCGAGCATCGCATTCTGACCTTGGAGCAGGCGGTACGCAAAGTGACATCCTTCCCTGTTCAGCGTTTCAAGCTTGGTAAGCGAGGATTGATTGTTCCTGGCTACATCGCGGATGTGGCGGTGTTCAATCCCGATACCATTCAGGATCATGCGACATTCGAGAATCCAAGGCAGTATCCAGATGGCATCTCGCATGTTGTTGTGAATGGCGCACTATCATTGACCGGTGGTCAACACACGCAAGCGCGGGAAGGCAGCTTCATTCGCGCACAGCATTGCTGTCGTCATTAATCTTTTTGAGCAAAATCTTATAACAAACACCTAACTTTGACTTGGAGGTCATCCCTATGTCCGTTATCGAAAACCGTTTGCAAGAGCTTGGTATCACACTTCCCCCATCCCCAGAAGCGCGTTTCACCTATCTCCCATGTACGCAAACCGGTAACTTAATTTACTTATCAGGACAAGATTGCCGCATCAACGGTGAGCTCATGTACGAAGGTAAACTCGGCCGTGAAGTTACCATTGAGCAAGGTCAGGAGGCAGCTCGTCAGACCATCATCAACTGCTTAGCCGTCATGAAAGGCTATTTGGGCGACTTGGATCGTGTAGTCAAAATCGTAAAAATGCTCGGCTTCGTCAACAGCGCCTCCGGTTTTGGTGACCAGCCTTATGTCATCAATGGCGCTTCCAACCTTCTCGTTGATATTTTTGGCGAAAATGGCAAGCATGCCCGCTCCGCAATCGGCACTAGTGATCTTCCTTTCCACACGCCAGTGGAAATTGAGCTCATCGTTGAAATCCGCGACTAACTATATAAATGACACATTATTCTATTGGCACTATCCCCTTCACTCAGAACCTCCACTGGTAGTGGTGGCCTGAGCCTAGGGGATAGTGATGACAGGTTCTTCTTCAGCCACTATACCCTTCGCTCAGAACGTCCACTGAATAGAGGGACACTGAGCCTAAGGGATAGTGATGATAGGTTCTTCTTCAGCCACTATCTCCTTCACTCAGAACGTCCACTGGTAGTGGTCACCTGAGCTTAAGGGATAGTGATGATAGGTTCTTCTTCGGCCACTATCCCTTTCACTCAGAACCTCCACTGAATAGAGGGACTCTGAGCCTAGGGGATAGTGATGATAGGTTCTTCTTCAGCCACTATACCCTTCACTCAGAACCTCCACTGAATAGAGGTCACCTGAGCCTAAGGGATAGTGATGATAGGTTCTTCTTCAGCCACTATCTCCTTCACTCAGAACACCAACTAAAACAGAGGTCACCTGAGCCTAAGGGATAGTACTGACAGCTAATCTTGAACTATGATAAATGGGTAAACAAAAAACAACCTCCTACTTCAACTGAAGTCGGAGGTTGCTTCTTTTATAGTCCCACTGCTGCACCCTTCTCCAGCCGCAGAATTTGTTTCTCGCCCGTTTCCGCCAATTCGCGGAACTGCGCAATCGTTTCGCGCATCTTCGGAAGCGCTTCTTGCTTGTAGGTGCTGATTGCATGCAGCGCTTCAAAGCTGTCAACGAAGGCTTTCTTCAGGGAGTCCGCCGAAATACTGGCTGCAATGGCACCTTTATGAATGTCGACACCTTGTTGCTTCAGCATCTGACCCGTATGTTCAATGAATGTATTCGTTGTTGTATATAAGGCATTAAGCTGTTTCAGCACCACTTTTTGATTCGCTAAGGCACTCGCAGCTGTTACAGCGACCCGTAATGCTGCAACTGTGACTGTACTCGCTCGATCAACGCCACGGATAAGCTCTTTATTATTACGAATAACTACCTCAAAGGTAATGAAACCTTGTTGATTGACGGCCATCATGGCTTGCATATCTAGCGTTCTCTGACGAAGTGGGAAGAGAATCTCTTCTGTAATGAATTTAATCTTCTCTGGGTCGTCGTTTCTTGCTTTGGCCAGAGCGATTTGGGATTCAATCGATTCATCCATATAGGCAACTAATTGGATCTCTTTACGAAGCCTCTTGGTCAGCTCACGAAGTGCGTGTTGTTCAATGAGAAGTGTCGTATTGTCATCCTTCAGTCCCATTTTACCCTTATTAAGCATCTCGATAATGTTGGCAATAACAACATCGGCTTTATCAAACTGATGAAAATAAGCTCTCATCGGGTTGAACAATTTTCCTAGAAACCCACGTTTCGCGAAGTCGATACCGCTGGGATCGAGGTCCTTCATTTGCATCTGAAGCTCGCCAAGCCCTTGCGCCACGACGCCCCCCTCATCCCCCGCTTTGGAAAGCTTACCTACGGTTACATGAAGCAAAGCATTTTTCTCCGAGGAGGCTCGCATAGTCTCCAAGCCGAAGTTTTCGACTGTTGCGAGAATTTGTTTGCGTTTCTCCAAAGAATCAAGGTCCAGCTCCATAATGGTTAGAACATTTTTTTCGGCTTGTGCTTTTAGCTTAACGACTTCCTCCGGAACCGGCCTCACCTGCTCCTCAACAACGGCTTTCAGTTCTTCATCCCCTGCTATTTCCATCGAAAATGACAAATCGAACTCCCCCTCTGAACGGTATTAGTTACCTTACATTTGGACGTTGAGCAGATTGCTTATTTTATAAACAACATCATCTGTGTCTGCATTAATGCTCGCTGCTTCGTTGATGCTTGAAATATTCTGAAGCGCCTGAATATCTGCATTGTAACCAATCGTGTAGATGGGGATATGATAGCTTTCAATCATACCTTGAATATCTTTTAACGAATGACCTGCATTGGTTTCTCCATCACTTAATACGAAAATCAGCGGTTTCACATTAGGATCTGCGGCCATGTAATCCTGTAACATTTTCATCGCTACGACGATGGCATCGAAGGTTGCGGTCCCCCCGCCTGCTTGCAGACTATTCACAGTACCTACAAACAGCGATTGTTGATTGGTATCATACTTTGCGATTGGAAGATTAATGGTCACCCCGTTCGAGTAGGAGACGAGACCGATTCTATTTTCTTTGCCCAGGTATTTCTGCCCCTTGAGCAGGGATTCTTTCAATCGACTGATTGGTTTACCGTCCATACTGCCCGATACATCCGTCACAAACACTGCTGCAAGCGGCTTGCTGCCATTTTTCTTTTCTTTCCAGACTTTTTGCGCGGAAGTAAGTATATTGCCATCCATGATTGGGAGATCATTTTTATAATTTTCGAGTCCATTAAACCCTTTTTCTTTAGCAGCTTGTTGATATTTGGCTTGTGCAATAAATTCGGCAAATTGGTTAATCACATTAAGTTTCGATGCTGGCAGATCCCCAATCGCGTAGAGAGGACTGTCATGACGATAGCCAAAAGGTGTAAACATATAGTCACTCGTAAGCTCCGGTGCATTCTGAAAGGTTTGGTATTCTAGCACGAAGCCATCCAGCATCCCAGACTTAGCGGCATCCCGCATTTGAAGCGTGGTAGACGCGATGAAAGGGACGTTCGTTTGAAACTTCTCGAAGCCTTGTATAGCCTTCTCACTAATTGGATTAGCGCTATCAAAGGTACGTAAAGCCGTTACCAGAAAGTTAAGACCTGTTGAGCTCGCAAAAGGGTCCGTGTAGCCCATGGCAAAGTCATTTTTGGCAATCGCCTCGGTCATCGTTTGAACATTGATCGGACCGTATTTTTCGACTAACGTATCGTACTTTTTCTTTGAAATCACAATGCCGGGCACATTCCCAACAAGTCGTTTGGCAACAAGCTGTGTTTTTACGCCAGCCGCCTTAACCATCTCGCCCCAAAGCTCATTCGAAGGTGTATAGGCATCCGGCAGGTATGCACCTGATTTGATATAGTCCGCCGCTGTCCCGGAAGCGATATTACGGATTTTAACTGACGCAGGCCTTCCATTCACTTGAATTTGGGCTTTATTAAAAGCATTCGCAACATCCGTTAACCAGCCGTCAACGCCACTGCCGGATTTCTCAGTCGAGGAGAATATTTCCACAAAGTTGTCTGTCGTATTGTTCACGGTTATCGGGAATTTCGAAATATCCGGTAAGGATGAGGCCACATCCGCGGGATTAATATCAATCTGACCCTTGACTGGCGTTCCGTTCGTCACAGAAATTTTCGAATAGGCTTTGCTCAATTGTTTCGCAGCATCTTCTGCCGTAATTTGCAGATCTGTTTTGCCTAGATGGGTCGTGTAGCTAACGCCGGCATAGACGGCAATAAATACAATTATGATTAAAAAGACAGATAGCAGGAAGAACTTACTCTTTTTCATAGCTAGTTCACCTCATCTACTTGTAGTAATGCGTTTGTTTAATTAAAGCATCGATTTCTTGCATGCCGGACATCTTCTCAATATCACGGATCTCCAAGCTATCCAACCGAGAGATTTCTAAGAGTAGCTTATCTAATTTGAGCAAAATTTCTTCATTCATATGTAAGGCACCTTGCACAAACGATAAGTATGTCTGATAAAAGCTTCGTTTCTCCTGCAGAAGTTTGGAAGATAATTGACTCGTAGACTTGTTCATGACACTCTGGAACTCGTTCTCATCGAACACATGAAGACGGTTTATCATACTCCGGATATTGAGAAAAAATAACTTCTCCACCTCGTGTATCGCCGATGCAAATTTTTGAAAGCTTAGTCCCGCAGGCTCAAATCGCTGGTTCAATACCATTAGTAAAGTCTCTTGCTTCTTACGCATACGCTCTATTTGATGTAAAGCGAGTGCAATTTCCTGCTCAAGTGATTTCATGCCCTTGTAACCCTGCAAAGCGCGTTCAAGATCTACTGGCCCCTTCATCTGTTCTAAAGGAGGCCGCTTCACTACCGTTGGCTTCATTAATATACGATAGGTGCTAAAGAGCAACCCGAGCGTGCTAGCTAGCAGAATAGCTGCAGCTGATGCCGTCTGGAGGGGATCACCACCTAGCAGCTGTAGGCCAATGAATCCTGGTGAAAGCAAGAAAATATCGAACACAACGACCCCAACCGTAATCATAATTAATTTCATTATTTTACTTGCAGCTTCCATCAAGGGAATAACTCCTCTCTGTGCGATCTCGACTCCCCGAATTCACAAGAAAGCGTCTGTTCGTTTGCTATCGTACAAAGACTGCTGATATTGGATTATATGCAGGACTTATAGGACATATCTGCTTTCTGTTATTCAAAGTGTAAGGAAAGATGTCTCTTGGCCAGCTTATTCTCGTTAGGAATGACAAAGGGGCTGTCCCTCGAAGTAGATATGACTACTTGAGGACAGCCCCATAGGTTTATGTAATTAATCTTAATCTTTTATATGATTAAAAGCGAAAACTTGCATTGTGTTCGTATCCCAAACTCTACATGATACTTCATCTAGGCCCTCGTATCCCAACGTATCTTTCACGGGCTACTAGAGTCGACCGAGAAGTATGAAAAAAGCAGTACTCACGTTGTGGATCTTGCTTGTGCAATTCACTATATCGACGCATTGCTGCCATTGAGTCATCGAACTTGTCAATAACCACAACCTCTTCACAATAAACAACAGGAACAACAATCCAAGTTAAGTGTGGCCACCAGCTACGCTATGTTTAGTAAATGAAATGTCCCCTTCTGTACCCAATAGATATTGTCGGATACTGGATGTGGCGCTACCAAATAGCTTCTGCGAACAACATCCGTAAACTTTGCTTTCTTTGCCAGCCTAATGGCAACAGCCTCGGAATCGATTGCCTCTGTTGAACGCATGACAAGTGTCTGCTTACGGTTCGTAAAGGCGATGAGAAAACTCTCCGGCATGTGTTCCTTTATCCAACCTGAATTTAGAAATTGACACTCGAAGGGAAAGAGATTATCTACAAACACATCAACTGTACAGGTTTTCCTAGCTGGGCTTAACAGCTCTAACCTCGGCTTTGTCCAACCCTCAGCTCTTAAATTGCGGTATCCGATTCGCTTGACCTTCTCTTCTGTTAACATTGGATTTGCCTCTAACATACTCCTAGTCACAATTTTGTTATGCTCTGTCTTAATCTCAAGGAAAAGAACACACATGCCTGGTATAATCTCGTCCACGACCATATGTAATCCTTTCCCCGCTTCTTCTACAAATTGAGCACCACGAAGTACAGGATAAATATACGAAGCATCCAGCTTCAGGACTTCATCTTGATTTTGGCAATACTCCACAGCACTTAGAATGCCATTCAAATAAGTAATTGCTGCATTGATGTCTCCTGAATTGTGATAAGTTTGGAATACACGATGAAGACTGACTACCAACTCCTCCTTTTCTTCCTTCATTATACTTAACAAAAGAGGATCATTTTCTGGTTCCTTTCGCTGGATTAGCATGCCTAAACTCTCTTCTAAATGCCTCATTATCATGCATGCGAACTCTTCAGGTGTTTTATACAACAATGCTTGTCTCATCTTTCTACTTCCTCCTTGTTTGGTCGATGGAATGCAAAAACCCCTGACCAGCAGGCGTATACACTACGCTTGCCAGTCAGGGGTGTGCTTCACCACCGATTTATTATTACAATAATACTATGAATGTAAAAATATGGATAGTATTTTATCGAGCCCAAAACTATCTAATCAACACCTGCAGCTAAGCATGTGCCCACTGATTTCCAGAAACTGCATGCTCATCGGTCTCATTCAATTGCATGTTCATGCCTAGGGCTATGGCCACTTTAATCAAAGTGTCAACTCTCGGAATTTGCGAACTGTTTTCTAATCGTGCAATCTGCGCTTGAGAAAGACCAGCCATTTTGGCAACTTCGGTTTGAGTTAACCCAAGTATTTTCCGGCGCTTTACAATGTCAGAAACCATCCTTGCGATTTGTCGTGTAGTTTCCGTTTCAATTGTATTTTCACCAATCTCATCCATAAAATCTTCGAATTTCACCAAAATTCCTCCAACTATACCATCATGTTTTTTGAATAATTCAATGATTACGCCTATTCCAGTCATCCCTTAACTGTATAGCTTTTCTTATTTGTTTTGGCGGGGTTTTCTGAGTTTCTTTGCGGAAATGATTTAACAAAATAAACCTCCCCTCCCTTGCATGGAAAAACATGACCCTATATGTATCTGGACGCAGTTCCCAAATGTCATTAACAATGTGCTTAACAATTTGTCCTGGGACATATGTTCCCTCCCATTTTATCCGTTCAATGCAATAGTGTATCTGATTAAGTACGATTCTAGCTTCCTTTATTCCGTGATCTTTCCGACGTTTGAGTTCACGGAGCCAATCTTTCAACTCTGAATCTCCATTTTCATCTTCATAAATTTCTACTTCGTACATTTGTTAGTTTGGCTCCTTTATTGCAATTGGCTTATACGCAATAAATTATGCCGAATATGATATTAAATATATCATATTCGGCATAGAATTGAAATGATCTAGCAAATTATTAAAACTTCCTCCTTGTTTCGTCGATGGAATGCAAAAACCCCTGACCAGCAGGCGTATAAACTACGCTTGCCAGTCAGGGGTGTGCTTCACCACCGATTTAATACTTTTACTATACTACAAATGTAAATATGTGGGTAGTTATTTCACACCCGGAAGCGCCCAATCAACCCTTGCAACTCAGCAGCCATGCTGCTTAGCACCGTCGCGGAGGAGACGATCTCCTCCATGCTTGCATACTGCCCTTCGATGTTGGCGGAGACGTTCTTCGTCCCCGCTGCAGTCTGTCCCGCTACTTCGTCGATGGCGCGAATTACATTGGCGGCGACGAGCGTCTTCTCGGAGATTGCCTCCGAGCAGCCCGCCACTTCTTCGATCTGCCGAGCGACCTCGTCCATCGCCGAGCGAATGCGGCGGAACGTCGCTCCCGCTTCGCCGACGAGCTCAAGCCCCGCCTCCACTTCGCGGCTTCCCGCTTCGGTGGAGCTCATGACATCTCTCGTTTCCTCTTGGATACTCGTCACGAGCAGAGCCACTTCTTCCGCCGCTGTGCCGGTCTGCATAGACAGCTTGCGGACTTCTTCCGCAACCACGGCAAACCCTTTGCCAGCGGCTCCTGCGCGTGCCGCCTCAATCGAAGCATTGAGCGCCAGCATGTTGGTCTGGCGCGCAATGCCTGCGATCATCGCGTTCGCGCCCACGATTTTCTCGGATCGGCTGCTCAAACGTTCTACCGCCACAGCGAGCTCCCTCATCTTTTCAAAAATAGCTCTCATTTGCACCATCGCCGTTTCAATTGCTGCAGTACCTTCCCCAGCCTCCTGCTGGGCCAACAAAGACTGCTTATTCGCGGTTTGCGTCACACTAGCAATCTGCATGACAGCTGCTGACATTTCCTCCATGATAGCCACACTTTGTTGCACACTGCCTACCTGCGCGCTCGTTCCTTGCGAGATGCTCTGAATCGTTCCTATGATTCGCTCCGATAACTCACTAACCTGATTGGCATTTGCGCTTAGCTCTTCCGAAGCCGCAGCAACCTGCTCGCTGCTACTGCCCACCTGGCGAATCAAGCCCTGCAGATTGTCCTTCATTTGATTAAACGCAGTCGCCAAATCCCGCAGCTCGTCGCGGCTTTTCACCACAATGTCACCGACCGTTAAATCGCAATTTGCGATTCGCTCTGCCGCTCTTACCATGCCGCGTACGGGCACCACAATCGAACGCGAAACCCAAAGCCCTACCACCAGCGCAAATACTAACGCCGCTCCACTCACCCAAATCAACGTCTTTATCGTCGCCGAGACGGTCTCATGATTTCGCAAAGAAGCTTCTGCCTGTATACCTGCCTCTAGCTCTTCTATTTTAGCTGCTGCTTGTGTCAAGGTTTCCGTCGTTGGGATCGCCCACTGCATAGCTTCCGCTTTAGCTAAGGCTGTGTCACCTTTTTCTCCGTAAGCGACGACCTTCTGAACCAGCCTAGCGAAAGTTTGATTCGCCTCCAGCATCGCTCCAATGGCAGATTGCTCCTCCTCATTCCCCTCCGCATCTTTCATTTTCGTGATAATTGAGGAAAGCGTTCCATTCATGTCCGTTAAGAGCTTTTGCCTGTCTTTCGTCGGATCCAGCACATAACCAAACAATAAGCTGGTTTGCATCTGTGTTTTTACTTTGATTTCTGCAACATCTTGTAGCAGCCTCACATTCTTGTCGAGCAGCTCTGTATACGAATTATCTATTTTATTAATATACATATAAGACAGTCCGCTCGTAATCCCAACGAGTAATGAAACAAGAACAAAAGCACCTACAAGTTTCGTTTGCAGAGACATAAAAGAGTCCCGTTTTTTCCTGTCAGATGTGTTATCAGATGTGAATTGATTGGTGTTCATAGTTAATCTTCGCCCCTCTCGGTAAACGCTTACATTAGATCCGGTAAAAAAGGCCGCCGATCATGTCGACAGCCTGCCTAACTTACTTCGAATTCATATATTTCCGCATATCAAACGCTACCGCGGCAACGATGATCACACCTTTGATAATCAACTGCCAGTATGGGCTAATCCCGATGAACGTCAAACCGTAGTTGATTACGCTGAAAATCAATACCCCGGCAAGAACACCAGGAACCGTTCCGATACCACCTGAAGTCGATACACCACCGACGACGCAAGCTGCGATCGCATCAAGCTCGTACATGTTTCCGTAGTTATTCGTTGCTCCACCTGTTCTGGCTGCTTCCAATACCCCTGCCAGTCCGTAAAGTGCACCTGCAATTGCATAAATGTAGATCAAGTAACGATTAACGTTAATACCCGAAACGACAGCGGCGTGAATGTTACCACCAATCGCGTACATATATTTACCAAGCTTTGTTTTATTAAATACGATCCATACAATAACCGAGACAACAATTGCGAAAATAACGATATAAGGAATCGAGTAAGTTGAGCTTGATCCTATAGCTCCCGTTCCTAGACTACTGAAATCAGGGCGAAGACCACCGATGGGTTGTGATTGATTGGGCTTCATATCGAAGTACAACGAATTGGCACCGTACACGGCTACCATCGTTCCTAGTGTCGCAATGAATGGCGGGACTCGGAACTTAGCAACGACAATTCCATTAATTAACCCAATTAATAAACCCGCAACAATTGCAATTACAATCGGAATAAACATAGGCAATTGCGGTAAGTCTGGGAAAAATCTTCTACCGTACTCTTCTGTTTGAAGCATCGATGCGGAGATAACCGCCGATAAACCAACAATCCGACCTGCTGATAAATCGGTTCCGCCCGTGATCAGGATGAACGCAGCCCCCAACGCGATAATAACACGTGTGGATGATTGTAATAAGATATCACGTAAGATACTTACGGATAAAAATCTCGGATCATAAATCGCGATCCCAATCACTAGAACAACTAGTACGATGTAGATAGCATATTTGGTAATGAACCCGCTAAGGTCTCTGGATTTCAATGTTTCTGTTTTTGTAGTCATGGTTCTAGGCCCCCTCCATTATGCCATATGCTGTGCAGCAAGGCGCATAATCTCTTCTTCTGTTGCTTTATTTCCTTCTACAATGCCCGTAAGACGTCCCTCACACATAACCATAATTCGGTCTGACATCCCAAGAAGCTCGGGCATTTCAGAAGAGATCATGATAATACTTTTCCCCTGCTTCGCAAGGTCAGCAATGATGGAGTAAATCTCAAATTTCGCTCCTACGTCAATTCCCCGTGTCGGTTCATCAAGTAAAAGGATCTCAGGATCTGTCAGCAGCCATCTGGCTAGCAATACCTTTTGTTGGTTACCACCAGATAAGTTTTTAATCAGTTGATACATGTGAGGCGTTTTTACACGAAGCTTCTCGATACTTTCTTTTACTTCTTTTCTTTGCTTTGCTTCTTGGATAAAACCGAACTTCATGTACCGATCCAAATTCGCAATAACGGTATTCTCAAGAATCGATAGCACTGGGAAAATACCTGTTACACGGCGTTCTTCCGTTAGCAAAGCAATCTTCTGCTTAATCGCATCCATCGGCGATTTTAGCTTTACAGGTTTCCCGTGAATAGAGATGCTTCCTGAAGCAATACCTCTCATCCCAAATAGGGATTCTATTAATTCGGTCCGTTGTGCCCCAACAAGGCCGCCAACACCGAGAATCTCACCCTTTTTTAACTCAAAAGATACATTCTTGAATGATTTAGGAACGACCGAAGTCAAGTCCTCAACCTTCATCAATACGCCTTCTGGCACATTATTGCGCTCAGGGAAACGTTCTTTCAAATCACGTCCAACCATCTTGGAGATGATCATGTCTGTCGTAAGCTCGGAAGATGCCCATGTGCCAATTTTGGTACCATCGCGCATAATCGTTACTTCGTCGGAAATCTCCAAAATCTCTTCCATTTTATGTGAAATATAGATGATCGAAACACCGCGGCTTTTCAGATCGCGAATGATACGAAACAACTGCTCAACTTCGTTACCCGTAAGGGAGGAAGTCGGCTCATCCATAACAATGACTTTCGAATTGAAAGAAACAGCCTTAGCAATTTCAATGGATTGCACTTTAGATACCGATAGGGTACCAACAAGTGTATCCGGCTTAATGTCCATTTGGAGTTGTTTGAACAAACTCTCTGTGTCTGTACGCATTTTTTTGTGGTCCACTAGTTTCAAAGGTCCGATACCTTTTAGCGGAAATCTGCCTAACCAAATGTTCTCCATCACATTGCGATGTGGAACGGGGTGAAGCTCTTGGTGAATCATGGAAATGCCATTCGCTAATGCATCGTTGGAGTTCGTGATCGAAGCTACTTCTCCATGAAGCTTAATTTCTCCGCCATCGGGCTTATAAATGCCGAACAAGCATTTCATGAGCGTCGATTTCCCCGCACCGTTCTCTCCCATCAGCGCATGTACGCTTCCTGGACGAACTTTGAGGGTGACATTATCCAGCGCTTTAACGCCGGGGAACTCTTTGGAGATTTGATTCATTTCCAATAAATAGTCATGTACAGTCATGGTAACTCCCCCTACAGCTCACGATAATCCCCACAAAGTGAAGCCTTTATTCGAAGCTTATTTCTCTTTATATCTTTGCACGGGTTTCCAAAAAAGGAAGGCAAAAGCGCGACTGTTCATCACATATCGCCTCTCTTGCCCGTTCTCACAATTACTTCGCTTCGTTCATGTTCGCTTTTGTGATTTTTTTGTAGGAAATCCAAACGTATTTACCGTCCGTGATATCATAGCCAGTTGTTTCTTTGCTTGGTACTAAACCATTAGCAAGAGCTGTTGCTACGCTTGTAGTTGCAGCACCTTGGTTTTTCGCATCGTTGAGAACTGTTCCTAGTAGCGTTCCATCGCTAAGTGCTTGTAGAGCTGGAGCTGTTGCATCTACACCCACAACTGGAAGGAATTTATTGTCTTTGAAATAGCCTTTTGCTTTCAAAGCTTCGATAGCGCCTAGAGCCATATCATCGTTGTTCGCAAGAACAGCTTCGATTTTGCTTTCGCTGGAAGCTAGGAATGCTGCCATTTTCTCTTGACCTTTAACGCGGTCCCACATCGCTGTATCTTCTGCTACTTTTTCTACACCCAAACCAGCATCTGTAATCGCTTGGATGGAGAACTTCGTACGAAGCTCAGCATCTTGGTGTCCTGGCTCGCCTTTAAGCATCACGTATTGAATTTTTCCGTCTTTGTTTTTGTCAGCTTCTGGGTGAGCTTTGAAGTAGTCAACCAATAGTTGGCCTTCCATCGTTCCGGATTGCTCAGCTTTAGCACCTACGTAGTAAACTTTATCCCATTTCTTCATGTCCGTATCAAGTGGTTCACGGTTCAAGAAGACAACTGGAATGTTCGCTGTTTTGGCTTTATCGATGATAACACCTGCAGCCGTACGATCAACTGCGTTGATTGCAAGCGCATTTACTTTTTTCGTGATGAAAAGGTCAACTTTATCGTTTTGTGTAGGTTGGGAGTTTTGGCTGTCTACGATATCAACAGTTGCTTTATCTTTTGCTGCATCAGAGATCGCTGCACGAACACCAGACATGAATGTATCGTCAAATTTATAGATGGCAACACCGATTGTTGGTTTTTTACCAGCCGCTGGAGCTGTAGTTGCTGCCGCACCTGTGGAAGCTGCTGGAGCTGTTGATGTTGCTGGAGTTTCTGTTTTATTTCCACAACCTGCTACGGTTGCAACTAGCGCGCCTGCTACGGCAAGTGTAAGTAATTTTTTCAAGATAAGACCCTCCCTCAAAGGTATGTTGTTTGTTTACATTCCTTAATATAATGGTTTAAAGAACATAAACAAATGCAATATCCTCATGTCTTCTATCGAAATTCTCATCACTTTTCTATCACTTTTCTATCACTTAATGAATGGGAATAGTAATTTTTGATTGTCTGACCAGAACATATTGCTTATATCAATCGCCTTAATCCCTGTATCTACGCGTTTGGGAACACTCTTACCTCGGACAGCTTCTACAGCACTTTTCACGCCTAAATACCCGATGCTAAACGGATTTTGTATAATCGTCGCCTGAATAACGCCCTCCTGTAAAAGCTCGAGTTCTTCGGAGGTGCTATCAAAAGTAATGATTTTCACCTTCTCCTGCAAATTCCTACTCTGAACCGCGCTGGCAACCCCGCCTGACGAAATTTCACTCATGGCGACAATCCCGTCTAACTGCGGATGTTTATCAATCACCGTGTGGGTCAGTTGAGCGGCAAGCTCACGATCAGTCAAACTGTAGACCTTATCGATCACCTGTACATCCGGGTACTTCGCTAGCTCGTCCAATAAGCCTTTCTCTCGCAGCTCGGTATTTCGTTCCCCTTGCTGAAAGCTGACGATCGCGATTTGCCCACTCCTGCCGATCAGTTTGATCAGCTGTTTCCCCGCTAATTGACCCGCTTCATAATTATTTGCACCAATGAAACTTTGTACATTTTTGCTCTCAACCTCAGAATCGATCGTAATAACAGGAATATGCGCTTTATTCGCTTCATCAACAACAGCAGACAGCTCTTTATAATCATTCGCCGCCAACACAATCGCATCTGGACCACTGGAAATGGATTGCTCCATCAGGGCAATTTGTCCTTTCACATCGGCTTCATCACCAGGTGCACGGAAATCCAAGGCAACATCAAATTCTTTCGCCGCGACCTCTGCACCCAGCTTTACAGTCTTCCAGTAGTCGCCCTCCTGACTTCGGAGAACGACCTCCAAGTGTTTCTTTTGCTCCGTCGGGAGGGTTTCGACACTTTCGGTGCAGGAGGACACCGAGAGCATAGCGATGAGGACTGCAATCATAAACGGTTTCATTTTCACCCTTCACTTCCCCCTTCGTCATCTAATAAAGCAGGAATGGTAATCAGAACGACCGTTCCCTCTTCAAGCTCACTGCTCACGTGGACGCCATAGTCCATGCCAAAATAAAGCTGAATACGTTCATGCACATTGCGCAATCCGACGCCGGAACCCTTCTCGCTTTTTACTTGCCCAGACAGAATACTCTTTAGGGTTTCCTCTGACATACCAACCCCGTTATCTCGAATCTCGAAAAGAATCTTCCCTTTTTCCATCGTCACACGAATTTCAATGAACCCTTCGTCCACCATGTACTCGATCCCGTGATAAAGCGCATTTTCCACAAAAGGCTGCAAAATCAGCTTCAGTGTTTTGTAAGGAAGCAGCTCTTCCGAGACACGAATTTCATATTCAAATTTGTCTTTATAGCGCATTTTTTGAATGATCAAATAGTTGCGAATATGCTCGATTTCTTCCCCAATCGTAATAATATTTTTACCTTTGCTCAGCGATATCCGGAAAAATTTCGAGAGCGACGTAATCGTTGTCACAACCTCTTCCTTCTTCCCATTACCAACCATACGAACAACCGAATTGAGTGTATTGTATAAAAAATGGGGATTAATCTGCGACTGGAGTACCTCCAGCTCGTTCTTACGTTTGATTTCCTGTTCCTCGATACTCTGATTCATCAACTCGCGGACTCTAGAAACCATCAGATTAAATCGCCTTGACAGCTGTTCAACCTCATCGGCTCCGCGCACATGAATATAGGTGTCGAAATGTCCTTTCTCCACCATCTCCATCGACTTCTTCAATCGCTTGATAGGCTGCGAAATCCTTGCCGACATGAAGGCAGAAATCAGTAGAATAAACAGCAATACGATCACTAACAGCCAGATCATGAAGGTTGAGATTTCCTTGCGTGTTGTCACCATTTCATCCATGTAGGATACCCCAATAATCTTCCATCCGATGTTATTGACCGTCCGCACGACGTTTAGCCGCGACTCTCCCTCTCGTTCGTCCATGTATTGGCCATAGGAGAATTTGAGTGCCTGCTCCACATTTTCATACTTTAAACCAATATAAATAAGCTGTTGCTGCGGATGGTACACGATGCTTCCCGCAGAATCGTCAATGATATAGACGTAACCTTTCTTCCCAAGCGATACCGTACGGAACACATCATCCAGTGTCTTGAAATTGATATCAACCAAAATAACCGCATTCACCAGTTTCCCATTCTGTTCAATCGTGACCCCCTTACTCATGGAAACCACCCACTTGTAGGGATCTTTGAATAGGTTCTGGATATGCGGTAAAGAGAAAGTAAGATGGTTGGGATTATCGAGGGCAGACCGAAACCACGGTTGCTCGAGCAGCCGTGTATTTTTGCGCATTTCTGTCATCGGCACACCCGTGACTAATCCGCCATCCGCTGTAAATAAATGAATAGACACAATATCCTCACGCGTACTGGCTATAGTGTCCAGCTGTTCGAGCAGCTTGTCCGACGGGATGCCGCGGCTCCTTGCAATTTTGGCATCCACGACCTCAAATGTATCCGACATCCCCTTGATGTACTGCTCCAAGTTGAATTGCACTTGCTCAATCACCTGTGCCGTACTCAGAAAGGCTCCTTCTTCGGCCGTTTTGGCAAATTTATTATAAAGGACCAATGAAACAACAAGCATAACCGTTACAGTAATAAGGATGAATGACATTGTAATTGTAAATTGAATACTTTTTACCCGCATCGTGTCGTTCAAAACGTTATATAAAGCTTTCAGCAGCGTACTCACTCTGCGTTTCAACCAACTCTCCCCTTTCTAGTTTCTACAGCCCTTTGGTGCTGTTATTGCGATACTCCTTCGGGGAAACGCCAACATTTTTGCGGAATGAGAAGCTGAAATAATTAGCATCGGCATAGCCCACCTTCTCAGCGATTTCCAACGCTTTCATGTCCGTAGAGCGCAAGAGCTCTTTTGCTGCTTCCATCCGTATGTGGTTCAAGTAGTTCACGAAGGTCATTTTCGTTTCTTTTTTGAAAATCGAACTGAAATAGCCCGCGCTAATATGCAGATGTCCGCACACCTTATTAATCGTAATATCCCCTTCATGATAATGGCTTTTCGTATAATCCTTCGCCATCTCCACCAAGTTTTTATAGGTATACTGACGATCCGTTGCAATATGAGTCATCATGCTGGCGCACAGCTCGGTCAACCAATGCTTCGCTTCTTCCAAAGAAGTGAACTTATTAATCTCCGTAAAAGGAATGAAGCTTTCGCCAAACACCTCGTCCACATTCAGGTTGGAGTCTTTGGCTGCTTTGAGAATGCAAGTAAGAATTTCAAGCAGATAAATTTGATAATCCTTTACTGACACACCGGCCTCTATGCCTTGAAACAGCTCATCAATCGTCTCCCGAATCTCTTGCGTCGTGCCTACCTTAATGCAACGGGTCAACGCATGTTCCTTCACATCATCGAATCGAATCTTATCAACGCTGCGCTTCTCCACATCATCAATGTAAATCATACGGTTACTGCCCAGAATCAGTCTGTAGTCAAGGGAAAGCACAGCATCTTCATACGAATAGCTGATTTTCGTTACATCCTTCATCACACTTCCGACTCCGACGGTCAGGGTGAATTTCAAATATTTTTCCACACTCTGTCGAATTTCTTCCAACACTCGCATTGTTTCTTGCAGCGCCGCTTCCTGATCGTGATTCTCTCTTGCTGCTAACAAGACAACTTGATCATCATGCATGAAAACGAGGCCAAGCCCGCGCTTGCTCGCAATCTCTTCCGAAATATTTAAGAGTGCGAAATACTTCAGTGCCTGATCTTCGGAGTATTTCAACGACAACGACTTCGACAGTTCTTCCCGGTTCTCCGAATCCTCTTCAGAAATAAAGACCCCATCGATGCTCAACACAGCCACCACATAGCTATTGCCGCTTAGGGCTATCCCGTAATTCGCTGCTTTCTCGATCACTTCGTCTCGCGGAAGTTTACGATTCATTAATGTCGCTAAGAAATTCTCCTTCAGCACGGGCATACTCTTACGGTAATGCTCCTTCAGCAGCTGCACATCCTTCCGATGCGCAACCTCTTCCTGGATGTGTCCTTTTACCTTCAAAAGAGCATTCACCAACTCCTGTGCAGAAAAGGGTTTCAGGACATATTCATCAATATGCAGCTTAATCGCCCGCTGCGCGTACTCAAATTCATCATGCCCTGTCAGGATGATGAGCTTAATCGTCGGAAAGCGCTCTCTAATTGCTTCTGCTAGCTGTAAGCCATTCATAAAAGGCATTTGAATGTCCGTCACAACCACATCAGGTTGCAAACGCTCGACCATCTCCAGCGCTTCTTTCCCGTTCTCCGCCTTGTCGACAACTTCAAAGCCAATGGCTTCCCAATTTATTTCACGGACGACGCCTTCGCGTACATCCTCTTCGTCATCCACTAACAGCAGCTTGTACATGCTGACCTCCTAGGACTTCCCATATTAGAAGTATCCACTTTCACGTTTCTAATGATCACCATCATTGTACTCACTGGCTACCCAATATACAAATAGAAATCGAGATGTGCGTGAGAAATACAAATAACCCACCGTTTCTTCAAGGAATAAATAAGGGGTACGCCTCGCGCCTCTTTTCTCTTCTAACAGTCGCAAATGAATAGTTGGTAAAAATCACCTGTTGAGTGGTAAAATTAGGTCACGTATATGTCAATTCTTACACTTCAGCTATCAACCACAGCAATCATTCGTATCATTCATCATTTAGGAGGTTAATCATTTGAATATCGCACCTATCTCACGCATCGCTTCCCTCATCAAAGAAAACGTTGGTCACGTTATTATAGGCAAAGATGACACCATCGAGCTCATGGTCATCGCGCTGATTGCATCGGGCCATGTGCTGCTCGAAGATGTCCCCGGCACTGGTAAAACCCAGCTAGCCAAAGCACTTGCCCGCTCCCTGGACGGCTCCATGAAGCGTATCCAGTTCACGCCTGACTTGCTGCCTTCCGATGTAAGCGGCATCAATTTCTTCAACCAGAAGCTTGGCGAATTCGAATTCCGCCCAGGCCCTCTCTTCGCACACATCGTGCTCGCCGATGAGATTAACCGCGCGACGCCGCGTACACAGTCCAGCTTGCTGGAGAGCATGGAGGAGCGCCAGGTCAGCATCGACGGGGAAACGCGCAAGCTCGAAGCGCCGTTCCTCGTCATTGCCACGCAGAACCCTGTCGAGAATCAGGGGACGTTTCCCTTGCCGGAAGCGCAGCTCGACCGCTTCCTGATGAAGCTGTCCCTCGGCTATCCGACGGCAGCCGAGCAGGTCGTGATCTTGCAGCGCTACCAGCAGCAAGATCCGCTAGATCAGCTGCTGCCGGTCGTGAGCCGCGCGGAGCTGCTCGAAGCGCAGCTCCTGTTCACGCAGGTGCGCGTCAGCGACGAGCTGCTGCACTACATCGTGCAGCTCGCGGAAGCGACGCGCACGCATGCCGATGCCGCGCTCGGCGTCAGCCCGCGCGGCGTGCGCGCCTTGATGAAGGCGGCGCAGGTCTACGCGGCGCTGCGCGGCCGCGATTATGTGCTGCCGGACGACGTCAAGGCGCTGCTCGCGCCCGTCTGGGCGCACCGCATTATGCTGCGCACGCGCTCGCGCCAGCAGGATCAGCAAGTGCTTGCGCTGCTGACTCGCATTATTGCCGCTACCCCCGTTCCTACGGAAGTGAAGCTGGGGTAACGATGAGTATAAGCTGGATTGTGATTATCGCTGCCGCTCTCTTCTTCCTCCAGTTTCAGTTTTTTGCCCGCTGGGGGTTTCGCGGACTTCGTATCGAACGAACCTTCAACCAAACCCATTGCCATGTCGGCGATGAAATTCAAATGATCGAGACCATCGTGAATCGTAAGCTCGCACCCATTCCCTGGCTGCGCTTGGAATCCACCATTCATGCGGGGCTTCATTTCACCCGGATGAATAATCTGGAAGTGAGCAGCGGCTCCCTTTTTCAGAATCACCGCAGCTTGTTCAGCCTTATGCCGTACACACGCATCGTCCGGCGCCATGGCGTACACGCAGCAAAACGTGGTTGGTACAAGCTGGAAACCGTTGCGGCGACGATCGGTGATTTCGTCGGTGTGCAAGCAGCTTCGACCACCCATTCCATGCGTGTCGAGCTGCTGGTATACCCACGTTTGGTTAATCGTGATGATATACCACTCCTCTCCAGTCGGTGGCAGGGTGACGTGACGGTTCAACGCTGGATCATGCCGGATCCGTTTCTCGTGTCCGGTGTAAGGGAATACCGCTATGGGGATACGATGAACAGTATCCACTGGAAAGCCACCGCTCGAAGTGGGCGGCTTCAAGTGTACAATCGGGAGTTCACGGCAGATCCCCGATTACTTATCGTTGTTAACAGCCAAGTCACACCAACGATGTGGGATGCCGTTACCGATCCTGAGCTAGTGGAGAAAGGCCTTTCTTATGCAGCAACATTAGCTGAACATGCCATCAGCCGAGGGGTTCCTGTTGGCTTTGGTTACAACGGTTGGCTGCTGAATGAGCCTGGTGTTCCCGTCTATTGTGAGCCCGATGGCGGCTGGTCGCAGCTGGAGCATCTTTATCAAACCATGGCCAAGCTGGCTATTTCATGTGCCCGCTCTTGTGAAGATTTTCTCGATTATGGCATTGAGGTTGTTGGCGAGGCTTTGGATATCATTCTAGTGACGGCCTACGTGTCTGAGGGGATCGCACGAAGCATCGAGCGACTGGAAGCCTTAGGACATTCCGTATTCATTGTTCCTTTAGATCACAACCTACTTGAACTCGACGAGAAGGAGGCGACTCCATCCGATGCTCAAGCCCTTGCTTGATCAAACGCACTCTCGCCCTAATCATCTATACGCCATCTTATGTACATACGGCATTGCTCTCCTATTCGGCTTTGTCGAGCTTATTATCTTTGCCCCTCTAGTTATATTGGCTCAAGTTTATGCCTTAGATAGCGCGTTTGTTATTACTTGTGTCCAAGTACTGCTATGCTATGTAATCGGCGCCTATTTCGGTCAGTTAACATGGCTGTCTCGAAAAGGGTACGAACTCCTCGTCTGTGTAGCTGTAGGTTTTGGACTATCCTATATCTTTCAATTATCTCTTGTGCATATTGCGCTAGGTGCGGCCATAGGAGCCCTTCTCGTCTATCGAGGCATACGGTACACCAAAGATGGATGGAGTTCGCAGTATACACCTGGCATTTTCGTCATCTCAGGTGTGATGTACTTCATTGGCGTTCCCATCATGACACGAGTGGAAATGATTCAGCCTTATCAGTTGGCCTTAAATGGACTCGGATTCGGCACGCTGATTCTCTACTTCTTTATAACGAATCGCGCGCAGCTCCTTACTGCCACCTTAGCAGGCAATGATCGCGATGCCGCCTCGTCACTGTCGCAAACTGTGAAACGCTCGAGTCGCATTTGGCTCATCGGCTTTATTGCGGTGATCGCCGCCGTCGGTTATTTTCAGCAAATCAAACAAGGATTAACGAACCTCCTACTTGGTATGGTTGCTTGGCTCATAGGGCTTATATCCTCAGACACACCACCTGATGTGCCCGTGGCGAGCCCTTCTGCGCCCCCTCCAATGGCGTTTCCACCAGAAACACCGGATGAGCCAGGATGGTTCGACATTCTCATGCAGGTTATTGCGCAAGTGATCGGCTATGTACTCGTCATTGCACTTGTGTTGTTATGCCTCTATCTGCTCCTAAAGAAGCTTGCCCCAGCCCTTCTTTCTTTCCTGAGGCGCTTTTGGAAGCAGTCGCTGCGGAGTGAACAAGGAGATACATCCGATGGATATACGGACGAGAAAGAAGCCCTTCTCGACTGGAAAGAGCTTCCTCAACTATGGTGGCGCAAAGCTAGCTCTTCGTTGTGGCCAAATTCACAACGCGATCCGTCTTGGTCGCAACTGCCGAATAACCAGGAGCGTGTCCGCTATCTGTATCGTGTGCTGATTGGGCAGGCGAGCAAGAGCGGTTATACCTTCAAACGCGCGTTAACCCCTAACGAAACAGGCTTGGAGCTCACGCATCAAACACCGCTTGCAGAGGCTTCTGTCCAGGCACTCACCAGTGTTTATAATCGGGTGCGTTACGGACGACAAGCGATTTCAGACGAAGAGCTGGCTCAAGTGCTCCAAACACTGGATCCGAACATACGGAATCAGCTGAAATGATGATGTGAATGTGAGTAGCATACCACCACGTTACATGCCATGTACCACTCCGACCGACAAAAGGTATCCTTCGTGTCTCCCACGCGGATACCTTTTGTGTTTTATATGTCACTACCTAGCTTAAGAAATACTCGGGATACAACAACTCCCCCTTGATCGGGTGGCCAGTAGCCGCTTGTTTTAATAGATATACCATAAACACCTCATCCGGTACTTGGAACTGCGTTAGCTCGAAGCCATATGCTCTTGCAGGCTTAAAACCGAACTTAGGATAATACGAAGGATGTCCGATTAAGAAAACATATCCATACCCCAGCTCTACACAACGCTGTAATCCAGCTTGGATAAGGCTAGCTCCGATGCCCTGTTTTTGATGACTTGGTCGTACTGCAATAGGCGCTAACACAATGACTTCCTGTCTGTTGTCGCCATCAACAACCTTCGCTTTGCTCAAGAGCACGTGACCAACAATCAGTCCCTGCTCATCTGCAACAAGCGACAGATCCGGTATAAATCCCTCGGACGCACGAATTCTTTCAATCAATTTGGATTCATCTTCTCTATTCCCGAATGCTTCATAGTTCAACTGAAATACTTGCTCATGATCGGATTTATGCTCCTTTCTAATGTGCACCATACCCGCATTCGCCTCCCATTCTTTAGACAAGCCTACCCTAAATCATACACGTTTATCTCCAAAATGGTACAAAGAAACAGGCTTATCCCTTCTTCCAAATGAGCATTTTGAAAATAACCGTCACATATTTTCAAAACTTCGCATATACATAATTGTTTGAATACATTCGATTGAGGTGGTTTTGAGATGTTAGCATTAAAAACCGGTTCTGAAAAAGAAGAAGTGCTTCACACGCTTAATGAAATGGGCTTGGATCAAATCGCCAGATGGATCCTCGTATTACCTGAAGACAGGTGGGAAAGCATGTTTCTCTCGACATGGCCAACACTTGCCAAAAAATGCGGCTTTCACAGATAGCTGCTTTTACATACAGAGAGGTGGTTTAAATAAAGAGACTCCTAAACGCTCTACACCTTCAAGGTGCAGGGCGTTATTTGTTTCCCCCTTGTTTTAAAGCTTTCAAACGCTTTCAATAAAGGATTGTGACTAGGTTAAAGAGAATGTAGTAAAGACAGTTCAAATCTCATGTAGTGTTTATCTATCCTGTTAGATTTACCTTACTACCGCTCATCTTGAAGGAGGATCTCCCGTTTGAAGTCCGTCACTGTGAATGATTTAGTTAAACGTTTTTCGCTCGAAGTTCTCGCTGGCCATTCGGAACTCCACCGTCCTATTACGAAAACAAAGGCACATCGTCCCGGTCTGGAATTCGTTGGCTATTTTGAATATTTTCCACAAGCACATGTACAGCTCCTTGGTCGCAAAGAAATTACCTACCTGCATAAGCTCAGCGAAAATGAACGCAATTTGCACATCGGTAATATTGTCAAATATCACCCGCCTTGTTTTGTCGTAACACGAAACCAAGAAGGCTTGAAATACTTAACCAAATACTGTGAAGAAGAACGCATCCCTCTTCTGCGTACCAGCTCACCAACGAGTAAATTTCAAGACTTGGTGGATTTATTTTTGAGCAAATCACTTGCTCAGGAAATTGCCGTCCACGGGGTTTGTGTCAATGTTTCGGGCATCGGCATCCTGCTTCGCGGGAAATCCGGTGTTGGCAAAAGCGAAACAGCCCACACACTGATCCGCAGAGGGCATCGTCTCGTTGCCGATGATATCGTGGTGCTCAAGAAGATTAGCCCGGAAACACTGCTCGGTACGCATAATGGCAAAACCAAGGAGTTCCTCGCGCTGCGCAGTGTCGGACTCATCAATGTCTCACGGCTGTATGGCCGCAAGGCTTTTCAAGACGAAACACGCATCGTACTCGATATCGAGCTTACGAAGTGGCAGGAACATGCGCTGAACAATGATCTTGAGCTAGAACCCACGTTCACCGATTATATGGACATTCAAATTCCGCATATTGAGATCCAGTTACAACCTGGACGTGATGTTGCTGGACTTATTGAAGCTGCTGCCAACAGTTGGTATTTGCGCCAGCAGGGCTACAGTGCAGTTGAAGAATTCATGCAGCGATTGCAATCCGACACCGACTAATCGGTTCTTCCTTCAGCTTGTGAATTAGATATGTACCGTCCCAAAACCTCCCTTCAGCCCGAAAGCTGTTAGCGGAGGTGTTTTTATGTTCTCAAAAATGCGAATAACAATGATAGCTATTATCATAGCTGCATTAACGATCTGCGGTTGGACCGCTTACGCTGCAACGTCATCCAGCTCGGCGACATCAACAACCATCTTGGGTAAGCTGACAACCCTAACGGAGGATACGATTACTTTACATACGGATACTGGCGATCAGACCGTTCCTTTAGCAACGTCCGTCTGGGTTTACCTGAATGACGAGAAAGCACAGTTACGCGATTTACACACGGGGGATGAAATCGAAGTCATTCTCAATAACAAAAAACAGGCCGCCTATGTGAAAGGAACCTCAGCGACTGCAATTTCTTCTGCAGCAACAGCGTCTGCATCGCCCGTTCCTAGCGAGTCGCCTGTACCTGTAGCTGTTCCTAGTTCTTCGGCAGCTCCTAGCTCATCCGCGGAGCCAACTTCCTCCCCTACGAAAGTAGGGAATAAGCCAGAAGCTTCGCCACCAACCAATCGGTCGAACCTGAAGGATGTGGACATACGTGTAGATGGACAGCATTTCAATTTTCATTTGAAACAAACTAAAGGTTCTCAATATGATCTAAGCATCCAATCTCCACATGCCGGCAGAATTCATCTTACAGGATCGCAAGCTCAAGCTTGGATCTCCAAACTTCTGGGTTCTGTGGACTTATCCGCACCAGGTGCGCGGGAAATAGTGAGCCAGCAGCTCGCCAAACAATACAATTTAGAAGCCGGTAAATTGAATGTTCATTTGAACGTACATGCCGATGACAAAGAAGATCACAAAGAAGATGACAAAAAAGATGATAAGAATGATGATAAGAAACCTCAAAAAGACAAAAACAATGACAAAAAGCCCGGTAACAACAATAAAAATGACTAACTAGAACAGAGAAAAGCCCTCGTCCTCCTTAACCGGATTTCGAGGGCTTTCTTATTTATCTCCGTTTCTCTTTCCCATGTCCATGTCCTTGCTCCTCTTGCTTGTGCGGCCCCTTATCAGGCTTCCCTGGGGGCTCTGCGGAGTGAGGCTCTGTAGTCGAGCCTTCCTTCTGAGGCTTCTCCGTCACGCTCATCGGAATGTCAAAAGGAATAACTGGTGTTTGAGCTAGCGCACGACTGAGCATCTCACGAAATAATACAGCAGGCACTGCACCGCCTGAGGTTGTTAAATAATGCTGCGCATCTGTTCGGTCATAACCAACCCATACTGCTGCCGTCAACTCCGGCGTGTAGCCAACGAACCACGCATCTTTGGCACTTCCGCTGCCGATTCCCTCAAACTCCTTCGTACCGGGCAGCTGCGTTGTCCCTGATTTCCCTGCTACGGGGCGATTCATGGCTGCATTCTTCCCTGTCCCTTGTGCAACTGCCGTCTGCAGCATCGCCGTCATGGTCGTGGCCGTATCAGCGCGCATCACCGATATTCCTTTTGCTTTCGATTGAACTAGAAGGTGTCCATCACTTGTCTCTATACGGGTAATCAGATGGGCAGGAGTCAGAACTCCCTTCGCGGCAAAAGCACTAAAAGCCTGCGCCATTTGTAACGGTGATACCCCCTCGGATAGGCCGCCAAGCGCAATACCTAATTGCCGATCTTGTGCGGGTAAAGTTATCCCCAGAGACTTCGCGAATTTTAAACCATTATCAATCCCGATCTCATGCAGAAGCCACACCGCAGGAATATTCCAGGATGATGTGATAGCCTCTTGCATCGAGACTTGCCCCCTGGATTGGTGATCCCAATCTTGCGGCTGATAGCCTTCAATATTCAGGGGTCCATCAAACAACATGGACGAAGGTTTATACCCGCTTTCTAAAGCCGGGCCATATACCGCCACAGGCTTAAAAGCGGAGCCTGGCTGTCTTTTTAATTGGGTTGCACGGCTGAACCCTCGAAAGACCCCCTCACCCCGTCCACCGGCTAAGGCTCTAACACCTCCGGTTTGCTGATCCACTATGGCAGCGCCGGTCTGAATAAGCTGATCTGGCTTACTCGCAGGGAACAGACTGTCGTTGTTAACGACATCGGTTACCGCTTTCTGCACAGCAGGATCTAACTCTGTCTTAATCCGCAATCCGCCTGTTAGCAATTGTTCTTCCGTAAATCCATACAGGGTCACAGCCTCCTCGATAACGGCATCAACATAAGCCCGATATCGCCCTTTGCCCTCATTCGTGTTGACCGTCTTCACGGCACCCAGTGCTGCAGCTGCTGCTTTCTCGTATTCCTCTTGAGAGATTTTACCTTCCTTCTGCATCAGCTTAAGGACCGTATTCCTTCTCTCCAACGCCTGTTCTTCGTTCTGAAAAGGGGAGTAATGGCTTGGTGCCTTAGGCAATGCCGCTAACACCGCTGCCTCTGGCAAGGTGAGGTCAGTCACATTTTTATTAAAATAAGTCTTCGCCGCTCCCTGCACACCCCAACTGCCTTCGCCGAAATATATCTTATTCAGATACATTTCCAGAATGTCATCTTTACTGTAGCTACTCTCGATTTGGATCGCGTAAGCCGCTTCCCGCAATTTCCGACCTACCGTTTTATCCGCAGTAAGAAAAAGATTACGTGCCAACTGCTGCGTAATGGTACTGGCCCCCTCCGAATAGCTCCCTTTGAGCACATCCCGAGCAACAGCACGGACAATCGACTTCATGTCGACTCCCTTATGCTCATAGAACCGTCGATCCTCCACCGCGACAATCGCATCAATAAGTACCTGTGGGATCTCTTTAAATGGCACAGCATCAATCTTTGACGCGGATAGCTGTGAAGCGATTTGACCATTTTTATCGAGCACGATGGAAGCCTCGGGAAGCGGCTGATTCAGCAGCGACACATCAAGTCTTTTTATATATAAAAAGCTCATTAACACCATGCCCACACTCACGAGTAGGACTATACCAACACCCCATTGCCAAATGCGTCGAGGTACTGCCTTTAATTTAAACATTGTCATGCCTCCTAACATACCCCATAGCTATTCGTATGACACTTCCAATAAGTGTCCTATGCGTGTAGGCAGACACAAAAAAGCCTTCAACCCAGAATCCCTGGGCTGAAGACTTCTCACATTAAGCGATTGACGTTGGCGCTCCAAAAACACTCGCATACCCGCTAATCCCGCTCAGAACGCGTTCCATTTCCTCTTTGCTCATCGTACCATAGCGCTCCACCGCATCTACGATTTTGGGAAATAAATGCACATCCCCCGCACTCGCAAAGCCACATACGCTTGGGAACGACAGCACGAAATGCACACAAGCATCGATAATCTCCTGCTGATCAAATGGCTCGTACCACGTCGCATAAGGACGCTCCGCTCCTTCAACCCAAGGCGCCTTCGCAATCGCTTTAATTACTCGAATCGCCGTCTGCTGGTTGTTCGCTTCCTCCATAAGGGCATCAACGGCCTCACGATATTCCGGTATGCCATACATGTAGTAGTTCAGTGGGAACAGTATGGTGGCAAAAGGGAACCTCCTTAGCGCTTCCAAATGAACAGCAGGCGCCTCATGTCCATGTCCTGTAATCCCAATCTCCTTCACAATGCCTTCGCTTTGCGCCTCCAAAGCTGCTTCCAGCGCGCCGCCCTTGGCTGTGCATTTGTCCAGTTCCTCCATTGATCCCACGGCATGCAGCTGCAGCAGATCTACCGATGACACCTTCATTCTCTCCAAGGAGCGATATATCTCTTCTTTCGCTTCTTTCTTCGTTCTTTGCCCTGTTTTGGTAGCTAAAAAAATGTCATCACGCACCCGGCTAATCGTCGGGCCCATCCGTATTTCTGCGTCTCCATAGCTCGCCGCTGTATCGAAATGATCGACACCATGGTCCAGTGCGTAAGCGATTGAGGCGTCAGCCTCTTGCTGAGTGACCTGACCTAGACTAGCTGCGCCAAACATCACTACAGAGGTTTCTTTATTCAATCGGCCTAATGTTCGCTTCAACATCATTAGATTAGCTCCTTCTATCATCGAGTATGTATTCTCTTTATTTACAAATCTCTGCTCTTTGAAACCTCAGTCTGGCGATATCTCTTTCATCTGCTTTCGAAGATTAACCTGCAGTAAGCCAGCTGCTGCTAGCAACGCGCACCCCGTCAGTAAAAATACAAAATGAATGCCCACTAAGCCACCCAGGAATCCGCCAATTAAAGGGCCGATCATCATACCCAATTGATTTGAAGATTGATTTAAACTCATGGCTCGACCTCGGAAGTCTGCGTCAGAATATTTCACAATAAGGGCACTGAGTGCCGGATATACAGCAGCAAAAAACAATCCATAACTAAAACGAAGCACACCGAACGCAACGAGATTATATACCGTTAACTGCAACAGATTCCCGATACCGCCACCGATTAAGCCAATGAGCAGCGTTTTGTCGTAGCCAATGCGTTGCCCGATAATGCCCCATCTGGACCCCATGATGACTGTCGCCACTCCTGCAGCGGAAAAAATAATCCCCGAGCTTAATGAGGCTCCCTTGGCACTTCCACCGATTTGAACCACATAAATCGTTAATAACGGTTCTAAAATCATCACCGAGGTAGCTACCAGTACCGTTAATCCAAAAATAGATAACAAACGCTTATTTGCGGTCGCTTGCTTAATATCCTGAAGCACACTTGGCCGCGCTCCCGCTTTCTTGTGATGCACTTCCTTCACGCCAACTACGGCTATTACAGCCGAGATCAGGACGACGAAGCCGGACGCTAGGAAGCATTCTCTCGTACCTACCCAATGGCTGAGCATCCCGCCAAACAAGGGTCCTAGGATACTCCCCGCTGCTGTCGCTGTGGACATGACACTTAATGCATACCCTACGTGCTTCTCTGGGGTATTCGTGCTAACTAATGCCATCGATGCGGGAATATAGCCCGCCATAAGTCCCTGTAGAACACGGACAACAATAAACATATAGGGATCATTCACAAAATAATTAAGAAAGTAGACTGCGCTTAAGCTTAACCCTGAACGAAGCAGCATCGGTTTCCTGCCGTATTTGTCTGCTAGAGAGCCCCAATACGGTGCGATTAACGCACTCGCCAGAAAGCTCACAGAGAACGTGATCCCCGACCATGCCTCCAACCCGCTATGTATACCCAAGTCCTCTTGCAAAAAGATAGGTATAAATGGGATCGAGAGTGTGTACGCCATCGCGCAAAAGAATGCTCCAATCCATAAAATAAATAGATTTTTCCTCCATCGTAATTCCATGTCGTAGCCCTCCTCCTTGTCTACTATACACCAACCTACCCTCGAATCCCAGTTATTAGCAGTTGCGTATGCACAAAAAAAGCATAGACCTCATCAGCATGATGCTGACAGTCTATGCTTTCTTTCTTGATCGGGACGACACGATTTGAACATGCGACCCCCTGCTCCCAAAGCAGGTGCTCTACCAAGCTGAGCTACGTCCCGATACAATAGTGATAAAAAATGGCGCGCCCTGAGAGATTCGAACTCCCGACCTTTTGATTCGTAGTCAAATACTCTATCCAGCTGAGCTAAGGGCGCTTAATAAAAATGGAGCGGAAGACGGGGATCGAACCCGCGACCCTCGCCTTGGCAAGGCGATGCTCTACCGCTGAGCCACTTCCGCATAGGGATCCCCAAGCCGTAAGCTACGACTTGGGGATGTTTGATGCGCGTAGAGGGACTTGAACCCCCACGGTCACCCGCTAGATCCTAAGTCTAGTGCGTCTGCCAATTCCGCCATACGCGCATGCTGTAAATAAGGCAAATGGTGAGTCATGTAGGATTCGAACCTACGACACCCTGATTAAAAGTCAGGTGCTCTACCAACTGAGCTAATGACTCAAATAATTGGTTGCGGGGGCAGGATTTGAACCTGCGGCCTTCGGGTTATGAGCCCGACGAGCTACCGGGCTGCTCCACCCCGCGTCATCATTAAAGCTCCCACAAGGGGAAACTGCTTGGCAACGTTCTACTCTCCCAGAACCCTGCGGTTCAAGTACCATCGACGCTGGAAGGCTTAACGGTCGTGTTCGATATGGGAACGCGTGGATCCCTTCCGCCATCATCACCAAACAGTCAAAGCGTTTTTTGCGCCTTGAAAACTAGATACGAAACTTGCGTAAAGTTAGATATTCTTAGGATTTTCTGGGCCCCAATCAAGTATTCGGAATTCGCTACAAAGCTTATCTTCACTTTTGTTGGGATTAGGTTAAGCCCTCGACCGATTAGTATTCGTCAGCTGCATACGTTGCCGCACTTCCACCTCGAACCTATCAACCTCGTCGTCTACAAGGGGTCTTACATACTG
>NZ_JCAUAR010000024.1:0-73121 GCF_059692055.1 Paenibacillus sp. J31R109 | reverse complement strand
AAACCCGCTCGACTTGCATGTATTAGGCACGCCGCCAGCGTTCGTCCTGAGCCAGGATCAAACTCTCCATAATAGAAAGATGACTTGCTCATTTGAAGCTAGCGAGATTTTACAATCTCATTTATAATCGATTACTCGACTGTGCTTACTCACTCGTTGTTCAGTTTTCAAAGATCAATCACTCTTGTCCAACCCGCTCTCTTTCGAAAGCCGGAATACCAATATACCACACTGAGTTTTTATTTGCAACTCTTTTTTGAGTTGTTTTTTGTTTGTTTCTTGTGTTTCTCGTGTTGTCCTCAGCGGCAACTTTTATAAGATACCACAGACCGCATACACTTTGCAAGTCCTAATTTCAAAAAAAATTAGAGGCACCGAATGGCGCCTCTAAACCAACCAATTACTCACCTTGACGTTCACGCATCAACGGGAATAATAAGACATCACGGATGGACGGCGCATTCGTCAATAGCATAACCAAACGGTCGATACCTATACCTAAACCACCTGTTGGCGGCATACCGTACTCAAGAGCACGAATGAAGTCTTCGTCCATTTCATGCGCTTCATCATTACCTAGATCTTTTTCACGCAACTGAGCCTCAAAGCGCTCTCTTTGGTCAATAGGATCATTAAGCTCTGTAAAAGCATTCGCATGCTCACGTGCCACGATAAAGAGTTCAAAGCGATCCGTAAAGCGCGGATCCTCAGGATTCTTTTTGGCAAGCGGAGAAATCTCTAATGGATGTCCATAGATAAACGTAGGCTGTATCAACGTCTCTTCAACAAACGTTTCGAAGAACTGGTTCACAATGTGACCAAACGTCATATGAGGCTCCACAGCAACCTTGTGCTCTTTGGCCAAGCCATGCGCTTGCTCATTCGTCATATGAACGCTAAAGTCTACACCAGTGACTTCTTTGATCGCATCAACCATGGATACACGTCTCCAACCCACAGCCAAATCAACCTCATGGTCGCCATAAGGAATCGTTGTCTGTCCAAGCACTTCTTGCGCGATATGAGCAACAAGCTCTTCTGTCAGCTTCATGATGTCTTTGTAGTCGGCATACGCCTCGTACAACTCGATCATCGTAAACTCAGGGTTGTGACGCGTAGAAATACCCTCATTACGGTATACACGACCGATTTCGTACACTTTCTCTAGTCCGCCTACGATTAGACGTTTCAAGTGAAGCTCAATTGCAATACGCATGTGCAGTTGCATATCTAGCGCGTTGTGATGCGTGTTAAAAGGGCGTGCAGAAGCACCACCTGCGATTGAATGCAAAGTTGGTGTCTCTACTTCCAAGTAGCCCAAAGAATCTAAATAACGGCGCATGGATTGAATGATTTTGGAACGAAGAATAAACGTCTTCTGAACATCTTGATTCATAATCAAATCCACATAACGTTGACGGTAGCGAAGCTCAACATCACTAAGGCCATGGAATTTATCCGGCAATGGCAGCAAAGATTTCGTCAACACCTCAAGTGATTTCACTTTAATAGAGGTTTCGCCTGTTTTCGTTTTGAAAACAACTCCTTCAACCCCTACCATGTCACCTAGATCAAGAATATCAAAAGCTTTATATATGTTGGCATCCAATGCATCTTCACGCACGTAGATTTGAATTTTCCCAGTGATGTCTTGCAGATGTGCAAAGCTAGCTTTACCCATGCTTCTCTTCTGCATGATACGCCCAGCAATACGTACTACGGCATTCGCTTCGTCTAGTTCTTCTTTGCTCATCTCTTGATAAGCAGTAAGAATGTCCCCTGCTGTATGCGTTCTTACATATTTGCCGCCGAAAGGATCGACACCAAGTCCGCGGAGCTCGTCCAATTTGTTGCGCCTGATAACGAGCAATTCATTTAATTCTAGTTCCTGACTCATGCTTTCATCTCCTACTAATTTAGTTTAGGGCTGTGAACGGAAAAAAGCTTCCTGAGGGAAGCTTTCCAAAAGGCTTGCGGCTGCACGCTACTTTTTAATATCAACAATTTGATACTGAATGACGCCAGCAGGAACGACAACATCAACGTTGGTGCCCTTTTGCTTGCCAAGAATAGCTTTACCCACAGGGCTTTCATTGGAAATCTTATTCTGCAATGGATCGGATTCAGCCGAACCAACAATGTTGTATTCTACCAAGTCACCGTATTCCAAGTCTTTCAGCGTAACAATCGACCCAACACTAACCGTGTTAATATCGACATCATCGTTATTAATAATCCGCGCATTGCGCAGCATTTTTTCTAAAGTAATGATTCTTCCTTCAATAAAAGCTTGCTCGTTCTTCGCATCTTCGTACTCGGAATTCTCACTAATATCGCCATAACCGATGGCAACCTTAATTCTTTCCGCGACTTCCCGGCGTTTCACGGACTTCAGATGCTCAAGCTCATCCTCTAATTTCCGTAGCCCTACTGGTGTAAGAATGACCTCTTTTTCAGCCATTGCCAACTGATCTCCCGTCATGTGAAAGATTTTCATATCGTTGAATCGATGCTTCCTGCTAGGAGTTGGGTCTTTATAGAGCTGATTCAAGTAGTATGAATTCACGTTTCATAATAAGTTGCTTACTCGTTAGTCTTTCAATATATGCAGGAACACATTAATATTGACTGATTATATTGCAACGGTTTCAAAATGTCAATGTCAACCATTGTTGCATTTTTTTAATGCAGCACAGCTGATTCTTCCGCTGTCCCAGACGCTGAACTTACAGCAAGATGCTCAACGTAAGCGTCCAATGTACGAACCATTTCATCCCGCTTCTCAGTCTCCATAATGATGTCTTTCACACGCGCTGCTCCAGTCATGCCTTTGAGGTACCAAGCCATGTGTTTGCGCATTTCCTTCACGGCCACATGCTCACCTTTAAGAGCAATTAAGCGGTCCATGTGCAAGATAGCGATACGGATTTTCTCTTCGGCTGTCGGTTCCGGTGGAAGTTCTCCATTCGCAAGATATTGTACAGTACGATACAACATCCACGGGTTGCCTAACGCTCCGCGTCCAATCATAACACCGTCTACACCCGTTTGATCCAACATGCGCTTTGCATCCTCTGGTGTGACGACATCCCCGTTACCGATCACGGGAATCGAAAGAGCTTGCTTCACATCGCGAATGATATCCCAATCCGCTTTGCCGGTGTAGAGCTGCTCACGAGTACGACCGTGCACACTAACCGCACTACCGCCGCCTCTTTCGACAGCTTTCGCATTCTCGACAGCATAAATATGTTCGGAGTCCCAACCAATACGCATCTTTACAGTTACAGGCTTACTCACTGCTGCAACGACAGTTGCGATCATGGCCTCAATTTTATCTGGTTGAAGCAACCATCTTGCACCCGCATCACATTTGGTGATTTTGGGAACCGGGCACCCCATGTTGATATCAATAATATCGGCATTGGTATGTTGATCAACGATTTTGGCCGCTTGAACCAACGTGTCCGTATCGCCTCCAAAAATTTGAAGACTTAACGGCTTCTCACGATCGTCGACGTAGAGCATCTCCATAGAACGTGTATTACCGTGCACGATCGCTTTATCACTAACCATTTCAGCACAGACTAGGCCTGTACCAAACTCTTTGGCAATTAGGCGAAACGCCGGATTACATACGCCCGCCATCGGGGCTAAGACGACTTTATTCGGAGCTTCGACATTTCCTATTTTCAGCATTTCAGATTACACTCCTCTCATTTCGCAATAACAGCTACTAGTTCTTCCGGTTCTATATTTAGAACTTGTGAGATATTTTGAATCATTTTGTTATCCGGCTTGCGAGTTCCTCGTTCAATCGCCCCTAAGATGGCAATGGAGACACCTAACAAATCCGCTAATTCACTCTGGGTATACCCTTTTAACTTACGAAAAGCGCGTATGCGCTGTGCTATTGAGCTTTTTTCCATAGAATAACGCCTTCCTTTCCTTCCAGTTTCTCCAAATGTGCAGAGATGGATTCAAATTGGGCGGCCTGCCGCGCGTAAAGAACCTCAGACAGAGGAACTAATACAAAAGCCCGCTCATGCATCCGCGGATGCGGAATGATCAAGTCGGGGGTCGTTAACTGATGGTCACCATATAGGAGCAGATCCAAATCAATCGTTCGAGGTCCCCAACGCAAGTCACGCGTCCGACCCAGACGGTTTTCGATGGCTAGCAAGGTAACTAATAACGCTTCAGGCGATAAGTCCGTATGAATTTGAACAACCATATTTAGAAATGCAGATTGATCCACATAGCCTACAGGCTCGGTCTCATAGATGGAGGATTGCCCCGTCACAGTAATTCCCGATTCTTCATTCAGCGCTGTAATCGCACCCTGCAAATAATGTTCCCGATTATCAATATTGGAGCCTAATGCGACGTAAGCAATGATCGTGCGTTCTCGTTCTTCGGCTGTCATTCCAATGCCCGCTTTCGATTGATCTCTATGGTAACACCGTCAAAAATGACGGCAAAGGGCGGATGCGGCTTAATAACGCGAACCGTCACTTCATTGATACTAGTATAAGTATGCAGGAGCTCGGATGCAATATTTTCTGCTAATGCCTCAATTAATTTGTACGTACGCCCTTCAACAACCTCTTTGATCAAGAAAAAGGCCTCGCCATAATGTACCGTTTCTGTTAAGTCATCGTTCTTTCCAGCTTTATCTAAAGGGAGCATCAGCTCTACATCGACGTAGAATCGCTGACCCAGCGTATTTTCTTCAGGGAACACACCATGATTACCAAAAAACTGCATGCGGGATAGGATGATTTTATCCATAGTTGAAGCCTCCAGTGAAACATTTTAACCTACTCTGTTACAGATTGCTGCGGACAATTGCATCGGTCATCACGGCCAACCTTTTGATTGCTTGGACATCGTGAACTCTAACAATTCCACATCCCTGTGCAATACCAAGGACTACGGTTGATGAAGTTCCTTCGATACGCTCCTCAGGAGGCAATCCTAAGGTTAGGCCGATAACACTTTTGCGCGATGTACCCAATAGGACGGGGTACCCCAAATCAGCGATCGCACGCAGGTTGTTCATCAGGTAGAGATTCTGCGCGTACGATTTGGCGAAGCCAATGCCAGGATCGAGAATAATATGCTCTGGCTTAACACCAGCCTGCAGAGCCTGATTCGTGCAGCGGAGAAGATCCGCTATCACCTCAGGGAGAAATTCGACATATTCTGAGTCTGTTCGATTATGGGTAATGATAAATGGACACGCCAATTGGGCTGCCACGGCTGCCATCTCCGCATCCGCTTGACCACCCCATACATCGTTGATGATATGCGCGCCTGCCTCTATAGCTTGCTTAGCAACTTCTGCTTTGTAGGTATCGATTGAGATTGGGACATTGATTTCTCTGCGAATCGCTTCGATCACTGGGATAACACGCTGCAACTCCTCATCTACAGTGACAGTTGCTGCTCCAGGTCGTGTGGACTCCCCTCCAATATCAATGATGTCCGCACCTTCCGCTACCATGTGATGAGCTCTACGTAGCGCATCCTCAATACGATTATAGCTGCCGCCATCCGAAAAGGAATCTGGCGTTATGTTTAATATGCCCATAATGATCGTACGATCATCAATGGGCAGTTCATGTCCTCTACAGGATAACACATTCATCTTGGGTTCACTTCCTATTCATTGCTGTTAGTTCGGTGCCTTTATTGACTGTAATGCTTCGTCAGTTGGCGGGTGATTGTACCTGGTGAGCCAGAACCTAATGTATAAGCTTGTCCACTCGGAGTGTACAAGGTGGTGACAGGGACTATTTCTTGAATCGAATTGACGAGAAACGCCTCGTCCGCTTCTATGAGATCTTCCCACCGGTACAAACCATCTTGGATAGGAATTTGAAGCTGCTGGGCAAGGCCCATGACATAGGCTCTTGTGATGCCCGGTAAGATTCCCGTATCGAGAGATGGGGTGTATAGGGTATCTTTTTTAACGAAAAACAGGTTACTGACGATCCCTTCAGCTACATAGCCATCCTCTGACAACATCAGGCCTTCAGCCCCTGTTGCCCATGCATATTGCCCAAGCTCTCTTTTGGCCAAAATGTTATTCATATAATGAAAGGACTTAAACCGATATAAGCCCTCTGGTGTATTTCGTGGCAGTTTCAGCAATTGCAACGCCTTGCCTTGAAGGTACGTTTTTTCATCCCTTGGAGGTAACGGCTTAATGTAGATAATTTCTGTCGGCTTCGTATAGTCACTGGATGGAAGACCTAATGCCTCTACGCCTGCAGAGACGGAGTAACGAATATACGCATCCTCTAAATGATTCGCTTGCAGTAATTCTTCAATAAGGCGTGACAGGTTCTCAAGGTTAGGCTCGTAGACAATACCAAGCTCCTGACACCCATCTGTCAAACGACGAATGTGTTCAGCAAGCAGGAAGGGCGTACGGTTATACGTCCGAAAGGTCTCAAACAAGCCGATGCCGTAAAGAAAACCGTGATCATATACTGAGACCACGGCTTGTGTTTCTTCAACTAATGTTCCATTAATAGAGATGATCATGCGTTAGACTCCTGTTTTGGCTGTGCGACGAAGAAAGTTGCGCAGCATTTGATGCCCATGCTGGGTAATAATCGATTCCGGGTGGAATTGCACACCTTCGATCGGATACTCTTTATGGCGTAAGGCCATGATTTCGCCTTCAGCTGTTTGTGCACTGATTTCCAAGCAATCAGGTAAGGTTTCTTTTTTGACAATCAAAGAATGATAACGTGTTGCGATGAAAGGAGACGGAAGTCCTTCAAATAAGGTTTTGCCATCATGGAAAATCTCCGAGGTTTTGCCATGCATCAAGCGCTCTGCGCGAATGACATCGCCACCGAAGGCTTGGCCTATGGACTGATGTCCCAGACAAACGCCGAAAATCGGGATGATCCCTTTAAAATGGTCGATCAGTGATAAGCTAATTCCAGCTTCATTCGGCGTGCACGGCCCTGGAGATATTAAGATATGGTCTGGCGCGAGCGCCTCGACGCCTGCCAAGTCAATCTCGTCATTCCGACGAACGATGACTTCCTCCCCGATCTCTCCTAAATACTGCACAAGGTTGTACGTAAACGAATCATAATTATCAATCACTAAAATCATTCTAAGCTCCCCTTTCGTCTCAGCCCGCTTGGGCCCTAAGCTCGGCTCATGCTCCGCTCGCTATATTCAATGGCTTTCCACATCGCTTTGGCTTTATTCAAGGATTCGATGTATTCACGTTCCGGAATGGAATCAATAACGATCCCCGCTCCAGCTTGAATATGTCCCATCCCTTCAACAGCTACTAGCGTGCGTATAATAATATTAAATTCCATATTGCCATTATAGTCAATCCATCCCATGGATCCTGTGTATGGACCACGACGTACGGGCTCTAGCTCTTCAATGATTTCCATACAGCGAATCTTCGGCGCACCCGTAATGGTACCGCCAGGGAAGGTCGCCGCAATGACATCGTAGGCGTCCTTACCCTCGGCCAATTCGCTGACGACTTCGGAGACGATGTGCATCACATGGGAATAGTATTCGATGACCATGAAGTCTTTGACATGGACAGAACCGTACCGTGAGATGCGTCCCATGTCGTTGCGTTCAAGGTCGACGAGCATCACGTGTTCGGCGCGCTCTTTGTCGTTGTGGATGAGCTCGCCAGCTAGGCGAAGATCATCCTGGTCGTCCTTGCCGCGCGGGCGCGTGCCAGCGATAGGACGCGTCCGCAGGACGCCGTCCTCGAGCTGCACGAGCAGCTCCGGCGAGCCAGAGACGAGGGCGAAGCCTGCGAAGCGCAGCAAGCCCATGTAGGGCGAGGGATTGACGATGCGCAGCGCCTCGTAGATTTCCTCCGGCGTCGTGCGCAGCTGCCGGCTCTGCCTGACGGACAAGTTGACTTGGAACACGTCACCTTGGGAGATGTAAGCTTGGATGCGTTCCACCGCAGCCATGTACGCTCCTTTGTCGAAGGCAGGCTCGATGCCTGCGATGCTTTCGATGTCGATGTGCAGCTGCTCGCGCGCCATCGTAGGTTGGTCGGCACCGCTCAGCGGTGTGCCGGACCAATTGCCGGCGCGGATCGCGTGCCAGCGGACGAGCATCGCTTCAGCGCGAGCGTGCGCCTGAGCGTAGAGCTCGTTGATGTCTGCGCCGTGGGTGAGCGGCATATGCACCGCGATGAACAGACTCTTCTCCGTGTGATCTAATGTCCACACCTGATCATACATAGCGAAGCTGTAATCAGGAATGGGCAGATCGTCACGCGACTGCTCTGGCAGCTTCTCAATGGTGCGAATCACATCATAGCTCCAATAGCCTACACAGCCGCCGACAAATTTGGGTGCTCCTTGAACTTTAGGGCTGTTGAAGCCCGACATCCATTGCTTCACGATATCGAGCGGCTTGCCTTGTACGCGAGAATGTGTCGAGTTCGTGTGAGTTGTTATGTCAGCTTCCAAGCCAGTCCCCCGTACAGTGGAAAAGGGATGTAGTCCAAAGTGCGTATATCTGCCGCCTTTTCCGCTTTCGAGCACGAAAGAATCCGGAGAAGCTTCTTTCCAAGCATCTTCCCAAGAGGCAATTCGATCATCTGCCAGTCCTAATTTTATTATATACGGCAGCATCGTGTAGTCTGATGAGGACCACTCCTGCCATTGTTCCACTGAAGTTAAAATCATGCCTGTTCTCCTTCAAATCCGTTAATTCGTTGTCCATTAGTATACTCCAACCCTATACAGAAAAAAAGCCCCAGCTGCAATAGCTGAAGGCTTGATCTTGTTTGGCTTTAATCTTATTGCTCTTCGAATTGGTACAAAGGCGTGGACAAGTAACGCTCACCGTTACTAGGGATTACCGCAACAACACGTTTGCCAGCGCCAAGCTCTTTAGCAACCTTCAATGCTGCGAAAATCGCTGCACCGGAGGAAATTCCGCCAAGGATTCCTTCTTCTTTAGCAACACGACGTGAAGTTTCGAACGCATCATCGTTCTCTACTGTAATAATTTCATCATAGATATTCGTGTCCAAAATACCAGGAACAAATCCTGCGCCAATACCTTGGATTTTATGAGGACCTGGTTTACCGCCAGAAAGAACTGGGGATGCCGCAGGTTCAATTGCGTAAACTTTAATGTTCGGGAAGTTTTCTTTCAAAACACTACCCGCACCTGTGATAGTACCGCCAGTACCGATACCGGAGATGAAAGCATCTAGTTTGCCATCATGTGCATTGATTGCTTCCACGATTTCTGGTCCTGTAGTTTCACGGTGAACTTTTACGTTTGCTGGGTTATTAAATTGTTGCGGGATGAAGTAGGATGGGTTCTCAGCTTGAAGCTCTTCCGCACGTTTGATCGCACCCTTCATGCCTTCTGCTCCAGGCGTTAGAACGAGCTGTGCACCATAAGCGCGAAGCAGGTTACGTCTTTCCAAAGACATTGTTTCTGGCATAACGAGGATCGCTTTATATCCTTTAGCCGCTGCCACTAATGCGATCCCGATTCCTGTGTTACCACTTGTCGGTTCTACAATGGTGTCACCTGGCTTCAATTTACCTTCTTGCTCCGCTACTTCGATCATGGAGATGGCAATACGGTCTTTAACACTGGCACCTGGGTTCTGGTACTCTAATTTCACATAAACCTCTGCACTGCCTTCTGGAACAACACGGTTCAAACGAACTAGTGGTGTATCCCCAATCAAATCCGTAATGCTCTGTACTAATCTTGCCATAATATTTCCCCTCCAGATTGAGTATTGAATGATTTCCGAGTTGTTTAGTCGGTATTAATTATACTAATCTTATCAATGCGCCCACAGGTTGTCAACCATATTTTCACATTCACCTATCGGAGCGTCGGATCCAGCACACTAACCTTCCATTTAACGCGCAACTGCACGACAAACTCCTTCAATGGAGGCGCTTCTTGCAGTGCTAGCTCCTTTCGCACACTCTCTCGAATAAACGCCATATCCGGGTTCTCCTGATCCCGCTTATTCTTAAGTAAAATGACGGCAAAGCCTTGTGAAACAGGTATGGGCTTACTCACTTCGCCAACCTTCAACAATTTCGCAGCTTCCAAAATAGAGCCCTCAACAAAAGGATCGTCACCTTCAACCCAACCCAAATCACCACCGGTGTTATTGGTTGCATCATCGATGGATCGATCTCTGGCTAGTGTCACAAAGTTCTCCCCTTTGGCCAGTTCCGCAATGACTTTCGTTGCTTGCTCCTTCGTGGATACAATGATCTGCCCAATGTTGTATTCCGTTCCTTGTTCAAACTCATCCGCATGTGTCTTAATGTAGGTATCAACCTGAGTATCTGTAATGTGAATGGATGCCGTTGCTAGCTTCTCAAGTAACAACTTATTCGCTACATCCTCTTGGATTTCCTGCTCAGACAAGCCCAACTGACTTTGCATAGAGTCATAAAATTGCCCTTCACTTTCGTACCCTTGCTGCATCCTTTTCAGCTCACGGTTGATTTCCGCACTCGCTACCTTCGTCCCCGACTCATTTCCCTCTAGGCGAATTACTTCACGATCCAACATTTGACTCAACTGCTCTGGCCCATAATGGCGCGCGAGCGCTGATTGGAGCTCACTCAACGTAATTTCCTGATTCCCAATTTTGGCGACAACTCGTGTATTCTTATTCTCACCCTGCTGTTCTGGCTCCGGTGATTGTCTTGGTTCTGCTTGGTTGATAGCATGACTGATCAGCAAGGATGCGAGTACGAGAATACATATCGCCATCGCGATGATGACTCCCCACAATCGCTTTACATTGCGCATCCTATTTCCCTCTTTTACTTCCATATTGCTTCTTGCTGCTTACGCCTGTGTTCATTAGCCAAAACAAGCAGTTCACCCACGCTTACAAATCAATCATCCGTTGCAAGTCTTCGCCTTCATATCGGTAAGCTTCATTACAGAAATGACAGACGACTTCCGCAACTCCCTCTTCTTCCAACATCTCTTGAAGTTCTTTCTTACCTAACGATATTAGCGTAGATTCCACTTTCTCACGACTACATTTGCACTGGAACCTAACATCCATATCATCAAGCAAACGGAAAGAAGGGAGTACGGTTTGTAAAATTTCCTCTAAACTCAATCCGCCGCCTAACATATTCGTAAAGCTTGGGATTTGACCTAGCATGGTCTCGATCTCATCAATCTCACTATCCGTTAATCCTGGGAGCAGTTGAATCACAAATCCACCCGAAGCAAGGATCGTATGATCCTTATTCACCAATACCCCTAACGCGACTGCGGAAGGTGTTTGTTCTGATTTCGCAAAATAATACGTAAAATCTTCCGCTAACTCACCTGAAATCAAAGGAACGCTTCCTTTATAAGGCTCTTTCATTCCTAGATCTTTCGTTATGTATAAAAAACCGTCTGTCCCTACCGCAGCGGCAACATCTAATTTGCCATTTTCTTTGAGCGGCAGATCTACGAAAGGATTATCTACGTAGCCACGCACTTCACCCTTTGCATTCGCATCTACAACGATTTGTCCTATCGGTCCATCCCCTTTGACCTGAACAATGAGATGTTCTTCACCTTTGAGCATAGCAGCTAAAAGAAGCGCAGCGGCCGCTGTTCTCCCTAACGCGGCTGTCGCTGTCGCTGTCGTTTGGTGCCTGCGACTAAGCTCTTCGGTTAGGAGCGTCGTCTGAACAGCAAACGCACGCACACGCCCATCCAAAGCTGTTCCTCGAATTAAATAATCACTCATGTCAATTTCCTTCCTTATACTGCTTAGACATTTTTCTCGTAAATCATTTGTAACCCTTGTAGCGTAAGCAATGGGTTGACGACTTGAATCGTCCGCGACTCGCTAGAAATGAGTTCTGCTAATCCACCCGTTGCAATCACTGTTGGATTTACGTTAAACTCCTGAATGACCCGTTCGACGATCCCGTCTACCTGACCAACATAGCCATAAATAATGCCCGCTTGCATCGCTGCTACGGTATTCCGACCAACCACACTCTTCGGCTTAACCAGCTCAATACGCGGCAACTTAGCTGCTTTCTGATACAGCGCTTCCGTGGAGATCCCAATGCCTGGCGCAATGGCGCATCCCACTAGCTGCCCTGATGAATCAATGTAATCGTAGGTTGTAGCTGTGCCGAAATCAACAATAATACATGGAGCTCCATATAGCTCCAGTGCCGCTACCGCATTCACGATGCGATCTGCGCCAACTTCCTTCGGATTGTCTACACGGACGTTCAAACCTGTTTTGATCCCTGGACCTACGATAAAAGGCGCCCTTTTCAAATAGTGTAAGCAGAGGTTTTCCATAGCATTCATCAACGGGGGCACGACAGATGAAATAATGACACCTTCTACTTGCGCAAAGGAAATGCCCGAATGTTGGAACAAGCTGTGCAGCTGCATGCCATATTCATCCACGGTAGCCGAACGATTCGTGCTTACGCGCCAATGATGCAAGAGCGTACGTTCTTGGTAGAGGCCGAGCACAATATTCGTATTCCCGACATCGATAACGAGAATCATACGGCTGTCCCCTTCCGCTCATTCAGATCTAATGAGATATCGAGCGCTGCTACCGAGTACGTCAGTCGTCCAACGGAAATCACGTCTACCCCTGTTTCCGCCATGGCTTTAATCGTTTGCGGGGTGACCGAACCTGATCCTTCTACTACAATATGCGGCGCTTTGCTTTTAATTATCGAAACTGCTTCTTTCATTTGAACTGGAGCCATGTTATCCAGCATGATGATATCAGCTCCTGCTTGGAGTGCTTCATGCAGCTGTTCAAAGTTCTCCACTTCCACCTCAATCTTCATCGTGTGGGGAATGTTCTGACGTGCGGCTTGAACGGCCTGGGTAATACCTCCTGAGCCTTTGATATGGTTATCCTTAATCATAACCGCATCATAGAGGCCAAAACGGTGGTTGTAGCCGCCACCGACGCGCACGGCATACTTCTCAAGTAATCTGTGTCCAGGCGTTGTTTTGCGTGTGTCTACAAGTCTGGTTGGCAAGCCTTCCAGCGCCATCACAAATTCATGCGTCTTCGTGGCGATCCCCGACAATCGTTGCATCAAATTCAGACTCAATCGCTCGCCCAATAGGATGCTGCGTGTATTGCCTTCCACTTCAGCTAGTATGGTCCCTTTATGAACAGACGATCCTTCGGCCACTTTTGTTTCAAAACGAAGAGAAGCATCGACCACAGCAAAAACCTCCTGTGCGATGCGAAGTCCACAAACAATTCCGTCTTCTTTGACGTGGATAATCCCTTTGGATACTTGTTCCAAAGGGATTGTTGTTATAGTCGTGACATCGCCGGTTCCGATATCTTCTTCTAGCCATAGGCGAATTTGCTTCCGAACTAGTTCCATATTTATTTCTAACATGCTAAATCCACTCCTCAATCCTATCTTCCCCGCGCTGGAAAACAATATGCTTCTTCCATACCAAGTCATCCCGTTCCGGGAAATCTTCTCGATAATGACCGCCGCGGCTTTCTTCACGGGTTAATGCTGCTGTTGTTGTTAAAAGGGCGACATTGAGCAAATTAGCGAACTCATACTCTTCACGCTTCGTCATGAGAGAATCAAAGATTGACAATTGTCTGGCTAATTCCTCATGCCCTTTTTGCAAGCCCTTGGCCGTGCGCTTGAGACCTGCATAGCGAAGCATAACTTTCTGAAGCTTCAACTTTTTCTCCACAACGGCTTGGTTCGGAATCTCTGTCCGTGGAGCTTCCGATTCCGCACGGATCTGAATATTGCCTTCTAGCGGTGGCAATTCTTGAATCCGCTCAATAATTCTGCGACCGAATACAATTGCCTCGGATAAAGAGTTGCTCGCTAAGCGGTTAGCGCCATGTACACCTGTCGACGAAACCTCACCACATGCAAAGAGTCGACGAACCTGAGTCTCTCCGTGTAAATCAGTTTTTACGCCACCCATCATGTAATGTGCGGCTGGTGCTACTGGGATCCAATCGGTGCTCATATCGAGCCCGTAATTCAAACAATATTCGTAGATCGTCGGGAACCGATGTTTAATCAGTTCTTCCGATTCGTGTGTAATATCAATATAAACGAAGGTAGATTTACAGCTCTCCATTTCGTCAACGATTGCACGAGCAACAACGTCTCTAGGTGCAAGCTCTAGTTGTGGGTGATAGCGTTCCATGAAGCGTTCGCCCTTGATATTACGCAAATAAGCGCCTTCGCCCCTCACCGCTTCAGAAATCAGAAAGCGTGGTGCGCCCGGGTAGCATAATGCTGTCGGGTGGAATTGAATGAATTCCACATCTTGAATCTGAGCACCCGCGCGATGCGCGATTGCAATCCCGTCGCCGGTAGCGATGTCGGGATTCGTTGTGTAGCGGAACAGCTGTCCCGCGCCACCGGAGCAAAGAATTGTGGCGTTGCCACGCACAAACACACGCTGTCCGTTTGGTTTCTGCACGAGTGCTCCGTAACATTCACCGTCTTGGGTAATCAGGTCGATCACGAAGTGGTCGTCCCAAATTTCAATATTCGGATCCTGTTTGGTACGTTCCGATAGAGCTCTAACAATTTCCGCACCTGTCGCATCTCCATTAGAGTGCAAAATACGTCGTTGGCTGTGCGCCCCTTCTTTGGTTAAAGCAAACTCCCCGTTCTCAAGATCGAACTGCGTTCCCATGCGGATCAAATCCTGAACGCCTTCTGGTCCTTCATGTACAAGTACATCAACAGCTTCCGACGAACAAAGACCTGCGCCTGCAATCACTGTATCTTGACGATGATATTCGGGTGAATCTTCATCCGAGATCACTGCGGCAATTCCACCCTGCGCATAACGCGTGTTGCTATCCAAGAGAGATTTCTTCGTAATCATGAGGACTTTTTTATTCTCGCTCGCACGTAGCGCTGTGAATAGCCCTGCAATGCCTGCACCAATAACAATTACATCCGTATGTATATGAGGAATCGAATCTAAATCAACATCTACGAGATATCTAGGAATCATGACGTTTCACCTGTTCTTCACCCTTAATACCTCGTAAAGCAACGTCAGTTCGTCCATACTCGCTCATTGGATCGATACTAGCCTTGCTTCACGAGGGCACCTATTCAAGACAAGAGAGTAGCGCATGCTACTTAACTTGTAACATGCGCTCCAAGGACAATCTTGCTTTATCTGCCACATCTTCTGGTACATAAATCTCTGGTTGCATCGTCTCTAGACATTTAACAATTTTCTTCAAATTGTTTACTTTCATATTCGGACACACCAGATATTTGGTTGCAAAATGGAACTTCTTATCAGGACTATCCAAGCGTAGTTGGTAACCAGTCCCATCTTCTGTTCCTACAATAAACTCTTGGCAGTCCGACTCTTTGCAATATTTAATAATTGCAGTTGTACTACCTACAAAGTCCCCTAGTTTCACAACTTCTGGGCGACACTCTGGGTGAACAACAAACTGTGCATTCGGGTATTGCGCTCTCATTTCTTCCACATCTTTAACGGTTAACATATCATGCGTATTGCAGTAACCTTCCCAGATGATCACTTTTTTGCTTGTGAATTTTGATACATAGTCACCTAAATTTTTATCCGGTACCCAGATGATCTCATCTGAATCGACGGAATTGATGACATTGATCGCGTTCGCAGAGGTACAACAAATGTCTGTTTCAGACTTCACATCGGCCGATGTATTGATATAGGCCACGACTTTGGCCTTCGGATGCTGACGTTTAAGAGCGCGTAGACCTTCTACATTCACCATATCTGCCATCGGACAGCCAGCCCGTTCGTCTGGAATAATCACGGTTTTATTCGGTGCGAGAATCTTGGCACTTTCCCCCATGAAATGAACACCACAGAATACGATGACATCCGCATCGGTTTGTGCGGCCTTCTGAGCAAGCAAAAAGGAGTCCCCTCTAAAATCCGCTACCTCTTGAACTTCGTCACGCTGATAATAATGAGCAAGAATAATGGCATTCCGTTCTTTCTTCAATTGCAGCAGTCGTTCTTTGAGCTCACGGTTTTGTTCCGCTTTGCGCTCTAATGCTAAGGCTTCCATGGTGCTTCCTCCCCTATCTGGGACGTAAAATGATCTCGTCGTCTATCTAAAAGTAGTATGATCTAAATGCAATAAAATTAGAGATTTACAACTAATTTACACATTCTCACATCGCCTGTCAATGCGCAAATACAGTGAAAAAACTCGGAATTCCGCGCACACTTGATGTGTACAACGGATTTCCGAGTTCGCATTGCAACTTACTCTTCTGTTTGATCCGGTTTGATCTCTTTCACTTCTTTATCTTTGTCAAACTCCAGCTTATTGCTTTCGCTAGCTTGGCTTTGACCTTGAATAGTTACTTTCACATCTTCCTCATCGGAACCGGCGCTAAGCTTACCTTTTTCCAAAAGTTCGATGATTTCGTCTTTATCCAACGTTTCTTTCTCAAGCAATGTTTTGGCTACAAGGTGAATCTGATCCGCATGCTCTGTAAGAATCGTGCGCGCACGTTCGTAGCACATACGAATTAAGCTTTGCATCTCTTGATCGATCTCGTAAGCAATGGCATCACTATAGTTCTGTTCATGTCCGATGTCGCGGCCCAAGAATACTTGGCCTTGTGAGCTACCGAACTGCATCGGTCCAAGCTTATCGCTCATACCGTATTCCATAATCATGCGACGAACGATTCCCGTTGCCTTCTGGAAGTCACTGTATGCTCCTGTGCCGATTTCTCCGATAAACAATTCTTCGGAAACACGACCACCTAAGAGTCCAGTTACTTTATCCAACAACTCGTTCTTCGTTTGCATCATGCGATCTTCGCCTTCTTTAGGCAACATCATCACATAACCGCCAGCGCGTCCACGAGGTACGATTGTCACTTTGTGAACCATGTCCGCATTCTCTGCATGATAACCGATAATCGCGTGTCCCGCTTCATGATAAGCTACGATACGTTTCTCAGCCTCAGAAATAATACGGCTTTTCTTCTGTGTACCCACGATAATACGGTCAAATGCTTCTTCAACTTCTGCCATCGAAATATCTTTACGATTACGACGAGCAGCAATCAAAGCCGCCTCATTTAATAAGTTCTCAAGATCAGCGCCCGTAAAACCAGTTGTATAACGTGAAAGTGAATCTAGCTTCACATCTTTCGCAAGCGGCTTGTTACGTGCGTGAACTTTCAATACAGCTTCACGGCCTTTGATATCCGGACGATCTACCGTAATTTGACGGTCAAAACGACCTGGACGCAATAAGGCAGGGTCTAGAATATCAGGTCGGTTGGTTGCTGCAACGATGATAATACCTTCGTTCGCACCGAAACCGTCCATTTCAACAAGCAATTGGTTGAGCGTTTGCTCACGCTCGTCATGTCCGCCACCTAAGCCTGCGCCACGTTGACGACCAACCGCATCGATCTCATCAATAAAGATAATACAAGGTGAATTCTTCTTCGCGTTCTCGAACAAGTCACGAACACGGGATGCACCGACACCGACGAACATCTCAACGAAGTCAGAACCAGAAATACTGAAGAATGGTACGCCTGCTTCACCAGCAACTGCACGAGCTAGCAACGTTTTACCTGTTCCTGGAGGACCGTTCAATAGAACACCCTTAGGAATTCTAGCACCAACTGCTGCGAATTTGCGAGGATCCTTCAGGAACTCAACAACCTCGATCAGTTCTTGTTTCTCTTCATCCGCGCCTGCCACATCTTCGAATGTGACACGTTTCTTCTCCTCGTTATATAGGCGCGCACGGCTCTTGCCGAAGTTCATCACTTTACCGCCGCCGCCTTGCGCTTGATTCAATAAGAAGAAGAACAAAATGAAGATAATGACGAATGGAATAATGGACGTAAGAAAGCTAATCCAAACGCTATCACGTTCCATCGGCCCGTACTCTTCCGAAGGTACGCCGTTCGCTTCAATCATTTGTACAACTAACGGCTCGTAAGGAGCATGTGTTTCGAAGCTCTTCTTATCGGCGCCATTAGGCGGGTTAATATACTTACCCTTAATGGAATACGTATACCCATCAAACTTTAATACTACGGACTCTACATTTTTGTTTACTACTGCTTGTCGGAATTTATCGTAGGTGATTAACTCCTTCTGTTCATTTTGAGTACTAATGAAATGAACGATCCCTACAGTAACCAAAAATATAAGCAAATAAAAGCCGGTATTCCGGATAATTCGATTCATAACGAGCCTCCTCTCAAACGGCACACAATTATTATTTTACCATATCCCGGTAAAGCGCCACAACATTACTGTCCTACTGCGCGTGCGGAACATGACACTAGCTCGAATAGATCTCTGGTTTCAATATGCCGATAAATGGAAGGTTACGATACTTCTCTGCATAATCCAGACCATATCCGACAACGAATTCATCTGGTAGCACATAACCTGCATAATCAGGCTCAAGCTCTACCGTTCTTCGTGCCGGTTTATTAAACAGCGCAACAACTGAAATCGTCTTCGCATTGCGACGTTCTAGCACATCTATCAGATAACTAAGCGTTAAGCCGCTATCGATAATATCTTCCACGATCAGAATATGACGTCCTTCAACCGGAACATCAAGATCTTTGATAATCTTAACGACTCCTGAAGATTTCGTGGATTGACCGTAGCTTGATACCGCCATAAAATCAATTTCCAAAGGCACTCTAATTTGTTTTACAAGATCCGCCATGAAAATAAAAGCGCCCTTCAATACACAAATAACCAATGGATTCTTGCCTTCGTAATCAGTGGAAAGCAACTCCCCTAATTCTTTAATCTTGCCTTGAATTTGTTCTTCACTGTAAAGTACTTCTTGAATGTCGCTGTACAAGGATGAACCCCCTAGATTATATTATGAATCCTTATAAATTTACATTCTAGAAGAACGAAATTTACGTATGTTTCTGCAGCACTAGCTTCATATGAAGCACACGTTGTGTGTCTGGTCCGACCATAGCGTGTTTGGACCTACGAAATCCAGCAATCCAGAGAATCTTTCCGGATGCGTCGACCAGTAGTGGGATAACCTCACGCCTCGTTGGCGGCATTTTGGCATCAATGAACATATCCTTTACTTTTTTGGATCCGTTTAAACCAAGTGGTTCCAATCGATCGCCCGATCGGCGGCTTCTAATACAAAGCGGCAATTCAACTTGGTCCAAATCCAAAAAAACGTCGCCGTTATGATCTGGGATTGCTTTCTCATACGAGCTTAAAGGCATCCAGGAGTAGATCAGCTTGGCGTTCATGCCTGGCAGGTTCACTTCATTCGATGCTAACCTAATCTCATAAGCGTAAGGCTTCGGATCGGGTGCAAATGTCTGAAATTGAATAGATCCATATTCTCTCACAATATAAACCTGTTCATCCACCTGTAAGACTTGATTCGACATCTGATCTTTCACAATTAACTCGCGAACACGCTCAATTCGTGTAAATACCAGCCGTTCCCTTTCCAAACAAAGACAGTTTAATATTAATTTAATCAAACGCCTTTGTAAAGCAACGTGAAGCTCGGCGAAATCACTCCTATTTAAGCGGCAGATGTTGGACTGAAAAGTCACGATTCGGCGAAAAACGTTATCCGTTTCCCCATCCAAATAATCATTCTCAGCTTGCATCACTTCCGTCAAACGATTGAGTGACTCTGGAAGTTGTTCATTATACTGTTTCAGCATCGGCATAAGATCTAGCCGAATCCGATTGCGGAAATACTTCCGCAGCTCATTGCTGCTGTCCTTACAATAGGTAATTTCATGCTGAGCGCAATAATTCACAATATCTGATTTGTATATACGTAAAAAAGGACGAATCAGTTCCACTTTTTTTTCGCGTCTGCGTTCTGGCATTCCAACAAGCCCTGAAGGGCCCGTTCCTCTGAGGATTCGCATGAGCATCGTTTCCGCTTGATCATCCGCATGATGCGCTAAAGCGATCCGTTGTGCGCTGTATTTGTCAGCTACCTGGTGAAGAAATTCATACCTTTTCTCACGTGCTGCCGCTTGCCCATTTAGAGAAGCTTCCTCTATATAGGCAGGAACATCAATTTCCCCAATTTCACAGGGAAGCTCCAGCCCTGCCGCAAGCTCCGCAACGAAATCTGCCTCTGCATCCGACTCAGCACCTCGGAATTGATGGTTCACGTGAGCTACAACGAGTGTCCACTGATACCTCTGAGAAAGCTGAAACAGGACATGTAATAAAGCCACAGAATCAGGCCCCCCTGAAACCGCAACAATCATTACATCTCCTGTATCGGCGAGCTTTTGCTCTACTATTCGTTGTTCTACACTGGCAACTAAACCCGTTTCCATGCCACTTTCCTTTCTGCCAATCCCTTACCCCAACTACCAATACTTATATATCGTTGCTCCAAAAATAAAAATAGAAGCAGCAAAGCATATTTTGAGCCATGGCATTTTCAACGTAGCCTGCGCGGCTTTCTTGCCCGTTATTAACTTCTTCCAATAACTAATCGCTTCTTCCGACGTGCTGAACTCGCCGTGCAGAGCTTTATTCAAAAAGGGAGCCAGTTGTGCAGCAATTGGATTTTCGCGCATAATCGCAGTTAACTGATCTAATTCTCGATTCTGTGGCAGCATCTTAATAAATCCTGAGAAGCGCTTGCGATGATCTAGTGTCTTTAATAATAATATCGCGAATGAAAATAGATCGTAGCTTTCTTCCGCAACCCGCTCCCCCATATTCCAAAACCCGCGATCGTAGACTTCCGTTAGTTGTTTAATCGCTCGTCCCTTAGAGGTTACGCCGCCAAAATCAATAAGATCCACATCTCCATACTTAGACACAATCATATTCTCAACCTTCAGGTCCCCGAATACATATCCGCTTCTATGGATTTCTGTGAGCTTTTGCAAGAGATTCGTACCTATGACATATATCCAATCTTGGCCACGCTTATTTATAAAATCAGAAAGACTTGCACCTTCAATATAGCGCATGACATAAAAGGAAATTCCTTTTCCCTGAATGATCATATCGTCTGAATCGATCAAAAAATTCTTAAATGAATTCTCTTTCAATGAAATAGCCAGCAAGGAATTGATCTCCGACTGATGGTCAACGGTTTCATATCCTGCTTTAAGCGCAAATCTAGCGTTTCCCCTGCGTACAAGAGCAACAATACCATTTGAACCTGCACCTAATAAACGCTCGACCACATACACATGGCCATTCCACTTCCCTTTAATCTCAGACCCAGGGCGAAAGGCCTCATCATACCACGTAGTCACTCAGCATCCCTTCCTCGGTCGTCTTTGGTGAGAAAGGCTTTTCTGTCACGAACTGCAACGTTTGCAGTAGCGCTGGACCCGTTGGCGTCGTACCCTTCATGTTTATTTTATAGAACATCTTATCAACATTTGCAAGCTGATTCGTCCAACCATGATCCATTTCTAATTCTTGATCACTTGATTTCGTTGACGGGAAATGGAAAACAGCCAACTCACTTACACCGCTACGGGCCCTTAGACTCAGCAGGAGATCATGGATCGCTTCACGTACCGCGGCAAGCTTTGGCTTCATACTGGCACTAGCATCTATTAAAAGAGCGACACGCAGCGACGTGGTTTCACTCATATTATCAATCACTTGTACGACTTCGGCACGTTTCTCCGGTGGTAATTGTTCAATTTGAGAAATGCCCAGAATGCTTTGCAGTTCTTTGCCAACTGCATGCTGAATTGTAGCATTCACAGTTTTGCGAGTCATCATTTGCACCGTCTGTGAAAGCTGTTCGGAATTAACGATACGACTCATACCACCACCCGCTGCCGCAATCTCTCGAATTTCTTCTGAGCCTAGCACCCCTAGCTCTCCATGATCAATCACACCAATGACATTCACCGTAACACCTTCTGCATGCGCTTGAGCCGCTGCGATAACTGGACTTACACCAACATTGGAACAACCATCTGTGATTAATAGTATTTGTTTCATCATGAACCTCTGCCTCCCTGGCGGAAAAAGATTAGCTCTCTAGTAGTTTCTTATCCTAGTTTTTCCATTTTCGAGAGTGTCTAATCATCGCAAAGTTAGCGTTACAATCTATGTGTTTTTTCGATTTCAAATAAACTTCACATTTATTTTCATTAAACATAGACTTCAGGCCTGATTTTAACTATATAATAGGTATAAAGATCTATATAAAATGGAGGTGAATAGTGCTTAGGTTGGAAAATATCGACATTTTATATCAACTTGGCTTCTACATACGAAATACGATTAGCAAATAGATATAAACATGCTGAATGTACTGCTTTTACTCTATTACATGGCCATTCATGTTTAAGGATTCGGAGGATCGATTATGCGTCAATTATCTTCTCGCGTGAAAAAAAAGCGCGCCATGCTTCAATTTCGCAATAAAATTCTTGTCCTGCTTTTCACACTTTCTCTAGGTGTATTGCCCTACTACAATTTTGTTGCAATAGCAGCGTCTGTTAATCTTACTCTGGAGAAATCGGTCGACAAAACTACTGCTAAACCAGGAGAAACGATTACCTTCACGATCAAGTATGCCAATCCAAGTACCACCGTTGCCGCTGAAGATATGGTGATTACGGATATCCTGCCTCCAACGCTCGATTACATTGACGTGGATACCACAACAGACGTAGCTACAGTAGATGCCACCGCAGGCACAGTGAAGTTTAACATGATCCACATTCTTCCCGCCGGTAAAACTGGCGTACTCAAGTTGAGGGCGAAGTTCAAAGAAGGTGTTACCCGTCAGGGTGACATCGCACAGAATACAGCTACTGCAACAGCAGCTAACGGCGTTCCTACTTCGTCTACAGCCCAGGCTGTAACTGCTACTGTGGATGCACCAGATTGGCTTATCGAGAAAAGCAAAATCAATCCCACTGTAGATCCCGCCTTAGATAGTGAAGTCACCTATGAAGTCAAACTAAAAGGCAACAGCAAACTAGGCGGCTCCAATATTAGTCATGTAGGCGTTTATGATACACTCCCGCCGAACTCTACGTTTGTTTCTGCTACTGGCGGCGGCGTTTACGATTCCGTATATGGCAGTGTGTACTGGAACATTCCTACATTAAATGTAGGGCAGCAAGTTACTTACCAAGTTGTGCTGAAATTCCCGAGCCCGACCTTCAACATAGGCAACTCCGTAACCAATTCGGTTTATGCTGCGGGAACGAGCCTTGCTGGAACTGCCCTTATGACCAATGTGGCGCATGTTACGCATCTTCTCGCGGCCCCGACGCCAGGCATATACGGAATTAACAAAGATGCTCGTCAATCTAATGATGAATATGCCATTGGTCAAATTGTTGATTATAAAATCAATAGCTTTGGTAACAGCGGCAACGTGCCCCTTAATAGCCTGATCGTCGAGGATGCAATACCTGCCCAGATTAATCTGACTAAGGTAACGACGGGTTCCTATGTGAACAATTCAGGAGTTTCTGTATCTGCCTTTTATCAAAAAAACAATATTAACACTTGGTTCCCTTGGAACGGTGGCAGTGGCTTGAGTACGAGTACTAGCCAGGATTTACTTGTTTCCAGTTTAGGGCTGGCAGGTGCTGATTACGTGTCGAAGGTCAAGTGGGAATATAGCGGGGCTCCTGCTGGATTCCGTGTTGCTTCCGATCTTCACGTGTATGGTGAACTGCTAAGCACAGATCATAACGCAAACCCTGTCGCAACAAATCAAGTGATTCCAAATACCGCTACGGTTACTGCGACATATCTCGCTGCTCCATATACAAATAGCGATACCGTTACTATAAAAGTGGTAAATCCTCAGCCTTGGATCGTGACCGACAAGTCCGTAGTTGGCAGTTCCAATTTGAATCTTGGCGCTACAGTTACCTATAAATTAAGAGTACAGAATCACCCGTACGCTACTGGTAACCTGACCTCTCCAACGATTCTTGAATTCTTTCCGGAAGATCAACTAGAAAATTTCACAGTCGTTAGTGAAGATCAAACACACGCTCACACTGGTGGGACGATCAACTTCAGCCATACAACGCCGACTGTTGGCACTGTCACTTATTCTGTCTATAACTGGACATTTGCAGGCGCTGTCTTACAGCCAGGGGATTATATTGATGTGACAATCCGTGGAAAGATCAAGACTGACGCTTTGAATGGCAACTTCAGTAACACGATGTATGCCGCTAGCTCAGTCACAGATACCTTCCGAAGTGACGTCCCTACCCTTCCCGATAGCAACGATTGGGATGCCAATGGAACAACTACAAAGTTTGTATCTGACACAGCGAATGTGTACGTGAAATTTAGAGGATCCCTCGAATCTGTAAAGTGGGTAAAAGGTGAGCTAGATAGCGGTTTCTCCAAGTATCCGGCTACCGGGAAGACTCTCCCTGGTGGAAAGGCGATGTATCAGTTAAGGGTTAAAAATGCTGACTCTAATGGACCGATCTCGAACATCGTCATCATTGATAAATTACCTCGCATTGGTGATACAGGTGTTATTGATTTGAGTGAACGAGACACGGAATGGAGACCCTATCTGGTTAATCCTGTGACAGGTCCTGACGGCGTTGCTCTGAATTCTGAAATCAAAGTCTATTACTCGACCAAAGATAATCCAAATGTCAGTGAACTCTCAGATCCTCTTCATCGCTCGACTACGGATACAAGTGATTGGACAACTAGTCCTCCTGAGGATATTACAACGGTAAAAGCACTGAAATTCGATTTTGGTAGTATGGTGCTTAATATAAACCAATCCGTCACCTTAGAATGGGATATGCGTGCACCTGTTAGTGCGCCAAGAAATAAAATTGCTTGGAACTCATTTGGTTATGGAGCTACCTATCCCGATTCAGGTGGACCACAAGCCTTCTTGCCCTCTGAGCCTATTAAGGTAGGTTTCGAAGTAGAAGGTGTAGATCCCGTAGGAACGAGCAACTTAGGTGATTTTATTTGGGCAGATACGAACGCAGATGGGATTCAAGATACCGGGGAAGTTGGCAAAAACGGTATTTTGGTCAATCTATATCGCGCCTCAGCACCTACAACTCGAATCGCCTATACTAGAACTGGATTTGAGCATGGGACTGATAAGCCAGGTTACTATGAATTCCCTAATCTGATCGCGGGTGACTATATCATTGAATTTAAAATGCCAAGTGGAAGTTATTATCTATCACCTCAGGATAATCCATCGGCTACAGATGCAACAGATAGTGATTTTTCATTATATAATTCAGGCGCCCAAACCTATCGCACTACTCAAGTTAGCTTGCCTGCAAATTCAACCAACATGACATTAGACGCAGGTATTTACACGAAGGGTGAGATTGGTGATTTCGTTTGGAATGATTTGAACGCCAACGGCAAGCAAGATAGCGGAGAGCCCGGCATAAGCGGAGCGACAGTCAAGCTGTTCAAATCATCCGATTTGGACCCAGCACATGTCCTTCAGACAACAACAACGGATGCGTCTGGAAAGTATTTATTTCCTCAATTGGATCCGGCCCATTATACGGTTCAATTTATTAATCCTATCGGTTATAAACCAACTCTTCGAGATCAGGGAGCCGATGATGCTAAAGATTCTGATCGAGACGTAATAACAGGCTTCAGTCATTCAATCGCATTGACATCGGGGAAACAAGACCATTCTGTTGATGCAGGTTTCTACCTCGGCGAGATCGGCGATTTAGTCTGGTACGATCGCAACGCCAATGGCGTTCAGGATGCCGGAGAGCCTGGTATTTCAGGCGTAACCGTCAAGCTGTTCGATGCTTCAAATCTAGCAGCAGCTTTAATGACAACAACAACTAGTAGCAGCGGAATTTATAACTTCTCTAGCCTCTTGCCCGGCAGTTATGTTGTAAAGTTTACAAGACCAACTTCATATGACTTCTTCTCCTCAGCTAATCAGGGGGCAGATGACGCGAAAGATAGCGATGCTGTCTTTACAACCCGGGAAGATTCAGAAGCAACAGTCAACAATATTTCCCTTCTGGATGGTGGACGTGATTATACATTTGACGTCGGTCTATATAAACCAGCTAGTTTAGGCGATAAAGTCTTCTTGGATGCTAATAAAAATGGTATTCAAGATGCAGGTGAAGCCCCCGTCCCAGGGGTAGTAGTGAATTTATATTCAACCTTGGATCTTACTCAGGTCGTCGCTACTCAAACCACAGATGTCGCTGGATTGTATAAATTTACCGGTTTAACTCCAGGCAGCTACATCGTAGAATTCGTGAAACCTCAAGGTTATGGACTATCAACGAAGAATCAAGGCGGTGATACTGCTTTAGACTCCGATGCTGACCTTGCAACGGGTAAAACAAGTGTTGTAACCTTATCTGCCGGAGACGATAACATCACCATCGATGCTGGACTTTATTTATTGACGGACGGCTCGCTAGGAGACATCGTATGGCATGATCTGAATGCAAATGGCCTGCAAGATAGCGGTGAACCAGGCATTCCTGGGGTTACGGTGGAGCTTTATACGGCAGGGACGGCAACCTTGCTAGGCACGCAAACTACGGATGCTGGAGGGCGTTACCTGTTTACAAACCTCCAGAACACAGGTAGCTACCAAGTGAAGTTTATTGCTCCTGCAGGCTACAAGAAAAGCCCTATAAATGTTGGCAGCGACGATAGCAAAGATTCAGACGCTGACCTAACGACAGGACTTAGTCATACCATTTCCTTACTGACTACAGTTAATGATTTGACCATTGATGCAGGCTACTATAAACTTGCAAAGCTGGGGGACCGGGTATTCCTGGATTCAAATAAAAATGGCTTGCAAGATGCCACAGACGCTGGCTACCCTAAAATGACAGTCAAACTTTATCTCACATCTAATCCAAGCGTCGTTCTCGATACACAAGAAACGGATGTCAACGGGAACTACTTGTTCGAGAATCTAGAACCAGGTTCCTATGATGTCGCGTTCCAACCTGTCAGCGGTTATTTATTCTCAACTAGCCTTATTGGCCCAGATCGTACTGTTGACTCTAATCCTAACAGTTCTGGTCGTGTAACAGGGATTGCCCTACAATCTGGCGACGACGATCGCACCATCGACGCCGGTATCTATCTGCAACCTGTTTTCTATGGCCCTGGACCAATACCGACACCAAGCGTTACACCAGCCCCGACGCCTAAACCTAGCGTGACACCAGGAGTTACTCCAAGCGCTACGCCTAAACCTAGCACAACGCCTTCTCCAGCTCCTTCGGCGACGCCAGCTGCGCCTATTACAACCGATGAAGATACATCCGTTGAAGGCGTCATTCCGGTGGTATCTCCTGAAGCTGCGGAATCTATTTATGTAGCTCCTGAAAATGGTGATGTCGAGTTAACAGACGATGGCAAATGGATCTATACGCCTAAAGAAGGGTTTAATGGAACCGATGGCTTCACAATTGCCATTAAAGAACCTGATGACTCCATTACGTATCACGATGTTCAAGTTCGTGTATTACCAAAAGGCAAGAAGAATGGCAGCGCCGCTTCCCTTGTTCCGAAAACAGGCCAACAAGCCTACAGCAATTTTTATTTAACCGGATTAGCCATGGTAGTTGCAGGATTAAGCGTTTTTGGGGCTACCCGTTGGCAGCAGCGCAAAAATAAATAATCTTTGACCCTAGGGGCACAACATGTGCCCCTTCTTTATTCTCTTCTGGATAACCATATTGAATCAGCTAAAGGAGGCGACTGGTGTATGTTCCGACTAAAAACACCGAAACCAAAGAAATCGTATGCAATTTCATATGGACTAGCAGGACTTCTACTTGTCGCTGGAATCTCCTTGCTTATTATCGATTCGCACACCAAACATAGGGAGAGCCAGCAGTCCCTCACTTTACAGAACCAACTCTCACAGCTTTATTACTCAAATCCAACATCCCCTGCCTCCATTCAACCTAAAGCAGCGGATACGCAAACAGATGCACTTCCAACACCCCCCCTGATGCCAGAGAACACGCCCACATCCATTCGGGACAAAATAAAAAGCCTAACCGCCGTGAACAAAGAAATCAAAGGTTGGCTTCGTGTTGATGGCGCAGGCGTGGATTATCCCGTGGTCCAGCATGCCGACAACGACTATTATTTGCATACGGACGCTGCAGGTAAACCATCCATATATGGGAGTATTTTTATAGATTCTCGCATTGATATGAATCGTCCACAACGTAATATCGTTATCTATGGGCATAACATGATCGATGGGACTATGTTTGGAAGCTTAGGCACCTTCAAAAAGGAATCTTTCTACAAAGAACACCACTCGATTCAGCTTGACTTACCCGATGAAGTTACAAACTGGGAGGTATTCGCCGTCTATACGTTAGATGCGAGTCAGGATACCATTGAAGCCTCTTACGAGAATGATCAAGCTTTTCTTCAAGCACTACATGAATACCGCCAGAAGTCACTTTATTCCACAAAAATTAACCCTACTGCGAAAGAACAAATCATCACGCTTGTTACTTGCAGTAATGAGACCGATGATACACGTCTCGTTGTGCATGCGGTCAAAAAAAAGGAGCCTTAGGCTCCTTTTTTATTTATATTCAGTTTCAGCGACAGGGTAGTCACTTTCTTCCCATGTATGCTTCATGCCCTTGAGCGCTTTACTCGTTATATTATAATAATCCATTGATGGATTTGATGTTGAATCATTAAATACAGTATCTAGCATATACCAATTATCCTCGATGTTCACTTCATTCCACATGTGCGGTTGTTCTATATCATCATTGATATAACCTACGATTAGATGGCTTGTAATTCCCGCTTTGTTCAGCAGCAAGTTTGTAAGGATTGCATAACCCTGACATACTGCTTTCTTATTGTATAGCGCTGAATATGCCGTATGGCCAATCTCACCTAAATCTTCATACGAAGTATGTGAGACAACAAAGTCATGTATAGCTAACTCTTTCTCAAAAGGAGTCATCTTCGCCGTAATGATTTCATTCAATATACGGTCAACTTCCTCGTCCACATATTGATCCTGCTCCAGTGTCGTTAAATACTCCGGATGCAAAGTAATCTTCAGCTTACCGATACTACCTTTCATCGAATAAGTTAAACTTTTCATATTCCAAAATAATTCTTCTTGCAATCCACTTTGAGCTTCGTGAATAGTATCCTTCACACCTTGCAAATAACTTGTTGAATTTGTCGGTCCTTTAGCCGTGTAAAGAATCGTTATCTCTTGTGGTTTCTTGGCTAACTCTTCTTGTAGCACTACTTCCAGCTCCACTAAATCGTTAACCTCTACTACTGAATTGGTAGAACTCGGAATTGACGTTGCCGCACTTACCGTTGTAGAGACCATGAAGATAAAAAGCGTGAATAGGGCAAGGGACAAATACAACTTATTACGCATAACAAAAAACCTCCTTTGTAGTGAAGCCAAAAGAGGTTAGATTACTCTACTACCCCTTGGCGGCCCGACGATCATAGCGAATGCTTTAGACTCGTGGCTTTGCGTCCCTGCCTTTCGACAGGTTTGCCTTTTTCAAAAGTTAAATGATATAAAAACTATATGTCTATTCTACCATTTTCGACATTGATGTCAATTGAATTGTTTCAATTGGTAGTCGAGGAGAACTAGGTTTAAAGTAGTACGAGAGAGCAGGGTCCCTGCTCTCTCGTACTTTTATTACTTTATGAGATGAGCTCAGCGTTTTCTACGAACTCTCCTTCCTAACATAACACCCACTAGTATGAACGTAAGACCAGCAAGCTTAACATATAGATGACTGGACTCCCCTGTTACTGGAAGCGTTGCAGGTTCAACAGTTGGGGAAACAACCACATCAGGATCGGACGGCTTAGGCGATGGAACCGTCACTATAGGTGGTGTAGGCTTCGCCGTCGGTGTAATTGACGGACTTGGCGTGAGACTTGGTGTCGGTGTTGGTGGTGATGTTGGTGTAGTTGTTGGTGTAGTTGTTGGTGTAGTTGTTGGTGTTGACGTTGTTGGTGTTGACGTTGTTGGTGGCGGCGTAGTTGTCGGTGTTTTGCTATTCGTATACGTCATCTTTTTATTCTCAGCCGATTGTAACGAAAACGGATACTCATTCCTATCAAGAATGTACCCACTAGGGGCTGCGATTTCCTTAATCACATAATTACCTGCAAGCAGCCCTTGGAAAATAGCTACACCTATTTCATTCGTAGTTTGCGTTTGAATGAGATTCGTGGTTTCTCCAGACTTCCGGTACAACTCATAGATAGCGCCGCTAAGTGATAATTCTCTGTTAGTGGCATCCAGTTTCTTCACTTCAAGAGACCCGCGCACACCACTTCCAGTACCTGAACCCGTAGATACACCCACCACAATGTCTTTAACTGTTTCTTTGGTAACCGTCGTTACATTATTCCCACTGAAGCTCACTTTGTTGGAGACCAATTCCTGATCACGAGCTGCAATGACAGACTGATATTCCAAAACAAAAGCTGTCGAGATCAGACTTTTGAACTTTAATCGAAACGTCTGATTCCCTTCCGCATCTGTTTGAATATCAACTGTGTATCCAGTTCCCTTTACTAACTCTACATCCTTAGTCAAATCACCATTCGCGGCCGCCCTCATACTGAACAAATGAAATGAATCCGATAGTATCACCTGATTCCGAGATGGCGTATCGAAGATTTCCGCATCAGTTAACTTCGACTGTCCTTGATTGACAGTAATCTGCCAGTTGATCTTATCCCCGTTTTGAGTCCCTGTCTTGCTCACGTATTCCCCACCATGAGGGATGTTAACGGCGGCTGTAAGATCTTTAGATACTTGGGTGGAACCATCGAATAGCTTCGCTGTATTCAACACCCGATTGGTTATCAACTGGTTCTCTAAACTTGTAATAAAATCAATGGTATATGCCTCAGAAATAGGATCAAGGAATGAAATAATAAGTTTTTTCTGAGGCGTAACCTCATAGTGGTACCTTGTAGGATCCACTAAATCACCTAACGAATGCCCCCCGTTAGGAGCGATAATCATTTTATGAATAACTAATGAGTTTTCCTGTAAGGTCTGGCCAGACTCCAAAACATCTTCAATTTTAGCTTCGGAAATACTTTTCCCATTGTAGTTAATCCCCACTTTCCAAGAGATTCGTTTATTCATAGCGTTATACGTACCACTTTTGAATCCATTTTTCTTAACTTCGTTGAAGGGGTTGAACTCCGCTTGTACTGTCTTCGTATGCGCTTCGTCTTGGCTAATCCAGTCGATTGTCCCCTGATTGATGAATGAATTCGCGCTACCTAATGGAATGGCTAGATCGAGGTTAAACGCAGTATCATAAGTAATTTTTACTGGCTGTGCAACAGCATCAGCAAATGTAAGTGTAAATCCAACATCTGCATCAATACTACTATCGAGCGTATAGTCTAATGGATTATTGAGTGTAACATTTCCTTTCTTTACCACCAAGGAACCAGGTATTAATCGTAGCCCTTTACTAGGAAATGTATCCGTTACAACGACATGATTCATTTCCTTACTATCACCATTGATGACAATTTGCCATCCGACTACCTTTGATTGATAGTTGACATCACCTCTCGTCTTAACAATGCCAACTTGCGTGAAGGGCTTAGTGACCGTAGCGCTGCCATTTTCCCCCGTATAAACCTTATTTGTAAGAACTCCGTCCTCATAGACGGGACCTATTGCTTTCGTTGCATAAATAATTTTATACGCAGAAGAAATGTCTTCAAGAAATTGCAATTTAAAGCCAGACTTTCCTTCTACCGTATGCAAGGAAACTGTATATTTATCAGTTGGTACTTCACCGGCGACTGTAGCTGCCCCATTGCCATTTAAAGTAACCTTGTATACATGAAATGACCCTTCAACCACCTGATGAATATTATCAAATAAATCCGTCAGTAAAGCTTCTGATTGTGGGATCTCCTCTTCGCCACCGTTATACAAGATAGCCCATTCCATGGTCTGAGTTATAGGATCATACTTCGTTGCTTCCTTGATCAGCATTTTCCCCCGGGATACACTTACTGTTGAAGAAGCCTGAATAGGCGCCTTATTCGTTCCAGAGAAACTGGCTGTATTCGTAAAGGAAGTCTTCAACTTATCCGTAATTGGCGTTGTATATTGAATACGATAGGCAGACGTTATCGGACTATCCGTAAACTGAACGCGAAAAGCCCCGCCTACTGTACTCACCGAATAGCTGCCACTAGCCAATTCCGCCCCCTGGCTTACTGACCCGTTAAGCTGTACGTTTAATTGATACACCGCAACCGTCACAGGAACCGATAGTCCATCAGGAATTGAATCCGTAACAACTGCGTTCTGTACCGTATCCAGTGTCTTATTCACATCCACCGTCCAATCAATCGACTTCGCATTATAGCCTAGAGGAGCACCAGATTTACTAATCGTTGAATCTACGTTAGGCCTGAACTTTATGGTAAATATCTGGTCACCGCTTCGAACAGGAATGACGATAGTTTGTTCTGTAGTCCCTGTAATTTGCCTCTTATTAAATTGCGTAAGGAAGCTTAAAGTACCCTTCAAATCATCATGATTCTCGATAAATTGGTTAAACGTAATCACCACATGATGAGTATCTTTATCTGCGTGAAAATTCCCAACTGTTGAGCTGTTATCTATGACAAGAGCACCGCTTACATCATTAAACAATACAAACTCTTGCGGCAGGTTAAAAGAAAATGTATCCCCGTTATGGTAGCCATGGCCATTTGGCAAAGACCAAGTGTAGTCCAGCTTCGCTTGTGCATTCTGGTCATATACATTCCCCGTAACAACTTGGCCGTTACTATCATATACCGCTAGTGTGACACTATCTAGGATATTACCTGAAATTTCAGTTGCATTTACTTTGCTGGATAAGGTAATCCCATAAAGACATTGCATAAACATAAGAAGAGCAATCAGCAAAGCCTTTGTTTGTTTCTTCACCATCTTCGTTTGACCTCCATTTCAATTTTCCTTTGATACAAATTGTATCATTTTTGACAAGCGGGTAGTACCATGTTTTGAAAATATGTAATTTCCATCCTTTCTATACGTGAACTTCTAATTATTCAACTAATTTCCCTTTCACAATTAAGCGATGCGTCGGGTCTACCATAGGATCACAAGTGATTAACGTGATTTCCCGATTACTGCCAGTACCTTGCAACACCCACACATCCGTTGGTAGAACATATAACTTTTCTTCTACACGGTAGATGAATTTGTTGCTCCCTGCATCTACTTCTATTAAATCACCTAAGACAACTTCATCTAAGCGATTAAAATTTTTACCGTAAGTCAAATTTCGATGCCCAGCAATCGCATAATTACCTATTGCACCAGCTTTTCCTGTATTCGCAATACTGGCAACTGCGATTTTCATATTATCCATAGTCGCACCGGATAAAATGGGAAGTTTCAAATCAATTTTATCAATGCTTAGAACTCCCTCCATGTTCTTTGGTTTCGCAGGGGGAGGCTTTGCAGTCGCCACAGCCTTCACAACCGTGTCGCTCACGCTTGTGGGCTTTGCGGATTCAGACATCAGTAACTCGTTTACACTTGCATCCGGTGAGGGAGTCACATCACTCCCAACGGGCATCACCTTCGAACCTCCTGCGGAAAGTACCTCCTCATTTTCCTCTTTTGGCAACTGGTCCATTGCCTGCATATTGTCTTGCCATTCCTTTAAAATCTGATGTTGTTGATAACTTTCATATCGATCATTTAACGCGGGATACAAAAACAAGCATACACCCAGAAGTATGAGCAGTATGGCAAACATCCTTCTGATCATTCAACTAACCGCCTTTCTTGACTCAAAAACCGCGCCGGCAAATGAGCCGGCACGGCTTAATAGAACCATCAGCTAACCGTCTTCGGCCGCTCCATACGCGTAATGCCCGGCCAACGAAACGTCGCCCATTCGGGTTGCCGTCTCTCAATACGTGCTACAACAACCGTCATATCATCCTGAATCTCGCCATGATGATGCCGGAAAATGCGTTCTAACAAGCAATCGGCGAAATCCTGCGGTAATGTCGTATCAATCTCCTGAATCATGCGCTTCATCCACATCTCCTTGTTCACAGCATGGCCTGGCGCATCAAAGATGCCATCGGTCATCATCACCAGGATATCCCCTGATTGCAACGGGATAGAAACCAGATCAACATCAATCTCGCTCAAAATGCCTACCGGCAAATTATTCGCCGAGATCGCAAAAACCTCTGTCCCCCGCTTAATAAAGCTTGGCGTTGAGCCAATCTTCATGAACGTCGTATTCGCGTTGTACATATCGATCAACGCCATATCCACCGTCGCGTACATCTCGTCGGAGGATCGCAGCATCAACACCGAGTTCAGCGACTTGATCGCCAGCTTCTCGTCCATCCCCGACTGCAGCAGCTGCTGCAGAATGCTAAGCGCCGTCTCGCTCTCCGCACGCGCTCGCTCGCCATTACCCATGCCGTCGCTAAGCGCAACGGCATATTTGCCATTGCCCAGCTCCACCGTGGAGTAGCTGTCGCCCGAGAAGAGATCGCCTCCCTTGGCAGCGCCGGCGACTCCGGTTTCCACCTCGTATTCCTTGGCGGAGCCGAATACGACCGTACTGTAGCCCTCGCCGCGCGTGTGCATCTCCTCACGCATCACGGCGACGTTCTCGCCGATGATTTCGCTGAGAAGCGGCGCTATGATTTTACGACATTCATCAAATCCCTTCGTATATTGATGGATGATTTCGATTTCGATATTTCCTTCATCTAATGAAATAACGTCAATCGTATGGATCGACAGACCTAACTCCTCCAGGGCATTACGAATTTGCTCTTCTTGGAGGAACAACTCCTGTCCTTCCCTCTTAATTTCCTTCGCTAGGTCTTCCATGACCTGCGAAACGCCTGATAATTGGTCGGCGACCAGATGTCGACTATCCAGGATCTGCTTTTTCCAATGCATATCATTCTTATATAAACTATATTGCTGCTTCATCACGTCTAGCACCTGCTCCGTCTTGATGCATACCTTCTTCCATTCGGGTGGAATCTGCTTTTTCGACATACTCTCCTTCGTCTCAATTTGGCTCATCATATCCGTCATATAGGTGTAGGTTTGATAGAATTTCTGGTCCCAGCACTGGCTCTTCTTCCAACAAGACTCACACGCCTTCTGGGTGACTGCATTCATAAAGTGCCCGACATCCTCCTCCTTGCGGCTCACCTCGTCTTCCGTTGTCAGCTGTTTGAAGCTGCGCGCCAACTGGCGAAACACCTCAGAAAACTGCTCAACACGCCCCGCAGTTACATCTCGGACACGCTTCGCATAATCCTGCTGAGACTTCAGATTCTCTTGCGTGCCAGGCACATACTTCGCCAACATGAGAATGACGCTCCTAGGTGTCAGTAAGAACAAGGCAACAGCAGCTAGAGACTCCCAGGCGGAGTTAATAACATCCACACTAGAGCCCATATAGAAAGAGAGAATAGAAGATCCAAGCAGCATCCCAAAGGCAACCATCAAGCGATTCCCCTCTTTAAGAAGACCAGCGAGCATTCCAGAGAAAGCAAGTAGACTCATCTGATAGATAGCATTGCTGTTCGCCAGACTGAGAATAAGACCTGTCACAACACCGACCGACGCTCCGAACGGTGCTCCACCTACTAAGGCGAACAGTAGAATTAAATACCGAGACAACACATGCTCTATCGTAACAGGACCTGCGATCCAACCGACCGTACCTGTCATCACCGAAGCCAACAAAATAATTAAACAAATGATCTCCTCATGTTTCAGATGATAGTTTTTGCGGGTAAGTGTAAATACAGGGATGGCTTGAATGAATATGAGCGTCAGCACCAAACTTAGCAATGCTTCAACGGTGAGCATCATCAGCGAGTACCACGTCAGGTTAGAAACAACCAATTCCGCAAAGAGCTGCACGAGGAATGTGGAGCTAAATACGAGCAACGGTGCTAACGAAACGTCTGATCGTTCATATTTTTCCAGCGCCTTCTGGATCCCTAAGAAAATAATAATTTCTGTTACGAGATAACCGGTGTTCCCATTTACCGCGAGCAAACTCCCAGCAAAAGCAGCAATGCCTACCCAATGCAAAATATCTTTTCTTGTAAAATAGATGACTGCAATAAACGCCAACGCAAATGGTGATAACTGTTCCAGAATCATCGCACGACCTAGCAAGAAGCCCATAACGATAAGCAGTAACGACCACTTCTTAGCCACAAAAGCTTGCACCCATCGATTCTCTACAGCTGCACTGTGAACACCTACTTTTGCTTTCTGCCATACTCCCGACCATCCGCCACCCATCACCGCGCCTAAGCTTCGTCTTTGCATATTCTCGAACACCATCCATTTCTTCCCTTATTTGTTACTCTAGTATAGAGACAATCTAGTAGAAAGTTTGTCAGAATGAGTTGATAGATTCAAAGAAATTTCCGACATGTCCCGATGTCTTTGTCAACAGCTCTCAGCCCTTGCCTACTCTGGGTTCCTTGCATTGAAAACGTTTCCAAAAGTCTGATTACCTCGAACTTTCGCCCTGCATATGCGGGAGATACCCGTAACTCCATGTCGATTGATTTGCACTCGTTTGAGCTAGATTTGTCACACTGGAGCATCCGCGGCAAATAAAAAACCACATTCGCCTAAGCGAATGTGGTTCCTTATCTGCATCTATTAGTCTCTTCTTCCGCCTCGGCCACCGCGTTTGGACTCGGTGTTCTTCTTCAAGGACGAAATCCGCTCTTCACTATCTTTTAGGAAACGAGATACTTTATCTTCGAACGAAAACGGTCTAGCACCGCCCTGCTGCTTGTTAAAGCCGCCGCGACCACCGCCGCCGCCGCCACGATTGAAGCCACCGCCGCCACCTGGACGACCGCCGCCACCACCTGGACCACCGCTTGGAGGGCCACTACGTTCTCCACCACCGCTTGGACGACCACCTTGGTAACCGCCGCTTGGACGATCTCCACTTGGGCGACCTTGATAGCTGCTGCCACCTGTACGTTCAGGACGAGCTGGTCTTTCCTCAACTGGCTTGTCAATCGTTTGCTTGATCGACAGTCCGATCTTGCCATCCTTGTCCACGTTAATTACTTTGACCGTTACCTTGTCTTCAAGCTTCAAGTGGTCATTAACGTCCTTCACATAATTGTCCGCGATCTCCGAAATGTGAACAAGACCGGTAACTCCTTCAGCAAGCTCGACGAATGCTCCAAAGTGAGTAATCCCCGTCACTCTTCCCTCTAACTTGGTGCCAACTTCAATTGCCATAAAGTAAAATGTTCCTCCCTTAAAATGTTGAAAACACTGGCTACGCCGATTATAACCGATGCAGAAACCACGGTCAACACGGCATTCGCCACTTCTTCGTAATGTTTTTTATTGCGACTTCGAGGCGCTTAGTGGCGTCTCTCCCGTTTTACTGTAATGAAAGTCTCGACGAATGATCTGATCCAAATATTCGTCGTTATGCAGCCGTGCGATTTCCTTCGTCGTTTGGGCATTCACCTTCTGTGCCTGCGCGAGTTGTTGTTCCATATCCGCTACGACACTTCTCTTCTCGTGCAGCTTGGCGAACTGCCCCCAGATGTTAACAGAAGCCCAGCTCAGAAAACATAAGACAATGATCAAAAGGATACGCAGTCTTCGCTTCGAGCCTTCCCGACTGTTGCGCTTGGTTGAAACGGTTGCTTGAGCATGCATGAATAGGAATTCCTCCTACTTCGAGAATATCCTGCGATATAGCGCAATGATACGTCCCTTTAGTTTCTTCAACCAGTCAGGGATCACCAAGTACTTATGCACAGGCTTAGTCATCCAGAGGAATAATCTCCACACAGGATAGAGCAATTGTAGCACAATTCTGTAAAGGAATATAGCTACGGCAAGCAAAAAGCCTAAAATTATCACCGTTAGACGATATAAGCCAATAATCGGTTTAATGATCAGAATTTCGACAGTGCGCGTAAGGAAGCGGTAAATCGCCACAATAATTCGAATGAGAATGAGTGTAAGCCAGACCACCAACCGACTCAGAAGCGCGAAGTAGAAACAAATTCCGATCCCCATCCCGAGGAAAATAAAAATACGAACTTGTCCTTCATTACTGTAAATGAGCATCTTGAACACCAGGATTGTCGCCACAATCCAATAGATACTATCTACAATCGGAATGCTCCAGCGCGGCAATCGCAGCTTGCCCGAGAGTACATGGAAAACATCGAACAGAGCTCCTATGCAAATTCCACTCAAGAACATCATAAAAATTGTCTGAAATTGAACGTGAAGTGTCACTTAAATAGCTTTCCAAGAAACCCCTTGGATTTCTCCTGGGTATTCCCGTCCACATAGGCTAATTCATGAATGATACCTTCAATGGCGACTAATCCTTGCTCCAAGCTCAAGTTCTTGATGTGCAAATTCTGCCCCTTAATCATCAAGTAGCCCATTTCCGTTTCCAGGAGGAATTCTTCGCTATCAAAGCTTTCTACGTTCAAAACTCCTGAAATTTCCAAGAGTTTGCGATTCAGCATCTTAATTTCTTGCCTTTTATTACTATTTTTCACGGGTTCGATCATGGCCTGTACCCCTCCTTCACCTAATCTTACGATATGGGAGGATGTCCTTTTTTAGAACCAAGCCTTGTATCTGGGCCTACAAAAAAAGCAGCCTAAAATTCCCTCTGCAGGAATCCCAGGCTACTTCATCGGTATGCGTTATTCGGATTGGAACGCTTCTTCCTTCAGCAACGTGTACATCTGCGCAGCATCTTCCTTACGGGTAGACTCCGTCAGAAGCTCAACGCGAATCGTTACTTTCTTCTGACCGAACTGAATGGACAGCTCATCTCCAACTTTCACATGTGTACTCGCTTTAGCGTCTCTACCGTTAATCCACACGCGTCCTTGATCAGACACATCCTTCGCAACTGTACGGCGTTTGATCAGACGAGATACTTTGAGAAATTTATCGATCCGCATTATTTTACAGCGTCTTTAAGCTTGTTACCTGCTTTGAAAGCAGGAACATTGGATTCTGCGATTTCGATTGGGTTACCCGTTTGTGGGTTACGACCCGTACGGCCGGAACGTTTGCGAGTTTCAAATGTACCAAAACCAATCAATTGTACTTTATCTCCGGATGAAAGAGCGTCTGTCACTTCACCAAGGAATCCGTTAAGGACAACTTCTACGTCTTTCTTAGTAAGTCCGCTTTTTTCAGCGATGTTGTTGATCAAGTCTGTTTTGTTCATGTGTTTTCTTTACCTCCCAAAATGTTTGAAGATCAGGTCTTCTATGTACCAATTGTGGTTACATTTCATGATTATACCTTGCAACAAGTCTAGTATTCTGCTTTTTTCGGCAAAATCCTTCTATCGCAGATCAAGTTTTACAACTTTTTTTGCTTCCTGCCAATATTGTTCCATCTCTGATAACCCAGTTTGTTCAAAAGATAAGCCCTTTAAACGTAGCTGTTCCTCAATATATGAAAATCTTTGCATAAATTTACGATTTGTTTGAGCTAGTGCTTCTTCAGGGTCTACTTTGAGGAATCTAGCAACATTTACGATAGAAAAAAGGACATCTCCCAGCTCATCGCGACGCTCTTGAGCACCTTCTTCTACTGGTTTCGCTATGGCTTCACGCAGCTCTACGAGCTCCTCTTCCACCTTAGCAAGTACATCATCCAGCTCCGTCCAATCAAAACCAACCGTTGCCGCCTTTTTCTGCAGCTTCATCGCCTTCATTAAGCCCGGCAGCTCACGCGGAATACCATCCAGCACAGATTGTTGCGTGACATCGATGCCTTTCTTCCGCTTCTCTTCAACCTTAATCGCATTCCAGTTAACCAATGCCTCATCGGCATCCTCTGCCTTCGACTCACCAAAAACATGCGGATGACGACGAATCAACTTCTCATTCAACGTAGCGATCACATCATACACAGAGAACGTACCGATCTCCTCTTCCATTTGAGCATGCAGCATGACTTGTAAAAGTAAATCGCCAAGCTCCTCGCACATATGATCAGGATCATCCTCGTCGATCGTTTCGAGCACTTCGTAGGCTTCCTCGATCAAATTCTTACGCAGACTCTCATGCGTCTGTTCACGATCCCATGGACACCCTTCAGGGCTGCGCAGCGTCTGAACAATTTCGTGCAGCTTACCAAACGTCCGATAATAAGGCGCCTCCTGCTCGCTGCGTGGTACCCACACCAGCGACAGGTTGCCGTAGCCCTTGACATGATCCAGCTCGTGAAGCGGCACTTCTATGATCTGTTCCTGACCTGCCACTCCTAAGGAGTGGCCTACTACAACCCTATACTCGTCTGGATAGGCATCCATCAAGCTAATTTTCAGATCAGATGCTGTATAGGTATCATACACTTGCCCAATGACCGTATGCAGCTGCGGATTCAAGGCATAACGGCTGATACTAGTCGCATCAAGCAACTGGAAGCCATCGATGGGATCGAAGCCAAAGCGAAGGAACGCTTGGTCCAAAAAGCTCTCTCCGCCTGTGATTTGGAGTTCAATGCTTTCCGATGGGCAGCGTTGCTTCAAGAGTTGCACCGTGTACTCTGCCACCATGGGATGGCCTGGGACAGCGTAAAGCACTTCAGTCGTATGGTTTTTCGCTGCTGTGATTAATTCTTCCGCAATAGATTCATAGACTCCCTCGAACGACTCATTCGACATATAGTTTGCATCGAATGTTGCGTAAGGAATCTGATTGGCATCCAGAAGTTGCACCATCGGATGATCTTTCGTACGCAGGAACAGCTTGGCTTGCGACTTTGCGGCTAGTTGAAGCTTCTTCCATACACCTAGTGTTAGTTGATCCTCGTCTCCTGTCCCGAGTCCAAGGACGGTAATTCGCGGGTTGCTCATTGACATCGGATGACACCTCCTGATTTATTTTTATATAGAGAGTAATGGCTAATTCACAGTAACAGTAAACCTACAATAACAAACCCGCTACGGCTTGCGCTTCGTCAGCCTCAGCTTCGCCAGGACCGACGCCAGCTTTCGGTCCAGCTCTGGCATCAGCCGCATCTCCTCGCGGCTGATGCTGCCGCTGCGCAGCAGCGCAAGCGCGTAGACGGCTGCGCCGCCGGCTACGCCAACGAGAGCGATGGCGCTAGCGCTCCATCGCTCAGGCACGTGCCATGCCGCGCCAGCGAGCATGGCCAGCCCTTGCAGCGCCGCGAGGGCGCCGCCCATCAGTCCCACGGCAAGCAGGGGACTGATGGCGTACGGCCCCACCGCGAAGCGCACCCCGGTGCTGCGGCGCAGCTGCACCAGGTTCAGCCCCGCCGCAGCGGCGTAGGCGATCACCGCGCTGAGCGCGGCGCCGTCGATGCCCCAGCGGGGCATCAACACCACGTTGCCGAGTGCTTTCAGCACGATGGCAACGAGCAGAGCCTTAGCCGGCGTGCGTATCGCGCCGGCGCCCTGGAGAACGCTGGCGCTGACAGCGTTCAATGTACTAAACAAGGCCGTGAAGGCCAACACGGCCATGGTCCAGCTCGCCTCGGTGCTCGTATAGAGCATCAGATTGATCGGCATCGCCAGGAATGCGAGGCCAAACGAGGCGCCGAGCCCGATCAACCAAGCGAGCCTCACGGACATCTCCGCGCGAGAGCGAATAAGATCAACCTGCCCGCTTAGTTTCGCTGCCGCAATAGCTGGTACCAGAACGGCTGACATCGAGGATGCCACCATGACCACCAGCTGAACGAGTGGCAGCCCTCGGTTATAAAGTCCGAACTGACGCATTGCCGCAAGCTCACTGCCCATTGCAGCTTTTAGTAATCGAGGCATCGTGAACGTATCAACCAGTGTGAGCAACGGTACGACAATCGCACCTAAGCATACAGGGATCGCATACAGCGTAATCTTTTTTGCCCATTGCCACGATGAAATTTCTTCCTTGACCTCTAAGCCCGCTGCTATCGCTTTTCTTGCTCCCTGCTCTAACTCTTGTCCGTTTCCATCCTGCCTCTCCCTATCCGTCGGCAAATCTGCTTCGATATCTCTCAGCCGCCGCTCTCGCTGCCAGTACACGACCATCACGACGAGACCCGCTCCAGCGCCTGTTACTGAGCCGAATGTAGCTCCTGCTGCAATCCATGCCTCATCGTACGCGAGAGCAACCAAGTACAGAAGTAAAGCGACCATCGTAATCACACGGATCAGCTGTTCAATAACTTGCGATACCGCAGTTGGCACCATGTTCTGATACCCTTGAAAATAACCGCGGAGGACGGCGAGCACAGGAGACAAAAGCAGCGCAAAGGATATGCTGCGAATAGCTGTCACGGTCTGCTGGATGCCAATCCAACCAGCGATGGTCTCCGCACCGAAATACAACAAAACGAATAAAAGAAGCCCTGCACTCATTAATAACGCTGATGAAACGATCACAATTCGTTTGGCCCCAGCATGGTCCCCTGCCATAACGCGTTCAGCTACAAATTTAGACACAGCGACTGGGAACCCAGCCGTAGCTGCAAATAAGATTAAGATATAGAGCGGATAAACCGCATTATAAATACCAAAAGCCACATCTCCGGCTACATTTTGCAAAGGGATCTTCTGCAGCGTTCCCAATAGCTTAGAGATCACAGCAGCAGCCCCAAGCAAGGCAGCGCCTTTCAATAGCTTGTTCCCCTGTTTACGGTTATCATGCTCCTGGGGCCGGCCGAGCTGATGAGGCTCCCCTTTCTTGTCGCCCACTCCCATCCGATTTACCCCTCTACACTTTCATAATTCCTATGTACGTATTATAACGAAATCTGCCAGTTCAGACAAAAAAAGCTTCACTTACAGATGCGTCACCATCTCCGTAAGGAAGCCTTCGTTTGGCATTATGTGTTCACTGCTCCATCTGCTTCGCTAGAAATCCAGCGGCAGTCTCAACCATTTTAACTTCCATATTGCCCATTTTCACATTCTCATCTTTTGAGATCAAGATAACCGAACCAATAGGATCTCCTCCAGCTACAATCGGCGCAGCTACGAAGGAAGTGAACGTTTCATTGGTATCTTTAATAATCTCAAATTGCCCTGAATTACTTTCAATGACTGCCTTACGATTTTCCATGCAAGACTCAATGATTGCCCCAACGGATTTCTCTAAATAATCTTTCTTAGATCCACCAGCCATAGCAATAATATTATCTCGATCTGAAATCAAGGCAACATGATTGGTGCTTTCAAAAAGTGATTCTGCATATTCCTTTGCAAAATCCCCCAGCTCACCAATCGGTGAATATTTCTTCAGAATGACTTCTCCATCACGATCCACGAAAATTTCCAAAGGGTCACCTTCACGAATGCGTAGGGTGCGTCGTATTTCCTTGGGGATTACAACTCTCCCTAAATCATCTATCCGACGGACAATTCCAGTTGCTTTCATATCTCTAGATGCCTCACTTTCCGCTTACGAATTAGATACGACACGAGCATGAAACCTTGTATGCTAGATCGGGATTTGGTGGGAACTTGAAATCTATCCATAGTATTCTTCACTTCCCATTCTTCTATGCAGACGCCCCGACTAAGCAATTTACTTTATTTAGCTCTGCATCCTGCTGCGCTTATCATGTCCAAAAATGAGAAATAAAAACAGGATGTCCAATGTCGGACATCCTGGTAAGTTCTTACTTTGCAGCTGGGCTCGCAGCAGGACTAGCTGCTGGACTTGCCGCTGGTGCTGGGCTTGTTTCCACTTTTGGAAGATTATTGGTTTCAATCAATTTCGGATATTCGGTTTCAGCAAACTCAGACAGGGATTTCTCTGCAAGCTGAGATTTGATTTGTGTTTTAAGTGTATCATCCAATTGCTTCGTGCTTCTGGATTCAACTTTCATCACGTGGTATCCGAATGAGGATTCAACAGGATCACTGACTTTATTCAGTGGAAGTGTGCTAGCTGCATCCTTAAATTCTGTTACCCATTGATTAATGTCAGCATCTTTGTACGTACCGCCATTATCTTTGGAACCTGGATCATCGGAAAACTCTTTCGCTAACGCTGCAAAGTCGCCGCCAGCATCTAGCTTCGCTTTCACTTCTTTCGCTCTTTTCAGTGCTTCTTCTTTCGTACGAAGATCTGCTTGTGTCGCAGAATCTTTCAATCCGATTAGAATATGGCTAACCGTTGCAACATCGAAGGCATGCGCTGCCGCTTGCTCTTTATACGAGTCTTGAACAGCTTGGTCTGTGATTTTGCTTTCCATGCTGCCCATTGTGTAGAAACTTAATTTCATCAAGGACTCGATATCTTTCAATTCGATTCCGTTGTCTTTCAACTGCTTGTCCATTCCGCCTTCTTGTTTACCGAAATAGTCCGTAATAGCTTTCATTTGCTCTGTTACTTGTTTGTCAGCATCCGCTTTCACTTTGTCATCCGCTTTAGCGGAAAGAACACGGAAAGTAACCATTTGCTTCAACATATCTTGTTGAAACGCAGGATCTGCCAAATACTGTGCTAATTGTGGAGAGAACATTTTGTTTACGTTGATGAATGAATCGAATTCACCGCGTGTAATTTTCCCGCCTTCTTTGTAAGTAGCAATAATATCACTTGGATTACCTGTAGCAGCCGCTGATGCGGAAGGCGAAGCTGTCGCAGCGCCTTCCTTTTTGCTTCCACACGCGCTGAGGACAGAGAATGCAAGGACTACTGTCACCAAACCTAATATCCATTTTTTCGAAGTACGTCGTTGTCTGCTAGTTTCATTTGGCAACATCCTGTAATTCCCCTTTCGTTTTCAGAACATCCTTATATTGTACCAAGAATTTCTCCAACAATTCGATGGAGGCTTCCGGCTTCATACCTTTAAAACGAATAACAATTAGTAGCTGCGGATCTGCATTCAATTTGATACGACCATCAAAGCCTTTGGACAAAGCAAGCAGCTTCTGTCCATCCAGCCTGCCATTCTGGTCGATATGCACCTTGATTAGGTAATCCTCCCCTTTTTGGCTAATCGTTTCAATCCGGTATTCCGAACCGTATGCTTTCAAACGAGCCACTGTCAGTAGGTTGAACACGGACTGCGGCAGATCACCGAAGCGATCAACGAGCTCATCATGCAGATCCGCGGCTTCTTCCAGCGTACGAATGGCGGCCACTTTTTTATAAATTTCGATTTTCTGCATGCTGTCATAGATGTAATCAGATGGCAAGTAAGCATCCAATTGAATATCGATCGACGTATGCCATTCCGGTTCTGGAATGACCGCTTCTCCATCTATTTCAAGCTTCAGCTTAGCAATTTCTTCGGCTAGCATTTGAGAATACAAATCAAAGCCGACAGAAGCAATGAAGCCGTGCTGCTCAGCACCCAATAAGTTCCCTGCGCCACGAATGGATAAGTCCCTCATCGCAATTTTAAAGCCTGAACCAAGTTCTGTAAACTCTTTAATCGCTTGAAGTCGTTTCTCGGCAACTTCTGTCAGCACTTTATCACGTTGATACGTGAAATAAGCATAAGCGACGCGATTCGACCTGCCTACACGTCCACGCAGCTGATAGAGCTGGGAAAGCCCCATTTTATCCGCATCATGGACAATGAGTGTATTGACATTCGGGATATCTACACCCGTCTCAATAATACTTGTGCTGACAAGGACATCGTACTCTCCGTCCAAGAAATCGAGAATCGTCTTCTCCAGCTCCTGCTCGCCCATTTGGCCATGTGCAACAGTTACCCTCGCATCTGGAATCATCATCGAGATTTGATCAGCAATTTGTGTAATGCCCTGTACACGATTGTAGAGATAGTACACTTGCCCCTCACGCGCCAGCTCACGCTCAATAGCCTCTCTAACCAGCGACGGCCCATATTCAACCACATACGTCTGCACCGGGAAACGGTTCTCCGGCGGAGTTTCAATGACCGATAGGTCGCGAACGCCCAGCATGGACATGTGCAAGGTTCTAGGAATTGGTGTTGCGGTTAGAGTAAGCACGTCCACGTTCGTCTTCAGGCGCTTCAGCTTCTCTTTGTGGGACACGCCGAAACGCTGCTCCTCATCGACAATCAGCAAGCCGAGATCCTTAAACTGGACATCTTGTGACAAAAGACGATGTGTCCCGATGACAACATCAACGGTACCTTTCTTAACGCCTTTCATTACCTCGGTTTGTTCCTTCTTCGATCGGAACCTGCTTAACACCTTTACATTAAACGGATAGCCGGAGAAGCGTTCACGGAACGTCTCGTAATGTTGTTGCGCCAAAATCGTTGTTGGCACGAGCACGGCCACTTGCTTCCCGTCGATTGCTGACTTGAAGGCCGCGCGGACCGCAACTTCGGTTTTGCCATATCCAACGTCGCCGCAGAGCAACCGATCCATTGGACGTTCTTTCTCCATATCCTTTTTGATTTCCTCAATAGCGCGAAGTTGATCTCGCGTTTCATCGTAAGGGAACATGGCCTCAAACTCGTTCTGGTAGGAACTATCTTTACTGAACCCGTAGCCAGTCGCAGCTTGCCGCTCAGCGTATAACTTAATCAGCTCATCTGCAATATCTTTGACAGATGCGCGTGCTTTGCTCTTCACGCGAGCCCAGTCTGCACCGCCAAGTTTATAGACCTTCGGTTCTTTCTCTTCGGAACCGACATACTTCTGAATCAAATCGATCTGATCAATCGGAACGGACAGCTTATCGCCGCCGGCGTACATAATATGCAGATAATCCTTATGAATCCCGCCAACCTCTAAGGTGCCGATACCAACGTATTTCCCGATCCCGTGATTCACGTGAACAACGTAGTCGCCGACCTTAAGCTCTTGATAGCTCTTGATCCGCTCCGCGTTCTCCAGCTTCTTCTCCACTTTGCGCGCCTTACGCTGCTTCTGAGTGAAAATCTCACCCTCCGTAATGACAACAAGATGGATTGAAGGCATTTCAAAGCCCGTTTGCAGATTGCCATCAACAATTTCAGGTACTTCAATCTGGTAGTCACCCAGAACACGACGTACACGTTCTGCACGGTCTTCCCCGTTCGCCAACAGAATAACCTTACTACCATTCTTCTTCCAGCGCTCCATCTCCGCCTTGAGCAGATTCATCTGACCATGGAAGTTTTGCATAACACGGCATACGAAGTTCACAATGTTTTGCGGCTGGATCCCCGCTACCTGACGAAGGAAAAGGGACACATACAACGTTGGGAACGGTCTGCGATGTAACAAGGTTTCGTAAGATTTGGACAGCACAAAAGCCGGCAAGCTCTTCCCCTCAGTTAACGCATGCATCATCCATTCGGCCTCATCGCGTTCAAGCTGCTTCGCTGTTTCCAGGAGGCGGGCCGGTTCATCGATAATGAGAATCGAATCTTTGGGCATGTAGTCCATGAGCGTCTGTCTTTCCGTGTATAGGAGAGAAATATATTTATAAATGCCTGGGAACGTCTGACCCTCGCGCATCAACTCAATATCACGACCTATGACCTCTAACAGCTTGTCTTTGGCTGAACGTTCAGTCATCTTCGCCAGCTGGGCCTGCAGCAGCTCGTACGCGTGCTGTGCTGCTGACTGTAAACGCTTTCTATCTGCTTGAATCTCTCGGCATGGCGGGATCGTCACGGTCGTTAATTTATCAATTGACCGCTGGTCACTTACATCGAAAGTCCGAATAGAGTCGACTTCGATATCAAAAAGCTCAATCCGGATGGCATTCTCAGACGTTAATGGAAATAAATCGAGAATACCGCCTCGCACACTCAGTTCACCTTTGGTTTCAACGCGTTCAACCCGTTCGTAACCTAGGCTGGATAATGTAGCTAGCAGTTCATCTAATTGAACCGTATCGCCCACATTAATCGTTACACGAGATTCCTCGAACACCTGTTTGACTGGCAGCAATCTTCGCACGCCTGCAAAAGGAGCAATGACTACACCACGGTAACCGCCGGCGAGTTTCGTGAGAACGTCAATACGCTGCGCTAGCATCTCTGGGCTTGAAGCCGCTTCTTCTGTCGTGAGAAGCTCTTGAGATGGATAGAGCAGCACTTCATCAGGGGATAGACACTCCAGGAGGTCTTCCGCTATTTTTTGGGCAGCGAACATATTATGCGTGACAACGAAAAGCGGACGCTCAAGCTCACGCGCGAGTGAAGCCAACATCACTTGCCTGGAGGAGCCAGTTAAACCGGCAATGAGCTGCTCTTTCATTTCGGACTTGAGGCCTGTCACAATCGTTTGAAAGTCGGTATCCGCAGAAAAAGCTCCAATTAAAGCTTGCAAACAAGTACACTCCCCTCACAAAAAGAAGCCTCGGCACACTTGCCTCGGCTATTAACTCTTCATTTTCATCATAATTATTGCAACGGACTGGCTAGCAAGGATAATTCCGGGTTCGCTTCTAATGCCTCATGACAATAGTCGCAAACGACTCTAACCGTAACATCGCCATTCGTATTATACGATATTATATCTCTACGCTCATCAGGGGTCAAGAAATGGAAGCCTAACTGCTGCTCCGTAATGGCATGCTGATTAATTTCCCCGACAAAGGTATGACAATGCCTGCAAATATACTTGATCATATGTATGCCTCCTTCGACAATTCGATTACATCCTAGTATGACCATTCTTCGGAGAAATTAGCCGAATCTGCCATTGTCATTTCGGATAGGTTGCTTACATATCATCATCTATACAATTATTTATTAAACTTAGCCATCGTTTTCTCGAAAGACTCCCCTAAAGAAAACGCCATGGCATCACAAGTTAAGTCTAGCACTTCGTCAATCGATTTCATCTCTTCTTTAGAGAAATTGGACAGCACGTAATCCGCAATATTATAGCCAGGTGCCGGGCGATTCACACCAATCCGTATGCGATTAAAAATTTGTGTGCCCCCATGCTGAATAATGGACTTAATGCCGTTATGTCCGCCAGGACTCCCTTGATAGCGAAGTCGAATTTGGCCATAGGTCGTATCCATATCATCATAAACAATAACAACGTCATCTATTTTCGCTTTATAGAAATCGAGGAATGCTCGCATGGATTCACCCGAAAGGTTCATGAAGGTCATCGGTTTGAGTAAATACACCTTTGTCCCATTTACATTGCCTTCAGCCAGCAACCCTTTCCCTTTATTCTGAAAAGAGGTGATCCCCCATTTGGCGGCAAAGCGGTCAATCGCCATGAAACCGACATTGTGCCGATTTAGCTCATACTGCTTTCCCGGATTTCCCAGTCCGATAAAACATTTCATAATTTTCAAAATCCCCCTAAGGATAAACTAAAAAACCTTTGCGGAACCCACTTTTAAAGGTTATTGTTTACAATATAACTGTAATCCGCTGTCATCCATCCCATAAAAGCTGTAGGTGATAAAAGAACGATGTATCTTCATGGACAACAGCTTACAGAAGATGATCATTTCCAAGATCATGTCGATGCGGACGTACCCGTCCAAGTATACTACCAAAATCTGCACAAGGATATAGGATTCATTGAAATGTACAACCGTCATTTCGTGAAAATCAATCGTATCTTTTATAGCAGAAAGAAACATACTTTTATATCGCGCCCTGGATATTAAGCGCTTTCATTGGTGTGACGCCTTCAGAGCACTAGAAAAAGAACCCCCTTTGGTCTCGCTCAGCTTGGTCGCTTTCACGTATGCAAGCTGAGTGGGCAGCTACTCGTTTCTAGCGTACCCTACCTCAAGAGGTTCCATTCCTTCTATTCATTCCAGCCCTAGCACATGATCATCCGCCAAATATCAACGGCCTTTATTCTCTTTCTTCGCTTTCATCCGCGCTTTAATCTTCTCGGCATAGCCTGCCTTATTCTCTTGTCGCACGCGAGCGATAGCCAAATCGCCTTCATTCACATCATGTGTAATCGTGGCGCCAGCAACGACGAACGCACCGTCCCCAATTTTCACAGGAGCAATCAAATTGACATTACTGCCAATAAACGCGTCGTTCCCAATTTCGGTTACGTTTTTATTAAACCCATCATAATTCACTGTAATCGCACCGCATCCGATGTTCACGTTCGTTCCGACCACAGCGTCACCAACATAGCTCAGATGAGAAACCTTTGTTCCTTCACCCAACGTAGCATTCTTAATCTCTACAAAATCGCCAACCTTCACTTGCTTGCCAAGGTTTGCACCTGGTCTCAAATACGCAAATGGGCCTACCGATGTTTCGCTATCTACAAACGCTCCTTGAAGAACGGATTGCTTAATCGTCACTTCATCATGAATCGTGGAATCGATGATTTCGGTTTGCGGTCCGATCGTACAAAGCTCACCAATACGCGTACTTCCGCGCAAAATCGTACCCGGCAGTAACACGGTATCGGAACCGATTGTAACATCCTTCTCGATATACGTATTCAACGGATCAATGATTGTAACACCATTGAGCATGTGCTGGCGGTTAATCCGCGCTTTGAACAACTGCTCCGCTTCTGATAAGGCCACACGATCGTTCACACCAATCGATTCTGCCGGATCTGCCATGCAATAACCTTGCACGACTTCTCCCGCGCCTGTCATAATCCCGATCACATCGGTCAGATAGTACTCATTCTGAACATTCTGGTTCGTTACCGAAGCCAGCGCCTTGAACATTTTACGATTATCAAAAATGTAAGTACCCGTATTAATCTCCTGAACAGCCGCTTCCTCTGGTGTGCAATCCTTCTGCTCGACGATACGCGCAACGCGCCCATCTTCCCCTCGAATAATACGACCATAGCCTTGCGGTTGATCTAGCTTCGCCGTCAAAATTGTCGCAGCCGCACCCGATTGCTTGTGCAATTCGATCGTGTCTTGCAGCGTAGCCGCTGTAATAAGCGGCGTGTCGCCGCAAATGACAACCGTCATGCCCTCTTCCTCACCAAGCAGTTCCTTCGCCTGAAGTACGGCATGCCCCGTTCCTAATTGCTGCTCTTGCAGCGCATACTGAGCACGATCTCCGAGGTAACCTTTGACCGCCTCCGCACCAAATCCAACGACAACTACCGTTTGCGTTACTTCTATATCTTGCAGCGTATCCACAACGTGACCCACCATCGGTTTACCAACAACCGGGTGAAGCACTTTGTATAGCTTTGATTTCATTCGTTTCCCTTGTCCTGCAGCCAACACAATTGCCATGAGCTTCAACGAATATCCAACTCCTTTATAATGAATGATGATTTCTCTTTTCTGTCTCTGAAGCCTATCTCTTAAACGATGAGTTCTTCCCCCAATATAGCATCATTACCAGCCAAAAGAAAAGAGAGCCCTAAGGGCTCTCTCAATAATCTGAATTATGCGCCTTCTTCAATAACTTCCTCTTCTACAGCCGCGCGATCGTATTCAGCGAGTACCGCTGCTTGAATTTTCTCACGAGTTGTGGACGAAATCGGATGAGCGATATCGCGGAATTCACCATCTGGTGTTCGTTTGCTCGGCATAGCAACGAACATTCCGTTATTGCCATCGATGACACGAATGTCGTGTACGACGAACTCGTTATCAATGGTAATAGAAGCAATCGCCTTCATCCTCCCCTCGGAGTTTACCCGGCGGAGTCTTACATCTGTAATTTGCACTTGTGTTCACCACCTTTTTCCATCTCTGAGACTTGGGTGATATATTCAACATCTCCATGCAAATTCCTTCTTATTATTTTGAAATTTTTGATAATTTAATGTGATCTTAATGTTAATGTTAAATTTCGACAGGAATCACAGCAATTAGTTCAATTTCGACATAAACATCACGTGGCAATCTTGCAACTTCCACCGTAGATCTAGCAGGTTTATGATCACCAAAGTAGGTTGCATAGATTTCATTAAGCTCGCCAAATTGGTTCATATCTTTCAGGAAGACAGTAGCCTTCACGACATCGCTGAACGATGAGCCCGCCGCCTCAAGCACGCCTTTCAAATTCGCAAACACTTGATGCGCCTGTTCCTTGATTCCACCCTCGACGATCTGGCCATCCAAACCTAACGGGATTTGTCCCGATGTAAACAAGAGGTTCCCCAGCTTCACCGCTTGGGAGTAAGGTCCGATAGCAGCCGGTGCTGCTGATGTTGAAATGAGTTCCATGCTTTTCGAATCTCCTTCTTTTAAAAAATAATGAGATGTGATAGCCCTCAAGGAGGACTTCATCGTTTACTTTGCGTCAAAATAGTTGCCTGGCTCTACTGTAATTTGCTTCGTCTTGGAGTCTACGCCATATAACCGTGCTAGTGATACGTAGTTATCAACCAACTGCTCCTCGGCCTCGCAGGATTCCATGAATACGCCTACGCCCTGCACAGTCGCTTTAAACTCCGCCAACAGATCCATCATGCCATGAATGGTACCGCCTACATGCATGAAGTCATCGATGATGAGCACCTTGGACTCTTCCTTCAGCGCGCGCCTCGCTAGTGACATGGTCTGGATCCGTTTGTTGGAGCCCGACACATAGTTAATGCTAACCGCAGAACCTTCCGTCACTCGGCTGTCTCTACGTACGATAACAACAGGCAAATTCATATAAGTGGCCGTCGCATAAGCGAGCGGTATCCCTTTGGTTTCAACAGTCATAATCACGTCCACGTCCCGACCAGCGAAAGCGGATGCAAAGGTTTTGCCAATTTCGTTCAAATATTGAGGTTGTCCCATGATATCCGACATATACAAGTATCCACCGGGTAGAATCCGTTCTGGTTGTTGGAGCTGCAGGCATAGATTCTGGATAAACTTCAAGGATATTTCTTTCGGCACCTTCGGTGAAAACTTCACGCCTCCGGCGGCACCAGCAAGCGTATTCAGTTCACCAAGTCCTTCTTCTTCAAAAACTTCTTTAATAATGGCAAGATCTTCGCTTATGGAAGATTTCGCGGAGTTGTAACGCTCGGCAAAAGTCGTTAAAGGGATTAACGAGTGGGGGCGAAACAACAAATATTGTGTCATTTCTACCAGCCTAGCGCTCCTTTTCAACTTTTTCATCGCACTACCCCCAAAAATCCGAATATTATAATGAAAATATACCACTTTTATACGTATTTATTCAAGCTTACCATGAAAATTATGTTAACACGAACCTGACACAGATATAACATTATCCAAGATTTAGACACGACTCTTACCATTATGCCCCTTTAGATGAAAAAGAGCCCCATCACGGGGCTCAAATATCGCCATTTACGTCAACATGCGCACCGCGTAAACGTCTTTACAAAAACCTCGCAGTCCATTGTAGATGCGCGGCACCTTGGCTTCCTTGGAAACGAGACCAAACACAGTCGGCCCGCTACCTGACATCAACACGCCGTCTGCTCCCAAACGCTGCATGCATTCCTTCAGATGTCTGACTTCCGGATACAGATCCAGCGTCACTTCCTCCAAGACATTGCCTAGATTATCGCACAAACGATCGAACTGCTTGTCCCGTATCGCACTCAGTACACCTGCTGTGGATGGGTGTTGCTTAATTTCACGTGCATTCAGCTTTCCGTAGATCTCCGAGGTTGATACGTTGATAGGCGGCTTCGCTAAGACAACCCAGCATTGCGGAGGAGCAGAGATATGCTCCAGCTTCTCGCCACGTCCTGTTGCAAGTGCAGTCCCCCCCGTTACACAGAAAGGCACATCAGATCCAAGCTCAGCGCCTAGCACCTGCAGCTCCTCATTGGGGATATTCAGGTTCCAGAGACGATTGAGGCCTCGCAACGTCGCCGCCGCGTCACTGCTCCCGCCTGCCAGTCCTGCCGCTACAGGGATCCGCTTGTCCAAATGAATGTAGACGCCTTGTTTGACGTCATAGCGGTCTTTAATGAGACGCGCAGCCTGAAAGGCTAGATTCTTCTCATCAAGCGGAATATACCCCGCCTGACTAGATATGATGATCGTATCACGCGCCATCTCCTGCATTTCAATCCGATCAGCCAGGTCTACCATCGTCATCACCATTTCAACTTCATGGTAACCGTCAGGTCTTTTATGTAGAACATCAAGAGACAAATTAATTTTAGCCGGTGCTTTCTCAAAAATCTTCATCCGATCACCTTCTTTTGCTCGTTTGCCATTTCGATATTATAACAAAAGCGCAAAAAAAAAGCTAAAGCATTTGCTTTAGCTATAATACGGACGTTGCGTAACCTGTCCAGTTTGCTGATAATTTTGGTTCATCGCACCAGCCTGCTGCTGGTAGGTGTTATAGGAAGGTGTATGCGCCTGCCCATAATTCAAAGGCGGACTAGCTGTCGTCTGGCGATAGTTCGAGGAACCCGCATGCATGTTGTTCGAAGCACCGACGTATTGCTTAGCGAGATGCTCCTCCGCAATTTGAATAGCCCGCTTCACCATATTCCCTGCATCCTTCGTACGAATACCTGCCCAACCTTCACGTTGCACAACGTCATAGAAACCAAGATCCTTTGCTAATTCATATTTAAAACTTTCGGACATGACACTTCTTCTTCGACTCATACCAAATCCTCCTTATCATTTTCGCACAATGAACGCTGCAACCATCATAAGCAGTGATTGACGATTTCGATTAGTATGTCCTATCCATGTAAGTCCATGCACCATCAGGTTACCCCTATATAAAGCAAAAACAGACCATAAGGGCCTGTTCAATATCGGAACGTTATTAAGCTAATGCTGTATGTAAGTGATGCGGACTTGACCATCATCATTACATACAGTAACTTCGACGGATTCAGTAAGGATATCGGCGTAGCTGTATGACACTCGTTTGAAGGCGTGAGATTCTTGATCTAATTTCACAATAAACACAGAAGGGTAGGTTTCTTCTAAAACACCAGAACGCTCGACTGTCTTACGACGGCCACCATTCGCTCTCAACATGATCTTCTGCCCAACGTGGGGTTCCAAACTGCGTTTGATTTCCAATAGCGCATTTTTTGCCATTGTCAACTACCACCTCTTTCCTTGTCAATTATAACCCATTTACCCCTTCATGTCAAATAAGGGCAAATATTATATCAGCACCCTAATCCCGTTGTCAACGGCATTTTTGTTCATTTTCGGATTTCTCCTCCCTTCAGGTTGTCACCAATGTTCGCAAATTATTCACACTTTTCCAGTTAACGAGAAACTATTTCCCGTCTCCTTAGACATGCCCGCTTCTTTTCGAGCAAATAAGGGCTATACAAGCTATCATTACGCAAAAAAAAGAAACACTCGCCGTCGCTCTCCTCCAAGGAGTCTGCTGACGGGTTAGTATTTCTTTTAAATAGCTAAATTATGGAACGTGTCCATGCCACGAAAGCACTAGCCACTATGCACCGTCTTCTAGAGGCGCCATATTTAGCTACACAGACTCTTCCGTGTGATGAATACCAGGAATGCCCATCCGATAACTACCGCGCGTCTCCACGCCTCCTAGGCCCTCTAAACCGGTCACCGTTAAATCCATAATATCCAACATCGAGATTGTCTCTCTTGTTGGCGTGTAGGACAGCTTAGCGGCGATGCACAGCGGATCTAACGCGTGAATGAGAATGCGCGCAGGAGAACTTGCGAAATTAGCCCCTGCCCGCAGCAAGGCTTCGAAATGGGACTGACAAGCCCCTGCAACAATAATCAAAGAATCACGATCCCTCTCATATTGTCTGGCAACTCGCACGGCATTCACAAAGTTTTGAGAATTCTTGTAACTAGACAGATTGCTCGGGCTGGCACTTTGGCGGCTTTTCAAAATGCCATCATGACCTGTGATGACGACAATATCCGGTTTATATTGAGGAAGCAATCTTTGCAGTGCCTCCGCCATTTGCACCTCAGGAATGTAGAAACCTTCTGCTGGCACGCGCAATTCACCATACAATTGCATACTTTTGCGTAGATAACTTGGATCGCCATCCAAGTGAAGCACCCTTCCCGGCACTTCAAAATAGCTATTATTCGTGGGTAATGACTTTTGTTTATGATTTATGGCTAACTGATTCTTCTCCTGCAGTTGCACTTGGGAAACCGCTAGTCGACGCAGCGACTCACGAAACTCAGGCGAGCTTGACCGTGGATGATCTAAGGTCTCCTTAGGATTCGTTTTTGTCAGATCCGTGAGCGGCGCATCTGCAAGCAACCGAACATCAACACCTCGCAGAATGGCCTTGAGATGCTCAATTCGCTCAATTTTAAATACGACGTCGCCGCCATAGGAAATACGGGTAACAAAATCTCCTTGCCTCATCGCACAAATCCCCTCCTAAGGGTATCCTATGGCGAGGCTAGGCATTTGGTGCGGGTTATTTGCAGCCGTGCGCGCGAAGCGCCGTTGACAAGCGCGCGAACTCTTCCATGCTGAGCGTTTCGCCGCGGCGCGAAGGCTCAATTTGAATGCTGTGCAGCAACGCTTCCAGCTCCGGTTTGTTCTCTTTCGTAAAGAACCTCGCCGCGAGGTTGTTGTAAAGCGTTTTGCGACGCTGAACGAAGGACGCTTGGACGACAGCGAAGAAGAAGTCCACGTCCGCCACTTCGACCGGCGGCGCTTGACGCACACGCAGGCGGATGACAGCGGAATCGACGTTCGGCTGCGGCACGAAGACGGTGCGAGGCACGATTGTGACGAGCTCCGGCTCGCAGTAGAACTGCACGGCAATGCTTAGGCTGCCGTAATCTTTGGTGCCCGGACGAGCCGCCATGCGGTCGGCCACTTCTTTTTGAATCATCACGACGATATTCTCCAGCGGAAGCTTCTCTTCCAGAAGCTTCATGATGATCGGCGTCGTGATGTAGTAAGGCAAGTTGGCGACAACGCTGACGCCTTCCACGCCTTCAAAATGCTGCCGGAACAGCTCCGGCAGGTTGGTTTTCAAGATATCCCCATGAACGACAGTGGCATGGGGGTAAGGCGCCAGCGTTTCGTCCAGGATGGGCAGCAGGCGCTGATCGATCTCCACAGCCAGCACGCGGCCAGCGAGCTTGGCTAGCTGCTGCGTGAGTGCGCCAATCCCCGGGCCGATCTCCAGCGCAGCTTTCGTAGGGCCGAGCTCAGCGGCCATAACGATTTTGCTCAATATATTCTGATCAATCAAGAAGTTCTGGCCTAAGCTCTTCTTCAGCACGAGTCCATTCTTCTTAATAATTTGTTTCGTTTTACTTGGTGTTGCCACATCTTCTGCTGTTACAACAACCTCTTGTCCGTTTATATTCATAGTATAGACCTCGTATCTATAGGTTCTCGTTCTCGTCAATCAATTCAAATGCTCAAGTGCCGCTTCGAATTCCTCTCGCGATATCTGGAACATCGCGCATCGCTTATAAAATTGTTTACCATTGCAATAGCCAATGCCAAGTGCATTGCCTACAGTCAATCGACGAGCCGCCGCATCGGGATGCACGATGAGGCCGGCAGCAATCAGATCCTCCATCGTCAGCTGCGAGACGGCAGCGTTATACTCCGTCCGCAGGCTCTGGAGCGCCTGGCGGATTGTCTCAGGCGTCGCATTCTCGACGCCAATATCGCCTTTATACGCAGCTTGCTCCTGCGTAATGAAAGCATGCTTGCAGCCAGGCACCTTGGCTGCTACGATTTTACGAATCCGCTCACCGGCGTGATCCGGATCCGTGAATATAATGACGCCTCTGCGCTGCTGTGCCAGCGCGATTCGCTTGAGAACGGCTTGTCCGATAGCGGAGCCGCCTGTTTCAATCGTATCCGCCTCCACAGCGCGCCTGATGGCCGCCGTATCGTCCTTGCCTTCCACAACGATCATTTCTTTTATCATCACCGATTTCCTTCCCCAGTACGCAGAAAAAGAAGAGGGGTCTCCTCTTCTTTCGCGCAGGCAGATGCCAAGCTACGTGTATTTAGTAGTGTTCCCGTCAAAACTACCGTTTACACGTTAGTTTTGGGACGGTTTTGTAGGGCCAACCACATACACAGTGTACCCTTGCTTCGTGCCGAATTTATTAGCATAACCATGATCTTCATAGTACACATCGATCATTTGGCCTTTCACGCCACTGCCAATATCCTCAGCGCGACGGAATCCAATTCCTTCGATGTATACCCACCATCCAAGCGGAATCACTTTCGGATCGACCGCAATCGTACGACCTTCGGTCACGGTAGTACCTGTGTAGGTTTTACCATAGCCCGAGGAGCCTTCGGTTTTGCCCGTCGACGCAGCGCCCGCTGAATAAGCTGTTAGCTTCACGTTTTTGAGAATTTGTTTGTAACCGAAGGTCACACCGTTCTTGGAAACCTCATCCACACTCGGTGAAGAGGCAGAGAGAACAACCACAGGGTTTTTGGTGCCTACGGAAACTACTTTTTTAACACTTTCTGTTTGTACTTCTTCACCCACAACTGCTTCCGCGACTAAAACACCGTCTTCGAAAGTCTTTTCTTTCTTCTTGACCAATACGCCTTCTTTACCCTCTTGGACGACTTGCTCTTTCCCTTTAAGTAAAGACGCGTCATTCTTTTTCTCTGTCTCGAATGCGATCGGTTCAGAGACTTCCTCCGTCTCTTTTTTCACACGGACGATCTTGATTTCATCGCCTGTGGTCAGAGCGGCTGTCGGTTCGGGAGTGATACGATCGGTCTCCCCAAGTGCAATATTTAAACGTTGCAATGCACTTTCTACCGTTCTTGCAGTTGTGTAAACAGTGGTGGTCTTTCCATCAGCAGTCAATTGAATTGGTGAGGCATGCTCGATAACAATTTTGTCTCCACCCTTGAGCTTAGTCGTGAGTGCAGCTGAAATTTCATCGTGTTCACCAATCGTTATGGCTTGTTCATCCAGTAGGCGTTGCAGGACCCATTGCTTCGTGTGCACAACAGTTTCTTGTCCATTCACAACCACGGATACGCTCTTGGTAGCCGTTCCGTACAACAACACCAAAAACATGAAAGTCATTGCGATTGAGATTACAGCTAAGCTTAAAATCAAACGCAAGTTTTCATGCTTCCATCGCAATGCGAAGGACATGCTGGATGATCGTTTTACATGGGTCTCGCTAATTGAGATACTGCCCACTTCTTCGGTCCTCCTTCAAAGCCTCGCCGCCAGGTTACAGCATGATTAAATTTGACGCGACTAAGGTTTTTTAGTTTAACTTAACATGCTCGCCATCATCAGCCGAAAATATACCTAGGCCGAATCTGGTCGTCCCCCCCTTTTACCTATTCATCATCCTATGAATTCCGGGTTATTTTATGTCTTCCGATCTGTGTAGAACCCTGTATGTGGACAAAAAGCCAGCAAGAAGAGGACTCTTCTCGCTGGCTTAGTTTGCATAGTGAAATACAAATAGCACGCACGACAATCGTTACCTCTCTTACGCTTACGAGGTTAGCTGACGGATTCGGACGTGAGAGTCGCCCTACGTAGACGCAAACTGCTTGTTTAACGTCTATGATTCACCCCTATTACTCTCTGCTTACTTAAACTGCATTGGTGTGCAATTCAAGTTTGCAGTGGTTCCCCCGTTCCCACATTTGGAACTCAGCGAATGGAAATTTGGCAAATTGGATATTAAGTTATTATGAAAAGTATATTACGCTGTTAATCTCAACCTGTAAAGGGATTAACACCCGTTAAAAAGGGCTAAATCAATTAAATTTTGATTATTTTTCGAATATAACCCAATTATATCTACATTTTTCTAACTATAACGTACGTATACGCTATTTTTCATAGTATAATGACCAAAACTAGGCTAAAAATGCAAATTTGTTTATAATGATTCTGGAAGTATTTGATTAAAAAATACCAATAATTTGCTATTTAGGGAGGCAATTGAGATGGGGCCCATCTTGCAAGTAAACGCTTTATTCGGTGGATATTTACCCAATAAACCTGTTCTTCATGATCTTACCTTTTCCATTCGTCAAGGTGAAATGATGGGATTGATCGGACTCAACGGTGCAGGTAAAAGTACCACCATCAAAAATATACTTGGACTGCTTCAACCGCAAAAAGGATTCATTCGCATTAACGGTTTAACGTTAGCCGAAGATCCATTACCTTACCGTGCGACGTATGCGTATGTACCTGAAAGTCCAGAGCTATACGAAGAGCTTACGATACGCGAACACCTTGAATTAACGGCCATGGCTTACGGCGTTTCCAAGGAGGATTACGAAACCCGTTCCCAATCCTTGTTAGAACAGTTCCAAATGAAAGACAAACTGAATAGCTTTGCGAGCCATTTATCCAAAGGGATGAAGCAAAAGGTCATGATCATGAATGCCTTCCTGATCGAGCCCTCTTTATATATTATCGATGAGCCGTTTCTCGGACTCGATCCTTTAGCGATTCGTTCCTTGCTCGAATTGATGGTTAAAATGAAACAAAAAGGTGCATCCTTTCTCATTTCCTCACACATTTTGTCTACAATTGAAAAATATTGCGATGGCTATGTCATTCTCCACAAAGGGCGTATGGTAGCTCAGGGAGATTTAGTCGAATTACGCGAACAAACCAAGCTGCCTCAGGCGTCATTAGACGACATCTTTTACAAGCTTGTTCAAGGAGACATGGCATGAGTCACTTATCCGATAGTACACATGCATTTAACACACATGCATTATGGAAGCAGCGTTTCCAACATTATATGAAGGAATCCATGGGGTATTGGCAGTATGCTGCACGCAGCAACTTTATTGGCTTCTTGTTGTTTCTTGTCATCGTTTCTTCCTATTATTATGCAAAAACATTACAGCGTCTTCCGACAGATTATCCCTACCTGTGGATTGTCCTGCTCGTGCTCGTTCCACTCATTGCTTCGAGCTCTATCCGAACGCTGACTCGCAGTGCTGATCGCATGTTTCTATTACGGATCGAACATGAAATGGGTGCCTATTTTCGAAGCAGCTTTCTATATAGCTTTTCGTTGCAGGGCATTTGGTTATTTCTCGCTTGGGTCACCTTAAGCCCCCTGTATAAGCACTGTTTAGGCACGGAATCACAGCCATTTTTACTTATGTTAGCTCTGTTGCTTCTATTAAAAGTAGCGAACCTATTAGCGAGTTGGCAGGAAGGAAGATTTGCTGCTGAACGAACAAGGGTGATATCTGTCTGTTTTCGATGGATCGCCACTATCGCTTTAGTTACAATCCAATTTCACTACAGCAGTTTATGGGCAAGCCTTGCTGCCATCATTCTTGTATTCGTTTGGCTGATTGCATTCCGAAACGTAGCCAAATATGTGATTGGATGGGACTACCTGATTGCCAAAGAGAAGCAGCAACAAGCTAGACTCTACGCCTTCTTCAACTGGTTCGTAGATGTACCTCAATTGCCAACGCGAATAGCCCGCCGAGGATGGATCAGCGGACTTACCCGATTGATTTCATTTCGACAGGATTCGGCGTTTCTCTACTTATATATGAAGACATTGATTCGCACTGAGTTATTCGCCATTGTGCTTCGACTGACCCTAATCGGCGTCTTAGCTATAGCTGTTGCAGACTCCACTACTGCGCGAAGTGTCATCCTGCTCATTGCGCTGGCCATCTCGATGGTTCAGCTTACTTCATTAGAACGTGCACATCGATATACATTCTGGCTCGATATGTACCCTTTGGAAGCACAAGCTAAAGCTGGCTCCCTTGCTTATATCATCTGGTTAACACTTACCCTGCAGCTAGTCATCCTGACGATTCCATTTATGATAGGAACCCCTATCTTGTATCTCCTAGTTCCCTTGGTAAGTCTGGCCCTTATTTCTTTCGCGTCTGGCGTTGTGCTTCGCCGAAAGTTCAAGAAAAATGCCTTACTTGAGGCCGAGTAATCGTATCGCATTATTCGTCGTAATCTCAGCGATCTCTTCCAGTGACATCCCTCGAATTTCCGCGGCAGTTTCAGCCACTAAGCGAACATAACCTGTTTCGTTGCGCTTACCGCGGAAAGGATGGGGCGTTAAGTACGGAGCATCCGTTTCGATGAGTAGACGATCAAGCGGAACTTTCGCCAAGACTTCTTTCGGTTGCACAGCATTTTTGAACGTAACTGGCCCACCAAACGAAATATGGAAATTCATATCCAGACATTGCTTTGCTGTTTCCCAGCTCCCTGAAAAACAATGCATAATACCTCCGACTTCGGCTGCCTTCTCCTCTTTGAGAATCGTCAGAATGTCCTGATGCGCATCTCGATTATGAATCACAATCGGCATGCCCAACTTTCGCGCAAGACGAATTTGCTCTCGAAATACCCGCTGCTGAACATCCTTCGGTGACTTATCCCAGTAGTAATCCAGACCGATCTCCCCGATAGCAACCACTTTCTCATGCTGACATAGAGACTCAATCCATTCTAGATCACCAGGCATCATATCAATAGCATCAACGGGATGCCAACCTACCGTCGTATAAATAAAATCGTATTTCTCAGCTAACTCAATGGAGCTAGGAATCGTTTCACGATTGAAGCCGACATTCACAATTCTCGTCACGCCTGCTTCTAGCGCCCGCTGAATGACTTCCTCTTGATCATCTTTAAATTGTTCGGCATTTAAATGTGTGTGTGAATCCGTTAGCATGACTGTTCTCCCTTATGTATCTGAATATGTTTTGTGTTCCATTATCATTTTGAAACCTCTGATTGACCTCACTTAATCTTGCTCCCCCAACATCTCCCATACATCTGGATAGTCTTCCGCATTCAAACGCTCCAGGAGTTCCTCAGGATAGTACACATGATGCTTACCCATTTGGAAGCCGCTAATTGACTTCACAATCTCCGAGCGTTGCGTGATCTCCGTTAAATTGTCCTTATGATCTAATAAAAGGATTGGCAAATTGTCATCATTTTCACCAGCTCTGTACACGTCATAAGATTGATTAGAAGGGAAATCAATTTCCATATAGTAAGTCGGGTCGAAGCCAACCTCTTGCATTACTTTTTCCATTCGCTGAATGAGCTGCTCCTGAGCGCCATCAAATGTGCTGTACTTGTACAATTTGCGATCTAAGAAACGCTTGCACATATCCCCTAGCATACCATCCTTTTCTTGACTCCAAAAGGTTAGCATCGTTTGCATCACAGACTCATCGAGCAGCAAATAATCATCTAAGGAAATGCGATTCTGAATGAGATGAAGGATCGGTTCAACCATAAAGCCGAACGTATAGCCTTCTTCATATAAATGCTTAGCACGCGCAAATACTTTATGCAACAAAATTTCTGCACTTCGGGTCACGGGATGGAAATATACCTGCCAATACATCTGATAACGAGACATGAGGTAATCTTCTACAGCATGCATACCGCTTTCTTTGACCACAATATGCCCTTTGTACGGCCGAATCACCCTAAGAATCCGCTCCAAATCGAACGTACCATAATTTACTCCTGTAAAGTAAGCATCACGCAACAAATAATCCATACGGTCCGCATCCAGTTGGCTGGATACCAAGCTCACCACAATTTCTTCGCTATAGGATTTACAAATGACCCCTGCCACCTTTTTCGGAAAATCAGGTGAGACACGACTCAACACTTCATTCACTTCGGTATCTCCTAGCACAATGCGGCAGGACCAGTCCTCATGTCTTGTACCAAAAGCCTTCTCGATAGAGTGAGAAAACGGTCCATGGCCCAAATCATGCAATAATGCTGCGCATAGACAGAGCAAACGCTCTTCCTTCGGCCAATCCTCATAGTGATTGCGTTCGAATTGCGAAATAATTTTTCGCGTAACCTCATAGACGCCAAGCGAGTGAGAGAAGCGACTATGCTCAGCGCCATGAAAAGTTAAATAGGACGTACCCAGTTGACGAATACGGCGTAAGCGTTGGAATTCCTTTGTATTAATTAAATCCCAAATCGTTTCATCTTGCACATAGATGTACTTATGAACGGGATCCTTAAACACTTTCTCTTCTTTCATGTGGCATAGCCCCCTTAGTATGTTAAATGTTTTCGACATATTCGACATACAACCCTCTTTCATGTCGATTATTGTCGATTTACAAATTCCAATTTATTAACGAATTTAGATAAAATTTTTCCAATACTTCTCACATACTCAAAAATCAAAATTATGTAATATATCACTTACAACCCCTTATTCTTAGCGTGATTACGGTTTTTTTACCTGTCACAGAAATGAAAAATTTGAGGAATTCGCCCTCTGTTTTCAGCGAAAATATGGTTGACTATTTTGGGAATCGTTGGTATCATAAGTCATAAGCAAATGTCGAAACATGACGATCTTGATTAAAAATTGATAAAATCGAAAGGGGTTTTATATATATGATGAAATCTACAGGAATTGTTAGAAAAGTGGACGAACTAGGACGCGTTGTTATTCCAATTGAGTTGCGCCGCACTTTGGGAATTGGCGAGAAAGACGCTTTGGAAATATATGTAGACGGCGAGCGCATCATGTTGAAGAAATATGAGCCTGCTTGTATCTTCTGTGGCAATGCGGAGAATGTTTCGTATTTCAAAGGAAAAATTGTTTGCCATATTTGTTTAGCAGAAATGCCAACACCTGTGACAAAATAAGAAAAGTAGTATATAATAGAAGTAGCACTTATCCTATTGGTAATTCTAACCTTTTTCATATCTCCTTTCATCTCTAACTTTGTTGGCTTCGGCCACGGGTTAGAGATCTTTTTTTGTCTTTGCCAAAGAAGACACCTAGCACACTGCTGTCTAGGCTGAAAGTTTAAGAAAGAAGTATCCTATATATGTAAATGGATCCGGCCCCTGAAGGGGCCTTTTCCTTTTTTATGCTTATTAGGCCGAGCTTAGCACTTTAGCGCTCTAGCAGCGCATTATATACATCCCGTTTCGATAATCCACGATCCGTCGCAACCAGCTTCAGCGCCTCCTTGCGATCGATCCCTCGGTCCTCATAGTGGGCGACATGCTCGCCGAGCGTCTTCGCCTCCCACCATCCATCCGCCGCTTCCTGCACAGCTGCGTCGGATGCGCCTTCGGCGATAATGCAGTACTCGCCCTGCGGCGGGTTCTGCTCTAGGTGCGCGAGGCACTCTGCAATCGTGCCGCGCAGGAACTCCTCGTACCGCTTCGTCAACTCGCGGGCGAGGCAAACCCTGCGCTCCGCCCCCCACACTTCTGCCATGCGCAGAAGTGTTTTCTCCACGCGGTGCGGCGATTCATAGAACAGCAATGTGTCTTGCACATGCTGCAGTCCTTCAAGCAACTTCGTCCCATCCTTTTTCTCCCTGGGGAGAAAACCGACGAAGGCAAATCGCTCTGTCGGCAGGCCTGATGCAATCAGCGCCGACAGAGCCGCATTCGCGCCAGGGATGGGCACCACCGGCACGCCCTCGTCTACGGCCATCCGCACCAGGTCATAACCTGGGTCGGATATGGCCGGCAAGCCGGCATCGCTGACTAGCGCGATGCTCTGCCCTTCAAGCAGCAAGCGGACCAGCTCCGGGCCGCTTGCTTGCTTGTTGTGTTCGTGATAGCTGACCAGTCGCGTCGCGACTTCGAAGTGGGTCAGCAGCTTGCGTGTTTGCCGCGTGTCTTCGGCGGCAATCAGGTTCACTTCCTTCAGCGTGCGGATCGCGCGGAAGGTCATATCTTCGAGGTTGCCGATCGGCGTGGCAACCAGGTATAGCGTGCCTGCACCGCTAGGATCCTCGCGGTAGCTCTTCTGTATCGTTACACTCACAGTTAAATCCCTCATCACTTTATAATTAGTTATACAGCTAGCCTCTCTACGAGAACTCCAGAGAACTCCGCCCGCCATAGTAAATCTCTTTCAACTCTTGGCAGTATTCCTCGTTCTCCGTGTATACGATTAGAGGCGGCAGCGTGCGAATCTCCGGCTTTCCATCTTTCATCCCTTCGATCAGCACCATCATCGCTTCCTCTCCCGCACGTGCATGCACATAACGGATTCGTTTCGGTTCGATACGGTACTGTCTCATCAGACAGATGATGTCAACTACACGTGTCGCACGATGCACCATGGCTACTTTCCCGCCTGCTTTGACTAACCTTGCGCTCGCCGCAACGACATCCTCTAGCGTGCAATGGATCTCATGACGCGCGGCTGCAAAATGCGCATTACTATTCTGTTCACCATTCGGCACAGGCAGATAAGGCGGATTCACCGTGACGGCATCAAACTGTCCATGTCCCAGAGTTTTATGAATGGTTTTCAAATCCCCCTGCACCATGTGCAACCGCTCCGATAGATCGTTAATGTCCGCATTACGTACGGCCATATCTGCCAACCGTTCCTGGATTTCGACGCCCCAGATGTCCGCTCGTGTCCGTGTTGATAGCAATAGGGGGACCACGCCATTACCTGTACATAAGTCTATGATTCGCCCCTTTGGCGGAACACTGCTAAACCTCCCTAGGAGTACCGCATCCATCGAGAAGCTGAACACTTCGTCACTTTGGATAATTTTCAAATCATATGTCAATAAATCATCAATTCGTTCAGTCGGTAGTAAGGGAACTTGCTTCATACGTCTTTCCTTTCTCTATGTTGCTTATTATGGAAAAAAACCGTAAGGGATAACCCCTACGGCCAAACGTCTTATTTATTTAAAAAGGATAAGCAAAACAAACAATCGCCCTCGGTCCGAAGGTGTCCATAGTACACATTGCAAATATGAAATCCTTCATTGTATAAGCGGGTTAAATTATCATATCCGGCTCCAGGCAACTGTACCGGTTCGTCATCAGTATTCCGTATCGGCTCCTCGACCACCGTTTCCTCTTGGCGGATAAGCTTACGTAGTTGCTGATTCTCTATGCTTAATCTCTTATTTTCTTCGATGAGGGTAATAATCCGTTTCTTCAAGGCACCTAATTCCGCATACGTGGTACCCATTCTTTCTTCGATCCCATCTATTTGTCCAAAAATATCTTGTTTATCCACGCTTTCACCTCTAGTGCCATGCATGCTTACTGGCCAGCGCCTCCTTGGATCCTCGATCTTCTATTCCTGTTCAACAACATCATCGAATGGTAGATCTAGCGCTTTCCCAAGATCAAACAATTGAACCTTTGCCGTGCGTTCTTTAATATTAAGCCCTAATACCTTCCCACTACCAAAAGAAGTTATAACCAAACGACCAACTGTCGGCAGCGAATCTTTGGCACTTTCATAGTTATCATGTTCATATTTCAAGCAGCACATTAATCTTCCGCATAACCCTGAAATCTTCGTTGGATTCAAGGAAAGATTCTGATCTTTCGCCATCTTAATGGAGACTGGCTCGAAATCACCTAAGAAGGAAGAACAACATAGAATTCGCCCACACGGACCTATGCCACCCAGCATCTTCGCTTCATCACGCACACCAATTTGACGGAGCTCAATTCTTGTCCGAAAAATACTCGCCAAATCCTTCACAAGTTCGCGGAAATCGACGCGTCCCTCAGCCGTAAAATAAAATATAATTTTATTTCGATCAAAGGTATACTCTACGTCCACTAGCTTCATCTTAAGACTGTGGTCTTTTATTTTATCATGACACGTTTGGAAAGCGTCCTTGGCTGCTTTTTTATTCTCTTCAACCAAATCAGCATCCGTATCATCCGCAATGCGAATGACCTTTTTGAGCGGCAGAACCACATCATTTTCTTTAACAATCTTTTTGCCCACTACGACCTTGCCGTATTCTACACCGCGTGCGGTCTCAACAATAACGGCACTCTCTTTCTCGATCGGTAAATCAATGGGATCAAAATAATATATTTTACCCGCTTTCTTAAAGCGGACGCCAACCACTGAGTACATCTTACACCCCCTGCATCTCCACGAGCATTTTCTCTATAACCAGCTGAGAATTGGCATTGGAACGCAGTCGTTTTTGTAAATCTACGGCTTGCTCCATCATACGCACCCAGACTGAGACATCTCGACTTAACGCGAGGGAGCTCATCCAGTCTAGCTGGTCATTATATACAAGCTTGTCTCTGCGCTCAAGGCGCAACTGCACCATATCTTTAAACCAGAGAATCAATAAGTCGAACAACGTCGATACATGATCCGCAAGTTCTGTTTTCACAATCCGCTGTTGTACGGTAATCATGGAAGTAGGGAAACGTGTGAGCGTCTCCTTCGCTAATTGTAACATTACGGTTCTCATTTCTGCAAACCAATTTGCTGCAATTAAATCTCTCGCTGCTTGTAATCCTGCTGTTACATGTACTGCAGGCCCAACTAACGCTGCTGGAAGGCCTTCTTCCAACAGTGAGAGCACCATTTGCTCTCGCGCCATTGGTGTAAACTGGATCCACTGCGCCCTCGATTGAATCGTTGGCAGCAGGGCATTTCCGTTCTCGGTAATGAGTATCGCCACAACACGAGAGTTCGGCTCCTCCAGAAATTTCAACAAACTATTCGCAGCCTGTACCGTCATTTTTTCGGCTTGGTGCAGGACATATATTTTCGTACCCGATGCTGTTGCACGGTACGCGAACTCCTTTTGCAACTCTCGAATCTGCTCAATCTTTATTGAAGCGCCTTCAGGAGCAACCACATGGAGATCTGGATGATTCCCATGTTCAACCTTACGGCATTCCAGGCATTCGCCGCATGCGTCATCCGTTCCATTCTGGCAATAGATCGCTTTGGCGAGAGCTATGGCCATGTCAGAACGGCCTGTCCCAACAGGACCGCTGAAAATATACGCATGCGAAAGTCTATCTTGACGCAGTCCGTTCTGCAGCAGTCGTTTGGCTGCTGCTTGTCCCGGTATCGCTTGGAAGGACATTTATTACCGCCCCATTACACGCTTATATTTTTAAAATAACAAATTAATTAACATCCCTCGGATTTCTCCGATGCGATGCAAGATCTCGATCCGCCCCTGCTCATTCTCCAACAAATCATCGGCTAATAAGAGAAGCTCCTGATCGATTTCTTCCAAAAGCTTATATCGCTTCGAACGACCGCGTCGATCCCAGCCCTTCGTATCTCTTAAATTGACCCCTCGACGAGCCGTCTCCTCGAGAAACTGGCGAATGAGCAGCTTATACTGCAGCAGATCCCTGACCGTCATACCTCTGGACAAGCGATCGCCTTGAATCGTAATTTGCTGCACCATTTTGGCGAGTTGCTCCTGGGTGTACTTCTGATCATGCTGCTGCATAATGTCAGAGAAGTTCCGAGGAGCCATCTGTGGTGGAGGGACATTCTCTCCGACCTTAATATTTTTACCGATGGGCTGCAACCCCGGATTAATTTTCAAGACGCATCCATCCTTGTGTAGATCTGATTATGGTTAGAAATGCTCAAATCGTTCAACTGGCAAGACGAAAACGGCTGCCCCACCCACTTGCACTTCCACTGGAAATGGAATGTACGAATCGGTCGTTCCCCCCATTGGAGAAACGGGTGTTACTAGCTGCTCGCGGATTTTACAATTAGCTCGAATCACCTGCATCACCTCTTGTACTCGGTCATCTTCCGTACCAATCATAAAGGTTGTATTCCCTGCACGCAAAAATCCACCGGTACTTGCCAACTTCGTGGCGCGAAACCCTTCCTTAATTAAAGCGTTAGAGAGACGGTTACTGTCCTTATCCTGAACAACGGCTACGACTAGTTTCATAGGTGATGCCTCCTTATATTATAAACTAAGAATTGGTTTTCCGCTTTAAACGGAAATATGTTCCTCAAGTAACTGTTTACAATCCTGCCAAACATCCGCGGCTATCTGATCAACAGTTCGATTCGCATCAATCATAAGCACACGCTCTGGATGATCCGATGCAATTTGGTGGAAACCCTCACGTACTCTGCTGTGATAATCGACATTTTTCTGCTCAATGCGATCCAACTGTTGTGTGAACTCACTAGCACCAGCTCGCATACTTAATCGCTCTAAGCTCACTTCAACAGGTACATCCATGATATACGTCCTTGTCGCTTGAAGCCCTGAGCTAGCGTATTGGGAAATACGCTTAACCATCTCGATATCGACACCAAGACCATAGGACTGATAGGCCACACTAGCATCAATGAAACGATCGCAAAGAACAATACGACCTGCTTTCAAAGCTGGAAGGATCAACTCATGAACGTGTTGCGCACGCGATGCTGCATAAAGCAATACCTCTGCTTGATCCACCATCTCCTCATTCACAGGGTCAAGGATAATACTGCGGATTTTGTTACTAATAGCAGTACCACCAGGTTCTCTGGTCACGAGCACATCATGTCCTAACTCTTGCAGTTCCTGAGCAATCTTCTTAAGCTGTGTTGTTTTTCCGGAGCCGTCCGGCCCTTCAAACGTAATGAATATTCCGTTCACGTGTTCCTCCTGCATACTGCCTCACGAAGTCTCTTCGTGATCTGTGTATATAGTTAATTTGTACGTCTGTCCAAAATGGGTTCCTTGGAACCTGATGCCCTGGCTAGCCAAAAATACAAGTGCCTCGGCTACAGAAACCGTAATGATTTCACCTGGATATAAATAAGGAATACCAGGCGGATAAGGAATTACCATATCACCTGAGCGCTGCCCTATTGCTTCCTCCATATTAACCACGCGAGTCGTTGCTTGAAACACAGTGCGATGGTCAAACCGTATTGGCGAGGAGATGGGTGCGTAGGTGGGTAATTTAATTATATTCGAGATGGGCGCCTGAAGTTCCTGCTTATCGTCCCTGATGTCCAAACAAATGTTGCTCAAAACGTGTAGAACATGAAGCATATCCTCTCTGCGGGTAGCAGGGGAAAAAACGAGTAAAACCAGATAGCCATCTGTCATCTCTACAAAACAGCCTTCGGCTTCTAACCTATCCTTGAGCTCAGCTCCCGATATACGGTGATTGGGATCATAGATCGCTATTTTAAAAGGATCCGTCGTTTCGACGGCTCTCCTGCCGCTTGACTCCGAATATGTCTGTGGATAGTAACGAAGGCTTTGCAGGGCATCTACCCCTTCTCGAAATTCCTTCATGATCTGGAGTCCTTGTCCCAACCAAACATGACCTTCCGTGTGCATCCGCTTTCTCGCTAAGTCCAGCGATGCCATAATCGGGTAGGAAGGACTTGAGCTTTGAAGCATCGCCAACAAACGTTGGATTGCCTTTCTATCGATCCTTGGACCCTGTACATGGAGCATCGCCCCCATCGTCATTGCAGTCAGCATCTTATGCGTAGACTGCACAACAGCGTCTGCCCCTTGGGATAATGCGGAAGCTGGTACCTCCTCATGAAAGCCGAAATGCGCACCATGCGCTTCATCTACTAACAGCAGTTTTCCTGTCTCATGCATCAGATCCGCGAAAGGCTTTAATTCCGTGCCGACACCATAATAAGTAGGATTTGTTATCAATAATGCCTTTGCAGTCGGATACAGTTCCAACGCCCTTCTAACATCCTCAATATGTAAGCAAGTTGCAGCTCCGGTCTCTAAATCAACTTCTGGCGCTAAGAATACCGCTTGAGCACCTGCCAGCATGAGCCCATGAATGACCGACTTATGTACATTTCTTTGGACAAGTATCAGATCATCACGCTGACAAACAGCTCCGATCATCGCTACATTACCAACCGTGCTCCCGCCAATGAGAAAATACGTCTCCTCCGCGCCAAAGCACGCCGCCGCGAGCTGCTCCGCCTCCTTAATCACACCCTCTGGATGATGCAAATCATCCAGGCCTGTAATTTCTGTATAATCAATGGACATGACCGATTGTAGAAACACATTTCCTTCTTCCAATAGCCCCTGGCCTGATTTATGACCTGGTACATGTAAGCTAATAGACTTCTTATCGTGATGGGCAACCATAGCCTCATATAGCGGGGCTCGAGCCTTATCTAAATGTTCGCTGCACAAACAGATCAAACTCCTCGAGCTTCGTGAGCCACTAATTTTCGATTTACCCTTCTATAGTAGTGGATTGGCGACAAAAAAACAAAAAAAGCTTCTGTAAAAGAAGCTTCTCCTCTTAATTCATGTACTGTCTCGAATTCCCCATGTAAAATGCCTTCTTCATCTGACTCACATAAAACGAATACTTCTGATCAGACACGTTCGTTTTGACGATTTCTTTACTACAGTCATCACAAATGAATGCTGTAACAATGTGAATCCCGCCAACTCGTTGCTGCTCGCAAATCATACACAGTCCAAACCGGTTCTCCTCCATATGATCACCCCACGATCTTTTACGACTAGTATGTCCGATTCGCGATTCTCCTAAACTAGCTAAACGCTCATATTTTGGAAGGGAAATGCCGATAATACAAACATAACGCGTTACCGCGGTGCGGAGGTCCTAGTATATGTCAATCAAACAAGAATCCAACTTATCCAAAGAATCTACGATTTATAGCTATACTTTAATGAAGCGATTTTATCACTCTATATATAAAATAGTTCTCTATTATACATCTCTAATTCTGATAGTCTTCTATAAATTTGACTCCAGCCATTGGCTTCCGCTGCTTGTAAGTTACCCACTTGTGCTCATTTTTCACACTTTGCTTATTCGCGCTTATTTCCACTTTACCATTGGCATGGCGATGCGAGGTTGGTCTTACCGCTTCGGTATCTTCTGGTCAGGTTTCTTGCCTGAAGGCAATGCCTCCGTCCGTCTCGTCACCAAAGTACAGGTTCACCTGTTCTCCATTGGGCTGGCATTGATCCTTATCTTATATCCGTGGATACCAGGCACGTGGCTGGTTCACCTGACCATATTCCACTGCTGGATGCTGATCCCGAGGCTTTGGATGCTATTTCGTCTCCAACCTTACCGCAAGAGCGGGTTAGTGAAAATTTCGAGCAAGGAAACATCTTGTTACTTACAGTAACGATATATAGATGAGTTTTCTCCCGCTAATTTCGTTGATTTTGGGCTAGAAGTAAGAAAATCTCGAAATTAGCAGTAGGAAATCCAGCTAACCATAACATGGGTAGTCTCCGGTCACGAATTAATGCAAAAAAGAGCCTTGCTTGGAATAATCCAAGTAAGGCTCTTTCAATTGCTTGGCAACGTTCTACTCTCCCAGAACCCTGCGGTTCAAGTACCATCGACGCTGGAAGGCTTAACGGTCGTGTTCGAGATGGGAACGCGTGGATCCCTTCCGCCATC
>NZ_JCAUAR010000023.1:0-75547 GCF_059692055.1 Paenibacillus sp. J31R109 | reverse complement strand
TTTAAGACGCTCTTCTTCTTTTAACCTTTTCCCCATACCGGATCATCTCCCTTATCCCTATTCTAATAAAATGGGTAGGAAGACTCCAGTTTCATTAGGGGGCCTAGGAGATTATGCAGGTATTTTGGAGACTTCATCGGATTTGGGTGATTTTTTTGTTGAATAGATGTAGTTTCGCAGGTTTTTGTATTTTTGGTGAGAGTAGCGTGGAAAAAGGGTGTAGTTTTGCAGGTTTTTGGTGAGGAGCTCCCTCGCCAACAAAAAAACGATGCCGCTTAACGCAGCATCGTTCCCATCCGCCTCGCCGCCTCCATAATCGTCGGCGCCTGCTCTTGCATCAGCTCCAGCGTGAGCCTGTTTGCTGGACCCGAGACCGCCAGCGCGGCCACCAGTCGGCCGCCGCGGTCAAGGATCGGCGCGGACACAGCCGCCGCGCCGGGTTCGCGCTCTTCGACGCTCGTGGCGAAGCCCGCGCGCCTTGTATCGCTGAGCTGCTGCAGGTACGCCTGCGTGCCTAACCCCGTCGGCCAATCGGCCGAGGTTAGCAGCTGCTCCAGCAGCCCTGGCTCAGCAAAGGCGACGAGCACCTTGCTCGAGGCGCCGACGTAAAGCGGCATTCGCGCCCCTACAGGGGCAACACGGCGAATGGCATGGTTGCTCTGCACAGCTTGGATGCGCACGCGCTCCAGGCCGTCTTGCACGTACAGTGAGATCGTCTCGCCGAGGACATCGCGCAGTCGTTCCATCTCCGGAAGCAGGATGATGCCTGGATCGCCCTCTTTGGACAAGTTGGCGGACAGTTCCCATAAACGGTAGCCGAGTCGATACTTATCTGTCGCTTCATCGCGCATGATGAAGCCCTTGCCTTCTAGTGAGGCTAGAAGGCGGTGCACCGTGCTTTTATGAAGCTGAGCACGTGTAGCAATCTCGGTTAGCGTCAACTCCGATGCCCCGGTAAAACAAAGCAAAATATCTAAAGCGCGCTCAACAGCACGCACGGTCAGCTTGCCATCTTCCATCCATGAACACCACTTTCCATGAGCCAAACTGTTTCACTATATGAAACCTTGTTATGTCCAGTATAACCAAACTAGATGGAACCGTAAAGGTCAAACACCTCATTTTCCCATTATTACAGAACCGTTACAAAAGGCTTACAAATGCCGCATCCACATTGACTTGAAAGCGCATTCATAATACTATAAGAGTATAGAAATACTTTTCAGAATATTTAAATAATTAACTCTCCCTTCTAAGTTTACACCACTACCTAGCGGCATTACACATACACATTCATCATGGAGGGAGGCTTTAACGATGTCTACAACCACTCTAAATCCTGTAACAGGATCACTTCAACCCACGCTTGACCAGGTGATCACACAACCTTTTTTACGTAGAAAAAGACTAATCACCACAATACTTTTGGCCTTATTGCTGGTCTGCACCTCCATCATGCTCATTTTCCATGCGTATATAGCTTGGAACTTAGCAAGACCTAACATTGAGCCTTTGCATTCGAATCCAATGAAGGCTGTTCGACTACCTTACACCGATGTGTCCTTCCCAAGTCAAAATGGTAAAGCTATTTTGAATGGCTGGTTCATCCCAGCTGCTGAATCAAGTAAAACCGTTATTTTCTCTCATGGCTATGGCGGAAATCGTGAAGAACTTTGGGTGCCTCTCTACACCTTGGCCCGTGAGCTTCATAAAAAGCAGTACAACGTTCTCATGTTCGACTATGGCTACGTCAATACGAACAGTGCTCGCCTTATGACTGGCGGCGTTCAAGAATCCAAGGAACTGCTCGGAGCCATTGATTACATCAAGCAGTCCACTGGCGGTTCGATCTATATCTGGGGCTTTTCTATGGGGGCAGGTACTGCCTTGCAGACAGCTCTACAGCAAAAAGGGGATATTTCAGGGATGATCCTAGACAGTACATTTCTACTGAACTCGGACACCCTTTATCAAAATATTAATCAAATCGTACACTTGCCTAAATACCCTTCTCTGCCGCTTGTCCGTCTCTTCTTCCCTCTCTTAAATGGCGTAAGCTTGAAGGACGTTCCCTACACCAAAGTAACCACAACGTCTTATGAGATGCCCATCTTTATGATTCACGGCACCAATGATAATAAAGCTCCCCATGTCTTAGTCGAGACAATGTTCAAACAGCAGCATAATAGCGCCTCTAAGCTATGGATTCTTCCTAACGCGCAGCATGAGCTTCTGTACCGTGCTGAGCCTAAAACGTATGTGAGCCGCACCCTGGACTTCCTCAGCAGCATCGAACCACCGGCCGCATCCGAGCACGTTAACGCTGGTATTCCCTCCTCCCTATAAAATCGACCTCTCATGAGGTCGGTATTTTTTTGCGTTTTAGCAGGCACCGCCGCTGCCTCCGTAACTCGAAATATTCGAGTTACAGCATGAAAAAGCTGCACCGCTACCTCTGTAACTCGAAATATTCGTGTTACAGCACGAAAAAGCAGCGCTGCTGCCCCGTAACTCGAAATATTCGAGTTACAGCACGAAAAAGCAGCGCTACTGCCTCCGTAACTCGAAATATTCGAGTTACAGCATGAAAAAGCAGCCTCGCTGCCCCCGTAACTCGAAATATTCGAGTTACAGCATGAAAAAGCAGCCTCACTGCCTCCGTAACTCGAAATATTCGAGTTACAGCATGAAAAAGCAGCGCTGCTGCCTCCGTAACTCGAAATATTCGAGTTACAGCATGAAAAAGCAGCCTCACTGCCTCTGTAACTCGAAATATTCGAGTTACAGCACGAGCAAACAGCTCCCCCTTCGCCAAAAGCCAAAAAAGAGCGTCGCATAAATGCTAACGCTCCCTTTAATCGCCTGTTTGTTCCCACTCACTCAATCCATCTCATAAATCGAGCCGGATTTACTCGCAAACAGCTCCGCATAGACCTTCTCCGCGTAGGCGTCGGTCATGCCCGAGATGTAGTCCGCGACAAAGCGCGGCCAGCTCCAATTGCTGTTGCTGCTTCGCCGCTCGTAGCTATCGATCCAGTCCGTCGGGATGATCCACTGTCCTTTGTCCTTATGGATGAAGCTATCCCATAGTCGCTCAACGATGATCTCGCTCCGCTTTTGCAAGCGCAAGACTCGGAAATCCTTAATCAGCGTAACCCACGCTAGCTTCTTGAGAATTTCCATCGTGCGTAGCAGATCCATGTCCTCCGCACCGTCTTTGACGAGGGCGACTTTCTTCCAACCGCGATCCGTGTCGTCAATAATATCCAGCCTCGAAGCAAAAGAGCTGACCCAGCGCGCCTTCATCTCTCTCCGCGTCCGTGATTCCTCACGGTTGCATTCTGCAAAGATGAGCTCCCATTGCTCCAAATAATCGTGCAACACGCGGCGCACCATTTGTTCAATATCAACCTGTTCCCATCCGAACTTATGCTGATTGGGGTCATTCAGTATCTCCATCACAAGATGTCGAATTAAGCGTTGATCCTCGAAGAAGGTAGCGTTCATTTGGATTTTGCCTGCTCGAATGCCATCCTCGATATCGTGCGTAGAATACGCAATATCATCGCAGAGGTCCATCAATTGCGCTTCCAATGTGGAGCAGCCCACAGGCATTTTCCAAATGTCACGCAGCTCCTGAATGACGTCCCACTCTGCCCCATAGACACCCTTGAGTCGCCCCTCTTCCTCGATCAAAAAAGGATACTTATTGATACCTAGAAGCACAGCCGCCGTCAGGTCTAGGCCGCTCTCGCTGCCCGCTCGCTTTTCTAGAAACATGAGAATTCGGAAGTTTTGCGCATTGCCCTCATATTTCAAGCCATGATCCTTCATGAGGATATGGTTAAGTACTTCTTCGCCCTTATGTCCAAAAGGTGGATGGCCAAAGTCATGCGCAATCGATGCACATTCGACCACGGTCGGATCGATGATCAGACCTGGATGCTCTCTTTTGCTTAAAAAAGGATTGGTCCGTTCCAAACGCTTCGCAACTTCCCGAGCAATCTGCGCGACCTCCAAGGAGTGGGTCAGACGTGTCCGATAGTAATCTCCCGAGCCAGCTCCGAACACTTGAGACTTCCCTTGTAGACGCCGAAAGGTTGGCGATTGAATCAACCTCGCATAATCCCGTTCAAACTCATCGCGTTCTTCACTCCATTTTGAGGAAGCTGCCTCACCAGGCCGAAATTTCCGTATGTTGTTCATATGCTTGCCTCCTCTAGCCCTCTAGCGCTGTAGGGCGCCGTTCTCATCTGTATCCTGCTGTTCAAGCGTTCCTCACACTGCTATCAGTTTATGCGAGAGCATGTACGATAGACACTATTCGAACTCCCGATGCAGCAAGATTATTAATTTAAAAGGATACTATATTCTCCATGCCCCAACAAGCATAAGTTCTCGCACAAGTGAAAAAAGGGAATGATGCACAAGACCATTGTCTTTGTGCACATTCCCCGGTGCTCTTATTATTTTAATAGGGATAGAAATTCCGAACGCAGTGTAGCGTCTTTACGGAAGGAGCCGCGTACTGCGGAAGTTACGGTTTGACTGCCGTATTTCTTCACGCCTCTTGCACACATACACATATGCTCGCCTTCAACGACAACCATAACACCATGCGGCTTCAGCACATCAAATAGGATGTCAGCAATTTCAGAAGTAATGCGTTCTTGTACTTGCAACTTGCGTGTTACGACATCAACCAACCGGGCAAATTTGCTAAGACCCGCTACTTTACCGCTTGGGAGGTAACCGACATGAACTTTGCCAAAGAAAGGGGCCATATGGTGCTCGCACTGGCTGTAGTAGACGATATCTTTGATGATAACCAGCTCTTCATGCTGCTCATCGAAGGTAACCCCTAGAACTTCCCGAGGATCCGCTGCATAACCTGCGAATATTTCCTCATACATGCGCGTGACACGTGCTGGTGTGTCCAATAAACCTTCGCGATCTACATCTTCACCAATTAAACGCAAAATCTCACGAACATGCTTCTCAATCTGCTCGCGATTTTCCGCAACTAACTCATTTTTATAGTCGATGGATGCCATCTTCTCTACCACTCCACCCTAATTCTTATTTCCGTTTTTGATTGAAGTTCTGGTTCTTCATCATTTGTTGTGCTTTATTCAATTGTTGTTTATTCATGTTGTAGCCCATTTGCTTCGCCATTTTGGCCAGCATCTCAGGATTGTTCTGCATGGATTCCAGTTGTCTCTTTAGATAGAATACACCAATAAAGAATCCGCCAACCAAACCAGCAATCAATGTGAGAATGGGAATGATATAACTCCACATAACCTGTGCCCCCTGCTTGTACTTATTTAGAATAGAATGCTTGTTCTATCATATCATTACTGTTCAACGGTTTACAAATTAAAGTACCTGCTCAATGAACAAAGTGGTTTCCTTTGCTAGATCGATTTCTTTGATCTCCAGTACTTTATCCGTCGCATCCTGCTTCACAATCCGAATAATCGGCCGCGTAGGAAGCCCTCTGTGCTGACCAACGACAACGCCAGTCTCGCGATTCGTTAATCGAACCGATGTACCTGTTGGATAGATCGAGACAATTTTCAAAAATTGGATCAAAACATCACGATCCAGCTTCGTCTCCGCGAGCGCCAGCATATATTCACAAGCTTCATGCGGCAGCTTGCGGCTCCCCGATGACATATCAAAGAGCAAGTTGTCGTACATATTGGCAACGGCAGTTATTTTAGCATAGAGATGTATGTCCTCACTCATGAGCCCCCTAGGAACACCCGCTCCATTTAATTCCTCATGATGCTGGAAGGCTACATGTGCAATAAGCAGACTGAACTCACGCTTGCTTTTCAACAACTCAAACCCACGCCAGGTATGATGTCTACGCGGATCCTCCGACTCATCGTCGGTTAATAACTCCACTTTGCCTATATCGTGCAGAAGTGCGCCTATGGCCAATTCTTTCAGCTGTGTCGCATTCATCCCCACATTCATCCCAATCAGCACGGACATCATACACACGTTCATGGCATGGATGTACATCTGATTGTCCTGAGACCGAATATCATTCAACTGCACAAGGACATCTCGGTTCTTCATAATCTCGTCCAGCAGCGTATTAATGGTCATGCTGACGTTGCGCGAATTAAACTCTTTACCCGACTGAATCGCCGCGAATGTCTGGCCCATTTGGGTCATCACAAGCCGCTTCGTCTCATCCGAAAGGATCTCCGGAATTTCCACATCCGCTAGGTTCGGGTCCTTGATATAAATCATCGTCACACCGATTCGATTCAGCGTATTGATCATAAATACGGTTAATTGCACATTCTCCGAAAGCAAAATAGCCCCATTACTGGCGTAAATCGTACGTCCCAGATATTGACCAGGCTCCACAGAATCCAAATGTACATATTTCATAGGATTCACTCCACATGTTGTAGTTGTTAAACGTCTAGGTTAGCCGTGTTCGTTGTCTCATTTGTTCCAAATCTAATAAGTGCACTTTGGTCGGAAGCCCTCCGCCATAGCCTACAAGATCGCCGTTCGCGCCAATAATACGATGACACGGAATGATGACGGGAATAGGATTTTGATTATTCGCGCCGCCTACAGCTCTTACAGCCTTCGGAGAACCAATCGCTTCAGCAATGTGCTTATAGGACGCTGTCTCTCCATAGGGGATGGTTCGTAACGCTTGCCACACACGCTTTTGGAAATCCGTTCCGTGTAAGTCTATTTCTCCTTCAAAGTCCTCGCGTTCTCCGCCAAAATACTGCGTCAACTGCTGCGCGATAGATGCCAATTGCTCGGCACTCTCTTTGAATTCATACTGACCATACCAACGGCTAGCCCATTGCTCACGTTGCGCTCGGTTGTTCTCATAACTGCCGAACTCCACCTTACACAACCCTTGTGGGGATGCCACGAGAACAAGAGGACCGATCGGAGAATCCATCTCCGTATAAGAAAGCATCTGGATCTCCTGAGGCAACTTCATCTTATTCCTCCTGTACGGCCACTGCTTGGCCGTTCTGTGCTGCGATGGCCTTCTCTAGATCCTGCTGCACCTGTGGTTCTTGCTCCGTCGCAGCAGCTCGCTCTAACGCGGCGAAAGCTTCCTCACCGCCGATTCGCCCTAAAGCCCACGCTGCGGTAGCCCGGATCTCCGGGCGAGGATCGCTCCGCAGCAGCTCGCTCAGGACCGGCACCGCGCTGCGGTCCTTGAAATTCCCGAGCGCGATGATCGCGTTGCGCTGGATCGGCTTTTTGCCCCGCCAGGACGCAGCGATGCGTCCGTACTGCTCTTTGAAATCCTTGTTCGACATCGTGAGCAAGGGAATGAGCAGCGGCTTGACCTTCTCGGGGTCAGGCGTAAGCTCGGGATGATGCGTCCAGTTCATCCCCTTGTTCTTCGGACAAACGACCTGGCACGTATCACAGCCATAAAGTCGGTTGCCGATTTTACGTTTGTACTCGTCATCCACATACCCTTTGGTCTGTGTGATGAAGGAGATGCAGCGACTCGAATTGAGCTGCCCTGGGCCGACTAGCGCCCCTGTGGGACAGGCATCGATACAAATGGTGCAGTCTCCGCATTGGTCCATGATAGATATATCGGATTGGAATGGGATGTTCGTGATCATTTCGCCCAAATATACCCACGATCCCCATTCGGGGGTGATGACGGCGCAGTTTTTGCCGCTCCAGCCGATGCCGGCACGTTCGGCTACGGCGCGGTCGACGAGGGCACCGGTGTCGACCATGCTTTGTAATCTCGCCCCCGGCACGCGCTGGGCGATGAAGGCTTCCAGCTTCGCGAGCCGATCGCGAAGCACGTCGTGGTAGTCGCTCCCCCACGAGGAGCGCGAGATCATGCCCCGATACGCCCCCGGCTCGGATCGGGGCGGGTTGGCCAGTTTCGACGGGTACGCGACCGCGATCGATATAATCGACCGCGGTGCGTCGAAGCTCAGCTCGGGGTGGACCCGCTTCTCGATATCCGGCTCCTCGAAGCCGGATTCGAAGCCCTTCTCCCTGTGGCGGAGAAGGATATCCTTCAATGCGTGAAATGGCTCCGCGGAGGTGAAGCCGATCTTATCTATCCCAAGAGAGGGCGCGGCTTCCACGATCTCTTGTTGCAATTGTCGCCAATCTATATGCGCTGCCAGGGAAACCGTCAACCCGCTCACCTCTCTCTTCATTCCACTAGTATAGTTACACTTATAGCTTTCCGGCCATCTCGAACGGCCAAAGCACAAATTCCGCCCGACCTTGGACAAGACTGGTCGGTATCACCCCGAACATGCGGCTATCCGCACTCGCCGATCGATGGCGATTATCGCCCATGACGAAGATTTGTCCTTGTCCGACAACTGTCGGTCCAAAGTCTCCATCTTCGATGGGCGTATCCGCATACGGCTCCGTCACTTTGTCACCGTTTACGTATAGTACCCCTGCACGACCCTGAACCTCATCGCCGGCGACTGCAACCACCCTTTTGACCAGCAACGGGTGTCGGGGTAACGCCAACTTCTCCGGCTCCTCCAGAATAACGATGTCTCCTCGCTTCGGTGCCTTCAGATACGTGATGGCTTTATTCACAAACAGCCACTCACCTTCCCGGAGTGTCGGATCCATCGAATGACCACGAACCGTCGAAAGGTTGAAGCCGAATTGATGAACGAGGATAACAACAAGAAGAGCTACGAGAATGGATTTCGTCCAATCCCACAGCTCATGCGTAAAACTTTTCGTTTCTTGTACATGCCCTTGCGCAGAAACTGCTTTATTCGAATCTTCTCGTTCTACGAAGAAGCTCATTCAACCGCCTCCACTCTTAAACTTTTCCCATTGTTCATAATAATGGATCACCAAGTCATCTTGAAAAGGAGGCTTGTCCGCATTCACTAGCGCGAGCAGCGCTGCAAGTCCTGCCTTCACTTTCGTATCGACAAGCGGCGAGTAATGATACACGAGTTTGTGACGCTCATATTCTTCTTGATCTACAATATGTACGGTCCGATCCGGCAAGCGAATAACATCCAAATCATAGTCAATATAGGTAAGGATGTGCTGATTCACATACAAGGGAGAGGCGACATTACAGTAATAACGCACACCGGTCTCCTCCATAAGTGCCACGATGTTAAACCACATTTTCGGAATAAAGAAAGAAACTCCTGGAATGCGACTGACCCATTCCTTGCCGTCCGCCTCTTGAATCTTAGTCTGGCTATTGATGAACACCATCATGCCTTGTTTCTGATGCTCTTCATGGAGCATTTCAGGAGGAACCCGCCAATTCGTCAACCACATGCGATGTAGGTGCCCGTCGTGTTTGAAGCTTTTTATCACATACGGCGTGAAATTATTCATGTTCAAAGCTCCTCTGTAAATGGCTGCCGTAACGTACGAAACTATGACTATCTTACCTTCTGATTCGAAGTAAATCGATTAGAAATTTTTCTCATATTTTAAGAAAAGCATATCTGACCCCCAATTGCAATGGCGGCACAGATATGCTTCCTTTAAGGCAAACCTATTTATTTATGGATTATGCCCCAAGTAAACGACTAGACGCTTACTTTCTTTACAATACTCAGCCGATGAGCTGCTCTGGAAAAGTCATCTGCGCTATAACCAGCGGACTCATACACAGGCAGCACCATTTCATTGTGAACATCTACGGTCACCATAATTTTCTTTACATTCCGCCCGAGAAACCGCTGCTTCATTGCCTCGATCAAAGCTTTGCCAATACCCTTACGTTGATATGCTGTTGCGACTGCGATCCTATAGTAGTAGCCATTGTTATTATCAATCGTGCCGATAATCATGCCTACGACTTGCTCTTCTTCCTGAGCGATTAATACGAGCTCCGTGTCCCACGATAGCTGACGAGCGAAGGCTTCAATCGTCTCCTCATAGCAGGTTTCCGACAGAACGTCTTCTAGAAGTTCTTTAACCGAAGAGGTATCACCTAGCTGAAATGAACGAACATGCATACGGTTCTCTCCCAATTCCATATTAATTTGTAGAGATTAATTTTCTGGTAAAGAAGTAAATACGACAAAAAAACTCGAAATCCTGCTAAAAATGTGGTGAAATTCACAAAAAACTTTGTTTTTTTCGTTTTTTCTCTTGAAAGCGCTTAAATGCAAGCGTTTTCAACAAATTACCACACAATATGCTTAGTTCGTAAGACCTCTCCTAGCACCATGTGCATCAGACTTGAATGCGCATAAAATATCGTAAGTCAAGGAACAATGAAAGACAGCATCATGAAATTGAGAATTTATGGGATGGTGCACATGGAATTAATCCGCCGATTATTTAAGACCGCATCTCGGTTGATCGAGATCAGCTCAGAGCATGATCTGGAAGCACCTGCACCAGAAATCGCCGAAATTTCCCCTAACCTACTGGCAAATATAGAGCACCTCGCCACGATTTTCAGCGATACGCCTGATTTAATCGTTCGCACGTTTACTTATAAACAATCAGGAGCGCCAGCAGCTCTTGTCTATCTAGATGGGCTAGTGGATAAAAACGCCATCAATAACAACGTCCTCCACGAACTCATGTTTTACACGACTGAGGATGACAGAGACGAATTGCCTGTCGCCTTAGGACAAATCAAAAGCCTCCTTTCATGGGAAAGCGTAGAAAATTCAGTTTTGCGAGGCTACAGTATTCTTTTTATTGATGGCCAAGCCCATGCCTTTTCCTTAGAAACCCAAGGCTGGCCACAGCGAGCCATTGAAGATTCCCAAATTGAAGCCTCACTGAAAGGTGCACATCAAGGCTTTATTGAAACCGGAAGTCAAAATATTGCCTTAATTCGTCGATACATCTCCAGCCGTGAGCTTAAGATTAAAGAACTTTATGTCGGGAATAGGACCAAAAGTAAAGTTTCCATCTTGTATTTAGAAGATATTGCATTGCCAGAGATGCGTCTTGAATTAGAGCGCCGCATCTCCAGCTTGCAAATCGATTGTATCTTAAATACAGGGGAGCTTGCGGAGTTAATTGAAGACAACCCCTTCTCCTTATTCCCGCAAATGATTACAACCGAGAGACCAGATACGGCCGCTTCTCAACTCCTGCAAGGCAGATACTGTGTCGTCGTAGATCGATCGTCGAGTGTATTGATTGCCCCCGTTGGCCTAGCTGCTTTCTTCCAGGGCATTGATGATTACAGTACGCGTTGGCCCGTAGCTACCTTCTTTCGACTGCTTCGTTTCTTCGCTTGTATTATCGCTGCTTTTCTTCCGGCATTTTATATCGCCTGCATTTCATACAATCATGAACTAATTCCCTTGGACTTGATTCTATCCATTGGAGAGTTTCGTTCGGCGGTTCCCTTTCCGCCTTTCATTGAAGCACTCATCATGGAGATTATGCTCGAAATGTTAAGAGAGGCTGGCATCCGTCTTCCTGCGCCGGTTGGCCAAACTGTTGGGATTGTAGGAGGTATCGTCATTGGGCAAGCAGCGGTTGAAGCTGGCATCGTGAGCAATCTCATGGTCGTCGTAGTTGCCTCTACGGCTGTCGCCTCTTTCATTCTCCCTAATTATGATATGGCGGCTTCCGTTCGTTTAATTCGCTTTCCGATGATGACCCTTGCATCCTTATATGGAATCATTGGAATTATCGCAGGTGCCATGGTCATACTGGCTCACCTCATTAGTTTAAAATCACTTGGGGAAGCATACAGCACGCCTATAGCACCGCTGCGAATGGCCGACTGGAAGGATGTTTTCGTCCGCTTGCCACTCAAAAAAATGGTTCACCGTCCTAAAAGTGTACGAACGCTTCAAAAACGTCGGTATGGCAGTATGAAAAAGGAAGGAGACGACTCTTCATGATTCCAGGCAAAGGCAATCAGATTACACTGTTTCAATATATTTTGATTATTCACAGTGTTCAACTTGGCATTGGCCTTATCCCTCTGCCTGGCGATCTTGCGAGGGGCTGCGGAACCGACGGGTGGATTGTTCTCATCATCGGATGGCTTATTTCTATCGTCAGCAGCCTGATTATCATTCAAATTATGAGGTATCACCCCAATGGCACGATTATTGATTTACTGCATCACTACTTTGGAAAATGGGTTGGAAAAGTAGGAATGGTTATGTTTGTCGGCTATTTCCTCCTCTATATCTTCTTAATTTATAATCGTATGGGGCTGTTAGTTCAGAATTGGATTATGCAGCAAACGAATGTCTCTATACTCATGCTGCTTTTCCTTCTTCCCGCTTATATGATTGCCAGAGGTGGATTCCGCATCATTGGCCGCTATTCGGAAATCATCCTTTTTCTTTCCATCGGCTTAATTTTAACTTCCCTCTATTTATTCAAACATGCGCAATGGATTCATTTGCTTCCCATCCTGAAACATGGCTGGATACCCATATTACAAACGCTAAGAACCAACATCCTGTCTTTTGTCGGGTTTGAAATTGCCTTCTTTCTATATCCCTACTTAGAAAAAAAAAGTTCAGCTTCCCTCGGCATCTTAATTGCGAATTCAACTTCTTTTTTTGTTTACATGCTGTTTACTTTACTTGCTTTTGTCAATTTCAGTCCAGACGAGATCACACAATACCATAATACGCTCATCTCATTATTTAAAATCCTTGAGTTCCGTTTTCTGGAACGCTTTGATATTTTAATCCTCTCCATCTATTTGCTGATTATCATAAGAACATTCCTTCCTGTTCTATATGCTGCCGTTATTTGTACACAGAAACTTGGGCTCAAAGGACAGCCTCGACTGCACATCCTTCTCATACTTACCCTTGTAGTAGGTGTCACATGGGTTTGGAGACCTGGTTGGAATGAAAGTATGCGTTTAAGAGATGTTGTTCAGAATATCGGAATCGGAATCGCTTTTGTTTTACCGCCGCTCTTGTGGGCCATTCTTATAGGCATGCGTCGATTAAGGAGGTCTTCCCCATGAAACCGATGCGTACAAGCCTTATTTTATTTCCGCTTTTCGCTTTCTTCATTGGGATATCCAGCTGTAAAGATCAAATGCCTTTAGAAAATGTGTCACTTGTCCTCATGGTCGGGTTGGATTTGGATAAAGATAATAACCTCATCATTTATGCATCAAGCCCAGTTTTTAACAAGGAAGCCAAAGAAAAAAATGAAGTTACCAAAGTAACCGCGATTAACTTAAGGGATAGCCGAAACGAATTTGACACGCGCGCTTCGGCACTTGTTAGCGCTGGTAAAATCCAAAATGTGCTCATAAGCAAACGCATCTTGGCACATGACGATTGGTTTAAGCTGCTGGATGTCTTCTATCGTGACCCCAAAACATCTGAAACGGCCAGAGTGATCGCTGTTGAGGGCTCTGTCGAGGAGATTATTAACTTTGCTCCAGCCGATAAACGGAGACTATCCATGCATATTGCCAAACTCCTAGATACTGCTCATATGCGTAACTTGGTACAAGTCACCACATTATTTGACCTTCATCGGCAAATGTATGAGAAAGGAATCACACCTTACTTAACTGACCTCCGCAAGGATACGGAAGTTGTGGCAACGGGCACATTGCTTTTGAGTAAAAAAGGAAAGTATGTCTACACCATTAACAATACAGAGAACCAACTTCTTCACATGCTGCAAAAGGAGAAAAATGGTGCTCTATCCTTTACTGTCAAGCTGCCAGAAGAGAAAGGAGATTCGTTCTTTGAAACAGGCGCGCTCAGTTTCTATGTGTTAAGTATCAAAAGGGACGTGAAAGTCTCCTTCGAGCATAATAAGTTCGTTTTTGATATCCAATGCTCTATCCCTATTCAATTGACTGATAAACCTTTCACCTTCGATGTGAGGAATGATTCACCTAAGCTTGAAGTCGAGATCAATCAACAGCTAGAAACGCAAATGAAATCTCTAGTAAACAAAATGCAAGAGCATGAAGTTGATCCCATAGGACTTGGCCTATATGCACGCGCCTATCAATTCAAGGTTTGGGAGCAGGTACAGGATGAGTGGGGTCACGCGTTCTCGGAAGCTGATGTACGCATACACGTAAAGACGAAAATAAAGAATATGGGCGAAACCCTATAAAGCATGTATGAGATACGTGAAAAAACACCATCTTATAGGAGGATATTCCAATCAGAAAGAGGTGAGATCGATGTCAGATAACGAACTTGATCATGAACTAACAGCACACGAGTACCCTCGGGAAATTCCGGACTTTCAGTTTTTAAGCACCAAGAAACCGGAAGAATGGACCGAAATCGAGTTACTTCAACTCCACCGAACCATGAGCGACTTATCTCCCTACCTTCATGAGCAAGATACAGCCATGCACAATCAAATCACACGAGAAATGGAACGTCGCGGTATATAAGGGACTACCGACTTAGTAAACACAAATGTTGCTTTATTAGCTGTGTTCCTTCATAATGAAATTGAAACTACATAATTTTTAGGAGGTATTTATTCAATGGCACATCAACTACCAGCTCTTCCGTACGCAAACGAAGCTCTTGAGCCGCACATCGACGCAAAAACTATGGAGATTCATCACGATCGTCACCATAACGCTTATGTAACTAACTTGAACGCAGCTTTGGACAAACATCCAGCTCTTCATGACAAATCTCTTAATGACTTGATCGCTGACCTTAACAGCCTTCCTGAAGATATCCGTACAGCAGTTCGCAACAATGGTGGCGGACACGCTAACCACTCCCTATTCTGGGAAACAATCGGACCAGAAGCTGGCGGCGCACCTACAGGCGCACTAGCAGCTGCAATTGACAGCGAGCTTGGCGGCTTTGATAAATTCAAAGCAGATTTCGCTGCTGCTGCAACGACACGTTTTGGCTCTGGCTGGGCTTTCCTAGCTGTTGACAAAGCTGGCAAATTGAAAGTATACAGCTTGCCGAACCAAGACAGCCCGATCATGGAAGGCGAAACGCCGGTTCTTGGTCTTGATGTTTGGGAGCATGCTTACTACCTGAACTACCAAAACAAACGCCCTGACTACATCGCAGCTTTCTGGAACGTAGTTAACTGGAACGAAGTTAGCAAACGTTACGACGCAGCGAAGTAATACGGAAATGAGCGGAGCGACCCCCGTAGGGGTCGCTTTTTTCATGCGAGGATTTAACTTAACTTAATCTGATCAATCGGAGAGAAGCATTAATAACCGTCACACCATCCACGTTGTCTGGAAGAATATCGTCCGTTACCCCAACGTTTCTTAATGTGACAATTCCCATTGCTGGTATCGTTATGATCGCCGAACCCGTCATTAAACGATCTAGACTTATACCCTCATCAGCATGAATCCCATATTGCGTAGTAGGCTGAACAACGCCATTCACAAAAACGGCATAAGCGCTATTCAGTGAAGAATCTATACCATAAGTTCTAGTCAGAACCTCGTACACCACATTATAATCTCCAGCAGTCGTTACAATGAGATCCGTAGAGTTCACAATGTGCGTCATCCCTACCAAAATTCCATTGTTATTAAAAATAATGCTATCACCCGAATCAATTTTTCGCGCCGTATTGTTATAGATCTGACCGTAGGTTGGCGCAAAAGAACCTGTCGCCCCAGTGGCTCCTGTTCCCCCAGTTGCACCCGTAGCTCCTGTGGCTCCCGTGGCACCTACGCCTCCAGTTGCACCCGTTGCACCTGTCGTTCCTTCATCTCCCGTTGCCCCCGTCGCTCCTGTACTTCCTGTGGGCCCTGTTGACCCGGTCGACCCGGTTGCGCCCGTAGCGCCTGTTGGTCCTTCATCTCCTGTCGCTCCAGTGATGCCCGTCATTCCGGTTGCCCCTGTCGCTCCAGTTATGCCGGTCATTCCTGTACTTCCTGTGGGTCCTGTTGCTCCTGTTGCTCCTTCATCACCTGTAGCTCCAGTATCGCCTGTGGCTCCTGTCGTTCCTGTAGATCCTGTCCCTCCTGTGGCACCCGTAGCTCCGGTAGCTCCAGTCGCTCCAGTTCCGCCCGTTGGACCTGTTGGGCCTCCTGGATCTCCCGTTGCTCCCGTACTTCCTGTGGCTCCTGTCATTCCCGTGGCTCCTGTGGCGCCTGTCGCTCCCATTAACCCAGCCATTCCTGTCATGCCAGTCGAGCCTGTCATACCTGTGGCACCCGTTTGTCCCGTCGCACCTGTAGTTCCTGTCGCACCTGTCATGCCTGTAGCTCCAGTGGCTCCCGTATACCCGTCATATCCGCGCGGGCCCGTTGCTCCAGTATCTCCCTTGTGCCCATGGTGTCCAGTTGACCCCGTGGCTCCTGTTGCACCTGTAGCTCCTGTTACCCCTGGCATGCCTTGGGGGCCTTGAACACCTGCGACTCCCTGAGGACCCTGTACACCCGCAATACCCTGTGGACCCTGTGGACCCTGTGGACCCTGTGGACCCTGAGTTCCTTGTTGCTCTAAACTTACTTTGACAACACAAGGAGCGGATTTCTTCCTTCTTGGTTTGCAGCTTGACATCCTTACCTTCTTCTCCTCATCTGAGCGTGAACTTATTCGTGCTGTTCTTTTTAGTTCGCCCTTATCACTCTTATAACTCAATGAGTTACACCTCCTGAAAGTTATTGTCCATTATATTCTCACTGCAAAATGCTTGTTTGGGTAAATATAACCATGCAAATGCCCTATTCGACATATTCAGCAAAATTTTGGTAAATAATCAAGACTTTAGACTCAGTGCCGAGCGATACTCTTTACGTCGAATCATCTGCGTTGTACCATGAAGTAAATGACCCTACAGCGAAATGAGTTGACGATCCTTGAAGACCATCGTTCCATTACTTCAACATATTCCCCTCTTTCAAGAGCTCGCTGAAGATGATTTGTTCGGAATTGCCCCTTTGTTTGCTGAAAAAAAAGTGAATAAGGGTACTATTCTTTTTGTCGAAGGTGATGTTGGCGAGGAACTATTTTTGATCCAATCCGGTGTCGTGAAGATATACCGCGTTGACGAAGCGAAAGAAATTACACTCGCTTTGTTCCGTGATGGGGATTTTTTTGGCGAAATGTCTCTGCTTAGCAGTGGTATGACTCGTTCAGCAACCGCCGAAACGTTGGCTTCCAGTACCTTTTACGTCTTAAACCGCACGTCATTTACATCATTCTTGGAAAAAAGCCCTAAGCTATGCCTAAAACTCCTAGAAACGACGATGCAGCGATTGCGGCATGCCAATGATCAGATCTTTGATTTGACTTTCCTAGGCGTTCGCTCACGCATTATCAAGACGATGATTCGCTTGTCCGAACAGCACGGCATTATGACACCCACAGGTCTTCTTATCGATGTGAAGCTCACGCATCAACAACTGGCAAATTTAGTAGGTACCGTGCGTGAATCTGTCACAAAAGTACTTCAGGAAATGCTGGATGACGAACTTATTTACATTGACAAAAAGTTAATCACATTAAGAAATATCGAAGCCATTAAGGCTGAAATCCGGTAGTGTTCCATCTAATCGTGCTAAGATAATAAAGAAAAGCGGCCCAAAGGGCCGCTTTTCTTTTCAGTACGCTGTAAGGGAAACTATCTCTTCGGATTTGGACCATATTGATTATCGTCGGCATCACTATCCTGACAGAAAAACACCAGCAAAATGATGGCACCAATTAAGGGAATTAAGCTAATTAACAGCCACCAGCCACTTTTACCCGTGTCATGTAGTCTTCGAAATCCAACAGCAAGTGAAGGCAAAAGGATGGCTAAGGAATAAATAAAGGACAACACTTGATTCGTTCCAATTATGGCCTCAATAATACCAAGACCAATTGAAATAATAATATTGAAGAGCACGAACATCCAATACTCTTTCCGCCTTGCTCTACCTTGAAAACCAACGTAATTCGATAAGACCTTGAGATACCATTCCATGCACATCAACTCCTTTGTGTTTGTTTACAACGGTATTCTGCGATATCTACACGCCAGCTTTTCTCCTCCATTGATATTCCTTTCAAAGGAATATCATTCATTTTGTTTTAAATGGAAATGCAAAAAAGCGACCCCTCGGGTCGCTTTCTTATGAATAACGCTGTCGTTTTACGCTTCATTGCGTTCCTGATATTCCCTCATAATCCGTACAAACACATTCGGGAAAGCATAATTCTGGAGATCCTCCGGACCTACCCAGCGGTAATGAAAAGGAATCCATTCCTCCCCAGTGCTCGGACGGTTCACGTCGCCAAGCTTCGCGCGATACACCTTCATTTTCCATACAATATGGCTGAAAATATGCTCCGTATCCATGAACCAGGCCTCCGGCTGGATCCCGATCTGTTCCTGCTCCGCAAGTGCCGCACGAAGTGCCTCCTGGTTGTCCTCATCAGACTGCCAAGCCGTTGTCGCCCATTCGACATGCGGGAGCTCCCACATCCGAGCTAGCAAGCCCTCTTGCGGGCGCTGTCTGATCAACCATTTGCCTGCATGCTTGCCAGTGCCCTCGATCAGTGCGACAGCGCGCAGCTCAGGACGTGGCGGCTTCGCTTTCTTTTTGATGGGCAGCGCTTCTTCCATGCCAGCTTCACGTGCTGAACAATGTGCCATGACAGGGCACGTCAAGCAGTGTGGTGACCGTGGGGTGCACACCATGGCTCCGAGCTCCATCAGCGCCTGGTTGAAGTCGCTGGCAGTTCCGTCCAAGATAAGCTCGCGCGCCAGCTTTTCCATAATCGTCCGTGTGGACGGCTTCATAATGTCTTCTTCAATGAGAAAATAACGCGAAAGCACGCGCATGACATTACCATCGACCGCAGGCTCAGGCTTATTGTAGGCGATGCTCAGGATCGCTCCTGATGTATACGGCCCGACGCCTTTGAGCGCGGAGATGTCCTCTTTACTCGCTGGGACAACTCCGTGGTAACGTTCGTGTACTTCTCTGACGGCAGATTGAAGGTTCCTTGCTCGTGAATAGTAGCCGAGTCCTTCCCAGGCTTTAAGGACATTTTCTTCTGGTGCGGTCGCAAGCGCCTCGACAGTTGGAAATTGATCAATAAATCGATGAAAATACGGAATTACGGTATCCACACGTGTTTGCTGCAGCATGACTTCGGAAATCCATATATAATAAGGGTTTTTACTTCTACGCCAAGGTAAATCACGTTTATGTGTCTGGTACCAATCCAAGAGGTTCTTAGAAAAATACATCTTCTGTTCTTCGCTGTACATGAGCTCTCCTTCTCTATGGGGCACGTTCAAGTTATAATGGATGAATGGATATGGTACCATTATACGAGAAGTTCGGAACATAAAACTAGAGGTGAATGTATGCAAACGTCGAAGCAAGCTAATTTGACTAAACCAGGGCAACAGCAATTAACAAATAAAAGAAGAGATTGGCTGCGCGAAGCTCAGGGACTTATTCCCCTTGTGTTCATTTGGGGCGCCGAGTGGGTGTTTAGCGCTGGAGTTGATTTCGCCCTTTACTGGCGCGATTTGGATTGGTTGAAGCAAGCAGCTTTCATCACCGCTGTAGTGGCTAGCTTGATCCAGATTTGGGGGATGCGCAAATCCTTGAGTCCTGGAAGCACAAGTGATACGGAGGATTCTGTGAAGCATGGCTGGGGGCATCCTATATTTCTAGTGCTGCCAGGAGCACTGCTCGTTGCTGCCGTTGCTTTATTGGATGCCATCGGTGCAGTGAGTCCGCTGTTTGCACCTATCTTGCGAGCGTTCCTACTCGCGATCGGGTTCGTTCAGGTCGGCCTGCTGCTCGGCAGATCGCTTATTTATTTAGGCTTGTGGCTTTTCACGCTAACTGCGGTGATGGCCGTGTGGTATTTGGGCTATTCGGATGTGATTCTCGAGGGGATGGGCGGCATCAGCCTGCTCGTGAGCGGGTACATGCTAAAGGTTTGGGCGAGGTAGGCGGCACTAAGCCAAACACCAACCCAAACTGCTAGTCCAAACTGCTAACCCAAACTAACTGGAATTTCGAGACTGTCGATTAACTGTTTATCCTGAATATCCTATAAACATTTGAAATGGAGAGAAACAACCGGGAACTTCTGCAACTCGAGATAACTAATCGCTTCCATGACATAAGAGATGAACCTCGTTTGCAAAATAGCGTTATGAAAACATCTTATTTATTAGTTTAGGTAGAGAATACGGAGAATAACGTTATAGAATAGCGTTATTTCACTCTAAATGGATAAATTCCACTCCATTTGGTCGAAATAGCGTTATTTCGTAATGCTATATTTTCACAGAACATGCATATGTAGCAAATAACGTTATGCCACACCTTTATTTGAAATCGCATGTGACCGTACCTTTGTAAAGAGAAACCAACCTCCTCTGAAACTAACAATTTTTATAAAAATTCACTAAGTTGCATGTTTATTAAGCCTCGATTCATTAATCGACAGTCTCATTTCTCCAGCTATTTTGAGAGATATGTACGTTTTTCAACGATTAGATGCATTTCTGCATCTATTTTCGCCGGAAACAGCCAATTTGGCTCAAACGGCTGAAATGAACTGTAGAAACTCCATCTATTTGCTTTTAAGTGCCAAACCCGTAGGCAGACAGTCACAGCTGCTCAACAATCGCATAAGCCGCAGCCATTGACGCAGTATGCGTAATGCTAATATGTATGCGGTGACTGCCCTGAAGACCTGCCCGCAGCAAAGCCCCCTCTTTCACCTGGCAGACGGGTTTGCCAAGTAGGTCCGGCAGCACTTCGATATCTTGAAAACCAATCTGCTTTCCGATCCCGCAGCCAATGGCTTTCACGATCGCTTCCTTCGCCGCGAATCGACCTGCAACAAACTCCGCGAGCCGTCCGCGACGCTTCTGCGCCAACTCCCGCTCCGCCGGCGTCAAAATCCGCTCCAGAAACCGATCGCCAGACGACCCCTCCAGCATTTTGCCTATCCGCTCAATCTCAACTAAATCCGTTCCGACCCCAATGATCATCGCTATAATGGCCTCATTTCTACTAACGATTCGCTTTGCGTACAATTTAACTGATTCCTTCGCTAAGGTCAAGCGAGATGCCCTGCACAACCCCCATTGCTTACGTTAAGGTAAGTAAGTAACCCTATTTTCAGCTCTTATGTCATCCGGCCGCAAGCGTTATACTAGGCATAGAAATTATAGCTAGGAGGCCATCATAGTGAAAATCATGCCACTGGAAAGACGCGGGATTTCAAACAGCCGCATTGTCTTCGGATGTATGGGATTAGGCGGAGATTGGGCCGGCAATCCATTAACCAAGGAAGATTACATCACCGCTGAAAAAGCTGTAGAAGCCGCATTATCAATTGGAATTACGATGTTCGATCATGCTGACATTTATAAAAGAGGGAACTCTGAGACCGTCTTCGGTCAGGTTCTCAAGAATAGACGGGATTTGCGCGACCAAATCATTTTACAATCGAAATGCGGAATTCGCTTCCAAGATGAACAGCATCCTCAGCGTTTTGATTTTAGCAAAAACCATATCCTCAGCTCCGTAGATGGTATCCTCGGTCGTCTTGGTGTGGAGCACATCGATATCTTGCTGCTGCATCGCCCGGATCCGCTCATGGAGCCTGAAGAAATCGCGGAAGCTTTCAATACACTGCGCTCCGCGGGTAAGGTTCGCCATTTCGGTGTGTCTAACATGACCTCCGCACAGATGCGCTTCATCCAAAACTCCCTGCCAGAGCCACTTGTCGTGAACCAATTGGAGATGAGCTTGGCACGCGTGGACTGGATTGAGCAAGGCATTCTGGTGAATCAAAAGGTAGGAGCCAGCGTTAACTTTGCCGATGGTATCCTTGAACACTGTCAGATGAACGATATTCAAATTCAAGCATGGGGCCCTCTTGCTAAAGGTAAGTTCTCCGGCGGCGCTGCTGAGGATGCGCCTGACACCGTCAAGAAAACGGCCGCGCTTGTTCAGAAGCTAGCTGCTGAGAAAGAAACAACGCCAGAAGCCATCGTGCTCGGCTGGCTCATGAAGCATCCGGCTCGCATTCAGCCGGTCATCGGCACGTCTTCCGCGCAGCGTATCGTCGCTTGCGAGGACGCGGTTCGCATCGCGGACACGATGACACGCGAAGAATGGTACGCGCTGCTCGAGAGCTCCCGCGGCTTGCGTATGCCGTAGCCATACAAAAGAGGGTCTCCCAATGCCTAGTGGCGGGGGACCCTCTTTTTTACCCTTAGCTAATCACTTCACGCAGATCCCTATACTCCTGGGGACTAACGCCCTCCATCTCTTTGAACACGCGGCTAAAATGTTTCACATTCTCAAATCCAGCCCGCTCGCTGATCTCGTAGACTTTGAAGTCGGTCGTGGCCAACAGCTCGCGTGCCCGCTCAATGCGCAGCTTTTTCAAATAGTGCACGAAGCTTTCACCCGTGTACTCCTTAAAGGCCTGACTGAAATAGGAGTAATTGAAGGACACATGGTTCGAAACCATGGCCATATTCAAATCTTTATCAAAGTTCTCCTGTATGTATTGTGTGGCTTTCTTCATTTCTCTGTGGTCGATATGGAACGTCTTCATCGTGCGCACATACGCATTGAGTCGATCCAACAGCCCCTCGACACTATGATAATAATCGGAGAAATAATAGAAATTCGAGATATCCCCTACCTTTTTGAACAGCCGCAGGATCTCCACAGACTCTCCGCCGTACACATGAAATATTTTATCAAAAACAAGCTCGTTCAAGGCTTTGCTCACAGACTCTACATAGGCGATATCGAACCTAGTCACAGTTTTCATGTCCAGTATTTCCAGCAACAGTGCAGACATTTCCTTATTGCGGTCCGTTCCGAGCATATTGGCGATTCGTTGAATTGCAGCAACCGGCACAGTGAAATCCTTATTTTTATGACAAATCGTCTCATAACTAACGCTGCCTGGCCCCGACTGCAAAAACGTATACTTCAGAGCCTCTAGAGCCTCCACATAAGCAGGCTGCAACCGCTCCGCTCCACGGGTGTACTCACTTACCCCCATGCTGTACATGAAATACCCCGCCCCAGCGATCCGCTCCGTTAAATACGGAAACAACTCCCCCTGCTCAGCGATAAGAACTAGCTGGTTTTCTTTATCCAGCACAATTGCGTGCCGCTCACGGCAATGATCGGGCACATGGGCAAGCTCATCTTGGATTCGAGAGAGAAATTCAGCATGCCCCATCCCTGCAGCAGTACCCCGATACTGAAGCACACCAACTTGAAACCCTGCATCCACCCAAGCCATGTCAATCTGCCCCAGCTTGCTCCGTATAGTCTCCCCATCCATATGGGAATGCCTGAGCAAATAACTCAACTGACTCTCCTTGAAAGCCTCCCTTTGCTGCAAGGAACTGCTCAATTGCTCGGAGATTTGCTCTTTCAGCTTTAGATCATGTTCCAAACGAACTAGGGCGCTAAACAGCTCATCCCGAATAATCGGCTTTAAAAGATATTCCTTCACTTCACAACGGATCGCTTCCTTCGCATAGGGGAAGTCATCGTGTCCGCTTAAAATAATAACCGCAGGCTTCAAAACCATCTCCTGAATACGATTAATTAGCGTTATTCCATCCATCACGGGCATACGAATATCCGTAATGACAATATCTATCGTGACGCTCTGCATCAGCTGCAGGGCTTCTTCACCGTCCCCAGCAAACTCGAACGTATATGCTTCGGGAAATTCACGGGCAATCATGGCTTTCAGGCCGAGTCGGATATTTTTCTCATCATCAACGATAAGTATGTTTCTCATCCGTAGACATCCCTCCAGACAATATCAAATATGGCAGCTTCATGAATACTTTGGTATACGTCCCCTCTGCACTCTCTACCCAAATCCCATACTCATTCCCGTAGTACATTTTGATTCGCTGCGTCACATTACGCATCCCAATGCCGTTGCCTTCCTGCTCACGCTCGGGCCTATTCCCATATTTGTTATGAAAATAAGCGTCCTCCATATGCAACTTCTCATGAAGCTCCTCTAGCTGATGGGCTGACATGCCTGCGCCATTATCTCCCACTTCAATGAGCATGCCCTCCTCGCTCTGACTCGCGCGGATCCAGATCGTGACACCCTCTCGTCTAGCCCTATCGATATTCATGCCGTGCTTCACGGCATTCTCCACGAGGGGTTGAAGCGACATTTTCAATACTTCCTGATCGAGATAGCTGCTCGGAATATCCAGTTTCAGTTCTAATTTATCATCATAGCGGATGTTCATGATCGCGATATAGTTCTGAATATGCTGAATTTCATGGCGCAGCTGAACCTGATCGCTGGACCACTTCAGACTGTAGCGCATCATCGCGCCAAGTGAAGTCAACGCATTAGAAATCGTATACTGCGATTCGACTTCAGCCATCATTTTCAAATTTTCCAAGGTGTTGTATAGGAAATGCGCGTCGATCTGATTTTTCAGCGAGCTCAGCTCTGCCTCTTTGGTCGCTGCTTGTTTGTTCACAGCTTCCACGATGAGCTCATTCATTTTTTTCATCATTTGCCGAAAATGATGGGCAAGCTCGCCCACTTCCCCGCCCGCATCCATATCAATTTGTACATTGAGATCGCCTCTGCGCACCTTTTTCATGGAGTCTCGCAGGATATGCAATTTTTTCAAGATTAAGCCTTGTAGGAAATACGTAATCGCTGACAATAGCGCAATTAACACAACGGCAGCCGCGATAAATAAATTACGCGTATGATGAATTTGCGTCACGGGTTCTTTTAACGACACCACATTCAGTAAGTGAGCATCCAGATTATCGATGGCCGTCGCCAAAACCAAGTAAGGCGTATCCCCTATGTTGACTGTGAAATTAGATCCCTCCGGATGCGGGTTGGCATTCCAAGCCTGGCGCAGCTGCTCCATATTCATGCCTTTGAAAAATTCATCACCATTCCCAGTAAACATCCCACCATGTCGATCGATAACGAGCATATGTGACTGTCCATCCTGAATGGGACTGAACAGCTTCTGAAAAAACTTCTCCATCAGCATATCGACCTCAAGAATGGCAACGCGTGTGTCCTTGGGATAGTAAATTTCTTTCAACAGGGAGACGTATGTCCAGCTAGTTTCATTACTCGTGTTGTAGCGATTCATAATATCTTTCTCATTCTGCAAAATTTCCCAGCGGGCCTCACCCTTCCGTTCCAGCACGTCCTTGTACCAAGGTCTATCTGCGATTCGACTCTCTTTTAGAAAAATGGGCCAAATCTCTTCGGTATTCGGATTATCTGTAAACAAGCGCACATTGGCGATACTTGGGTTATTAAACAGGAGACGCTGTAAATTTGAAAACGTATTCATATTAAAATCAACAAGCTCAGAAACTTCTAGCTCATGCGCGCTATGCAAATATTGAATAACCTCTTTGTCCGTGATGGAGAACTGTGCTGCACGCCCCATCGCTTCAATATTGCCCAGAATACTCGCCTTCTCACTTTCTAACGCATACTGATTATTGTTCACGGTGTCCTGAATCGTATTTCGATAAAATTCATTAAATAAATACCAAGAAATCAATATAATGGGAATCAAAATGATAATGATATAGGCACCGATTAGTTTCGTTTGAATCGAAATACGGTTCGTCATCTGCGTAATCCGCATTCTTCCTTTGCCTAGCATGGATCCCATGGTCTCATATCCCGTCTTTCTATTCGGTAGTTCTCTTATTTTAAACTAAAATACGGAGCATGCGGGAACTATTTGCGGCGAAAAACCCGAAAACCCGATTGATTCGGGCTCTCAGGTCGTTTTATAGATTTACTTCGCAGATGCAGCAATTTTCTTCACATTAGATTCAAATTCTTTTTGTTGGTACGCTTGCACCTTATCCAAGCCAGCTGCTTTCCGGTCCTTTTGGTATTTATCAAGCAACTGATCGAATTCTGCATCCGTTTTGGCTAACAGCAGCTTCGGAAGCGTTTTTCCCCACGCCTGGGCGATTTTCGTATTGGCAATGCCCTCTTCCGATGTCCCTGTTGGCACAATGTTATCGTACTGCGAGAAGCTCTTCGACTTGCCCTTCGTCCACTCTTCCGGTTGTTTAATTGGTTCCACGCTAGGCGGCGCCCATTGCAAATTCATGTTCGTATCCATGAGCATCCAGAAGGTGTAGGACGAGCCGTATTTCTTATCAAAAGCAGCCCGGTCTTTATTCATCAGATCCACCACTTCTGGCTTAAATTGATCTTTGCCATTGATAGTGTCATAGCTAACGCCTTTTTCACCAAGGTATAGATCCTTGTTACCCTCTTCACTAATGAGGTAGCTCAAGAATTTAATCGCTCTTGCTTTGTCTTTCACGTCTTTGGAAATCAACGTCACTGTCCAACCGGAGATCCCAGGACCTGCTAGGGTTGGTGCGCTTTTTGCAGCATTAGCTGGACCGTCTACAGCGATGTAGACTTTGTTTGGATCTTTTTGGTACAGGGAAATATTTTGATTCGCTAAGTCAGAACGTTGATACAACATGGCAAAATAGCGGCCTTGCGCGATCTTTTCTTCCATTTGAGGACGTTTGTCGATAAAAATATCCTTGGCCAACAAGCCCATTTCATTGGCTTTACGGAATGTTTTGAGCCAGCTCACGAACTCAGGATCTGAGGAACGATCGTAGAGCTTATTATCTTTCTCATACGGGATTGCTAAGAAATTCTGCAGCATGGAACCATTTTGACCAGCATCCAGCAGTGAACTATTCCCTAAGTCGCCAAACTCATGCAAACCAAGCGGAATCAGTGGCTGACCGTTCACATCAGGGAACTTCTCTTTCGCCGCCTTAAGCGCGTTCAGGAACCCTTCTTGTGTTCTCATATCTGGTTTACCGATCGCCTCATACATATCTTTACGAACAAGGAACGTTTGGTTGGATACGAAGTTTTGCCCGTATTTCTTGTAGTCCTCTGAGGAGGAGGAAGCGTTCGGGTAGCCGTAGAAATTGCCGTCCTTCTGTGTGTACCACGATGTTTTCGCCGGATCAGCTACCTTGATGAAATAAGGATCATACTGTTTGGCAAGCTCATTTAGTGGAAGCACCATATTGCCTTCGATCATTTTCTTTACAGCATCTTCATACCAGCCCAGCGTGATAAAATCAGGCAGCTTACCCGAAGCAATCATCGTATTCAGCTTCTCATTCTCATTGCCCGCAGGGACGATAAAGTTGATATTCACACCGGTTTTCTTGGTGATGTATTGCGAAGTGGCATCAACGCCCCATTTATTCGGAAACCAAGAAAAGTTAAGGTACCAATCGAACGTGATCGGTTTCGTGTCGGATTTCCAACCCGGATCATTGGCATTCGCCACAGGCGCAGCGGATTGTGCCGCAGTCGTTTCAGCTGGCTTGGTCGCCTCAGGACTTGCGGTGCTGGTGTTGGTCTCTTTATCGGTCGTACATGCTGTTATTGAAAAAGCTGTAAATATGGCGAGTAATGTCGTTAGTGTTTTGCGTGGTTTCCTCATTGGCGTTTCCCCTTTTCGGATTCATTGTCATATGTGCAATCTCTGTCAAGAACAGAGCTGACCACCTAAGTAACGTGAAGATTAACGTGATTAACCTTTAATCGAGCCGATCATAAAACCTTTTACAAAATACTTCTGTAAGAACGGATAGACGATGACAATCGGCAATGTGGTTACAACCATCGTTGCGAGCTTAATCGACTGAGATGATACGGTCTTCGCCACACTTCCCGTCGTTGCGGCCATCATTTGATTGGAGCTGGACTGCGCAACGACCCGATAGAGATAGGTCTGGATCGGTTGCAGTTCGCTTTTGTTAATATAGATCATCCCGGTAAAATAATCATTCCATTGATAGACGCCGTGAAAGAGCGCAATCGTAGCGACGACAGGCATAGAGACCGGTAGGATGATTTGATAAAAGATTTTAAAATCATTGGCACCATCAATCTTCGCAGCCTCCTCTAAGGCATCCGGGATTTCTCGGAAGAAGGCTAAGAAGATAATGAGATCGAAAAAGCTGAACATCGCAGGAATGATATAGACCAGGAAGCTGTCGAGCATCCCTAGATCTCGGATTAACAAGTAGTACGGAATTAAGCCCCCGCTGAAAAATAAGGTGACCGTACCGATCAGCATGTAGACGTTGCGGCCGATTAGCTCTTTACGGGAAAATGCGTAGGCCACCATCGCTGTAAAAAGTACGTGAACCACAGTTCCGATCAGCGTTTTCGCTACGGTTACGCCCATCGCCAGCATGATGCCATTATTCGCAAAAACGGCTTTATAGCTGTCTATGCTGAACACCCGAGGCCACCAGTAGATGCCCCCTCGCATGGCGTCATTGCCTTCATTAAAGGAATTGACGAGCACATACCAGATGGGATAGATCGTTACGAAGCAGATGACTAGCATGCCTATAAAGTTAAAATGATCGAATGCAGCCTCTTTGTAGGTTCTGCGATTGAGGGAAAACATCGTTGGCTCACCTCCTAGCTTTTAGAATAGAGACGTGTTGTTGAGTCTCTTGGTAATGAAATTCGCTGAAAGCAGCAACAGGAGTGAGATAAGCGACTTAATCAAGCCAACCGCCGTAGCATAGGAGAAGCGGCTCTGACGAAGGCCTACCTCATACACATACACATCGATCACGTTGCTGGCGCTGGCGTTCAGTTGGTTTTTGAGTACGAGAATTTGATCAAAATTGGAGTTCAGGATGCCACTCACAGACAGAATGAACAGGATTGTGATCGTTCCTTTAATCGAAGGAAGAGTTACGTAGAACATTTTCTGAAAACGCCCTGCTCCATCGATCGTTGCCGCCTCATACATATCCGGGGATACGCCGGACATCGCTGCGAGATAGATAATCGCCGACCAGCCAAGCTCCTTCCAAATATCCGAGGTGACGATAATACTCCAGAAATACGAAGGTTCTGCCAAATAGCTGATAGGCTCTTGGATCATATGGAGCGCTAGCAGGAGCTTGTTGACTAGGCCAACGTCAGCTAACCAAGTGGCAAGTATGCCTCCGAGGATAACCCAAGATAAGAAGTGGGGTAAGTAGGAAATGGTTTGAACCAGCTTCTTAAAACGGATTGAACGGAGTTCGTTTAAGAATAACGCGAACACGATGGGAAGCGGAAAGCCGATGACGAGCTTGAGTACACTCATCCCGACGGTATTTTTAATGACACTGGCTAAATTGTCGTCTTCCAGAAAAGCCTTGAAGTGCTCAAACCCCGCCCAAGGTGCGGCCGATATGGGTTTTACAATATTGAAATCCTTAAAAGCGATGAGTATCCCGTACATGGGGACATAGTGAAAAATAATCATCCACGCCACGCCCAGCAGTGCCATAACCTGCAAATATCGCTGTGCATAGACGATGCGGAGCAGCCGGGACGCTGACCTGCGGAAGGGGACTGACTTGTGATTCGGAGTGGCGATTTCCGTCTCCGTCTTCATTTCTGGCTGCACCTCCTGTGTCTTCTTCCTTGTAAGCACTTTCATAACTCATTATAGGTGTTCTCATTTGCCGATGTAAGGCTTCAAATTTCAGTTATGGTTACTATTTTTTGGATGTTGGATTGTGAGCTTTAGGCTGCCACACGAAAAAAGACCCAAGGCAAGATTTGCCTCGGGTCTTCTTCGATTAGATTTACTTCGCTACCGGTGCAGCTGTCGGTGCTGATGTTAATTCTCTCACTGCCGGGACTGCAGTAGGAACTGTTCTTGAGCCCTCAGCTGCTTGGGCTGCTGCAGCTCTTGACCGCTCCACTGCTGGCGCAGCTGCAGGGGCTGTTCTTGACCGTTCAGCTGCTGGCACAGCTGTAGGTACTAATCTTGAGCCCTCCGTTGCTTGCGCTGCTGCAGCTTCCGACCTTGATCCCTCCACTACTTGCGCGGGCGCTGGTGTTAGTGTTGGCGCTTGACTTGGCTCTACCGTTGGTGTGGCTGGTGTCACTGTGTCGGCAACCTTAGTTTCACTGCTTTTATCCACAGACGTATTCGTATTTGTTCCCGTAGTTAGCGAACTCGTCTCGGTTGTCTTCTGATCAACAATTGGTGAATTGGATTCAGATGCTGTTTTCTTATCCACACTTGCATTCGTCAACGAGCAGCCACTAATAATGAGAACGGCTGCCAAACCAAGGAACGACCAACGGTATGAATTAAATTGGAACTGTTTAATCATGATAATTCTCCTCTTTAACTGTGACTTGTTTCCAGATAAATGAACATTGCCTGGCACACTTACAGGACGGACATAGGTTTCTAATAGTTGAATGAGCGTATATCCGTAATTTTCTCTTTTAGCTGGTTCCAGATAAGAGAGCGCTAAAGCATCGCTTGCAATTTCCTGGTCTTCACGCATCCGTTGATGAGCATACCAGAGGATTGGGTTGAACCAATGAATAATTAACATCACTTGCATCAGCCAATTAACACCGATATCGTTTCGTTTACAATGTGCGAGTTCATGCAGAAAAACATGCCTTAATTGCTCCTCATTTAAACTGTTGAGAACCGTCTGCGGGATAATTAGCCAAGGCTTCCTGACGCCAAATAACGTCGGCATCGAGATTTTGTCCGAGACCACTAACGTGACAGGTTTATGTATCGACATGAGCTGTTGACACTGAGCGAACAAGTGTAGGATGCCGATATCGGCTATCGGACTCGTTTCTTTTTTTATTTTCAGAGCAAATTTACGGTTAATTACTATGGTATATATTGCAAATAGAACAATGCCCAGCAGCCATATAGACATGGCATACATGTATAATAGATTCTCTGCTGCGCCGCTATCTTCAAACTCCTCATGCATGCCAATTTCTACTACCGAATCAATCTCGTGAATGCTCCCAGGGTACGATATCCAATTATAAATGCTTACATGACTTTCCAAGTTCCAAGGCAGGAGCAGTCTAACGAGCACTAGTAACCACATGAGATAATGCCATCTAGGTTTAATCCGTTTATGCAGGATGCGCTGAATCAGCAGGATAAACACAACAGTAATCGTTGCCATGAGCGAGACGGATATAATCCAGCCAAAAAGACCTGTAAGAACTTCACTTATTCGGCTCACGTTCACCCCTCCCTTATTTCATAAAAGCGAAACCTTCCTGAAGCAGATCTGCCCGGACTCGGTATCCCTGTCATTTGTTTTTATTTTTACTTTCGAGCATATCTCTCAACTCTTTAATGTCTTCCTCCGACAACTGCTCCTCTTTCAAAAAATTAACGAGCATCGGCTTAAAAGCCCCGCCATAAATTCTTTTCAGAAAAGATTGCGTCTCCGACTTCACACACTCACCTTCAGAGACCAAAGGGAAATAAGCATAGACCCTGTTCTCTTGTGTAAAAGATATCGCTTGTTTCTGTGCTAACCTGTTCAGCAAAGTGCGAATCGTTTTGGGCTTCCACTCTGTCCGTTCCTGCATAGCATCAATAACTTCATTCGCAGTGCGTGGAGATTCGTTCCAAAGTACCTTCATAACTTCCCATTCGGCATCCGTAATATGAGGGACTGTCTTCACTTCATTTCCTCCTTTCATGTGGATTACAACTGTAATACATATAGAATATTACAGTTGTAATCCACGGGTGTCAAGTCTTGCTGTTTTAAATCTATGTAAATAAAAAAAGACCATCCATGTAACCATGGATAGTCTTTACTCAGCTGGCTAGGTATCAACGTGCCCTACCTTTTAAATGCCTGGGATTGGAACACGTTTGTGTTCGGTCTTCAGGTACTGCTTCTCCAGCTTTTCTTGAATAGCTGGAGAAATTTGCTTGCCTTCGAGGTAGTCGCTGTTATCACCGTAGGTGATACCGAGCTCGTCCTCGTCGGTTTGGCCGTCCCAAAGCCCAGCTGTCGGGGCTTTGTCCAGCACGCTTTGCGGCACGCCGATCTTCGCAGCGAGCGAGCGCACTTGGCGCTTGTTCAGCGTGCTCAGCGGCGTAATGTCAACGGCACCGTCGCCGTACTTCGTATAGAAGCCGGTGACGGCCTCGGAGGCATGATCCGTGCCTACGACGATCAAGCCCAGCTCAAAAGCCAAGGCATACTGCATGACCATGCGCGTCCGTGCCTTGATGTTGCCTTTGCCGCCGCGGCTCACATGCTGGTGAACGCCGATATGCTTGAGTCCGTATTCGACTTCGATGGCAATCTCGTCGACGGACTCTTCGATGTTGTTTTCGATTTGATATTTCAAATCGAAGGCTTTAGCCACCGCGTAGCTATCTTCGATGTCAACTTGTTGGCCATAAGGCTGGAACACGCCGACGGTTTTGTATTCTTTGCCTTTTTCCGCTGTAAGCTCGTCTGTAGCTTGCTTACATAGCCCTGCTGCGACCGCGCTATCAATACCGCCGCTGATCGCGATCAGCAGGCCGTTCGCGTGCGCGCCAAGCACGTAATTTTTGAGGAAATCTACACGCTTGCGGATCTCTTCATCAATATCAATTTCCGGTTTAACGCCGAGCTTTGCGATAATTTCAGCTTGTAAACTCATGCAACTCTCCACCTTTTATCTAAATTTTGGAATGATGCCTTCTTTGAGATCTAGTATAGACTTTCGGCTCTCAAATTTCAAAGTGTAACTTCCGCCCTAACTCGAATTTTTCGAGTTACAGCGCCCACGGGGGCCTCTTTCTGTTGCCCTAACTCGAATTTTTCGAGTTACAGCACCCATGGGGCCTCTTTCTTCTGCCCTAACTCGAATTTTTCGAGTTACAGCGCCCACGGGGTCTCTTGCTTCCGCCCTAACTCGAATTTTTCGAGTTACAGCATCCATGGGGCCCCTTTCTTCCGCCCTAACTCGAATTTTTCGAGTTGCGGGAGCTTGACCTGAGCTCAAGTCAAGCTCTTGCAATCTCGCTGGGAACAGCGTGCTCGCCGCAAAAAGAAAAAGCCCACCCGCTCATCATCAGCAGGTAGGCCTCTATGTTGCCTTGCACTTATTATTTGCAATATTGTTCAAAAGCACCAATCAAATCGCCAGCGATCATGTCCGCGGAACGATCTTCGATTTGGTGACGTTGAATGAAGTGAGCTAGCTCACCGTTCTTGAACAACGCGATGGATGGGGATGATGGCGGGTATGGTGCCAAGTATTCACGCGCTTTCGCCGTAGCATCCTTCTCTTGACCAGCGAACACCGTGTATGTGTAAGTTGGTGTTGTTTCGTTCTGTAGGGCTTTTGCAACACCTGGACGACATTGACCAGCTGCACAGCCACAAACGGAGTTCACGACAAGCAACATCGTGCCATCCTTGGATTTTTCAATTGCTTCCTCAACTTGCTCAGGAGTCAAAAGCTCCGTAATACCCAGACGAGTCAAATCTTCTCTCATCGGTTTAACCATATCTTTCATGTATGAATCAAAAGACATTGCCATATGTGCCACCCCTTAGGATTTGATAGTTACTCTTAAAACGTAATGACTACAATTTATATTATACATCCGTTAGCGGTGAAAGCAAAGTCCAATGTCCCTTGATAAAAATAGAAATAAAGCGAAAGCTGTTTAGGCTTCCGCTTCATCATTCTTTTTGCTGGTCGTCGCTTCGGCCGTCACTGAGGCCACATTCTTATCCGCATGGGTGAAAATCCCACTTTGCGGCGCAACGCCTTCTTCAAAGATCTCCCGATTCTGGGCGCTTTGGAAGCCGACGTCCTTGAACGGATGAACCCATTGATCGCCCGCCATAACCTCGGGATTCGTGTCCGACGTCCATTGCTCCAGCGGCGAATTGTCGGACTCATAATCATGATCGCCGATGGTCACGCCATACTCGTTCACGAATGGCGCACGCGGGCCTCGCCCCTGCTCAAACTGAGGTAGAAAATCGATCTCAAAAGGATCCAGCTCACTTTGATCCTTCGAAGAGGTGGCTGATTTCTTCTGATCTTCGCTCATGTGGATGGGCGGTTGGGGCCGTCCAATTTTTTATCATAGCCCTCTCTACTTACAGTTTTTTTATCACGCTCTTGGTTTTGTTGTTCTTGCTGGATTTGCGTTTTGGAATCGTTCTGACTCATATCCATCAGCTCCCTTCTGCCCGTAGTATGTGACAAAATAGGGAGGTTCATTCCAATAATCAGCATGAGCAAATTCATCAACTGAACAGGGGTGAGATACACCGCGGTTGGATCAGCTAAAGCGAAATAGCTTGCAATCATCCCGGCTGTACCGCCAAAGAACAAGGTGTTTTTTAGCAGTTTGCCCGTTCCTAGAACTCGTGTCGAACGAACTATCCATAGTTGCTGCCACACCAGTAGCGGCAGCAACAGGATCGCCAAGTACGCATGATAGGGATGAAACCTTGATACAGTTCCTTCCACTCCAATTCCCCAAGGTAACTGGGTGGGTAGTCCGAACGTTGGCGTCAACGCCGCATAAAGAAACATCGCAGATGCAGCACCGACAGCGAGCATATCCAGCAACACCCGCCAATCGATGCCCTGCTTGCGCACTTGATATGTGAGGTAGATGTACGCCAGAACGACACCTACTACAATCTCCATTTGAGCGCCTGCTGTCATAAGCAGCTTCATCGGGCTCTCCCATAGCAAGGATGGCTGTGTCAGAAGACTACCCAAGCGCCATGTAAAAAACACGATCAAGGCACTATTTAAAATCAGGTCATCCATTCTTTTTACAGCTACCCGCTCATTATCAGGTGTTTCTTGCAGTTCTTGTAATTTTGGTACTTCTTGCACTTCAAACTCTACCCGGCTCCAAAGCCGCACTACACGTCGCATCAGCCAAAAACCAAGTACACACGCCAACAACAAAGCGACTAACTTCCCCTGCAACTGCAGCGGACCGATTTGTACCACATCAGGCATAGGTGAGTGACCTCCGATTTCGCTTTCCATGTATCATTAACCCACTTAACTTTCGACAAGACGCTTACTATTTCCTGGGAAATTGTGCAGAAGCGCGTGAACATTTGTCTAAATCCCTCGAACTTACTGGTGAATGATCTCCCGTTCTTCTTGTCCCCATCCTATTTCCCGACAAAAGGAAACAACAGCTTCTGATTCTCGTTCGTATACATGTTATCCTTGGTGATAACCTCAGAGCCCGTATCCATCATACGTTTGACCGTTTCGCCGCGATGCGCTTGAAGTGCAGTTTTGACAGCGAGATATCCCATGTTAAAAGGTTTCTGAACAATCGTCCCTTGCAGGATTCCCGCCTCGAGGAAGGAAATTTCATTCATGGAACTGTCGAAGCCGACGAGTTTAATCGTGCGGTCGGGATCCAACTCTTTTAACGCGCGCGCCGCGCCCATAGTGGATGGCTCATTCAGACCAAAAATACCCTTAATATCTGTGCGGCCCCGCAAGAGCTCCTTCGTCTGCTCATAGGCTCTATCCTCAGAGCCATTACTATACAGCGTGTCTAACAATTGAACAGACGCATCTCCTTTTAGACGATCCCGCACGCCGTTCTCACGATCCATTTGTGTATTCGATGTTTTCACGAAGCTAACGATGGCATAGGTTGCTGGTCCTTGCACATAGCCTTTCATCGTTTCCACCGCTTTGCGCCCTGCCGCATAATTGTCCGTTGCAATGAAACTCTCTGAAACGCCGCCAGCAAGCCCCGAATCCACTGTGATCAGTGTAATTCCTGCATTTACCGCACGCTGAGCAACAGGAACTAATCGATTGTAATCCGTCGCCGCCAGGATGATGGCCTTCGGCTTCTCCGCTATCGCTTGCTCTACAAGCTTTATCTGTTCATCGATTTGAGATTCCGAAGACGTTCCCATGATCTTGATTTCTGCATTGTACTCTTTCGCGGCAGCAAAAACACCTTGATTCAACACCTGCCAGAATTCAACGTGTGGATCAATCGTCTTAGGAATCACAATGATTGCATGGTTCTTAGCACTGAATTGGTTGCCGAATATTAGATACCCCGCGATCCCAATAGCAGCAGCAAGTGTAATCACAACAGCACTCACTTTATTTTTCAAAAGAACACCCCACTTCTAGCCTTCACCTTGATCCGAAACGAGCGAAATGGCAGGAAACGTAATGGTGACTGTCGTCCCCTCCTCCAGTTCGCTTTCGAATTGCAATCCGTACAGCTCGCCAAAGTATAGCTGAATGCGGTGATTGACATTTTGCAAACCGAACCCTTTGCCTGATTGCGATTGATGCGTTGTCTTTTGTCGGACAGCTTTCAGCTGCTCCTCGTTCATGCCAACACCGTTATCCATGACCTTCAATTCGATAACACCATCCCGCTTCCGTCCGGTTATGCGAATATGCCCGCTCTCTGCCAAATGCTTCATACCATGATAGATCGCATTTTCCACCAGCGGCTGTAGAACAATTTTCAAACTACGATCCTCCAACAGATCCGCGTCCACCTCAATGTCGTACGTAAATTTATTGCGGTAACGGATATTTTGGATCGTTAAGTAATTCTCAATATGGGCTAACTCTACACGAATGGGAACGAGCTCTTCCCCTTTGCTAATGCTCGAACGCAGCAGCTTGGACAAGGCTGAAGTCATCGTCACAACATCATCGACTTTCCCCATCTCGGCCATCCAAATAATCGAATCCAACGTGTTGTATAGAAAATGTGGCTGAATCTGCGCCTGCAAGGCCTTTAGCTCGCTAATTCGCTTGACCTCTTGATCCAGCACCGTCTGGCTCATCAGCTCTTTGATTTTGCTAATCATCAGATTGAACGTGCGTGACAGCTTACTGATCTCGTTAGCGCCTTCCACATCGACACGGATGTCAAAGTTCCCTTTTTCAACCTGCTTCATATGCACTTCAAGCTGTTTAATCGGTTTGGTCAACGTGATAGACAGCCAAATCGAAATCGCCAACGCAATAATAAGCGCAATACCGCCCCACATAGCAGACGTCAGCTGCATCTCTTTTTTGTTCCCGCTGAGGTCACCGGCGTAGGTTACGCCAATCATTTTCCAACCAAAGCTCGTTGTGCGGACGGTATAGATCTTATTTTCATCCGTTGCCACCGTCTCGAACGTGCTATCCGGAGCCTGCATCAATGCGCGGATGTCCTCGGATTTCAAGCCCGAATACAACAGCTGCTGTTGAGGATGATAAATGAGATCTCCGCTCTGATCGAGGATGAACACGTACCCCCGCTGGCCCAACTGAATTTGATTGCATAGATCATTAATGAGGTTAAAGTTCAGGTCAACGAGCAGCACCCCGCTTGCGCCGCCTGGCCCAGGACTTGGCATCTGCTTCGAGATGGAAACCACCCATTTATATTCATCTTGATACACATGCTGCACATGGGAGGAGGAAATGACGATATCCCCCTTACTCCTGCTCGCTTTCGTGTACCATTCCTGTGAAATCAGCTCGGCATAGGGCTTAAATTCAGGTGAAACTCGATCCGATACTATGGCGCCATTAGAACCGATGAACACAATGGAAGCGATATCATTTCGCGAGGCAACGATCGTGCTAAAATAGCTGCTGATCTGGCGTTTAAGCTGCTGTGCTTCGGCTTCCTGTGGATTTTTCAATGAGAGATATTGCTTCAGATCGGTGTTGCTCAAAGATAGGGTAGAGATACTCTCCATATTGCCAATGTAAGTTTGAATGTTCTTATTCACTTGTTCCATCAGCTGATTCGTATACGTCAGTGACGCATCTGTTACGGCGACCGTCGAGAGACGATAAGCACTATAGCTGAGAATGACGGTTGTACATAAAATTAAACAAGAAAAGGCCAATGCGAACTTTGTATGTATGCTTTTGAATTGAAAGGCATGGTAGACACTTCTCATACATTCAGCCCAGCCTTATTGGCGGCTCTGAACTCCTTCGGGGTCATGCCCGTATGTCTTTTAAAAATCACACTAAAATACTGCGGATCCCCATAACCAACCTTCGCTGCGAGTTCGTATGTTTTAAGCTGTGTCGTTGCCAGCATTTCTTTGGCTTTCTCCAAACGGTATCGGGTCACATACTCAATGAAGGTCTCCCCCGTATACGGCTTAAATAGAGCGCTGAAATAACTCATGCTCATATAGATATGATTGCACACGTGCTGCAGGGAAAGCTGCTCATCGGCATAATGCTCATGGATATAGGCAACCGCGGATTCTAACTGCGCCCCTGACACATGCGTACGCTTCTCTGCCAGCCGGTCTACGAAGGCTACACAGATGGCCTCTAGCCATAGCCGCACATCATCTAACGTTTTGTGTGTGTAAAGTTCCATGAACGAGTGATCGCCCAGCACGTCATCCCCATCCAGCCCCGTCTCCACCCCGGCATTCATCAGGGCGACGAGCAGTTTGTGAAGCTTGCCATAACAGGACTCCATCGGGCACGCCGACTTCTTCAAATCGTCCATCCACTCCTGCAGCGTGTTCGTGATGGCTGTCTTTTCACCTATTTTGATCGCTGCGATCAGTCTTTTCTCTGTACGCAAATAGCTCGTGTTATCTTGACTGCTCCCGAACTCCATATCTCCGATCGCTATGATGCGATTATTTCCCAGCATAAAGCGATAATCCAATGCCGTAAGCGCTTCCTGAAATGCCTTCGGCAGCTCCTGCAGTCCCTCACACATGCGGCTAATGCCGACCGTGACCGTCATACCCAAATACTTCTCAATACTATATCTCGCCTGTTCGGCCAGCGTTTGACTGACGACTTCGACCCGCTCCTCAGCGCCCGAAACAAGCCCGACAAGCTTATCATCACGCGTCCGAAAAACCGCACCGCCATGCTCCTTCTCCACAATTTCATGCAAAATATTATAAGCCGCAAATCGCAGCAGCTCCTCTTCTGCCACTTGGTCGCTGTACAGCTCCCTCCCAAAATCATCAATATCAAGTGCCAGCACGGTATGCCCCGGTCCGGAGCTCTCTAAATGCAAGCCAAACATCGGGAGCTTCCGCTCGATCTCTTCTTTCCGCATGCCGGATGTGACCAACCGTTCCAAAAACCGCTCACGCAGCAAAGGCATGCTCTCTTGAAATTGATGGCGAAGGAATGTAATGTCCTCACGCTGCTTACGCTCCTCGTCCAGCTCGAGACATAGCTTCTGTAGGAATTCCGTGAATTCAGCACTATTGATCGGCTTTAGCAAATAGTCTTTGACCTTCAGTTTAATCGCTTGCTTCGCATAGTCAAAATCCTCGTAACCGGTTACAATAACGACTTTGATCGTGCGATACTTGGCGACAATCCGCTCCGTGAGTTGAAGTCCGTCCATGAACGGCATATTAATATCCGTGATGACCACATCTGGTTGCAACCGCTCGACCGCTTCATAAGCGTCTCGCCCATTATCATAATCGCCTACCAGCTGGAAGCCGCAAGCTTCCCAGTTCGTCTTCTTTTTGATACCTTCTCTGACTTCATCCTCATCATCGACCATGATGATTGTATACATCTCGGTTCACCTCTAGCGAAATCGAATTAGGCTCTCTATATATTGTACACAGCAGTCCCAGTAACTGGCAATGTATGTTCCCTTGTCGATGCACTGACAAGCGCACAAAGAGGCTGCACAATGGCAGCCCCTATCGCTTGTATGATTATTTCCCCATAACTTCTACTATGCTTAGGAAGGTACGTTATGACTAGACAAGAAGAATTCAAATTGAATCTCCTGATCCGCTGGAATCTGATATTCTTCATGAACAGGTGCACCCCAGCTATCATCTCCGCCAACACCCATTTGTTTGCCCGCAACGGTAACAACCGTATAATGAACCTCTGGCAGCTCAAACGCGTGATCAGCATGCTCGAGCTCAAATGCCGTATATGGCGACAAGTTGCATTCTACCGGTGCTAGTGGATCTGATTGAATCGACAATCCGATGCCGGTTACATCCGTCACATTCACACGGCGGACGCCCGTGCGGTTGCCTGATTCCTGTGGAACCAGATATGGCGTAGGCAATTGATTCACCGGACGGCTGAATACACCCAAACGAGCACCGAAATTGCGGTCCATATAATTCTCTTCAGGCCCCATCGCATACCACTCGGATTGACTATAATCCGCAGACATCTTGAACGATACAGCGAGTATCGGCAAATTCGGCAGACCCGCGGCACCTTTGTACTGCGTATTCACGCGAATCGTGCCATTCGCTAATACCGTGTACGCAATGCGAACGGAAACATCCGAGTGAATGCTGAACTTGTAATCAAAAATGACCGTTGCAGAACCTTGTTCTTGGCGTATCTCCCATTTGACGCATTTGCGCGCTAGACTGGCAGCATACCAAGCTCCGGCCGTAAAGCTCATTGCCGTCCCTTTGTCATTATCCGTGGTAGCCCGCCAGAATAAAGGCGCAGGCGGCGTCGCGATCATTTCGCGGCCCTCGTATTGAAGCGAAACGAGCGATCCTACTTGTTTCGAGAAAATGGCAATAAAGCCTTTCCCTGTCACGCTCATATTGACATCGCCCTCAACGACGATGACTTCGCCAGAAGGCTGCTCATGCAGACGACTTGCCCCAACTACGAACGTCGTTTCTCCAAACGAAGTCTCAAATCCAGCATCCCCCCACAATGTAGCTTCTCTTAGGACTAAAGATGCTTGAATGCAGTACTCACCTGGCGTTCCATCTACATTCGGCAATTCGATTGGCAGACTGAATTCACTCTGTGCTTCGACTTCAATATTTGCTTGTCCAGCGCCAATTTCTATCCCTTCATGGTACAGACGGTACACAAGTACCAAATCATCTGTATTTGCAAATAAATTCTCATTCACGATGTTAATATGAGTACGAGTTGGTTCCAACTTGATATTTTGATACAGGAATTTAACTTCCTGCATTTTAGGTGTAATTTGACGATCAGCAAACACTAGGCCATTGCCGCAGAAGCTGTAATCGGTTGGACGATCTTTGAAATCCCCACCATAGGCCAAAAACTCACGGCCATTTCGGTCTTTTTTCACAATCGCCTGATCGATATAATCCCAAATAAAGCCGCCTTGATACATCGGATATTTGTTCTCAAGCTCCGTATATTTATGAAGGCCTCCGACGGAATTCCCCATCGCGTGCATGTATTCGCAGCTAAGGTACGGTTTATCCGGCTGATTATTCAGATACGCCTCAATATCCGCTGGCTTCGCATACATGCGGCTTTCCATGTCGCTAGTCGCACCATAATTAATGCGATCGTAGAACACTCCCTCATAGTGTACAAGTCGCGTAGGATCCGTTTCACGGAAATAGTTAGACACATTGAGAATAACTTGCCCCGCATACGACTCATTACCACAAGACCAAATGAGAATCGACGGATGATTCTTATCCCGCTCCACCATTGAAATCGCGCGGTCCATGACGATGTCTTGCCATTGCATATCGTTACCAGGAATATTCCAGGAAGGTTCGATAGCGCCCATCTTTTGCCAGGAGCCGTGCGTCTCTAGATTCATCTCATCAATGACATAGACCCCGTACTCGTCACAAAGCTCATACCAAAGCGTCTGATTGGGATAGTGAGACGTACGAACGGAATTAATGTTGCTGCGCTTCAACGTTTGAATATCCCACAACATATCCTGCTTCGTGATCGCTCGTCCGCTGCGTGAGTTAAATTCATGTCGATTGACACCTTTGAAAACAATACGTTTCCCATTGATGCACATCAACTTATCCTTCATTTCAAAACGACGGAAACCTACCTTCTGGACAATGGCTTCCACTACATGTCCGCTCTCATCGTAGATCGAGATACACGCGGCATAGAGATAAGGGCTTTCCGCACTCCAAGGCTGAACATGGCCAGCTGCAAGGTTGAAGCGTAGGTTGCCTTGGCTGAATTCCCCTTCTTCTGAGAGAATTACAACTCCTTCCGCATCCTTTAATTCAAGCTTAGCGCGTACGGATGCCGCTTGTTCATTGCGCAGCTTGAGCTCCATCTCAAGCAGCCCTTGCTCATAGGTATCATCCAAATCTGCCTTCACACGCATATCCCATACATGCACTTTAGGTACCGTATACAAGTACACCTCACGGAAAATACCCGACATCCGCCAGAAATCCTGATCTTCCAACCAACTTCCTGTGCTTCGCTGATAGACTTCAACAGCCAGTTTATTCTCACCTTCACGAATATGCGGCGATAAGTCAAACTCGGCAGGTGTAAAGCTATCTTCGCTGTAACCGATAAATTCGCCGTTAAGCCACACATAGAAGGCCGATTCAACACCTTGAAAGGAAATATAGACAGGCTTGCCAATCATCGTTTGCGGCAATTCAAAATTTTTCACATAGGAGCCTACTGGATTATGCTCTTGCGAAATGTGAGGAGGACGAAGCGCCTCTACCCCATCCCACGGATACATCGTGTTGACATATTGCGGTTGTCCCCAGCCTTGAAGCTGGATATGACCAGGCACCTGGATATGCTCCCAAGCGCTGCAGTTATGATCCATTTGATAAAAAGACTGCACACGACTTGCGGGGTTAACCGCGTAGTTGAACTGCCAGCGCCCGTTCAAGCTATGCCGCATAGCCATAGGTGCGCCTGCCTCCGCAGACGCCATTTCCTCATAATAGCGATGATCCGAATGAGCTTCCAGCCGGTTCACTTTGAATACTTGTACATCTTGAAGCCACTCCAGGCTAGGTGCCGAATGTTTCATTTATATGCCTCCCGAAAAATAAGACCCACGAAGGGTCTTGATTTACATCCTATTTTACAGAACCTACCATACCCGCGACAAATTGTTTTTGCATTAAGAAAAATACGAGTGCTGTCGGCAGTGTTGAGATGACAATAGCCGTCATGATCACCCCAAAATCCGGTGAATAACTCGATCCCAAATTGGAAATCAACAAAGGAATTGTTCGTTTCTCCGGTGTTTGCAAGACGATCAACGGCCACAAGTAATTATTCCAGCTCGACATAAAGGTAATGATCGCTGCAGCGGAATACGTCGTTTTCATCGTCGGCATGTATACGCGGAAGAACAACCCTAATTCGGTCAATCCATCGATCCGCCCAGCTTCAAGAAGCTCCCTCGCAAACATTTTCGTGCTTTGACGAAAGAAGAAAATGAGAAATGCTGTCGTAAATGTCGGAAGAACAACTGCGTTCATCGTGTTGATCCCGATTAGGGGCACCGCATTCGACAGGCTGGAAAACATTTGGTAAAGTGGCACCATCAACGCTGCGAACGGAATCATCATGGAGACAAGCAGTAGATTGAACACGATATCTTTGGCTTTGCTCTGATAAATTTCAAAGGCATAACCTGCCAGCGAAGCCACCAACAAGGCCAAGATGGTTGTCGTTATCGAGATCTTCAAGGAATTCCAAAGTGCGGGAACGAGATTAATCGATTCGGTCAGTTTATGGAAGTTATCCATGAAATGCGATCCTGGTAACATTCTGCCCTGCGTAACATCGACAGACAGATTCGTGGAACTGATGACCATCCACAGGAACGGAAATATGGATATAATCGCCACAGCTATAAGGAAGACATAGATGACTGTGCGTCTTAGAGCTATCATTTTTTATCACCCGCCAATTTGATTTGAAGGACAGATAACACAATAATCATGACAACAACCGAGTAGGAAACTGTTGCTGCATAGCCAAAATCAGGTGTGTATTTAAAGGAAAGATTGTAGATGTATTGTGATATCGAGAGAGTAGCATTACCTGGGCCACCCTTCGTAATATTCATGATCTCATCGAACAACTGGAGCGTACCAATCGTCGAAGTAATGGACGTGAAGAGAACAATGGGTTTAAGCATTGGGAACGTAATATGGAAAAACTGTTTGACCGGAGATGCTCCGTCAATACGTGCTGCTTCATAGATAGAGTTATCAATGTTTTGCAAAGCGGAAAGGAAGAAAATCATATTATATCCTGTCCAGCGCCATGTAATGGCAAGGATAATCGTAATCTTCGCCCAAAAAGGATCGGAAATCCATGCGATAGGCTGTGAAATCAAGTGAATTTTAATTAAAGCCATATTGATCAAACCATCGTTGCCAAACAAGTATTTGAAAACAACCGAGTAGGCAACAAGTGAAGTTACGCAAGGCAAGAAAATTGCTGTACGGAAAAACCCTTTGAAACGAAGCTTGCTATCATTCAACATGACGGAAATCATCATCGACAGAATGATCATGACCGGCACCTGAATAATCAAATAGATAAACGTATTCTTAACGGCAGTGATGAATGTCTTATCGCTAAAGAGCCGCTTATAGTTGCTTATCCCATTGAAATGCAAATTAGCACCCGCGCCTGTTTTAAAGGAAAGCAGCAGAGCCTGAATCATGGGATAAAAGTAAAACAAACAAATCATCAATACAGCAATAGCGATAAACAGCCATCCCGTAAGCTTTGCACGGCTACGCATCGAGTAGTTCATTAGATTCAAATCCTTCCTATCATTTACGATGAAAAATTGAAACGCTGTCCCCTGCTTTGCATACTTCGCAATTCAGAGGTCAGCGTTCCATAGGTTAATGGGAAGAGAAACTTACTTAAGTTGGGATTCTGCTTGGGATTGAGCATCACTGAATACTTTCGCGATGTCTTTACCCTTCAGGTAGTTTTGCATCTCAACTTTGAGAATATCTTCAATCGCATACGTATGCAGACCATAGTTGACTTTAGGAATTTGAGCCGTCCATGTTGCGAAATCAGAAATCACCTTTTGACCTCCGAAGAAGTCGTCGGCTTTCGTATAAGCTTCACCTTGCGCAGCAGGTTTATAGGTACCAACAACCCCTACGTCAGTAACTAATTTTTGATACAAATTCACATCAGAACCGAGTGTTTTGCCAAGGAACTCAGCAGCTGTATCTTTGCCCGTGCTGTTCAATACATACCAGGAGCTTCCCCCAAGGTTGGATGCATTAACGGAAGCAGCTGTATTCTTCAATTTAGGGAAAGGAACTACCGCCCATTTACCGGATTGATCAGCTTGTGATTTAATCGATGGTGTAATCCAGTTACCTGTCGGAACAGAAGCCACAGCACCGCTGTTGAAACCAGCTAGGAAAGAGTTCCAATCCGAGTTGATTTTAACAATGTTCGCGTTCATGATTTCTTTGTACGTCTCGAAAGCTTCTTTCAATACTGCGTTATCTTTCAGATCCGGGGTAGTACCATCACTTTTTAGATACCAAGCGCCACCAGATTGAATCATCATACGGACTAGGCCCAGATCATTAGGATCTTGTGTCAGCAAGTCTTTACCTGTTTTGGCTTTAACCGCTTTACCTACCTCAATGAATTTCTGCCAGTCAATATTTTTCAGATCATCGACTTTATAGCCAGCTTGTTCCAAATAATCTCTGCGTACGTATAGACCGGTTACACCTGAATCGAATGGTACACCGTATTGTTTGCCGTTCAAGCTTGTTGGACCTAACTTGTATTCGGCGAAATCGGAAGCTTTAATGGATGCGGACATATCTGCAAATGCATCTGGATATGTTTTCAAGAAGCTTTGTGCACGGTAATCTTCAATCAATACAACATTCGGCAGGCCTGATTTTGAACCGGAGTTTAGTCCTGTGTTCAACTTTTGAATAATGTCATCTTGTGCATATTCGACAACATTGATTTTCACATCAGGATGGTCTTTCGCATATGCGTCTTTCGCTATGTTCATCGCTGCAATATTAAAGTTCTTATCCCATGCCCAAACTGTAATTTCCTTACTAGTGCTTGCAGCACCGCCGCTAGGAGTAGTAGTTGATGTCGAGTCTGGCGAGTTACTTGAACATGCTGTCAATAGCATAAAACTTGCAAGTAAAACCGTAGAAATTTTCTTCTTCATGTGATCCCCCTTGATGAGCTTATATTGTTGTAAGTGCTTACTTATAAATAATATCATTTGGGCTAAATGTCTTGTTAGAACGAAATTTACTGAAATTAGCGTTTTTATTGTGTCTAAAATCCCTTCCTCCCTTGGTCATTTGTATTATTTTTATATTTTGTATTTATTTTAGTTTTTATGCTTCTATGTGATTTGTTCTGTACGCCATGGAAGGGTAATCGAGATTTTCGTTCCTTGTCCCAACGTGCTTGTTATCGCAACGCCATATTCTTCTCCGTACAAAAGGACTAAGCGATCATGAACATTACGAATACCAATCCCTGTGAACAATTGCCTTGCACTTGTGGGATTCGGCATCTCATCCGCTTTATTCGAAAGCTCCATGCCATCCCCATTGTCAACGACTTCACAAAGCAGCGTATCCCTCTCTTTCGTGATGATGACATAAATATATCCTGTGCCTTTCTTATTAAACGCATGAAAAAAAGCATTCTCGATAAAAGGTTGCAGCATCAAATTAGGCACTTGCGCAGGCAAGCAGTCCGGAGATACGAAGTAATCGACCTTAATCCCTTGGCCATAACGAATCTGATTGATGAACACGTAATGCTTTAAATTCACCAACTCTTGCACAACGGGAATCGTTTCTTTGACATTACTAATCGTATTTTGCAGGAGAGAAATAAGCGCATGAATTGTTTGGGTGGCGGTCTCTTTGCTCCCTCGTTGGACAAGGATGTTAACGGAAGCCAGCGTATTATATAAAAAATGCGGATTAATCTGCTGCTGCAGCGCGGCTAATTCTGCCTTGCGCTGCTCTTTCTGCGTATCCACGAGCTGGCTAATGTAGTCATTCAGCTCATCGAGCATAAAATTAAAGGATCTGCTAAGTTCCCTTGTCTCATAGGTGCCCGTTACCGCCATATAATTATGGAAATTCTTTTGCGTTACTGTGGACATTTTCTTAACAAGCTTTCTTAACGAGAGCGTCAACCTTCGTGTAATCACATATACAATGAGCACAGCAACAGCCACGATTCCCGCAACAATGAAGAAAATCGCTTTCCTATTGAGCATTTGACCAAGTGTCACCTTTTTATCAATGACATTCATGATGTAAAAGTCGAATAACGGCAAATCTCCCGCCAATACAATGACATCCTTATCGAACATCTTCATTTCATCCTTGGCCAGACCCTGCTGCTGAATCCTCTGTGCACTGCTTAAGAGCTCTTTCGATGTTGTACCGATTAACTCGGCTCGGTTACTTGAAACAATCAGCCCCTGACGATCCAAGATCATCACATCATTCCCATCACTTGTAAAGCTGGTGTAAATAGATCGCAAATCGCTTTCTTTCAAGATGATATACAGCGTCCCATACCATTCTTTACTGCCAGAATCCGTTAGCGCTTTGGCGGCAACGAGCCCTTGATCCCCAGAACCTGGTGTTCCTTCATCCAAATAGCTGTACAACAAGCGCCCCGGCTCATCCCGCGACGCTTGTGTAATCGGATTTCGCCCTAAATCCGCCGAGGAACCAGACCAGTAGGTACGATCGCTCGTATAGTTTTTGCCATTTATGCCTGAAATGATCATCCCAATGTTCTTGGCTCCAATACCAGACTGGATTCGCTTCATCTGTTCGCTCATACCGAAGGTCACCTTGAAATTGGTTACCGAATCGCTATCTCCTTCGGTCAGGAAGCTTTTAATCGCACCGCTTTGCGCTGCGTTAACGACAATATTTACATTTGAATAATGAATGGATTCCAGACCGCTTTTAATTTGCTCGATGATTTTGGAATTCGTGATACTAAATGTCTTTACAAAAAGTTTCTCCGACATTTGCACGGTAACCCAAGAAGTTGCCACCGTAACCGTAATCATGCTAAGCACCATAACTAGAAACAATTTACTAAATAAACTTTGATCGGAGATCCTTCTAAGCCACGCCCCCATAGTAATGATTCCCTTCTTCTCTATTTTTTTCGATAGTGGCTAGGTGATGTCCCCATCAACTTCCGAAACACTTTCGTGAAATAACTATGATCCGAGTATCCAACAAGAGAAGAGATTTCCGAAATCGAAATATGCACGTTATCCCTTAATAATTCACAAGCACGTTGGATTCGAATACGATTCAAATACTCATTAAAACCTTCTTTATTATGAATGGTAAAATAATTGGATAGATACGATGGGTTGAAATGAAAATGTTTGGCCACTTCTGTCAGCGTGAGGGGTTCTGTAAAATGCTCATCCAGATACATTAAAATTTTCTGAATGCCCGGAGAACTCGTTTTATTTCCAGTCACACAGTCTGTCGCCTCATTAAGAAACTTGGCTAGAAGTGCGCGGACTTCCCCAATATGTTTGGTCTCATGAACGGCACGGAAATACTCATATTTTGCTTCATCCAGCGTTCTTACCTCGTAGTGAAAATGCAGTAAGGAAACAATAATATTGAATAGGCTGTGACCTAAAAAAGATTTAAACTCAAACATATCCGTATCCAGCCTGTCAGGCATGGATTCTACATACTGGCTGAGACGACCAAAAGCTTGTTGAAATTCTTGACGATTCAGCTCCGCAGTAAACGCCTCCGAATCAAATGTTTCGCCTTTCCCTTCATGTTCCACCAGTTCGTCAGCAAAGAACAGCTGTTGATCCGACAGGAAGAAACGGTGATCCAACACTTTGAGACTATCATGCGTATACACGTCATGGAGTTCTGTAATTTCCGTAAAATTCTTGCTAAGTGCGACATAGAAGGATAAACCCGACCTTACGGCTGATACTACCAATTGCTCTGCAAAATGAATGACATCCATTCGACCAGCATCTTCTATATTCAGCAAAAACCGGATATGGCTGTCTTGATGTGAAAGGCGGTGAATAATGCATGGTTCCTTCATATCCTGAACCATCCCGTTCAGAAAAGCTTCGATCCATTCCTCATTTCGCTTCAACGAGGATGTGTTATCTTGCCTATCTGCGACTAATAGAACGAAACAAGGATGAGGAAAATGGGTGCTTATCTCTGCACCATCTACCTCCATGGCATAGCCGGAAATCAACTTGTCCAACACATAGTCGACGGACTGCCCTTTTTCATTCGTAAAGTCCAAGTGCCGAAAGGCTGGCATCCCCGCTACCGTCTTTTTTAATACGGCTAACAGCGACCTCGCATCTAATTTGGGCTTTAGTAAATAATCAGCTACACCACTTTGGAACGTAGAACGCACATACTCAAATTCACCGTAGCTGCTGAGAACCACAATTTCAATCTCCGGATATAAACCTTTTACAACCCTAACCAATTCCTCCCCACTCATGACCGGCATAACGATATCCGTCAGGATCATGTTGGGTTCTAGTTGTTTCACCATATCAAGAGCATCCTTACCGTTAGATGCTTCACCGACAATTTGAAAGCCTTCGCTTTCCCAATCGAGAAGATGTCTGATTCCTTGACGGACCAGCATCTCATCATCAACAATTAATACCTTGCAATATGTCTCCATGACTTACTCCTTTGTGGACTATACATAGCTTTCCACTTGTTGATTGAACGATGTACGATCTCTGTCAGATTTTAAATGTAATTGTACACTTTAACAAGAATGAATCAACAATGGTCCCGAGCGCTTAACAACACAGCAAAAAAGCATCATTCACCATGTTAACGTGAACGATGCTTCTAGCAATCGTGTTTTAGTTCAGACTAAAACGTTGCATAATGTCGTTTTACTCGTATAGGAGCGGCTTGATATCCGCTGCATCAATGTTTGTTTTGTCATACCAGTGGAAACCGGTATCGATGTTCTTGGCAACTGCTTCACCTTTGATCGCTTGCACAGCTGCTTTCACGGACCAATAGCCGATGCCGATTGGATCTTGCGTAATCGCCCCAGCCATTTTGCCGCTGCGGATGGCAGCCATTTGTTGCTTGCCGGAGTCGTAGCCAATGACGACGATTTTATCTTTCTTCAGCTCGGTTACCGCATTCAGAACACCGATAGCTGAACCTTCGTTGGCACCGAAGAAGCCTTTGATATTCGGGTGCGCTTGAACAATCGCTTTCGCTAAGTCAGTGGATTTGAGCTGGTCGCCACCGCCGTATTGGGTATCGACGATTTTGATGTTCGGATATTTGGCTTTGATCTGATTCGTGAAGCCATCTCGACGATCAATCCCTGTACGGCTCGTTTGGTCATGTACGACAAGCGCAATTTCGCCTTCGTTACCGATGAGCGCAGCCATTTTGTCGGCGGCGAGCGCAGCAGCCGCTTTATTATCGGTAGCGGCCGTCGTTACCGGAATGTCGCTATCCACACCAGAGTCAAAGCCAATGACCGGGATTTTGCTTGCTTTGGCCTTCTCGAGCAGCGGCGTCGCCGCCTTACTGTCAAGGGCAGCGAACGCGATGGCCTGTGGCTTTTTGCCCAGTGCAGCTTGCAGCATTTCAATTTGCTTATCCACCTGCGTTTCTGTTTCAGGGCCTTCAAATGTAATCTCTACGTTGAATTCTTTCGCTGCTTTCTCGGCGCCTTGCTTCACCGCTTGCCAGAACTGATGCTGGAATCCCTTGGAGATGACAGGAATATAGATTTTATCTGACTTGACGGTTGTTGTCGTTCCCGATGTGGATGTCGCTGTTTTCGTAGTGGAACTGCACGCACTCAATAAAATAGCTGACAGCAATACCAACGATGATGCTACAGCAAATGTCTTTGTCCGTTTAAGCACTGTACCTCGCCCCTTACTTCTCAAATTTGTTTGTATAGGACTCCTGACGGAGTGAATACCACGGTTACTTCTTACGGCGGCGCATCATATCTGCGTATACCGCCAGCACAATGACAATCCCGACAATGACCGTCTGCCACTCTTGCTTCACGGATAAAATACGAAGTCCATTCGTCAGCACACTCATGATCAAGGCACCAATGACGGTTCCCAGGATGGACCCCTTGCCCCCACTTAGGGATGTGCCCCCAATGACCACGGCTGCGATAGCTTCGAGTTCATAACCAGAGCCAAGTGCAGGCTGCGCCGAGTTAAGGCGAGAGGCCATCATGATGCCGGCGATCCCACTGAACACTCCTGTCAGCGTGTAAATCACGATTTTCCAGTAGTCTACATTGACGCCGGAAAGCCTAGTGGACTCTTCATTGCTGCCTAGGGCAAAGTTGTAACGGCCGATGATCGTTTTGGTGAGGATCATACTGGCGATGATTGCAGCTCCAAAGAAGATGAGAATCGCATTCGGAATGCCAGGGATCATCGAACCCATTGAAATCTTCGTAAATCCAGGTGTGTCATTAAAATAAATCGGCTTCGTTCCGGATATGACAAGCGATAAGCCCTTCGTCACCATCATCATGGCGAGCGTTGCGATGAAGGGTGGGATTTTCATTTTAGCTACAAGTAATCCGCTAATGAGACCGCAGATCGCTCCGGCGAGAATGCCGCCCAGGATGCCGAGCGGCATCGGCAGCTGCCACGTCGTGATGATCACACCAGCCATTACGGCTGAGAATGTCATCACGGTTCCAACGGCCAAATCGATCCCCGAGGTGATAATAACGAACGTTGAGCCCAAGGCTAGGACCCCGATAACAGCGGTTGAAAGCATAATGGCGACGAGGTTATCGAATTGGAAAAAATTGCTCGATGAAATGGAAAAAATAAGAACGAGCATTATTAAGCTGGCGAATGCCAGTAATTTCTGTGCAGCCCCACTTTGTTTGGACAGGTTGGGAATGGTTTTCTTGTGTGCAAGCCATATCGACATGAGGCTCCTCCTAACTAATTCGCATTGTAGCGAATTTCATAATGGCTTCCTGTGTGGCTTCTTGCTGCATGAGTTCACCCGTGATGCGACCTTCGCACATGACCATGATGCGATGACTCATACGTAATATTTCTGGCAGCTCCGAGGAGATCATGATAATCGATTTCCCCTGTGCCGCGAGATCATCGAGCAGCTTGTAAATCTCGGTTTTGGCTCCCACATCAATGCCCCTCGTCGGCTCATCGAAAATGAGAATATCGCAGTCCCGCAGCAGCCATTTGCCAATAACGACTTTTTGTTGGTTACCGCCGGATAGGAATTTCACTTGTTGGTGAATGGTTGGTGTTTTGATTTGAAGCGCTTCCACATAGTGTTGCGCTTTCTCACCGATGATGCTGTCTTGCATCCAGCCGAGTCGCCGCGCTTGGCGATAAGAGGCGAGTGCGATGTTCATCTTCACATCCATGTCCACCATGAGCCCGAACCGCTTGCGGTCCTCGGACAAGTAGCCGATGCCATGCCTTACCGCGTCATGCGGCGCTTGGATACGGACCTGTTGTCCGTGGATGCGAATCTCTCCGGAGTCGATGGCGTCTGCGCCAAATATGGCCCGCGCCACCTCCGTGCGTCCCGCTCCCATCAGGCCGGCGAAGCCGAGGATCTCGCCTTTGGCCAGATGGAAGGACACGTCCTTCACTGCTGAGCCGCGGTTGAGTTTGGAGACCTCCAGCACCTTGGTGGGCGAGGTGTAGGTGAGCTGTTGATTCGGGCTTACGTAAAGCTCGCGCCCTACCATCATTGAAATAATCTGATCGATGGATGTCGACTGCGTCTGCACGGTATCGATATATCGGCCATCACGCATGACGGTGATGCGGTCGCTGATACGTTTCAGCTCTTCCATACGGTGAGAGATGTAGACGATTCCTACACCGCGGCTGCGAAGCTGGTTAATGATGCGGAACAGCTCCTCAATCTCTGCGTGCGTTAGCGCCGCTGTCGGCTCATCCATAATCAGCACCTCGGATTGAAAGGATAGCGCCTTCGCGATCTCCACCATCTGCTGCTTGGCGACCGTCAAATCCGCCACCAGCGTTCGCGGGTCTAGCTGCAGATTCATCTGATCTAAGAGCAGCTGCGCTTGCTCGTTCAGCTTTCGCTCATCGACGAATAGCTTGAAGCTATGTCTCGGCTCGCGGCCGATGAAAATATTCTGTGCGATCGTCAAATCCGGCATCAGATTCAACTCTTGGTGAATCATCGAAATGCCAAGGTGCTGCGCTGCTCTTGTATGGGGAAGATTCACTTCGGTGCCTTTGATGAAGATGCGTCCCTCATCCTTCTGATACACCCCTGTGGCAATTTTCATCAGCGTGGATTTCCCTGCCCCATTCTCACCGACAAGCGCATGTACCTCACCTGCTGCTAACGCTAATTGACACTGATGCAGCGCATGTACACCAGGAAAATGCTTCTCAATCCCTTCCATCCGGAGCAAAACTTCCTCATTCATCGTCGATCTCACCTCTGTGATCATTCTAACTGCCAGAAGCTGGAATGAGAGTGGATAAATCTCTTTAAAAACATTGAAAATCTTCTGATTTCAGCGCAGGGCTGGCGCACCGCGCGCAACTCCCATCGCGCGGTGTGTGTCCAGACGGTGCTTATTAAGCCAATGAGTGGGTCAGAGGCGAGGTATGGATGTGCGAAAATGTAGGTACCTGAGGTAGTGTGTGTGGATAACCTGTTTTAAGTAGCTATGCCTTGGAGATCCCACGCAACGCAACGCAACATCAGCAAAACCACTTCACTGCCTTCGCGGCGGTTTCCGCCGCTTTAAGGCCCAAAACGGGCCTTATCCGCACGCTCCACGGCCCGTGCACGCACAATAGCGCCCATATAGGGCGCTATTCGCTCGTCTTCGCTGCCTTCGCGGCGGTTTCCGCCGCTTTAAGGCCCAAAATGGGCCTTATCTGCACGCTCCATGGCCCGTGCACGCACAATAGCGCCCATATTGGGCGCTATTCGCCCTTCTTCGCTGCCTTCTCGGCGGTTTCCGCCGCTTTAAGGCCAAAATGGGCCTTATCTGCACGCTCCAAGGCCCGTGCACGCAAAATAGCGCCCATATTGGGCGCTATTCGCTCGTCTTCCATACTACACCAAGCTGCTATTCGCCAGCTTGACCGTTTAATTTCTCTTTAAGCAGGTTGAGCTGCTCATCCACTTTGGCTTGCTTCGCTGTGTCGACCGGCGTGTAGCTGCCTACGCTGCCTGCAGGTACATATGGCTTGCGAGCAATCTCAGCTTCAACTTCAAGCTGGATGATCTTCTCTTCCATACGTTGGAAGCCGCGGGACGCGTTGCCGCTCTCAATCACACCGTTGTAGGACACTTGTGCCATTTGTTTCTTCGCTTTCGCCAATTGAGCACGGGATACAAGCTCATTGCGCTTGTTGCGCATTTTGTAGAATTCATCTTTCATCTCGTGCAATTGTTGTGTCAACTCATCTGCATGTGCTTTCGCAGAAGCATGTAGATCAGTGTACTCAACAATTTTGTCTTCGTGGTACAGTTTTTCTTCGACGGCTTGGCGAGCAATCGCTTCTTGGCCGTTTTTAATTGCTGCGGAAGCTTTTGCTTCACGGTCAGCTACAAGACGCACGGATTCCTCAAGGCGCTGCTTCAGCTTGCGCTCACTTGCGATTTGGCGTGCAACCGTTACCTCAGCTTGCGCAATTTCTTGCTCCATATCGCGAAGGTATTGGTTCAACATCACGATTGGATCCTCAATTTTATCTAATACCTCGTGAATAGATGCTTTTGTCATATCTTTCATTCTTGTGAATACTCCCATGGTTTACACGTCTCCTTTTTTACTATCCAATGTTTGTTTTTCAAAGCGAGCAACTTTGGCTCTTAGTTCATCTACTTCTCTTTGCAATGCTTTCTTCTCAATGTCTTTCATCATCTCATCGATGTTATTCGTTGGTTCGCTAGCTTCATAGGATGCATATTTGCTAGTCGGCTGTTGCCCTTGGCGGTGGTTATGGTGATTATGGAGATTTTGGTGGTTATGGTGGTTATGGGATTTATGATTCCATGCTCCCCCTGAATAGTTCTGACGACCATACGAACTTGCATAGGGATCGAATGGGGGCTGATCAAACCCAGGTTCCTTCGGAATAACAATCGCCGCTACAAAGTAGATGAAAATGACGGTCCCTCCGGTGAAAAACGTGGTGATCACGACTAGTAAACGTAATAGTGTGACATCTACATTCATGGCTTCTGCAAGTCCTCCGCATAGGCCCGTTAATTTCTTATCTCTTCGTGAGCGGTATAGTTTGTTCATGATCCTGTGTTCCCTCCTGTTTCAGTCTATTGCGAAGTGCTTCCATTTCCGCATCTACCGCCGGGTTTCCCCCACTATAGAAGCTTTCGCGACCCATCTTCCTAACATCGCGAAGTGTCCTGGCGTGTAGCTCCATATCGGATACGCGCTCTTCCAATCGGCCGAACATCCGCGGTGCCCCATCTTGTGTGACAGAGCTGCGAGCATGCATTCTTTGCTGCAAGCGAGCGGACTCCATACGGGCCAAGTAGTAGCTTCGTTTGTCTGCGACTTCTTTGTAATCTGCTTTCAGTTGTTGCAGCTCCTCATCTAGCTCAAGGATGGACTGCTTCGCCTGCTCATAAAGTTCATGGTATTGCACGCTTTTCTCTTCCGCCTGCAACTTCTCTTGCAGGACGATTCGTGCCATGTGCTCTTCGCCTGCTTTCAAAGCCAGCAGCGCTTGATGCTCGCGCTTTTCTTTCGTTTCAAGTGCGGTTAAATATTGCTGCCGAAGTGATGCTGCGTGACTAACGCATTGCTGATACAGCCTTTCAGACTGTACAAGCTGCTCACGTTGGTTCGCTAAGTATTGGTCAATCAAGCGTACCGGATCTTCTGACTTCTCTAAATGCTCATTCAACGTTGCTACGGTTATATCTCTCATCCGCCTAAATAGGCTCATCTTCACTCCACCTTTTTCACACTCTGTATTCAATTCATGTCCAACTTACATTAAGCTGTTCTTCCTTTTAACATGGAAAATCCATATCCGATTAACCCAATTGCAAGAAGAATAATAATCCAACCTGCCAGTTTACTAACCAGGATGATGATACCGATACCCGCAATAACCCATCCAATTTTCTTATCGTTCTTAATCCCTAGGTAACCCAGTCCAATCATAATGAGAGGAATCACCAATCCCATCACTGAACCTACAAAGTGACCCAAGTGAAAACCTAGCTTATTGAATAATATCAGTGCGCCGAATGCGATTAGCAGAGCGGCTAGCCCTGTATTTCTTTTCATTGTTTCGTCACCGCCTTTCGCCTTTTGTCGTCGTCTTCTTCATGTCTTTATTCTAGGTAAAATCCTAGCTTTCCAAAACGGACCGTGGACGGTATTTGCTCCTAGACCTTAGTCGGGGTGGGTCTACGACCCTTGATAGACAAGCATTCCTTCAACACCAAGTCTGACACCCATGGCAAAAAGGAGCTGCCAGCAGGCAACTCCCCTATCCATCGCATTCAACCTTATGCGACTTCCTTATCTAACACGTAGACCTTTACGTTCTTTTTCACACCAAACTCTTGTGCTTGGCCCAAATCATTCATGAAGACATCAATTCTAGAGCCGCGAATCGCTGACCCGACATCCTCCGCTTTCCGTATGCCGATCCCCTCAATGAACACTGTTGATCCTAGTGGAATGACGGATGGATCTACGGCAATTGTGCGCCCCTCTTTGGCTTTGATTCCGCTGTATGTAATGCCGTATGTGGGGTGTGACGCTTTTTTGCCTGTAGATTCAAAACCGGCAGTGTACGCAGTTAGCGTTGTATTGATAACTTTTTTGATGATTTTGGGCTGTCCCTCGGAAGCTCCAGCTCCAGTGGCAACAATGGGAATCGTCAGACTTTGCCCGATCGTCAACTGATTCGGATTTGAAATCGAATTGGCGGAAATCAAATCATCAACGGCAATATCGAAGCTCTTAGCAATTTTGAACAGCGTATCCCCTCGGTTCACTTGGTAGGACGTTGTAGCTTTCTCAATAGCAGTCGGTGTAACTTCTTCCATTGGTTTATCAGAGCTTCCAATCGAAGATGCTACATAGACAGGCGGCATGCCTCCATCTTCATCACTCGTTGGAAATGAATATACTTTCGTTTGCATGAGCCACAATCCTAGCAACAGAGTAAGGGATAAGGTCGAAATACATAGTTTACGAAACATAGCGATAGCTCCTCCTCGAAAAGTTAATAGAGTTATAGCTACTAGACTTGGCAAAAATAACTATTTATATACCTTTCCTATGAAATAATTGCTAGATAAGTAGAATGACTAAGAGTTTGAATATTCCTTGACAGGAATATTCCATTTGAGGTATATTGAATTCATGAATACGATATTCAGCGCGCTAGCCGAACCCCATCGTTTGCACATTGTTGAACTTTTGCGAAACGGTCCTTTGACGGTAGGGGAAATTGTTGATCGGCTTGGCCTCAGCCAACCTCAGGTTTCCAAGCATCTTCGGGTGCTGCACGAAGCAGGGCTGGTCGAGGTACAGCCAATCGCGAACCGGAGGGTCTATAAACTGCAAACGCAGTCCCTCCAAGCTATGGATGACTGGTTAGGTCCGTTCCGGCGTCTATGGGAAACTCAGTTTGACCGTATGGAAGCTTATTTACAAGCGCTGCAAGCCAAGGAATCGAAGCCGACTGACGAATAGTCGGGCATAGAAAGACACATTTTAACCTATGGAGGAATGAATAATGAAACAAAACGCTTTTGAAATGACAGGGACTGGAACTGACGTTCAATTGGAGATTACGCGTATCGTGAAGGCGCCGCTTGAGCTTGTGTACAGTGTATGGACACAGCCAGAGCATTTGGCAGCATGGTGGGGGCCAACAGGTATGGAATTGACTGTGAAGTCTTTGGACGTTCGTCCGGGCGGCATTTTCCATTACGGAATGAAAAGCCCTGAGGGCTTCGAAATGTTCGGAAGATTCTCCTACCGCGAAGTGGAAGCTCCTACGAAGTTGGTGTATGTCACTTCCTTCGCAGATAGCGAGGGGAATATCATTCGTGCGCCATTCAGCGCTATTTTCCCACTAGAAATCATAACTGAATTAACGATGACTGAAGAAGACGGCCATACCGTTATCACCATGAAGGGCGGCCCGATCAACGCGACAGAAGAAGAAATTGCCTTCTACGCTTCGATGAAAGGTTCTATGGAACAAGGCTTTGGCGGGACGTTCAATCAATTGGACGACTACTTGGCGAAAATCACTGGTTAATTCAAAGCATGATACGAAAAAAGAGCCCTCAGAAGTTTTATCTTCTGGGGCTCTTTTGCTATTTACACAGCAGCTCTGCGCAGCAATCCGTAGGAAATGATCAAGTAGACGCCAACCATCGGAATCATCCACCAGAACAAGTCCATATAGTTATTGGCTACCCAATGGGCGATATCCGCCCATAGTCCGAAATGCGTCATCGTATAGGATATGATCGTTCCTATTAGCAGCGCCGCTGTAAAGAAGATGTACATGGACATGCCACCAAAACGGCGATGCAAGCTAGAAATAGTAAATCCGAGGAAATACAAATTGATCAACAGGATGATATTAATCCCCAGTATACCGATGAACGGCAGATCTTTCAGAAAGCCTAATTCAAATAAATGTAATTTCACATACCAACCATCCGTTGCTTGCTCAACGGCAGAAAGAATAGTTATGGCAAGCCCTGAAATCGTGTTTACTAGTAGAACAGTCAAAGCTGTACCGAAGAAATAATCCTTTCTCCGAATACTAAGACCGATGGCAAATGGGAACGTTTCTTTAAGCGTTAGCGTGCCAGTTATCAATGTGTACACAAAGATGGAAGCAATCGCCCCCGTATTCACTACTTCACCGTCATTCAATGAGGTTGCAATTACAGCATTAATCAGAAAATTAGCGCCCAAGATGGCCCATGGAACCAGAAACCACGTAAACTTGTTCCTTAGATGCATTTTTACGACTTGGTTGACTCGATTCATATAGATTCAGCCCCCTTTCCCGCAACTTGTGTGCGTGTCAGATGAACGATAAGCTGTTGGATGGATACAGCAGCAAATTCCAATCCTAGCTCCTCTGCGTATTTCCGATCTTGCACAGAAAGAGTGCCTATGATGGTCGCTGTTGCAGCAGAACCAATTGCGGATCGCTCCAATACTTCTTTCCCCCGAGTGAACGCATCTACCGCTGATTTCAAACCAGACACCGTACAAGCGCGGCCGCGTAATGCATCTGCATCCTCATTAAGAATTAACTTCCCGTTGTCGATGACGAGCACATGCTCCAGCAAACGACTTACTTCATCAATCAGATGTGTAGAAAGAATGACTGTACGTGGGTATTCTGCGTAATCAGCCAGCAAGCGATCGTAGAAAAGCACACGAGCTACCGCGTCCAAACCCAGATAGGGTTCATCGAAAATCGTCAATGGCGCGCGGCTTGCAAGCCCTACTACAATCCCTACAGAGGACAGCATGCCTCGGGACAGTTTTTTTATTTTCCTTTTGATCGGAAGTCTGAAATCTTCGATTAAGTCGTTAGCATAAGCTTCGTCCCAGTTCGGGTAAAGGGATTTGGCCACTGCCATCACATCAACAATACGAAACGTTTCCGGATATTTCTGGCTCTCTTTTATAAAACAAATCTGATTCAACACGCGACTATTCTCAAAAGGCTCCTCACCAAACACCATAAGCTCACCACTAGTCGCAAATTGCTGTGCGGAGATCATATGCATGATGGTCGTTTTGCCAGCGCCGTTTCTGCCGAGTAACCCATAGATTTTATTCGCTTCAATCTTGAAGCTTACCTGATCCACAGCGGTCACTTTGCCATAGGACTTTGTAAGTCCTTTTACCTCAACTACGTTCGTCATTATGCTTTCTCCCCTCTCCGCACCATTTCCGTCAATTGCTCTAACGTGATGCCCAGCTTCTCAGCTTCCCTCACCATCGTCACCACATATTGCTCATAAAATTGCTCTTTACGCTTCTCCATCAGCTTGACTCGCGCTCCCTCCGCTACAAACATGCCAATTCCACGCTTCTTGTATAGAATCCCTTGGTCCACTAGCAGGTTAACACCCTTCGCTGCCGTTGCCGGATTGATCTGATAAAAGGCTGCAAATTGATTCGTAGAAGGTACCTGCGATTCTTCCGGCATGCGTGATTCGATAATGTCATCCTCAATCTGCTCTGCGATTTGCACAAAAATCGGGCGGCTATCGTCCATTATTAATCCCACAATTCTCACCACCGCTTTCGTTGCTACATTGGTTAGTTACTCATGTAATTAACCATACAACCAAATAACATTGAAGTCAAGCGAATTACAAAATTTGGGTAGTTAAATAATTTCTTTTTTGCAGGGGAATACCAGTAGGGCGTGGGGTGGGAGCCGATCGAGGTCAAGATCAAGGGTCAAGAATTGGTTGAATAAAAGAAGAGCTGGTTAAAGACATAGAAAAGAAAAAGCGCATAACGACACACTTATTGGAAGGTAGGGTTTCTATGTTTCTATCTATCATCATACGGAGTAGTTTGGTTGTTTTGTTGGGGTTAGCATTGCTTAACCCTGTAGGGGAAGGAATAAAGTCTACTCGCGCATCCCAGCATGCTGCTGTGCAAATGGCGTCGCAAACCGCTGCTGGACAAGCTGAGCCACAAACCACTGCACAAGCGGAACCGCAAACCGCAACTGCACAAACAGAGGCACAGCCTGCTGCCACACAAGCCGAATCGCAAACCGCTGCGCCGTTGTTTTCCTTCTCGGTGATGAGCGACGTTCATATCATATCGTCGGATTCCTCTTCTCAGCTGCTTCTGCGGCAAGCGCTCGCGGATCACCATGAGCTGCGCCCAGACAGCAAGCTGCTTGTCTTGAACGGTGATCTCACGAATGGCAGTGAGAGCGATTATCGCAGCTTATTGGCGCTGCTTAGCCGCCAGCCCCATGCCCCTGTGCAGGCGACCATGGGCAATCACGACTACTACGGCGTGTGGCGCAAGCCGGATGGCAAAATGGATTACGCGAAGATGAATCCTTCGTGGAAGAGTCGCGATGCGGTCGCGTTATTCGACCGCATGATGGGTTACGACAAGCCGTATCACGAGCTTGTCGTGGAGGGCTACCGCTTCCTATTCCTTAGCGGGGAAGCGTACAGGGACGTTGACGCATCCATCGGCGAGGATGCGTATCTCTCTCCCGCGCAGCTCAGCTGGCTGCGCGAGCGGCTCACGGCGGCGGGCTCGGCGGATGCCAGCAAGCCCGTGTTTGTGTTCCTCCATCAGCCGCTGCCTAGCACGCTGGATGGCACGGATCTGGAGCTGGGCGTCGTCCAGCACAAGGAACTGCGTGCGCTGCTGGACGCGCACCCGAACGTCATATTGTTCAGTGGGCACACCCACTGGAACGTTGAAACGACCAGCCAAGTGAAGCAGCTGAAGTTTCTTGCCGCTTCCAGCGCCTCCATCCGCGAAGTATGGAGCGCGAAGAACGAGCCCGAGACACAGTCGCTCAGCCAGAGCTTGATCGTCGACGTCTTCCCGGAACGCGTCGTCATTCTGCGCCGCGAGCATACTGAAAAGCGATGGATTGAGCCATCCATCGCCAAGGGGTATGACGTGAAGTAGGACGATCGAACATTATCCGTCTTCTATGCAAAGAGACCCTTCCAGATAGGAACGGTCTCTTTCTTATAGCCAATGCTGGTGCTGTTCTGTTCCACTAGCGGTAGTCCGATTTTGCCAACTTAATTTCAAATTATAGCACTACTCACCAGCTGTAGTTCGATTTCCCCCACCTAAACTAGCCATATACAGCCATCACACCAATAAAGGGCCAAATAGTTCGGCATAATCAAACTAATGAACGTTTTAGAGCCAAATGAGCTGATTTAAGTGGGCTAATCCTGCCTATTGCCCCCAGCACTCTCCTTACCCAACATTCCCGCTTCCCTCTCCACAGCCCCTTCCTCAACGCAAAAACAGCCCACCCCAATAAAACCGGGGTTAGGCTGTTCTCTTTTACTTAAATTGCTTCAACAGACGCTTCGCTGTACCATTCGGCGTGTTGATCACTTCGTACATATTGACGACGATGCCGGAACTCACTTGCTCGTTTTTCAAGCCAGATATGGTGACCTTTTGGCTGCCGCTCGTTAATTTAGCCGTGCCCATTAGAGCAGCATCTTGTGTACCAACAATACGACCTAGGGAATCAACCATCTCGAATTGGATACCCGAGAAGTTCGAATCCACAATAACTTGATCCTCGTGAGTAATATCCATGTCTAAACTGAGCACATACGAATAAGTTCCGCCGCTATACGTCCATCCAATTGAGCTGTCATTGATGGTAAGCGAGAATGGATAGATCGCAATGGTATCGCCTGTCTCTGCTTCCTGCATAGCAACTTTGAATGTCCCTGCGGACACACTTCCTTCAGATACGGACTTATTGTCATACACATTCAGCGCAAAAGATTGATCATCATCCGCACCCTTATTAGGCAGTAAATAGGAATAGCTAACTACATAAGAACTGCCTGGCGTGATTTGTGCAGCGGCCGCACTTTGACGAGAGCCCGTGTAGGCGTTGCCTTTATTATCAATGAGCTCATTCTGAAGCTCAGGCAGCGCGAGTGTGCTCGTGCCGTTGTTGGTGATTTTGTATTTGGCAATCGCAGTTTTGTAGCCGAGATCATCATTCTCATGCGCATGTAGCTCAACGAGTGATACATCGAGATTAGGGTTCACGACACTGCTGCCCAGCACAAGCTTGGTCCCAAGCTCGTAGTCGACCGCTGTGGTAAAGCCGTTTTGGGCTTCACTCGCACCTTTGAGCAGGAACACAGCCACAGGCTGTTGCCCTGTTGTTGTCGTTGATCCGCTTCCCGTCGTTGACCCGCTTCCAGTCGTTCCTGCACTGTTACCCGTCGTTGATCCACTTCCAGTATTACCAGTTGTCCCACTTCCCGTAGTACCGGTCGTCCCGCCGCTTCCCGCTGTGCTGCCCGTGCTCGCAGAAGCTTTCTGCCACAGCACGAGCTGTGTCGTATTTGGATCCACGCCCGTTGGCAATGTCGCATTGAAGTAATAGGTCGCCGTCTCCTTCGGCGCCAAAAATCCGTTGCGCGCACTATTATCTGACGATGACACAGATGAACCGGAGTCACCAAACTGGTAGGAGGCCGTCAATGAAGGCACAGGTGCGACGACTTCCCCATCATTGCTCAGTGTAACCACAGTCTGAACGTGGACACCATCCGCTTGAATCGAATAGGTAGAGGAGCTTCCTTTCGCTGTTACATTTTCACCATCTTGCTGCCCAGCATAGCTTGTTTTCGTACCCAAGGCTACCGTATTCAGCGACGAATTCATGCTCATGGTCCCCAAGGAGACATCTTCCGTTTGATTTAAGTAATAATACTCCAGATTTAATCCGCTAGTCGGCATACCTTTGGATATGAGTGTTTTAAGTGTCAACGTATCGGACTGATTCGGCAAAATAGCCGTATCCGCCCCACTCGCAACCGACCCCGTGTATTTCAAGCCGTTAGCATCCACTAGGCGTACGAGCAGATTTGCTGGCACCTTCACACTGCTAGCTCCTAGGTTTTTCGCTGCTACCTGTGTATACATGTACCATTTGCCATTCTCCGTCACACGTACGCTCTGGCCTAGCTGAAAGGCAAGGGACGCATCACTCGCGAGTGTGCTGTCTAGCGTGCGTAAGCTAATGATTTCCTCAGGCGCTTCCTGCTGCCCATCTTGAATGACAGAGGACACCGGCAGCTCACCGAGATGATTCATGAAATCTGATTTATTGTAATCCCAGCGGAATACATCGACTTGCAGATCAGCAGCGTTTTCACCAGCAGGTAAATTTGCGTAGAATCGAAAGCTCTCTTCTTTTCCGCCACTCACAAGGCCGCTCTTCTTCTCACTCAGATTAGCTGTATAGCTATGACCAGCACCATCTGTTACGCGTACGCCATACTTGTTAAAATCAAGCGTCTGACCTTCCCCATTATGGAACAGCACTGAAAATTGCAAGGATGACGACGAAAGTGTCGCTTTATTTAGCATAAAATAAGAGTCCTTCGAGATAAAAACGCCCTCATTAGCAGCATGTGCGGAAGGGGCTGGAGCTGCCCATGAGGCAGCCATTAAGCTTCCTGTCAGCAGCACGGCCAGGCTTGTTTGTTTCATTGAGATTGATGTTAGTTGACGAATCATGGTACAAACCTCCTGTTGCCTAATCGTAACGCAGAGCGTCGATAGGTTTTAATTTCGATGCTTTATTGGCTGGATATAAACCGAAAATGACTCCAACAAGTGCTGAGAATAAAAATGCGTAAAGACCCACGTTGATCGATAGACTCGTCTCTTGGCTTGGGTTGATATACGGCCAGGCCAGTGACAAGGCGACCCCTGCCACTAAGCCAATTAGTCCACCCATCCCACTAATCAATGTCGCTTCCACTAAGAATTGCAGCAAAATATTTCTCCGCTTCGCCCCAATCGACTTCCGAATACCGATCTCCCTTGTTCGCTCACTCACGGTGACGAGCATAATATTCATAATTCCGATTCCGCCTACGAGCAAGGAAATCGCAGCGACAGCAACCAATTGGTTGGTCAGCGTGCTAGACGCCGTTTGTCTTGCGCTAATGAGCTCAGATGAGTTCAAAATATTGTAGCCTGTCGTACTTTTAAACTTCTGATATAAATAAGCTTCTACAGCGAGCTGCGCACGTGACACCATGTCGCCTGAGGATGCTTCCACGTAAGCTGTCCGGATATTACCCAATTTGAAATCTCGGCTCATCGTCGGCAGCGGCACCAACACGGAGCTATCTAACGAAGTTCCGCTCGTATTGGAGCCTTTCGTTTGAAGAACACCGATAATCGTGTACATGTAGCCTTTCACATTAATTTCTTCGTCGATCGGATCTTCCTTGCCAAAAAACTTCGCAGCCACTTCACTCCCGATAACCGCAACATGATTGCGAAAATCCAAATCTGCCTGAGCAAGGAAACGTCCGCTGGCCATCTTCCCTTTTTGCAGCTCCAAATAACGGTCATTCGTTCCGATCACATTGTAGCTCTCCGTTGTGCGGTCAAACTTAATGCTGCTATTCTGCGTCATCGTTGGCGCAATTGACGAGATACCCGCTGTGCCCTCCAGGGTCATGAACTCATCGTAATTCAACTGTGTCGCTCGCCCGTTCCCCATCAAATTGACCGTCAGGAGATTCGTTCCCAGTCCTTCATATTGCTTCTCGATGGCTTTGGATGTCCCCTGACCGATCGACACAAGCGTGATCACGGATGCAACCCCAATAATAACGCCCAGCATCGTCAAAATGGTTCGAAGCGGATTGGAACGAATCGTAGCCATCGCCATCTGGAAGAGTTCCCAAATTCTCATGAATGCGCCTCCTCTAGCTTAGGCACTTCAACCGACCAAGCATCATTGCGGATATCGCTGACGATTTCACCATCTCGCAATGCCACTACGCGCTTCGCGTTATCTGCAATGTGATGATCATGGGTGATTAATACGATTGTATTCCCCTGTTGATTTAACTCTTTGATTAACTCAAGTACCTCGATGCCCGTCTTCGAATCCAAGGCACCTGTCGGTTCATCCGCAAGAATGAGCGAAGGGGAGATGGCCAACGCTCGCGCGATCGCAACCCGCTGCTGCTGTCCGCCTGAAAGCTCACTCGGCTTGTGATGTCCGCGTTCTCCCATCCCTAGCTTCGCCAGCATCTTTTTCGCCTGTTCTTTCCGTTGCTTGGGAGGAATACCCGCATAAATCATCGGCAACTCCACGTTCTCCATCGCTGTCAGCCTAGGCAACAGGTTAAACTGTTGAAAAATAAAACCGATCTTCCGATTGCGCAGTGAAGCAAGCCCGTTGTCTGACATTTTTTCTGTCGCTACGCCATCCAATGTATAAGATCCTGATGAAGGGCTGTCGAGCAGCCCGATCGTATTCATCAACGTCGATTTCCCCGATCCGCTGGGACCAATAATGGCAACAAAATCGCCTTCCGCAATATGCAGCGTAATGCCACGCAAAATCTGCAATTCCTCAGCCCCACGAGTGTAGCTCTTCGTTATTTCATTTAGCTCAATGATATTCATCCCATTAGCTCCTTTCCGAGCGAGGTTTGCTCCTTATTGTCGGCCGCCGCCACCACCGCCACCTGCTCCGCCACCTTGGAAACCACCGCCGCCTGCTCCACCAGCGCCTCCACCCGGGAATCCGCCTGCTCCGCCTTGGAAACCACCCGCACCACCAGGGAAGCCTTGCTGTTGTTGATTCGTCGTTGTCGCTCTGCGCACCGGCATGACAACCTCTTCGCCTTCTTTTACCCCATCAAGCACTTCAACTTGTGTTTTGCTTCGAATACCTACTTTTAACTCCCGCTCTTCCGTAGTACCATCGGCCTTCTTCACCGTAACCGTCGACTTGCCTCTTGTTGTCGTCACCACTTGAATTGGAAGGACGAGAATATCCTTCTTATCTTGGATGAGGATTTCAGCCGTCGCCGTCATGGCATATTTCAAATCATTCTGTGCTGTATTCGGAATCGCCACAACCGCATCATAGGTCGTAACACCGTTCGTCGTCGTCCCCACATTGGAGACGGAAGTCACTTCACCTGTGAACGTCTTCCCTGCAATGGCATCTACCTTGACGTTAACCCTCTGTCCTACTTTCACGCTGGTTAGATCGAGCTCATCCACTGCGATTGCGAGCTGCATCGTGCTTAAGCTTGCTACTGCGCCAAGTGTTGTGTTCGCATTAATTTGCGCGCCAACTGGATAATTGCGTAGGACATTATTTTTACTATTGGCAAAATCCGCCGAGAACACGCCATCAAACGGTGCTTTGATCGTTAATTGATCTATCTTTTGCTGGGCATCGCTGACACGGATTTTCTGGCTATCAATCGCGGATTGTTTGGCGACAATATTCTTTTGGAGGTCGTCGTTAAAAAGGGTCACGATGAGATCGCCTTGTTTAATCGTATCGCCATCTTTGAACTTCAACGTTTTCACCGTACCGCTGGCCTCAGAGAAAATCGAAGCCGTACGCACATAGGCGAGCGCAGCCTGATCGGAAGACTCCACTTTGGCAGCGCCGCTGCCAATGCTGCCTTTGACTTTTAGTCCAGCCGAAAGCGTGCCATCATTATCGACCAGTACATCAACAAGCACCACTTTATTCCCATTTGCGTCTGCGCTAATTTCATGGCCAATTGTATCCACCGTTCCAACTTTGGATAATAAGTACCCATCCACACTCAGCTCCACGGGATCGCCTTTTTTCAATTGCACAGCCTCTTGCAGCGAGAATGGCAACTTCACCTTAAACTGCGTTGTATCTGAAATCGTACCGATCTTTGTCGTTTTATTCACTTGACTGCCAACATCAAAATTAGCATTCAACGTAATCTTGCCCGACATCGGAGCGGATACGCTCATGTTTCCTTGCTCAGACTGGAGCTCGCTTAGATCACTCTCTAACTGCTGTAAGCTCACTTGTGCTTCCTTGAGATTCGTTTCCGTTGACGGGACAGAAAGCTCGACGAGCACATCGCCTTTTTTGACAGCTTGATTCTGGGTTAAATTCATGGTTTTGATGATCCCCTCAATCGGAATCACAATGTTTTGTTTATCCTTAGCGTCCAATTGCGAGGTACCCGAGACAGCCATGGAGATAGCTCCTTTGGTCACTTTCATTGTTGTTTGTTGCGTCGCCGCTGCCGCTGGCTTCGCCTTACTATGTACATAATAATAAGTACCTGCCCCACATAGGATGGCCGCTAGGGCTACAATGAGCCACCTTTTCTTACTGCCTACTTTCATCCGTCATAACCCCTCTCACGGTTTACCCAGACACTCATTGCCTAGGTCGTACAATCTTCACATGATGTAGTCTACTAGGGGCGACTGAAACCTGTCTGAGCGTAGGCTGAAAGTGAGTTGAACGGAAGCTGAACGTTTGCTGAAAATGGGGACGAGTTGCATTGCTGTCTGGCACTCATCAACGAGTGCTTCTGTTCGCGACTGCTGATGCTGAAACTCGACCTCTGCAGTTGCTGGTGCTACTACGACTGATACTGATACTGATACAGCCGAGGCTGCCTCCGTTCGCGACTGCAACGCCAATACTCCCCCCCATCCGTCGCCCGACGGCCCGATAACTGGAAAAACTCCATCTAATTTTCTGGTTTCCCTTCAATTTTGGATATTAAATGGAAAATCTACATCTATTTCCTTACTTTCGGACGATTTTGACCTAATAGTTCTGAATTAGCTGTACTTTTTACAGCTAGTAGTATGAAAATGAGAATTCATTCGAAATTAACTGCATGTTTTCCAGTTGTTATTTGGCGAATCTCCTACATAGCTACTCGAAGAGCACCCTCCCACCCAATCTCCTCCTACACTTCTACCTCAAGCACAAAAAGCCGCTCACATTGTGAGCAGCTTCCTATGACTTCCCCTTAGTTTGTAGCTGTCGAGGATTGTGTTGTTGATTGTTTGGAGGCATTGCGATCTGGACGACCTTCGCCACCTTCAGGGCGTTTAGGTGCTGTACCTTTTTCCTCTACAGCCTTCTTGATGGCATCCGTCATGCCGTCCTTGATTTTACTAATTAAATCATCTTCACTAATCCCCTTCGCTGTTGCGATATCTACAAGGGATTTGCCGGACTCCAGCTCTGTTCTCAACTCATCTTGCGTAATACCCAGAATAGTTGTGAGAAGCTCTGGATTGCCGATCGGTCCGATACCGAAGCCGCCAGGGCCTCCTGGACCTGCTGGGCCACCTTTACCTCCTGGGAAACCACCTTTGAAGCCCGTGCTATCAATTTGCTTCGTTAACTGGTCGCTCAAGCCCTTAATGATCTCATCCGCCTTCTCTTGCGTCAGCTTGCCAGCGGTTACTTCAGCTGTAAGGTTAGCTGTTTCTGCTGCCACGAGCTTAGACAAGTAATCTTCCTTTGTTAGTCCTTTTTCAACGGCAAAAGCTGCTAATGTTTGATCAGCTTTAAGCGCTTCTTGCACAGCACTTTCTTCAACGCCAAGGATTGTTGCTGTTTCTTTGATTACGTTACCGCCATGGAAGCCACCACGATTCCCCATTTGTCCACGGCCTTTATCACCGCCTGAGAAACCGCCTTTGAAGCCCGTGCTATCAATTTGCTTCGTTAATTGGTCGCTCAAGCCTTTAATGATCTCATCAGCCTTCTCTTGCGTCAGCTTTCCAGCCGTTACTTCAGCTGTAAGGTTAGCTGTTTCTGCTGCTACGAGCTTGGACAAGTAATCTTCCTTTGTTAGTCCTTTTTCAACAGCAAAAGCTGCTAATGTTTTATCAGCCTTAAGTGCTTCTTGAACAGCACTTTCTTCAACGCCTAGAATTGTAGCCGTTTGTTTAATGACATTGCCGCCACGGAAGCCACCGCGCTCTCCCATTTGACCACGGCCTTTATCGCCAAAGCCTTTGCCACCCTGACCTGCTTTAGGAGATGCTGTACTTGTGGAATTGCCGACTGTAGCTGCGAACGCTTCATTATGTAGGGCTCCTACGAAGCCAACTCCGATGACAAAAGATGCGACTAGTGAACCTGCGAGAATTTTTTTGCTGATTTTTTTCATAATTATGATTCCACCTCAACTTTAGATTTGTGTGATTGTGTTTCCCTTACAAAACCTAGTATAGGCCCCTTACCTGAAACCCATCTGAGTATAAACTGAAGGTTGGTTGAGAGCTTTCTGAGAATTGGCTGAAAATGGCTTGGAAAATAACGGGTTAAATTTTTACGTACTGGTGTTCGTTTTTCATATTTTCGTGGTAGAATAAGGAATAACGAGCACAATTTCGAATAAAGGGGACGATGATGATGTCTTATCGGAAAGAACGCAACAAACTCATCGCTTACTGGGTGACAACTATTCTAGGACCTGCAAGCTTCGTCATTGGCGGCTTTTTCTTCCTCACGCATGGTGAGCAGCAAATCGCTACGCTAGCCGATCTCGGTTATCCCGAGTACGTATTAACCATTCTGGGCTTCTGGAAGCTGATGGCTGTCATCGCAATCCTGATTCCTCGCTTTCCGCGGCTAAAAGAATGGGCATACGCTGGCTTTTTCTTTGAACTGTCCGGCGCAGCGGCTTCGCATATTCTGAATGGCGACAGCCTTACACTCGCTGCACAGCCATTGGTGTTTCTAGCCCTCGTCATGGCCTCATGGGCACTCCGCCCGCGCAGTCGCAAGCTCATCTCTTAGCTGTTGAAGCACAAAAAGCTGGCGCATCCACGCCAGCCTTTCCCTCGCACTTCCGTCCAATCCCAGTTATCGCGGCAATCGCACGATAAACGTACTTCCCTCGCCGACTGCGCTCTCCACACCGATCATGCCGCCATGCAGCTCCACGATGGCGCGAGTTATGGATAGGCCCAAGCCAGCTCCCCCGCTGCGCCGCGCACGCGAGGAATCGATGCGGTAAAACCGATCAAACAAATGCGCAATATGCTCTGGCGCTATCCCAGGTCCATTATCGTGAACAGCGATTTCCACGCCCATGTCCGTTCGCGTCAGGGACAGTCGTACCTCTCCGCTTTCAGGATGTGTATGCTGAACAGCATTGTGGAACAAGTTGAGGATGACTTGCTTGATTTTATCGGGATCACACTGACAAAGTGTCTCCGGCTCCAAGCGAAACGTAACGGTTCGCTCTCCTGCGAGCAGACGCAGCTGATGCTCCATCTCATGCAGCACGTCGTCCATCGCTACCTCCGACTTCTGGAAGGCAGGCGTTCGATCCAACCGCGCCAGCAGCAGCAGGTCCTCGACTAATTTATTAATGCGCACCGATTCGCCGTGCATGCTTTTCAACGCTTTCAGCAGCGGTTCAGGCTGTTGATACGCTCCTCGCAGCAATACCTCCAGGAAGCCATGAATGGACGTCAACGGCGTGCGTAGCTCATGCGAAGCATCCGCAGCAAAACGGCGCATCTGCTCCTTCGCTTCCTTTTCCGCCTCAAATGAAAATTCCAATCGCTCTAACATACTGTTGAATGAAGTAGCCAAGCGATCCATCTCCGCCTGCCCCTGATGATCAGGGAAGCGTTCATTCAAGTTACCCGAATCGATACGCTTCACCGTATCCACCAAATTAGATAGTGGCACAAGCGTCCGCCGTAATACTGGCAAGAATCCCAGCAAACCAATCACCATGGCAAGCATGGATAGAAATAAGAATGTAAGCAGCTGCCTCAAAAGGACATCTTTAATAGGACCTGTGCTTGTACTTGCTTGAATAAGCGCTTGATAGCCGCGGGGACGTTCCGGTTCTCCTCCTCCAATTTGATGGAAGACGACTAACTGTTCATTCCCCTTGCTGTCTTTCATGATCAGATGGTCCTGCTTCTTCGCCCTCTTTTGCAGGATGTCCAAATACTCTTCCTTGGCAAGCTCCAAAGTCGACTGTTCATCCTGAGAGGAAATAAGTTTATAGGTCCCTTTGTCATCAATGAGTGCAATCGTTAAATCCGGCACAAAAATCCGCGGTCCTTCACCAAAACCATCTTGCCGATTGTTTCGCATAAAATCCTGCTTAGGGAGGAACGGACTTGTTCCCTTATCTGGCCCTTGCTCAGCCCGAAGCCAGACGTTAGGCGGGAGCGCCGCTAGCTGATTCCGAATCGTTTCTGCTTTATTTTGATACATAAACTGCTGCATGAACACATATTGAAACACACCGATTAGCAACAAGAGCGCGGACATGACCAATAGCGTACGAGATAATATTTGGAACTTTAAGGACCGAGTCTCCGCAACTTTGGCTAACCAACCGCGCGCCTTCATGCCAAATCCATCCGATAGCCCGCTCCGCGAATCGTGCGAATCAGCTTATGCTCCTTATCTCCAAGCTTTTCGCGCAGGGAGCGTATGTACACTTCTACAATATTTTCTTCACCGCCAAAATCATAGCCCCACACTTTATCCAAAATCATCGTCTTACTTAGCACGAGGCCATGGTTAATTGCCATAAATTTCAGCAACTCATATTCCGTTGGCGACAGCTCTAAGATCCGATCATGCATACTTATCTCTTTGCGGCGATCATCCATGCGAAGAGGCCCAATCACAACTTCCCCGAATAGGTTTGGAAAATGGTTCCGAATCCGCGCATAGATCCGCGCCAGCAGCTCCTCAAAGCTAAACGGTTTGATCATGTAATCATCGGCTCCAAGCGTGAGCCCTTTCACCCGATCATCGATTTCATCTTTGGCAGTCAGCATAATAACGGCGATGTTGTCCGTTTTTTTGATCATGCGGCAAACCTCAAAACCATCCATCCCCGGCATCATAACATCCAAAATCGCAATGTGCGGCTGAAATTTATTACAAGCTGTGATTGCACTAATGCCATCCTGTGCAGTCATAACTTCAAAGCCCTCATTCGTAAGTCCTAGTTCTAGAAATTCTAAGATATGCGGCTCGTCGTCGACGAGTAAAATTTTAATCCCTTTTAACTGACGCATGTGTATCGTCTCCCCCGGATATCATTCATACACGACTTCTACAATCAGTATCCCATATCCTGCCTAAAAGCAATCTGAGCGGCGGCTGAATGCTAGCTGAAAGTTGCAAAAAATAATGGCGAGTTGCCAAATCTTCAGCGCTTTTTCAGCTAACGATCATTTGAATCTCAGTTACGCCTTTTATACTGATGCCATAGAATACAGGATACGACAGAAAAGAGGAATTCCTGATGACAATGACAACAAACACCTTCCTCCCTTTTCATTTTCAAACGTTGGACTCCGCCATTGAGCTCTTACTCCCCTGTGAAGAGCGGCAGCAGCTGCGCATTCAAGAAATCGGGCGTGAATGGTTTGGGCGTGAGGAAAGGCGTTTTAGCCCAGGGCTCGCTGACAGTGAAATTAACCTTTTAAATACATTGGCCGGAGAAACCTGCCTTGTTTCCAATACCATGCTAGAGGTGCTTTTCCTCGCCGAAATGTATCAAGCCATCACCGATGGCAATTACGCGCCTCTTCTATATAAAGAGGAAGAAGCCTCACAGGTTATATCCGTACCTGCCGCGCAGGGTTGGAAGGTTAATCCGTTAACCAAATCCGTGACTTTGCCAAAGCACACGCATATTCATTTGCAAGGAATCGAGAAAAGCTGGTCATTGAAACGTTTGACAGATTATATGAAGAAAACTTTTTCGTTTCCACAAGGGCTCATGCTAGCCGACAGTGATGTCACAGTATGGGGACAATCCAGCCCACGGCAGAAGCCATGGCGGATTGGCATTCAAAATCCATGGCACACCGAGACCAAGCTAGGGGCGGTTGTCATGGTGGAAGGCGGGCTCTCTACGTACAGCCCGATGGAAAAAGGGCATGTTGCAGGCAGCAGCGATGTGCTGCAATGCTCCGTGGCTGGTCAAGATCTCGTGGAATGCCACGTATGGGCGCGACTATTATGCTCACTCGGACTAGAGGCTGGGCTTTCCCTGCTTGCCAAACGCAGTACAGCCTGTGAAGCTATTGTGCTTTCTAAACAAGAGGAGCTTCACTACTATGGAAGAGAAGCCTCCCTTGGACACCGTTGGCTGGACCTGCAGGTGGATCATTTCCATTTCAGCGACAGCAATTTGCCTGTTGATGGTGCATGACCGATGACGATCGCCTGTGGATGAAATTAGAAAAAAGTGGATGTTATCCACATTATTCCGTATTTTGTCCACAATCAACGTGTAACTTACCCACATATATGGACATTTTATCAACAAGTTATCCACGTACTGTGTGTATCTTTTGGATATCTAGCTCCTACCATGCTATGATATAGAAAATACGCGAGGCAGGGGCTTTAGGGAATGACATATGATGTAATCGTAATTGGCGGCGGTTCTGCTGGCCTCATGGCTGGTATTGCCGCGAGCAGAGACGGCGCAAAAGTGCTGCTCGTCGATAAAGGAGATAAGCTGGGACGTAAGCTAGGCATTTCTGGCGGCGGCAGATGTAATGTGACGAACAACAAAGACATGGATGAATTGATCAAGCATATCCCCGGCAACGGGCGATTCCTTTATAGCGCATTGACCCATTTTGGGAATAAGGATATTATCGCTTTCTTTGAAAATCTCGGCATCCACCTCAAAGAAGAGGACAATGGTCGGATGTTTCCCATCAGCGACAAGGCCAAAACCGTTGTAGACGCGTTAATCGGCCAAGTGCGGCGCCAGGGTGTGGAGATCCGGACCAACAGTCCGGTCAAAAAGGTATTGTACGCGAACGACCGCATAAGCGGCGTTCAGCTGCAAGGCGGAGAGACGATCCACAGCCGCGCAGTGATCGTCGCCTCCGGCGGATGTTCGGTGCCGCACACCGGCTCCACGGGAGACGGTTATGCGTGGGCTGAGGCGGGCGGCCATACGATTACGCCGCTGTTTCCGACTGAGGTTCCGTTAACCTCGAAGGAGGCTTTCATCCGCAGCCGCGAGCTGCAAGGACTGTCCTTGCGCGACGTGACGCTCAGTGTCCTGAACGCGAAGGGGAAGCCGATTATCGCGCATCGCGGCGATATGCTGTTCACCCACTTCGGCTTGTCAGGGCCGATCGCGCTGCGCTGCAGCCAGTTCGTCGTGAAGGAACTGAACAAATCCGAGCGCAAGGAAGTGCTCGTCACGGTGGATTTGTTCCCTGATCTCAGCACCGACGAGGTGTACAACGAGAGCATGGCGCTCGCTCGAAGCGATGCGAAGAAAGCGATCAAAAACGTGCTCAAGTCCCTGCTCTCCGAGCGGCTCATTCCACTGTTGCTTGCGAAATCGGAGCTGGACGAGCTGCTGACGTACGACAACATTCCGAAGATGAAGTGGCTGGAACTATGTAAACTTATGAAAGCATTCCCCGTCATTGTCAAAGGGACGCTTTCCTTGGAGGAAGCTTTCGTCACAGGCGGCGGTGTCACGCTCAAAGAAGTAGATCCGAGCACGATGCAATCCAAGCTGGTTCAAGGTCTCTACTTCTGTGGAGAGATCCTCGATATCCATGGATACACCGGCGGATATAATATTACGGCAGCCTTCTCGACGGGATATATGGCGGGGACGCACGCGGCGTTGCAGGACTAGGTGAGAACTTCATTAACTGGAAAAACGAGACTGTCGATTAATTCCAAATTTAATCGACAGTCTCTTATTTCGAGTTACAGAGGCAGCACTGCAGCCTTTTCATGCCGTAACTCGATTATTTCGAGTTACAGGGGCAGCGGTGCTGCTTTTTCATGCTGTAACTCGATTATTTCGAGTTACAGGGGCAGCGGTGCTGCTTTTTCATGCCGTAACTCGATTATTTCGAGTTACAGGGGCAGCGGTGCTGCTTTTTCATGCCGTAACTCGATTATTTCGAGTTACAGAGGCAGCACTGCAGCCTTTTCATGCTGTAACTCGATTATTTCGAGTTACAGAGGCGGCACTGCAGCCTTTTCATGCCGTAACTCGAATATTTCGAGTTACAGGGGCAGCACTGCAGCCTTTTCATGCCGTAACTCGATTATTTCGAGTTACAGGAGCAGCGAGGCTGCTTTTTCATGCCGTAACTCGATTATTTCGAGTTACAGAGGCGGCACTGCAGCCTTTTCATGCCGTAACTCGATTATTTCGAGTTACAGAGGCAGCACTGCAGCCTTTTCATGCCGTAACTCGATTATTTCGAGTTACAGGGGCAGCGAGGCTGCTTTTTCATGCTGTAACTCGATTATTTCGAGTTACAGGGGCAGCACTGCAGCCTTTTCATGC
>NZ_JCAUAR010000022.1:0-82922 GCF_059692055.1 Paenibacillus sp. J31R109 | reverse complement strand
AAGGATCCATGGTTCTTTGGGTTACCTTTCACCAGTTAGATTCGAAGAAAACTACTATAAAAATGTTTGTTAATTCTCTTAAGAGGTGTCTATTTTCTTGACAGAGGTCCAGCCATCACTCTATTTCCCGCGAGAATAGCAAAAAGCCCAAGATAAGATGATGGCATCATCTTATCTTGAGCTTGAGTGAATCGTATAATTCCAGGTTACTCAGGCTCCGCACGATCAGGGAGCTGGCTCACAAAGCTATCTGACAATTGCAGCAGCTTCAACGAATGATTAAACTCGTCTTCCGTCGCCGATTGATGCTCGGTGGCGTTGCCGGCAAGTGTAAAATAATTGCCATCCTCAAACCCTTTTCCCGACATAAAGAGTTCTTCGTTGTTTACAAACGAGCCTGTCGGCAGGTAGTAACGTTGGGGCAATAAATTGTAGGATGTCTGATTAAGCAAATCTTGACCAAAGTGAATGTAGTCAGTCAACGAAACACCTAGAAGGTTAGCAACCGTAGGTAAAATATCAACTTGACCACCTAACTGCATTTTCACTTGAGGCGTGGTCACGCCTTCGGACGCGATAATAAGAGGAATATTGATGAGTTCTTTTTCGCCGTATTCATGACCAAGAATCTCCGTCATCAGCGCTTTGTCGTCAGCTTTCAAAGAAAATAAAGGAAGGCCGCGGTGATCGCCGTAGAGAACCACGACACTGTTCTCCCATATGCCCCGCTTTTTCAAATCATCGATAAACAAACCAAGTGCATAATCCGCATAGTTTTCTGCGCGTATATAATCGCCTACAAAGGTGCCCTCGTAACGCTCAGGCAATGTCATCTTATACTTTTCTTCCGGTATCGTAAACGGGTTGTGAGAGCTCATAGAGATGACATGTGCGTAAAATGGTGTTCCTTGCTTTTGATAGCCAGCTAATTCCTCAGCCGTCTTCCTGTACAACACTTCATCGGACGAGCCATAGAAGAACGCATCCTCATCTTTGAAGTATTGCTTATCATAGTACCGATCGTAACCAATGGCTTGATATAAATCATCCCGATTCCAGAATCCAACTTCATTCGTATGGAAATTCATCGTCGTGTAGCCTTGCTTCTGAAGGAGCTTAGGAAGGCTAGGTAAATCCTTCTTCCCATAAACTTGTGTAGCCGCGCCATCGGGAGGTACATAATAAGACGTGTTCACGATGAACTCAGCATCTGACGTGTTCCCTTGACCAATTTGCTGATAAAATTTCGGGAAATAATAGCTGGACCCAGCCAACCGATTCAAATTCGGCGTAATTTCTTTTCCATCAATATGCAATCCGATGAGAAAGTTTTGAAAAGATTCCATTTGAATTATGATCAAATTCTTCCCGCTCGCCGCGCCGTGCAGGACGGGCTGTTCAACGACTGCTTTATTCTTTAAGCTATCAATCGCTGTCTGAGTAATCAGATCGGGACTAATTATTTCTTCTTTCTTCTGAGAAAGCAAATTGTACATTTCATAATTTAAGATGCCCATTTTGCTTGCTTTTACATTTTCATTAAAGGAACTACGGTTAGGAATCACACTAAGTGCACAAAGTAGTAAAGAGAAGCAAGCGACACTAGCAACGATTTTCATGCTAAGCGGCTTCCATTCTCTTGTTTTAGGCTTCATGAATGCAAAGAGTCCCACAATGACAATGTCCAAGAAGAACAGCAGATACTGGGGCTCGATGACAGAGAAAATACTCTTCTGGACTGCGCCAACTTGCTTGGCTTGCGTTAATACATGGTACGTCGCAATAACGCCGAAATGTTTATAATAGATAACGAGTGCAAAAAACAAAACGGTAATAATCAGATCAACAGCCAAATACCAAGCGAGCTTATGCTTCTTCACAACGTACTCAATTACACAATACGTGATCAAAATCGCTGGAATTTCTGTTAACAGAATTCTCGCTGATGGACCTGTTTCAAATAAAATCATCCAAGCGACATAAATTTTAATAACAATAAATAATGGAAATAAAAACAAGCGATGTCTGAGCTTTTCCAACATACAGATAGCTCCTTTCATTTATAACATGGTCAAAAAATGGACTGGAAGGAATGTCGAATTACATCTCCTCTACTAATGATTCCTACGAGTACACCACGGTTAAGAACAGGTAACTTCTTTATCCGTTTCTTACCCAATATCGCCGCGATTTGCTCAATATCCTCTTCAGCATCTACAGCAATCACTTTCTTTTGAGCTATTTTCATCACATTCAAAGGCAGCAAGTTGCGCACTCTATCTTGGAACTCATTATTATCACCTTTGATCACAGCGGTGTATAGATACGACCCGAAAATATAATCATCGTGCTTGCCGATATATCGCATAATATCTCCATCACTAATATAGGCGACGACTTCATTCCGATCGTTCACGACAGGAAGTCCGCTAATTCGATGACTGAGAAACTTCTCAATAACCGCGCGAACCGTGTCTTCCTCTTTTACCTTATACACCTGGCGAACCATAATTTCCTTTGCCTTCAAAATGTGCCCACTCCCGTCTGCTATTGCCTTCTGTTGAAAGAAGAAGTATCATGACACTATATACTTGCATTATACAACTATGTCGAGTGAAGTCAATCCTTATATAAAGTCGTTTACTCCTATTTGGAACATATTCAAATCATTCGCTGTGTGTTACGATACAAGCATAAATGAATGAAAACACCTAAATACGAGGTACACAATGACAAAAACTCCCATTGAATCCATTGAGATTGAATTAGCCGTATTTATACGCCGTTTTATAGCCGCAACTACCAATAAAAAAGTCGGTAATTTGGATCGTGCAGCCTACTTATTACTCCATCAAATTTCCTCTCATGGGTCCGCCGGTGTCAAAGCATTAGCCGAGGAATTCCATCTCGATATGTCGACCATTAGCAGACAAACAGCCGCACTTGAGCAAAAAGGCTATGTGTTTCGAATACCCGATCCGCAAGACGGTCGCGCGTATTCCCTGCAAATTACAGAAAGCGGCATAGCGGAATTGGCGTTAAATAAACAATTACGATTAGCCTATTTAACAAAGCATTTGCAAGATTGGACTTCGGAAGATCAGATAAGGTTCGGTGAATTGCTTCATAAATTTAACTGTACCCCCTAATAATTGTAGGGATATCTCCTCTTACGTAAAATCATTCCTTTGGTTTCCAGAAATTTTGTTTTCGGCACCGTCTTGCGCGTCTCGCAGGGCGGTTTTTCTTTTCGTTACGAAAAAGCTTCCAGTCACATGACTGGAAGCCGCATACCTTATAGCTATTTCGTTACTAGCACATCATCAAAATAGGCTTTCGTATTCGCATACGTCCGTGCTCCGATCTTCCCGCTTACCAGAGACGTATCTACTACACTGAACTGCTGTACACCGTCTTTGTAGACGGTAATTGTACTGCCATTTAAAACAATTTTATACGTGTAAAACGTGTCGGCAGCTATACTAGGATTAGTAAAGCCCAGTACGGTTTTGACGCCAGCGACCGATTTGATTAACTCCATCTTTCTGCCGGTTCGATCATTGTTTTTCAAGAGAAGCAAGTAGTGGTTATCAACGTCTGTGTAGCGAACTAATAGACCTGCATCCTTGTTGCCGTTGGTGTTGTTGGTAATACTGACCTTCGCTTCAAGGGTGTAGTCCGTCCATGTAGAATCACCTGCAACCGAGAAACTGCTGGCGCTGCCCGCTTGCCCGCTGTACTGTGACGATTGTACAGACCAAGTGCCGCTCGTAGGAGTCCAACCCGTCGCAAGGCCGTTGTTAAAATCATTGAAAAGCAATTGCTGCGTAACAGTTGGCCCTGTTTGAACCGCGCTGCTTACTGCATTTGAAGTGGTATCCGTCGTATGGAAATAATAAGAATGGTTACCTACCGGCAATTTGGTTGTATATTTATAAGCCTTACCGTCGCTGTAAGTAACATCTGCTGGATCCACAGCTTCCATTTGACGAACGATACCATCCAAGATAAGCTCCATGGCGAATGGTTTCTCATTTTGCGCGTCCGTGTATGTGGTATTGAAAGTAAAGTTAGTCGCTGCATCACCTGAAGCTTGATCTACACTCATCGCACTAAGTGTCGGCGCTGTTCCACTCGCTACATTCGTAGCTTTAATCTCATCCATAAACATCTCACCATAGCCTACAGCTGTTTGGTTCAACCAGATGGACATGGTCGTTTTCTTTTTATTTATGACAGGTGTAAGGGTGTCCAAATTATAAGATAAATCGGTCCAAGTAGTAGGAACAGTTACCCAGCCGCCTGTCAAATTATAGGTGCGTGTACCATCATTTAATTCAATTTTCATTTTTAAGTTGGTATGGCTTGGATTCTTGACCTTGAAATTGAGATAACGGTAGCCAGATAAATCAAGGAAATCGTGCCAAGGTTGGAATTTAGCATAGGAATTAACGGCCGTCGGCGTTTGTGAGAATTTACCAACCGTTAAGCCATCCAACGTTGTTTTCACGAAGGCGGCTGTCCCCCCATTTTGCGTGTACCAGTTCACCCATTCCCCATTTCCTCCAACCGAACCCCAAATACCGCCACCGCCAAAGTCATCATAAATCAGTGGAGTTGAAGGATCTGGCAAAGGTGCAGCAACTGTGTAGTGTGTGGAGCTGTAACTCTGTTTACCTGAAGCATCTGTGCCTCGGATATCCACACGTTTATTCGCATAGGCAACGGACGCACTTTCATCGACCGTCGCTGCATATACGGCGCCAGAGACAGACATCGGCAGAAATGTGCCTGTCGTACCAGTTGTCGAGTACTGGATGTTGCTCAATCCAGTTGTAGCCCCGCTGAACACGGTTACGTTACCCCGAACATAATCGCCAATCGTTGGTGAGGTAATTGGCAGAACAGATGGTGTCGTTCCTCCTGTGGAACTTGCGGTTGCATTCGCGCTTAATCCCATAATCGTGTAGAGAAGACCCGCTTGAATACTAATGCTGAACTCGTTATAACGCCATTGGTTCGTATCATCTTGATACAGTGAACGATCTTCATACCACGGGCTGACACTTGTTTTATCTTTGGTATCTTTCATATTGGGACCACTGACCATCGCGCCAGGGAACACGACGCCAGCACCGAGTTTGGAATTCGAACCTTCGTCAAATCGGGTATGCGGGTATGTAACGAAGTCTGAACCAATTCCAGAAACCCAACTCATATTCCATGGATTTTCCCCAAAAACCCAGTACATCCCCTTCTCCACCGCGCGCAGCGCTGCAGGATCCTGGAAGAGTTCATAGTAGCGCATCATGTCACCAAGGTAAGATACGTGCGGCTCATTCACGCCGAAATTCTTAAATTGGTTCAGCACGCTATAAGGTGTGTCATCTGCTGAGGACAAGAAGAAGTCAACCTGCTGCTTCAACAGCTGCTGAATGTGAGATTGCGTTGCAGAATCAGCCACAGGGTAGAATTCAGCCAAGGACATCGGTCTCATATCCCAATAGTTTGTTGAGGCCAAATCGGCAAACGTGAGTGTGTTGATATTGGCTGTTGCTGCATTTTTGTAAGATACATTATTTGTTAAAAGGTAGAGCTCAACATCCGCAAGAAGCTTGGAATTTGGAATGCCGCCACGCGTTGAGTAGGAACCTACTGGCCCATTCGGATTAGCGACGACATAATTGTAAAATACAACAGCGGCAGCTTCACAATTGTTCGCGAACGTTGTGAGAGCTGTGACCTTGGCAGGCGCAATATCCCCCTTGGTAATTGCCGTGCGGATAGCTCTTGCTGTTGCTGCAAGCGTTCCAGCTGCTTTCGCTGACCCACCCACGCCTAAGCCGGAGAGCTTGCGATCGTCCGCTGTGCCGTTGATGTTATCGGTCGACTTATTCGGATGAACGAAGCTTGCATTGTTCTTGAGATCATAAATTTCGCCACCGAGTTGATTGGCAAATTTGACTAAATACTCACTGCCAAATACAGCTTCATCGACAAGATCAGGAATACCATTGCTGTCATTATCGAACTTGGAGCTAGCTGCGTCGGCATGCCTTATATAAGCTAAGGCAATTTCACTGCCTACCCACTGATTGCCTCCGTATTTGCCGTAATCTCCGGCATCATACCAGCTTCCCGTTAAGTCATAATGCGTTAATCCATCCGCTGACTGTGCATCGTCCAAATGGCCAGCCGCATGGAAAATATTGGCCGATGGTGCTACCGAGCTATATCCAGCAGGATAGGCATCCGACGTCGCCACACTCGCACGCAAGATACGATAGAACGCTGTCATTTCATCCTTGTAATTCGTCCAAATGTTCGGTTGAATCGCAAATGGGAATGATGAAATGCTGTTACTGACAATGGTATAATTCGTTCCACTTGCTGTGATAGACGAGAAATCGATGGAATAAACGTGCTTATTCCAGAAAAATCCGTCATATGTCATATTTCCTGTGCTCACAACTGTAGCGCCATTTTTGACGACATAGGACAAATCCGTCAACGCAAGTTGTGATGTTACCTTGGCATTCTTAAAGGCACCGGCATTGTAACCTGCTTGGCTAACCGTGACATCAATCACCTGCGCGGTGCTCGTAACGACGGGTCCATTCTGGACTGTCGTCGATACGGGATTCGACGTTAAGTCGGCCGTTCGGAAATAATACGTGTGCGAACCTACAGGAAGTTTCGTAATGTAATAATAGTTTTTGCCATTCGCGTAATTGGTGTCCCCATTGTCCTCTTCCCTCATATCATAGAGGGTATCATCCACAACAAGCTGCATAGCGAATGGCTTCTCGTTGTCCACATCCGTATACGTTGCTTTAAATGTAAACGAGGTATTCTGATTATAGCCACTCGCCGAGTTGGCCGTCATACTACCTGTTAACGTAGGTGCGGTACCACTGCTATCCGTCGATGCAAAGATGTCATCAATGAGTGTCTCCCCATACGTGCCACCGGACTGACGAAGCCAGATTTCAAACCTAGCTGTCTTTTTGTTCAGGGCTGGCGTCAATGCGTTCAAATCAAATTGACTTGTCGTCCAGGTTGTTGGGATCGCAACCCAGCCAGCGGTTAAGTTATAATTCGTCGTTCCGTCCCCGACCACAACGCGTATAAGTGAATTCGCGTAACCCGGATTTTTCATGGTGACATTCAAGTAACGATAGCCCGTCAAATCAACCGTCTCATTCATAGGCTGAAATTTGGCCCACGAAGAACTCGAAGTCGGTGTTTGAGTAAACAATCCTACCTGACGTGAATCCACAGTCGTCTTCGAAAAAGTACCTGTACCACCAGCTTGGTTAAACCAGTTCATCCAATTCTGTTTGTAAAGACCTCCTCCACTGAAGTCGTCGTACATTAGTGGATTTGCTGGACCTGGCAGTGGCGTAACAGCAGCTGAGCTTGTGCTTGGCGCGATCAGAAGCGCGTTTAAGGCGAGAATCAGCCCTAAGCAAAGACACCAAAATTTACTTACCCTTCCTTTCATCCGAGTGGTGCTGGACATTAACATTCCTCCCATGCTAAAAGTATGGTGAAATCGCTTACAAACTAATTATACTTAACCTTCTTAGGCCGAGCGATGATGTAAACTCGACTTCTTGTGATGGATTCTGGTTGATGTTTGGCGGAGAGTAAGTGCGCATAATCAGCTGGAACAAACGTGCCTCCCTACCCACTGAGTTAGTCGGTTTCATCGACTATCTCCTTACTCAATGACACATCTGCACCCGAATCACTTCTCCCGAACCACCAGCAGTCCGATTTTACCGAACTATTTCCGCTGCCCAATCACTCTTCCTTTCATTAGTCCGAATTTGCCCAACTAAACCGCCGAAATCAGTCATCCCCCACGAAAAATGGTTATTTAGTTCGGCATAATCGGACTATTGGTCATTTTTCACGCTGAAACCGCGATTTAGTTCGGGGAAATCGGACTATACGCGGATTCCGGCGTCGCAAGGAGACGCTTTTAACTCACCCGGCAGCGGAATCAAAAGCTTTGCGCAAGCACCCCGGCGGCAGCAGCATAAGCTTAGCGCACCAGACAGAGCGCACAAAGCTCCTACTAACGCCCTGCAATAAAAAGAAGCCCCGCACCCGCGAGGCTCCCTCAACTCACTGCTTTTTGCTTAACACCAAGCGAATCGTTCTCTTCTCGCCCGTCAGATTGAAGCGAAGGAAAACCAACTCATCCTTAATCTTCTTCGTCTCTACATCACCTGAGCAGCTTTCGATCTCATAGCCGCCTAGCTCATCATCCCAGTAAACCAGCCCGAACGGCATCGGCTTCCAGTTGCCGATCTCGTACACTAGCTCGATCCGATCGCTCGTTTTCTCGTACGTGGTGATGAATAACGGGGGAACTTTTTCCTCGAATTCATCCTGCATGTTCCACTGGCCGACATAGTTGCGGACAAGCCGTGGTTTGCATTCCCCTTTGACGAAAATCATCTGACACTGGCTGTCATAGAAGAGAAACGTATCCGGCCAAGGGCCAGGGGCCACACCGCCAAGTGTCATCGTATAGTCGTTCACTTCCGGGCGAATCGGCTTATCCTTGGTTAACATGTAGGACTTCGCCGTACTTGCATTGTGCTCATGATACATTGCAAGCGCCTTCGGCACTGTTGTCAGGGTTGCACCACATCCCGCCACATAGGCGAAGAATCGGTCTAGCATCCCTGCGCAAGCCTCCACGTGTGAAGCCGGAAACACTTGAAAGCGATCGGTGAACTCCATCTCATGCGCCTCTTGCTGCTGAAGAAAAAACACCTGATCATTATGGTCCGTATTTTCCAAATATTCGTCAAACAACATCTGCCAATACGTAATATCGTCGCCAGTACACAATCCAGCGCGCAGCACATCATTGGGGTCAGTCGAGTAAATGACCGGACTGCCTGTGTGATACGACGCGTGCAAATCACGAGCCGTCCACTCGCAGGCGACCACCTGACCTTTACCCGGATGCGGCACTTTGTACCGATGGCTATCAACATACCAGGAGCCCCACGGGATACCCTTATGAGTAATCCCGTCCCACCATACTTGCTCCCAACAATAACCCCACATGCCCTGGAAATCCAGTTCCTCCAGTACTTCGATCACTTCATTGTAAATCTTGCCTCTGGCTGCAACCTTGGTCGTCGCCCAAGGAAATGCTTCTTGCACGAGCTGCCAATCGCTCGCAAGCCTGGCTTTAAATGCGTCCTTGGACATCCCGCAATCTTCCATAAAGAAAGGGCTTTGAAGAATGATATCATCGCCATAGGCCTCATGCCATTGCCGAATTTGCTCACCCAGTACGGGAACTGAGCCACGGTTGACGATCCATGTCACGGGTATGCCATGCGCATGGGCTAATCTTGCTGTCCGCTCTACACCATCAACCGCTACTCCACGTCCCCAAGGGGTATCATAATGAGACGCATAGCTGACGAACGTGTAGATGAGGTTCTGGGGTTTCAACGTGAATCACCTCTGGCTCTTCTTATTTTTTGTTCTCTTTCCACCAAGCATCGATTTGCTTCTGTAGCTCAGCACTCACTTTTTCAAGTCCTGCTGCTTTCAGCTTCGCGTTACGCTCATCGATCAGTTTGGATGGATTAGGAACAGCTCCTGTGGCGATCACTTTGTACTCATTCACAATCGTCGTCAATTGCGCAACCTCGTTCTTCACATTCGTATCATCGAAAACAAATCCAATTAATGGGAAGCGCTTCGCGTCATTGTTGAATTTTTTCCAGCTATCATACAGATCATCAGGTTGACCTGGTTTCATGTAGTTCAGGAATTGGTTACCCAGTACCCAGAACACTTGGCTGTCATAGCCAGAATCTTTGATTGGCTCGATGCGGTTAGGTCCCACTTTTTTATAGTGCTTACCTTCGATCCCATTCACTAAAAGATTGATCACATACGGATCTGTATGCAGATAGTTGAGTACCATCATGGCTCTCTCTGGATTTTTCGATGTTCTGGAAATAGACAACATGGAACCTGTAGCCAGATCTGTCGTCACAATTGGCTCCTCAATAACGTGGGAAACCCAGTCATACGCGCCGTTATCGGCAATCTTCAACTCAATATCAGAACCTGGCTTCCACACGGTCGATTGCACCCAAATTTTACCCTGCTTACGGATCTCCCCAATATTGGTCGTTACCGTAGCTGCATCCGCATTCGTGTATCCTTTTTCAAAATATTTACGGTACGTCTCGGCATCGGCTTTATTCAAATCCACGATATCTTGATCCAGCACTGTTTTGACCTTCATATCCGTTGACTTATAATCCAAGAAGAACGTCGGCATTTTACCAGGAGTTGGCCCGATTGGACGATAATTCGATTTGGATTCATACATCATGAAGCTTGAACCATTCGCAGTCCCGCCAGAGACATAGTTATTGATGATATCGGGATTATCTTTTTTAATTTTTTCAAAATACGGTTCCAATTCTTCTACCTTATTAATCTTATCAATCGGAATTTGATACTTATCAATGATATCCTTACGGAATGTCCAGGCTTTCCCCTGTGTGATTTCTTTATCCGTTGGAATCGCATACAATTTACCTTTAAAGCGTGGTGCCTCTAGATAGAGCGGATGAAGCATTTTTTTCGTTTCTGGTGCAAATTTATCGAGCAGCGAATCGAGCTCAAGGAAAGCTCCTTTGGTTACGTTAGCAGAAAAATCTAACCATGACGCTGTAAATACGAGATCCATCTTTTCCCCCGTATTCATCATCAGCTCGGTCTTTTTCTTGTAATCTGCAGATGCAATAGGCTGCAGGGAAACCGTTGTGTTAATTTTTTCTTTCAAATATTTATTCAATTCTTCCTGTACGAGGGCATCGTCCTTCATCGGTTTTGCTTGATAGAGGAGAGATACATCATAAGGCTCCAAAGCTGCTTTCGGACTAGCTGGAGCTGCTGAACTGGCAGCAGTTGCAGCAGGGCTTGCTGAGGTACTTACTGTTTTGTCACTTGAACACGCTGGTAGTACAGCGGTTAAACCTAGTGCTAGCGCCATTGGGGCTAGCATCACTGACTTTCTACGTTTCATGGGTGGACCCTCCTATAAAATATGTTATATGAATCGGCTGACGAAAGCGAGCAGCAATTCGCAACCGGTGAATCAACCTTTAACGGCACCGACCGTTAGGCCTTTGACGAAATATTTTTGAAAGAACGGGTAGACAACCAGGATCGGTCCCATCGCTATAAAAGCTAAGGCCATTTGTAGAGACTCATTGGGCAAATTCTTAAGCAACTCTGGATTCTGAGCAGCTATCGTCATATTTTCACGGATGTACTGAACATCTTTCAGCACGCGCAACATGAGGAACTGTATGGGGTACATGTGCTCCTTATTGATGAAGAGCAAGGCATTGAACCAATCGTTCCAATAATTAATGGTTGAGAATAAGGCCATCGTCGCCAACACTGGCAGCGATAAGGGAAGTACAATACGTAAGAAGATACGCAGCTCCCCAGCACCATCGATTCGCGCTGATTCGATTAAAGCGGGGTGGATCGTTGTCTGGAAAAATGTACGCATAATAATGACATTGAATGGAACAATTAAGAGCGGCAATATTAACGCCATATAGGTATCTTTTAGATGAAGTGTCTGGGTATAGATCATGTATTTACTCACTAATCCCCCATTAAATAACATCGTGAAGAAAAGAAAGAAAGTAAAAATGTTACGATAAGGATAATCCTTGCGAGATAAGGGATACGCGTACAAAGCCATCAGTAAGACACTTAATAGGGTCCCTACGATAGTAATCCCAATTGAAACTTTGTAAGCGTTGGCCATCGTCGCAAAATCTTTGAATACGGTCTGATAAGCGATTAACGACCATTTCTCAGGAAAAAAGCTGTATCCCTCATTGATCAAAGAATCATTATGTGTGACAGAAACAATAATGACGAGAATGACAGGTAGTATGCAGGCTAACGCTAGTAAGACGAATATGAAATTAATGATCGTCTCAGCCAACGGGGAAATGCGATTTTCTCTGCGATACGATTTGGAAATCATTAGGTTCACTTCCCATCCAATCAATTAGAATAAAGCTTGATCCTTATTTATTTTACGGACCGCTCCATTCGTTACAAATACCATAATGAAGCCTAGAACCGACTGTGCCATCGCTGCTGCTGAGGACATGCCAATATCATTCATTTGCGTCAAAACACGGTATACATACGTATCTACTGTATCGGTGGCTGGATATAAGACTCCAGAATCCAACGGCACTTGATAAAAGAGTCCAAAATCGGAGTTGAACACATGTCCCATATTTAGAATTGTAATGATAACGATAATGGGCATAATGGAGGGAATTGTGATGTGCATCATCTGTCTCCACTTTGAGGCTCCATCAATGACGGCTGCTTCATAATACTCGCTATCAATACCGGCGATGGCTGCGATGTAGATCACAGCACCGATACCGACGCCTTTCCATGCGTTAACGAAGGTAAGAATAAATGGCCAATATTCCTTCACCATATACCAGGACACAGGTTCTTTACCCAGCCATGCCATCACCGTCGAATTAATAAAGCCATGTGTCGGATGCAAGAACGCGTAAACGAGATAACTAATGACGATCATCGATAAAAAATGAGGCATGATCAGGAATGTCTGATAACTCTTCACCGCTATTCGACTCCGGAGCTCATTGAGCGCCAAGGCAATACCCACCGATAAGATCAAATTCACAATCATAAATGTCAGGCTGTAGCCTACTGTATTTCTTACAATTCTCCACAGCGATCCATTATTGAATAAAAAGGAGAAATTATCGAAACCAATCCACGGGCTGCCCCAAATACCATCGACATAGTTGATTTTTTTGAAGGCAATGAATAGCCCGAACATCGGTAAATAATTATTAAGCAATAGTACGATGGCTGCAGGCAAGAGCATGAAAGTCAATGTTCGGAATTGCCAGAAGTTCTGCCATATCTTACTTCGCTTTGTACGATACCGTGTCTGCACGGCCTGTTGTGGAGGTGCGGTCGTCTCTCTCACTGCGTCCACTCCTTTCTCTGTTATATTTAGTATAGGATACGCGCCCCCCTATTTCGATGATGTATCTGTATAAGAACGTGATGAATTCTCAGCAAGAACATGGACGGAAGAATCACTACTGCTGCGTGTAAAATGTCATAAGCGCTGCGGCTCCGGTAACGCTTCCGACGGGCGACGGCGTTACCGGAGCTGCAGCGCACAATATTTGTGCGCTAGCGTGCGACGGGCGAACGCGTCACTCCCCTTGCTCTGTTCTATTCAACAAAAAAAATCCGGCCCCAGGCCGGATCAGAATCATACCTTATTCACTTGTCTGAATCGGGATTACGATTGTGGATATGAGCCCGCCGCCATCTCTCAAGCGATAACTCAATCCATACGTATCACCATAATGCAGCTGAATGCGTTGATGAACATTGCGAATGCCGTAGCCTTTGTCATCCATTTCCCCACTGACTATCATCCGAAGCTTATCGATATTCACCGGAATAAATCCATTATCTTCAACGGTGATATGAATCTCAGCTCCTTCGCGTTTCATACGAACCCATAGATGACCTTCCCCATCCATACTCTGAATTCCGTGAAAAATCGCGTTTTCGACAAGCGGTTGAATCATCACTTTTGGCATTTTAAACGCTTCGAGATCATCTTCGATATCCCAAAACACTTCGAAATTCCCCGGATAGCGCTTCATTTGCAGTCGAATATACGCACGAACATGCTCCAACTCTTCGCTAATCGGAATCAAACTTTTCCCTTTACTTAGCCCAATTCGGAGAAGCTTGGATAAATCCTTAACCATGCCCCCAACATCCTCATTGCCGCTTTCCAACGCATACCAATAGATAGAGTCCAACGTATTATAAAGTAAATGCGGCGTAATCTGGGAATGTAGCGTGTTCAGTTCCTGTTCCTTTTGTTTGATTTTCATCCCATAATTCTCTTCAATCGATTCATTCAGCCTGCCAGTCATACGAATAAAAGCCGTATACAGCACACCAAATTCATCCGATCGAGAGCGTGAAGACGACTTCCCGAAGTCAAAGGGTCTACCTAACTCATACACACGTGTGAAAGTTACTAAACGTGCCAAAGGTTTAATGATATTTCGCAGTAAATACAAGACGAACAGCAATACCAGAATCAGATAAATCGCAAGCATCACCATAATTAACTGCTGAAAGCTCGTTTGTTTCCCCATAATGGATTCCAACGGAATTTTATAGATCAATCGGGTATTGAAACCAAATTCATAGGAAACCGCGTAGAGGTGTTTATGATTTTTCGATTCTGAATAATGATAGCCATTTGCTTTATTGCGAAGTACTTCTGGCAATTCGGATAGCTCCATATCTGCGGAACCGGCCTTCAACAGCAATTCATCACGGTTATCGAATAAGAAAACCCCTGCATGATCGGGCAGTTGCACCGAAACGAGATTTTTGTTCAATACAACCTCCAGTTTGGAAACAGCAAGAAAGCCAAGCAGTTCGTCATATTTTTCTGGATTCAAAATACTTCGTGTGAACGTGACCGTTGGCTGCCCTGAACTCGACTTGGCTAGTCGAAGACTCCCAGCCCCTTTCTCTTCTTGGGTCTGTAAAGCCCATTCCGGATATGTCGTGCTGCTATCCAGATAAATAAGTCCTTGCTTTTTATAAAGCGCATTCACTGGAAAGGGTTGATTCCCTCTATTCCCCATATAGATCGCATATTCGGTGCCATCCGTTGACCAACGGTCTAATATCGTATCCGCTTCACTTAATGCATTAATCGTCTCAATATGAGTCCAGAAAGCAAATTGCTTGGGGTTGCTAAAAAAATGATTATCCAGAAACGTTATCGTCTTATCTCTGACTGAAGATAGCGTGTTCTCCATCGTAGCGTGATTCTGCTTGACTAGTTGAAGCATCGTCTTCCCAACTTCATCTTTAATCGTTGCAGAAGTTCGTGAGAACGAGATCCATCCAACAATTAGAAATGGCCCGATGATAAACAAACAGAATGCAACAATCACCTTGTATTGGAGCCTCAGTTTAATTCCCCCTGATCTCTTTACGATAATCGGCCGGGGAGATGCCGATGAAACGCTTGAACATTCGGCTGAAATGCTCAGGCGACTGATACCCCACTTGATACGAGATTTCATATCGCTTCAAATCAGTAACGGCAAGCAAGCGCTTGGCCTCTTCGATCCGAACTTCGGACACGAAGTCCCAGACGTTTTTGTTGGTTTCTCTTTTGAATAAATAACTGACATATGCCGCACTGAAATGAACTTCTCCCGCAATATCCTGAATCTTAAGTTCGTGATTGCCATAATGATTGTAAATGTAAGCAGATATGCGGGACACAACCGTCTGATCTCGCTCGCTAATACAAGCCTGAATGACCTCTGAAAGCCCTTGCACATAAGCGTGTAACGATGCTACCTTTCGGCTAATTTCCATACCTCTAAAATAGACATCAGGGTCAAATTGACGGAAATTACTGCTCGATTCTTGGCCATTATCGAATAGCAATCCATACAACCGGTACACTAATAATCCAAAGCAGCTGTGGAACAATCCTTCTGAATGGGTGCTCAAATTGGACAATATTTTGACAGCAGACTGAAGCTCCTGAGAAAGTTGCACTTCATCCACGGTCTTCATGTGAAGAACAAGTTCTTCGACCTTATCTGCCCACTCTATCATCCTCATGTTGCCCAAGGCCGACATATCTTCATAATAAAGCACATGATTATCGGGATGCAGCTTGCGCCACTCAATCGCCGCATTCGCCTCTTCCATTAACCTCGGAAGCATGGACAAATCGAGACTCAGCGTACTCATCCCGACCGTCACATCCACATTCAAATACTGCTTGAGGTTAAAAATAATCGTCTGACCGATTAGATTAAGCTGAGAATTCATCGGCAATCTGGCATCCACGGAGTCAGTCGCTTCCAATTGAATCACACAAACAAGCTGATTCCCAAATCCATAAAAAGCTACGCCGCACCAATCCGATAGGCTTTCTTCTAATATATTGACCGAGGCATATTTCAATAATTTGCGATCCATTAATGTGATTTCTTGATTGCTAAATCCACCCTTGCTCAAATTCAAATGAACTGCGGCAATGCCATACCAATGACCTTGATCCTTCAGTGAGCTCCCGATTTCACGCAGAAGATCTTCATAATCTTTGTCCTGCAGATCGGTCTCCGTTACCAATTCGATAAGCGCTTCGTGCCTCTTTTTAAGCAAAAGCACATCTTGGGTTGCATCCACATCGGGACGCTGCAACGTCAGTCTACCCAATTCCTTCTTCTCTTGGAGCGCTTTGCCCACCACTCGCATCAGCTCATCCAGTTCAACAGGCTTGATTAGATAATCCTTGGCACCTAACCTGAGTGCTCTCTTGGCAAAATCAAACTTCTCATGGGCCGAAATTACGATAACCGGTAGATGTGGCTGCTCCAAAAGAATCGCTTCCATCAGTTCAATCCCATTCATCATACCCATCTGAATATCCGTCAAAACGAGATCGTAGGTGTCCATGCGTAAGCAATCCAACGCCTCAAAGCCATTCGAAGCGGTTTCCACATGATCAATTCCCAGTTCTGATCTCATCAAATAGCTCTTAATCCCCGTACTTACTGTCGGTTCATCATCCACAACCAGAATTTTAACCATCGCCGGTTCCCCCTTGTCAGACAACCTACTGCCAATTATCCTCTATGATACCATGTTAGCCCTGGCTTTTTGCACTGTCTATGATAATTTCGGGGAAGAACGTGATCAATTCATGGTCATTCCTTATACGATTGCACCTTGTTCACGAAGCAGCTCTTGAAGGCGATATGCAGGAATTTGCCTGACGGCTTCCTGCCGCTCGATCGCCAGGCTAGCAGCAACACCCACTGCCTGCCCCATTGCCATGCACTGTGCAGAATTTCGTGCTGAGGCTTGAGCACTATGTGTTGCCGACAAACATCGTCCAGCAACAAGCAGGTTGTTCACGCCGGTTGGCAGCAACGACCGATAAGGAATATGATAATGGCCATCCCCAGCGACATAAACCCAACGCGTATCCTTCCCCGAGCCATGATCTTCTACCGGAGCACCGCAGCAGACTATGCCATCTTCAAATTTGCGTCCGTTGACAACGTCATCCTCTGTTAAGATATACTCGCCAATGATTCGTCTCGTTTCACGGATGCCAATATGGTGGCTTGTGCTAATCAGAAAGGCATTCTCAAAGCCTGATACATAAGCTTTTAGAAAATTAACATACTGTTGCGTTTGTTGACGACCCTCCACTTCCGCTAACGTCAGCGCATAAGGATCTGTCGCATCAATTCCGCTAACGCGCACCATGTTCGCTTGGATCACGCCCGGATGCGGGGTCACATGCCAGGAACCTTCCTCGCGCGGTAGCACATATTGTCCCGATTGATTCGCAGCCTTCATGCGCTCCGCTAGCTCTTTGTGTGAAATTTTCTTCGCTTCTGTGGTATCTACATTAGCCATGAAGAAAATTGTCGACAACGATTGGAGCTCAGCTGCCTCCTTCTTCTCAAAAGGCGCTCCCGCACGAGCAGCAATATCACCATCGCCGGTTGTATCAATGTAAATACGGGCCGTTACTTCAGTAAGTCCTAGCTTATTGGCTAGTACAACACGGCTAATAACGCCATCTTCCGTGTGAACCACACTCGCATAGGTGTGATATAACAACTCGGCGCCTGCATCCAGTACCGTTCGTTCGTAAATGATCTTCAGCATTTCGATATCATAGGTAATTCCTGTACCTGCACCGTAGGTATTCGGTCGTTCGAACGCTGCCTTCTGCGATACCAAGTGCTGCGCAATTTCCCAAGGGATCCCGCCAACTATACGACGTTGTTCTTTGGGCGTATAGAAACCATAAAACGTATCCACGCCAGTCGCTGTACGAGAGCCGCCTAAACAACCTTGAGATTCTACGAGCAGTACGTTGTACCCGCTTCGTGCAGCACTAATGGCCGCACATACGCCTGCTGCTCCGCCTCCGAGCACAAGAACATCTACACTTTTCTGATTCGCACTCACTGTATAGCCCCCTCCTTCATTAGATCGATCTTGTTGTCCGCCAATACTCATCGTAGGAAGCGTTAAACAATTCCTTAGAGGCTTCATCACCTACAAAAATGGCACTCGTGATGACTTTCGGAGGCTTGCCCGCATCTGTAAGCTTTTGAGCAACTTTACATTTAATCAAATTCACGATAATCGTGTTGCCGATCGTCGAACCAGGACCAACCGGCGTATGGAGCCCTTCTATTTTGACCATTGCATCACCTGGAACTGCGCCATTATCAATAACAATATCCGCAAGCTCAAATAACCTGTACCCCGTGCTATGCTTGGATTTGCTAAGTTGGCTATGTCCCACCGAAGTCACCGCGACGATAGGAATCTGCCGTTCTTTCATGGCTAACGCGATATCGATGACAACACTACCGGCTCCACTATGGGAGAATAAAATAATGCTGTCATGCGCCCCATAATGAAAGTTGTCGGCAATGACACGCCCGAAACCTTCTACATTTTCCAGAAACATCGCCTGACGCTGACCATTGCTGCCCACTACCGCATGATGATTTGTCAGCGATAGCTCCACCATGGGATGGAACCCAGGGAAACTTCCGTAACGAGGATACATTTCTTCTACAGCCATCCGTGAATGACCGCTGCCAAATAGGTGAACCAAGCCATCGTTATGAATAGTTTGAAAACATAGCTCCGTAGCCCGATCGATTGCCTCCATCTGTGTCTGCTCAACACGTTGAATTACTTTCTGCACGCCATCCATATAATTCGTTTCTAAAGCACGGTAAGCCTCATTGTTTATTGTTGTCATACCTAACACTCCTTCGTTTGGTTTATTGTGCGCTCCAACCGCCATCTACGGGTAATGCAATGCCTGTAATAAACTTAGCATCCTCGCTCGCAAGGAAGAGAATGGCCTCCGCAACATCGGTGGGATACCCCACATGCGGGGATAATGGTTGATGTTCAGTTAGCGCTTCGCGGATCACTGGATCTTGAATGGCCCGCTGCGACATCGGCGTATCTAACAGCCCTGGGCATACAACATTAATGCGAATATGATCTTTGGCATAATAGACGGCCGCAGATTTACTAAGCGTTATCACTGCACCACGACTAGCAGCGTACGCATGTGTCGTAAAGTGCTCTCTCGTTCCCACCATACCAAGGACGGATGAGATATTGACGATCGCGCCTTTTTGCTGTTTCATCATTCGCTGCAAGGCTATGCGATTGCTCTGATACACACTTTTCACATTTGTATTCATCGCCTGATCCCATCCCAGCTCCGTACATTGATCAAGTGGTCCGTCGCCATAACGTCTCGCACTGATCCCGGCTACATGAACAAGTACATCCAGTCTGTTGAATCGTTTCTCTAGTTCTGCGGCTACTCTATCCATATCTAACGTCTCAGCGGCATTGCCTTGAAAATAATGGACATTCGGATTCGCTAAGACACTCATCTGATCTTCCGAAAGCTTCTCCTCGGGCTCTAATCCCATGACGGCGACTTGAGCACCTTGCGCCAAGAGCCGTTTTACCGTCTCAAGCCCGATCCCACCCGTACCGCCGATAACAAGCGCACTCTGATTCAGAAATTTCATTGCCGGCCACCTCCTGCGCTTAGTTAACGTTCTTCATGGCATATGCGTCTGCTGGGTTACTCTTCAACATAAGATCGAGATATGTATCCGATATGCCTTCTGCACGGAGCCTTGGGACGAAAGATGCCAGCATATGAGCCATTCCCGGACCGCCGCCATAGGCTTTCCAATATGAACGCAGTGCAAAATCCGTGCCCAGCAGCAATTGGCGCTCGTGGCCAGCCTCGATTAAGCCCCGAATAAGTGCAACGCTATGCGCATCCGAATGATATTTGATTCGGGAGGCATTATCGTATTCCAAAAAGCAGCCGGTAGCCGCCAGTTCCTTATGCAGATACAGATCCGGATTGCGATCCATATGGCAGATGATGACATTCTTCGGATCTACACCGAATTTGGACAATAAGGTAATCTGCTCCATGCCACATGTCCCGTGCTCCGTATGCGTTGCAATTGGCATCCCTGTGGCGAGATGAGCGATAGCGACGGCTTCAAACAGCTTTTGCGATACAGCTGCAGTCACATGGTAATCTGAGGCTCCCTTCAGGACGCCAGCTTTTGCCGATAGCCGATCCACCAACGGTCCATTATAGCTGTGTCGATCCATCCCCACCTCACACTCCGCGATGAGAAGCTCTGCAATCTGATCGACCGAATACTGATAAATCCAATGCAAATCATCATAATACATCGGCTTGTGAAAGCCAGTAACCGCAACGATATGAGCGCCTGTCTGCTTCGCAATATCCACGAGTGCCACCGGATTTCGGCCGCAATCCAAGGGCATGTAATCAATAAACGTCTGCGCGCCGTAGCTCATACATTCCTGTACCTCGGTTATGGCATGATCAATTCGGTTCAGAAGCAAATCCTTATTCTTCATTACCCCTAATCCGCCTTGAATGATGAGATGCTCATGTGCATACACGATTCCTAATTGCTCTGCGGGAATATCCCCCAGCACCGTCCTTACCATGCGCTGTTCCATGTGTCCGTGCATCCCCTTTGATTTTGATTATTGATTTCCGTATTCCTTGTACAATTAAAATATGTTTGTACGTACAATCATACTTATTATATTAGGTGACGTCTTCTATATCTGTCTACCTTTATTTTTGTCAGCCTGCCCACAGCCGCGAAAAAAAGATCGCTTATCCCTCAAGAACGAGTTGGATAAACGATCTATTTCTTTCCTTTGCGTTGTCTTAGCTTTCAAAACCTTTTCGTAGCCGAATCTCGTAAGAATACATATCAGCTCGTATGATACCATCTTCGTAAACCAACGGGCGACCGGATTCATCAAATGCGGTTCGATGAAACCGTAATGCTGGGAATCCTGCATCGAGTCCAAGATGCTCCGCTGACTCACCTTGGAGCACAGCGCCCTCAATAACATGATGGGCTTCGCTCACACTATGACCTGTCTGCTGCTGAATTAATTCATACAGCGATCCTGAATAATCCAACGCTTGGCTCATACCAAGCGACATTGGCAGATAGGCTTGCGAAAATACGATAGGCGTCTGATTCCCTGTGCGGATACGGTTCACCAGTACAACCTGCTCCTCTTGACCTAAAGCTAACGCTGTAGCGACTGCCTTCGGAGGATTCATACAGGCAACTGCAAGAAGACGCGAACCTGGCGTCATGCCTCGTCTTTTCATTTCTTCACTAAAGCTTAGCAGATTCGGTAAATCTACTTTCAGCTTCTCAGGAGCAAGAAAAATCCCTTTGCCTGTTATCCGATTAATATGACCACTGTTCTCCAGCATGGTGAGTGCGTTTCGAATGGTCGCCCTGCTGACCTGAAATCGTTCCTGAAGCTCCAATTCCGTGGAATAGTAATCACCAGATTTCCTGGTCCCGTCCAAAATCTCGGATTCAAGCATTTGAAAAATTTGATAATATAACGGAATGGGCAATTCCCGATTTAATTGTTGCATCGTGCACCTCGTATGTCCTTTGTACGAACAATAGTATCATATTCTCCGTACTTTGTGAATGACAAGGAGCTCTATTTAGGTACGAGGTGGCAAGCAACGCAATAGATGCAGCGGTTTGTCCGCATGTTCACTTTCACAGATAAGGGCATCCACCCCTGCTGGCAAAAAGATTTGATCGCCTCGCGTTACGCGTACACGACCATTCTCCCAAGAAAGCGTGCCTGCTCCTTCTGCAACAACCAACACCGAAAACTCGCCATGCTGATGCAAGGCGTATTGTTTCTTAATCTCAATCGATTCCAATCCAAAGTACGGTGTATTTTCATAAGAGAGGAGAGCGTATTTCTCGAAGCTCTCTGTCTTCTGAATCAGCTTCGGCTGCAAACGATACCTGGATTTTATCTCATCTAGGCTGTAAGTTTCGTAATGGAAGCAATCGAACATGCGGTCAAAGCCCGCACCTTGGTGACACATTGCGTCAGGGATCACACGACCAGTTGGTGTCGTGCGTTCTATCCGAATCGTATAGTCAGTTGGCTCTTGGATTTCTATTAAAAAGCAACCCGAGCCAATGGCATGCGGCATCCCGCCTTCTACTAGAAACACCTGACCCGGCTGCACCTCAATTTTGTGTAAGGCTTGAATCATGCCTTCAATATCTTGATCCCAGAACAATTTCTCCCATGTGTCGCGTGTCATGCCTGGCTTAAACCCATATAGAATATAGGGGGGCTGTCCCTCTATTTCCCTGCCTCCTAGGATATACCACGCTTCTGTCTTGCCAAATTGGGACTGAAAGATCTCCTGTGCCATTACGCGATCCGGATGAACCTGAATCGTCAAGCGTTCAGCCGCATCCAATGCCTTGACTAGCACACCTGTTTCGCTGCCATATTGCTCATGATGACGCCCACCAAGAAAACCTACCGGGTCCGCTGCTATCAAATCCTGCAACGTAACTTCTTCAGCACCTTCCGTCAGAACCCTGCTTAAGCCCTCAACGATATGCTCCCTGCCCACATTGCGTGCCCGTACCACGGAAGCAATCCACTCTTCAGGCATGGAATTGTCCGCAGGCTGTTCCCCGCCCTGCCAGGCTTCCAGCATTTTACCGCCATGATATGTCCGCCATACTCGGTTGGATGCAAGTTTATGCGGCCTGCTGCTCAACTTCTCATTAACACCTTGCATGCCATTCACTCATTTCGTCTCCGATTTAAAAAATACACCACAAACGTCTTGATTTCATACGGATTCATCGTACAGCTAATGATGCTGCTGTCTTGCTTATCGGATTCAATCCGTTCCATGAGATCGCACTCCGCCCAGCCGCGTATTGGCAAACTACTTGCGATCTCTAATTGCCCCCTAGCACCGGCAAATTCGTGAATACGCAAGATCACTGCGTTCTCATCTTCTGCCTTTTTCACAGCGTCAATGAAGGCATGTGGCGAAGATAGCGTAAATAGCGATAAACCAGCATGCGAAGTTCCGCCAACCGAGACCGTTTGTGGACTATTTAAAGACCATGCTTCACGCACAGTCTCTCCCTCTCTCCAATCACCAGCATGCGGCAACAGCGCATAAGTGAATTGATGCTCACCGCGGTCTGCTTCTGGATCCGGAAATACCGGGGAATTAATGAGAGATAAGCGCATGACGTGATTTTTAATATCGTAGCCATACTTGCAATCATTCAACAAACTAACGCCATAACCATGTTCAGATAAGTCTGCCCATTGTTGACCAACCGTTTCAAATCGTGCGTAATCCCAGCTTGTGTTCCAGTGCGTCGGACGCTTCACATTCCCGTACTGAATATCATACGTTGCTTCCGTCGAGCGAATGCTCACTGGAAAAGCAACCTTCAACATTTGCTCGCGTTCGTGCCAATTCGCATTCGTTTGGAAATCCATTCGACGGCTACGTGTGTAGACGATTAGCTCTTGCTCGATCTGGGATTGGCCGAACGTCCATGCAAAACGAACAACCGCCCTAACGGGGCCAACTTCCTTCAGTTCGACGGAAACTAACTCCGTCACTTCGCGTTTCTTTTCCCCGTAATAGATGTCGATTCCCCATGCGTCATCACGCAGCGGTTTATTCTCAAATACCTGCAAAACGTTCCCGTATTCGCCAGCTTTAAGCACTTCTCGATCATTTTCTTTGTCATAGATACGCGTCAGCTGGCCGTAGTCGTTCCACTTCAACTCATAGAACGGCGTAGTTAGACTATTTGCTTGGAAACCAAACCCATGGGCAAGTTCACTTTGACTATCTCCTGCCTGGAAATGAATCTCCGATATCCCCATCGCAGGTACGCTGTTCGTTTGAACAATCCAGCCATCTCCGCTGCGCTGAGCCTGCAGTTCAGACCCGTTGGCAGCTAGCCATGTCCCATTTGTATTAGCCTCAGGGATGTATACAGTTTCCCCGCGCTCCCATGATGCGGAGTTATAAATCGTATAAGTGCTCCTAGCTGCGGATCTTTCAACCCGAGTAAGCTCTGCTAATGCTTTCTTCCACAATTGAACAAGGGAGTAATCCGCTTCTTCGTATTCCTTCCAACTATCCGTATACACCTCACGAATCGAAGTTCCTGGCAAAATATCGTGAAACTGGTTGCGTAAAACGGTTTTCCAAATCTTTAACAATTCGTCCGTTGGATACGTAGACCAATCTTCTTTCAGAAGCCCTTCTAGGACGAAAGTAAATTCACTTTCTCTCAATAGAAGCTCCGCTTTACGATTCAAAAGCTTATTGCGTGCTTGACTTGTGTACGTCCCGCGATGATATTCGAGATATAGCTCGCCATCCCAAGTATGTACATATTCGTCACTTGCGGCTACCCGCTCCTGAAGTCCTGCGAAGTAATCATCAGCCCGACTCGTCTTCACATTCGGTAAGCCAGGCAGCACATCCAAACGTCTCCGCATCTCCAACATCTCGCGAGTTACACCACCCCCGCCGTCTCCATATCCATAACAAAGCAGTAAATCCTTGTTGAGCGCCTTATCCTTATAATTATCCCAAATACCCTGTACCGTTTCTGGGGTAACCATACCGTTATATGTGTAAATCGTATTATTAGGTTCTGGTGTTGTTATAAAATGGGTCAAAATCTCTGTACCATCAATCCCCCGCCACATAAAAGTGTCATGCGGCATGCGATTGTATTGATTCCAGCTGATTTTTGTAGTCATGAATGTATGAATGCCTGATTTTTGCAGGATTTGCGGTAACGCCCAGCTGTAACCGAATACGTCGGGCAACCACAAGTAGCTGCATTCCACGCCAAATTCCTCACGAAGGAATCGCGTTCCGTACAAGATCTGTCTGACCAAGGATTCACCTGAAGTCAGATTACAGTCCGGCTCCAACCACATCGCACCGTCCGCTTCCCATCTTCCTTCTTGGACTCGGGTGCGAATTTGATCATAAATTTCTGGATAATCTTCTTTCATATATTCGTACAGTTGCGGCTGCGTTTGTAAAAACAAGTACTCCGGATACTGCTCCATCAATCGCAGCACGGTTGAGAATGAACGTGCGCATTTCTCGCGCGTATGTTTCAATTGCCATAACCACGCTACGTCAATATGCGTATGCCCTACGCAGTGAACCGTAATCGCAGAGTTCTTGTCTAGTGAATCCAGCTCACTACGAAGCACATCACTCGCAGCTGCGACGCTTTCATAGAACGCTGGGGACCCAGGTTCTGCCCAGCTGATTTGCAAAAATGCTTTATTCACCGCTGCAAGCAGCATTTGCTTGTCTGCACTGTTTTCAGGAAGACGTTTAATCGTTTCCAACGCCGCTTTAGCTGTAAAGAATACATCATCTGCGGTTTCATCCAGCCACGTCAACTCTGCCTTGAGAATTTTATGCTCTGCTTTATTCCGTGGACCCCAGCTGCCATAGCCCTTCAAACCTGACCACAAGCGGAATGCGAGTGTGTGCGTCTGCGTCGTACAAGCTTGCGGCAGCAGCACCTCTTGATGGTTCGTATCCACGCCTTGATAGGGTACGCCATTCACATAAAGCAGCGATTCAAAGCCCGATATATGATTAGGACCGGAAGTACCGAAGTCGAAACGGCCGACAATTTTTCTACCCTGCCAAGCTTCAGGAGCTTTTATTTCCGTACGGAGCCAAAGGTACGTATCATTGCCTTCCCATGAGTCACCTAACTGCAGCGCTTGTTGTTCAAATGCAGTTGGAGGTCGCTCCCCAATATTTCCCTCCTCATCCGATGCACATTGTAGAGAACGAATGGCAATAGCATCTCTATAACGATATTCTGAGAGCTCGGCAATTCGTTTATCTAATTTTTCTATCGTATACAACATGTTTGTAATCTCTCCTATCTCATTTGCTTACCCAATATCCAGCCATTACCCTTTGATCGAACCTGCAATTCCCTCAATAAAATATCTTTGTAGGAATAAGAAAACGATTATAATTGGTATCAAGGACATACATGCACCCGCTGCAATTCCCGTCCAATCCACTGTGTTTGTACCAAAGAAGTTATACATCCCAACCCCAAGCGTGCGAAGCTCTGGTTTACCTAAGGTAAAGATCAATGGCACTAAGAAAGCATTCCATGCGGCAATAAAGGTGAAAATGCTAACCGTCGCTATGATAGGCTTCGTTAAAGGCAGCATAATATTGAAGAAGATACGAGGTTGACTCGCACCGTCCATGACGCCAGATTCTTCAACTTCTTTCGGAATTGAAGCAAAAAAGCCCATGAACAGTAGAATGGAGACCACATTGGAAGGTCCCGCTTCGGCTAATACAACGCCCATTAGGCTGTTGTTAAAACCTAATTTTACAATCAGTTCAAATAACGGGATAATCGTAAAACCCTTTGGCAAAAACATAGCCACAATAAGCGCAGCTAGTATGATCTTCTTTCCTGGCATATTACCGCGACCGAGTGCGTAGCCAGCCAATGATGAAACAAGGAGTACGACTAAGATAACCATCAGAGTAACGAAGACTGTGTTAAAAAAGTATAAATAGAACTTCGCGCTTTCCCACGCCCGACTAAAATTCACTAAGGTCGGTTCCTTCGGAATTAACCGTAAGCCGCCTAGAAACATTTCACCTTGCGATTTGAACGCCGAGGAGATCATCCATAAGAACGGATAACTCCACAGGAAGGTAATCCCAATAAAGAGAAGATGCATGGCGGTCTGAGCCAGTGTTTTACCCCTACGTAGTGTTCTCATGCCGATTGTCCTCCCTTACCAGGTCTTACTTTCTTCATGACAGCCGCTTGAACAAGTACGACTAGGAATACGGCCATACTAAAAACGATCCCCGCAGCAGACGCGAAACCATAACGTGTAGTCGAAAACTCCGTTGTTTCGAACGCATAGCGATAAATATAGGTATCAATGACATCAGTGGATTTGACGGGTCCGCCTTCCGTCATCGTTTTGACTAAGTCAAAGGGATGAAGATTGCCTATGAATGTCAACAAGACAATGATAATACCAATGGGCACGAGCAACGGAATCGTAATACGTGTAAAACGTTGAACAGCGCCGGCTCCATCGATTTTCGCAGCTTCATACAGTTCTGCAGGAATGGTTTGTAAGCCTGCAAGCCAATAAATGAGCGGCGTACCAAAGCTTTTCCATAGCGAAATAAACAATAAGGTAGGTAAGGCTAGTTTCTGAGACCCGAGGAAATTAATCGGGCTATCGATCCATCCCATTTTCAACAACACATCGTTGATTGGCCCGCCAAGCGGATTTAACAAAATGACGAATACGATACCGACAACCGCAGTCGTCGAGATCACAGGCAAAAAGATCAGCAAACGGTAAATATTTCTTCCTTTTACGCCAGGGTGATTGAGAATAACCGCCACGATTAACGCTAGGGGTAATTGAATACACACATTACTTATTGCAAATGAGAATGTAACTTTGAAAGCATTCCAAAATCCTGGATCTGTATAGATCTCTATAAAATTGGCGAAACCAATAAAGTTCGATGGTCTCCCTGTCCCGTCCCAATCAAAGAAAGCGTAGTACCAGCTGCCAACAATAGGCCATATTGAAAACATAAGAAATAAAACTAGCATGGGTAATATAAACAAGTAATGCCAGCGATGCAGCTTGATCCGTTTCCATAAAGCAGATGTCGATGCTTTACTTTCAATTACTGAGGTCGAGGATGGTAATGTCCTCTCTTGGTGTGTGTTCATTCCTTCCACTCCTTTTCCCGAGCCATTAGGTGAAAAGAGATTCCACTCAAGCGATTATTCACTCTTGAGGGAATCTCCCCACGAAATCACTTATTTTCTAAGATAATCTTTCATTGGATCCCAATCTGAGAATTTAAGGTCATCGATTGTGATTTTACTTCCGCCATCAAGAGCCTTTTTCATTTCTGCTTCGATTAATTGATTGACTTTCTTGTCATAATCGCTAAATACAGCTTTCACATCTTCATTGTTGATAATCGCTTTTACGCCAAGGTCTTTGATTCTTGGTTTTGGCAATCCATCAGCGATTGGTTTGGATAACTTATCCATATCGGCATTTTTCAAGCTTACATGTGGTGCCAAACGCAAGGTCTCGTTCATCACTTGCAACACTTGTTTCGATACACTATCCAACTCAATACCATCATATGCCTTAGGAATAACTACCATTTCCTTGGAAGACTGGAAGTATGATTTTTGGAATTCAGCAGATCCGAAATAATCAAGTACTTTCCAAGCTGCATCCTTCACTTTGGAGCCAGATCCAATTACGAACTTAGGCTCAGCTGGTGTAGGCACATCTCTAAAACCTTTGCGTCCTGTGTCAGGTACTGGTGCTGCAGCGATACCAAGCTTAATATCTGGTTTCAGCTTTAGAATTTCAGCAGCCTGCCACGCTGCTCCAACGAACATCGCCACTTTGCCTGCAGCAAATTGCTGATGCATTTGCGCTGGATCCCAGTTCTCCCAACCAGGTGCCAGTACTTTCTGTGCATTCAAATCACGGAAAATTTCAACCGCAGGAGCCATGGAAGCTGCATTTGCCTGACCCGTTAGGAGGCTAATCGGCCAGTCTCCTTCTTGCTGAAGAACCCCACCTTCGTTAGATACGGCGAAGCCTGCGATGGTAGCGGAGAAAGCACCTAGGTCTTTACCCATGATGGAAGTACCATACACTTGTCCTTTGCCTTCTTTGGTAATTTTTGCAGACATATTCTTGAATTCGGAATACGTTTTCGGAGGTGTATCAATACCGTATTGTTTCAAAATGTCGACATTGTAGAATAAAGGTCTAACTTTACTGTAGCGCGGATCCGCCAAAGGCACGCCAATCACCTTGTCTTTATAACGCAACCAGCTATCCTTGTCGAAGGTACCTTGCGGGTATCTGGCTTTGAATTCCGGTGTCAAATATTCATCAATCGGTTGAATCCAACCATTATCGGAAGCAAGCTGCCACTGGGCTTTACCTCCAACGATGAAGAATACGTCTGGCCCTTCATTCGTCGCAAACATCAATTGCACCGCATTGTTATACTGTGCGGAAGGGTTCATTTGCAAATCAACTTTAACGTCTGGATTTTTGTCCATAAACTTCTTAACTTCTGATTTATAGAAAGCTTCATCTTCTGCTCTAGATGAAGGCAATACAACTTTAACCGTTTTTGGCGGTTGCTGAGCAGTAGGTTTGCTTGTTGCTGGAGCAACGCTTTGAGCAGGTTCAGCAGCGTTATTGGAACAGCCAGCGGACACGATCGTTGTACATAAGGCTAATACTGCCAATGCCGACGTTTTGACTTTTTTGTTCAATGAGTTCGACTCCCCTTATTTGCTAGTTTGATTTTGTTTACAACTTTATTGTAGCAATCGTATCCCTTGTGCAGTATCCCACCCTACTATAAACGAGGTGGATAAATCTATAGAAATGGTTCGATCATAGACTAGCTCAAAAATGCTTCGTATATAAGAATCCTACAAACTGTGTGGATTAATCTATGGACACCCCAAAATACATTGACATGCACCCTTGCTTGCTTAACAATTACTTATAGGAACGATTACGAAACAGGACAGGTGCAACATGGGAATCATTCAACATTATCTGCGTTCCACTAAACGCATTCGTTTTAAAATTTTCATCCTAAATTCAACTGTCGTTATTGCTGCTGTCCTGCTATTAGGCTTATTCGCTTACCGATACACACTCCAAATTGTAACGCAAAGTCAGTTAGAGCGAATGGAAATACTAGCAGATCGGACTGAGGAACAATTAGCAAGAACAACGAGTGATTTACAACAAGCGCTTTCTTTAATCTCCAGTGAGATTGCCCAATCCAATTTAACGGAGAAAGAAATCGCTGCTATTCTCAAAACGTACAATTACTCACTATACCCTCTGACACAGAGTTTATTTTTTATAGAGCCTTCAGGCCATGTTATTCAATCTAGTGGCACATATACGGTTCCGGCTGATATCTCAGATTACATTATTAACCAGACAGGCAGTAAACTAATCAATTACATCGGACCTTACTATTCACCATCCAAGGGTCTCATTAGTACAGTCACAGCGAATGTCAGACAAGGAACTGAGATCAAAGGAATACTTGCAATCGATATCAATTCCGAGAAAATCAACAAATTATTTATGGATAGTAACATTGATAAGGAAATATCTACACTCGTGTTTAATAGTGAGCTTCGTCCCATTCTTAGTGACATCAAGCTGCGTGGCACCTTTCAACAGCAGGAATACTCCGAGCTATTTCCCGCTCTACAGGAGCTCGTATACACAGCAAATAATGAGACCAAAATTGTTAATATCCATAATGATGAATATATCGTACGGATTAGTACACCGGATTTGTTCAAATTGAAATTGCTGCACTTCGTTAATAAAGATCGTTTCTTAGGTGAAGTGGAAAAGTTTAAAAATTATACACTTTGGTTCGCTGGTGTCTTTACCTTAATCGTGTTCATCCTTTCCCTCTACTTGGCGAGGTCGATTAATCAACCGATCCAAAAGTTAATCATTCAGATGAATCGGATTAAAAATGGCAATCTGCATATCCGTATCCGTCTCAAGCGTCAGGATGAATTTCTATCCTTAGCAGACTCGTTTAATGAAATGCTCGACCGGATTGAAACCTTAGTAGATGAAAAAGTACTCATTGAGAAAGCTAAAAAGAAATTTGAACTCAAAGCGCTGCGATCGCAAATTAATCCGCATTTTCTATACAATACACTAAATTCAATTAACGCACTTGTCGATCTGAATCGCACAGATGAGATTCCCAAAGTGCTGAATGCGCTCGTACGATTGTTTCAGTATACAATGGATCATGGGCTTGAATTTACAGAGTTAAGCGCGGAATTAGAAGGTCTAGAACAATATGTCTATCTCCAGCAAATACGTTACCAACATAAGTTTGAGGTACACTATTCCTTTGATGATGAATTACTATCCTACAAAATGCTGAAGCTCTCCTTGCAACCGATCGTCGAAAATGCGATATTCCATGGTATCAAAGGCAAGAAAAAAGGCGAAGGCCTCATAACCATCGGAGGCGGCTTCACGAATGGCAAAACCACAATCCTATTATTTGTGGAAGACAACGGTACAGGGATCCCCCCAGAGCGGCTCACACAGCTGCTTATTGATAATTTAGGAGCCCCTTCGCCTGTTAGGCCAAGTGGATTTAATTCAATTGGTTTACGGAACGTACATGAGCGCTACCAGCTTCACTATGGGAAGGAATATGGATTAAGTATTACGAGTCAGGAAGGATTAGGCACTCGGGTTGAACTTCTCATGCCAGCCATGAAAGGAGATGACAGCTTATGAAATCGAATGTGATTATAAGCGAAAATATACGTTGCATTATCGTGGATGATGAAGACTTAGTGAGGGAAAGGTTCCGTATCGGATTTCCGCTTGCTGAGAATGGCTTTGAAATCGTGGGGGAAGCAGAAGATGGCGAAGAGGCACTAGAGCTGTGCAAGCAGCTCAATCCTGATATCGTCATTACCGACATCGTCATGCCAAGGATGGACGGACTGCAGTTGACTGAACACTTAAAAACCTTGATGCCACGTGTAAAAGTCATCATCTTGTCCAACTATCAAGAATTCGATTTTGCTCGCAAAGCAGTTCAACTTGGAGCGATAGGCTATCTCTTAAAAATCACTTCCGGTCATCGCGAGCTCCTGGACCTGCTTGAACGCGCAAGAAAAGAGATAGAACTAGACCGCGAATTATTACTAGAAAAAATACAAGAACGCCATCGCTTCCAGCAAAGTAAACCTCTGCTTCGCAAACAATTCATCATGAATGTGATGGACCAGATGTATGCTTCGCCAGAATCCCTTTATAAGGAATTCACCATGCTCGAGCTTCATCCGTTATCTTATGGATTTACGATTGCCTACCTGGAAATTGATAAATTTCCTGAACTGAAACAAACCTTTCATTCGCGGGACATTTCCTTATTCAAATATGTATTGATGCAGATGATCGAAGAGGTTAGTTCAACACACTACAATGGCAATCTATTCCCTTGGACAGAAGAGAACTCACTTTGTTTATGGCTTCATTGGGATTCAGCCTATCAAATGGAACAAGCGGAGTCGCAAGTCTATGCCTTGTTTCAAAAAATAAATGAATTTATCAAGCTTTATTTACCCTTTACCGTGACTAGTGGTTTCAGTAAGCCAAAAAGAATTTCTTTAGATCATGGTCAACTTCCTACACGCCTGAAGGAAGCAGTGAATGAAGCTATTAGCGCTACTTCACAGCGCTTCTACAATAATTTAGGCATGGTGTACACCTATTCCCATTTCGTGCCCTATCACACATTAGGTGAAGCTCAGAAACAAGCTTTGAACAATAGTTTGCAAAGTATTAATCCATTCCTAGATGACAGCAGTCTGCGAAGAAGCCTCTATGAGGAAGTCATCAGTAAAATTCAAGAGCAGCATGTTCAGCCCGCACAGCTGATTAGCTGGCTTGAAGAGCTCAGCAAGTATTGGACAGCGAATGACCCGTTGGGTGCTACAGCGCTAATCGATTCCCTTGAGCTTGTTGAGGTCCTTCAGGATGTTGAAGCTTACTTACTTCGATTAATGCACTGGAAACGAACCGTTCAAGTATTATCCAGCAAAGATCATCATTATCGCATCGAAATTCAGGATGCGCTTGATTATATCAATACTCATTTCCATAAACCGATCAGCGTCACTGATGTGTGCCAGCATCATCAAATAAGTCCAAATTATTTTAGTCATTTATTTAAAGCCCAAACAGGCAGTAACTTCTCTGATTACGTCACGCACTATCGCATGCAAGCTGCTAAAAAGTTACTGAAAGAAACTACACTGCAAGTCCAAGAAATATCTGAACGAGTTGGCATTCCAGATTACAAATATTTCACTAGGTTATTTCGCAGATCCACGGGCCAAACACCTAGCGCCTTCCGCGAGCAGTCCAAAATCCCGACATAAATCTTCCCCTATCATGCTATTCGTGGTAGGGGTTTTTATAATTGGAAACACCGTAAAAAATGTGGATATAAACGCACTGAAAAGAACGCATTCATCCATTTTCTAAACAAATCTTGTTCTTCGTATCTGATATTTCTGCGGGTTTTAAATAAATACGCAGCCAGAACACTTGTATTTCCTTTGGGTTGGGCAATCTTGGGGCTTTCATTTTCACTGCAGGACTGCGCTCCGTCTTCTTCTATGGCAACTTCCAGGGGATTCACTAACTTCTTTTTGCTCCTACATGCGTATTGCTTATATAAAGCTAATTGAATTTTTTCTATCATCAACTTAGCAGTTCGATAATTTACACCAAGTAAACCGGCAAACGTTGGAATCGAATATGTAGAATCATCTTGAATTAATAAACGAATAGCTTTGAACCAGAGTAATAAAGATAACTTCGATTTATGCATAACAGTGCCAGTCGTAATAGACACTTGTGTGCGGCACTCCTTGCATTCAAGTAAGCTGCGCGTTTTTACTTTATAAAAAGAATCATAATCGCATCGCGGACAAATAAACCCGTTCGCCCAGCGATTTTTCATCAAAAACATCTCACAATCTTCCTCTGTTTGGAAAGTATCGTCCAACGAATCTACAAAACACATGTCCATTATCACAATTACCTCCATATAAGAACTTATGTTCTTATTATACCAAACATTCGTTTCCATGTAAAGAAAAAAATGTATATGATGGAATGATATTGCGAATTAGAACACTTTCTGAGATATCTACAAATCGGATTAATCATTAAAGTGTATAGCTATTCAGCGCAACAACAACTAATACAGACAGGAATAAGGGTGCAAAGAACACATTTGAATCCGGAAGACACACCGCGCGCTCTGGCCCCCCATGCGTTGGTAGTGGTAGGTGTTTTAAATTCCCTACAGACATAACTCTTTTCTTTTGTAGATACCCTCAGAAAATTGTTTTTTTGATATATTAACCTCCTGGCACACTAGATTAATTCCCATAGAATCTCTAGTCCCCAATTTGAGCGGCATGGAGGTGGTTCGTGGATGGTTCTTGGGCGGTTCTTGAGTGGTTCTTGAGTGGTTCTTGGGTGGTTCTTCGGTGGTTCTTCGGTGGTTCTTCGGTGGTTCTTGGGTGGTTCTTGGGTGGTTCTTGGGTGGTTCTTGGGCGGTTCTTTGGTGGTTCTTGAGTGGTTCTTGGGTGGTTCTTGGGTGGTTCTTGGGTGGTTTTTATGAGGTTCGTGAGCAGTTTAGAAAATATTGGAATGGTTCTAGGGATCGAGTTAGTTTTACCTAATACTAGGGTTTTGCTTGTCGGTAATGAAAGGGGGTAATACCCTTATGGCGTTTAAATACGCGAGTGAAATAGGACGCGCTGTTATATCCGATTTGTTTACTAATTTCCTGAATGGGTAAGGAGGTAGATTTCAGTAACTTACTTGCTTCGTGCATTCTCCTTGTGGTTAGATACTCCGATAAGGTCCCTCCTGTTTCTTGATGAAAGAGATGTGAAATATGAGATGGCGATAGGTAAAGTACGGCCGCTAGTCTTTCCAATACACACTTATGATGATAATTGGCATCCACCCATTCCATCATTTTCATTGAATACTGAGTGGAGCGTTTGAAAAAACTTGCTTCTGACAACAGCACATCCGTTTTCAATTTCTTTCCCTCCTTCTTGGTGAGCTTGATTAGAAACTGCTAGAAAAGACAGGCTAAGTTATTCAGCCTGTCTTTTCTAGTAATTAGTTGATAAATTTCGCGTACTTGAGTAGTCTGCTTAATGTAACTGCCGCTTGTGCACGAGTAGCATTTGCTTCAGCTCCAAAGCTGCTTTCTGATATTCCCTGCATAAGGCCAGTTTCTAAGCATGTGTTAATGGCATCTTTCGCCCACTCTTCCATTAAGGCGTGATCTGCAAAGCCTGATGCTAGTGGACGTTTCTGGCCATTTGCAAGTTGAATATCGCTTTTTGTAAATTGTAATGCTCTTGCAATCATGACAGCCATCTGTTCACGAGTAATCGTGTCATTCGGTCTCATCGTTCCATCGGCATAACCATCGATTAACCCTGCTTGTAGTGCTGCATTAAGTTGTCTACTGAACCAGTCTGCTTCGTGGACATCTTTAAACTCTTGCTTGGTACTATTTTGATGTGTTAATCCAAGGGAGCGTGACAGCATAACCGCGAATTGCGCTCTAGTTACAGCCGCTTCTGGATCATACCCGTCAGATGTCATTCCTTTGACAAGTAGTTTCGAAGCCAATGTATGGACGTCATCTTCCGCCCAATGTCCCTTCATATCCTTAAAGTTTTTATCGGATTGAACAATGGCAAAGATTCCGCTCCCGTTACTACGCAAGGTAGCTACTGTTTGACCATTCACTACGGTGAATGTCGCAGGCACGAATACCATCTCACCAGTTGTCTGATCAATCATAACGCCTGTAACCTTGTTGGCATTCGGAATAGCTGGGAATGTCATAGTTTGTGTCAAATAGGTACTTCCATAACTATGAATGTCTTGTTGACGATTTCCCACTTCTACGAGAATTCCGAAGTTGATAACATCAGTGGCAAGCGAGACTCCTGTTGCCGCAGAGAGCGAGCTCACTTTCTTCTTGTCGTCTTGTGATGCTGGCTTTACAACAAACTTCACTTTCAGATCATCCTGTTTTACTTGCCACTCTTTTGCTAATTGTTCAAAGTCTAAAAGACTTGCTGGCACATTCATTGTATGTTTGCCAACGATTAGCGTTAGAATGGCATCCTTCTCTTTTTCTAATGCCGCTGCGGCCTTACCGCTAATTTCGAGTTGTAATCCGCTACTTTCATTTTCTCTAATTACAATCGTTTTATTTCTTTTACCGTTATTCTCGATTGAGTTAAGTGCTTTATCCATTAGATCATCATTGACGTGAATGCTCGTCAATTTATACCCGTCTTTGGACTCACTAACCTTACTAGCCGCATCCAGCGAAATCACGATACCTGCGTCAGTAAGTTCAACTTTTCCTTCTTGATTTCCGACTGATCCACCAGTCGGGGATGACGAATTTGTAGTAGTCGAGTTCCCTACTGTAACCTGACTCGTTGCAGTAAAACTACCATCTACTGTCGTTACCGTGATGACAGCGTTACCTACAGCATGTGCAGTCACAGTTCCGTCTGCAGCAACAGTTGCTACTGCACTATTGCTTGAGGACCATGTCACATCTTTATTTGTCGCGTTATCTGGAAGCACAGTAGATGTCAGCTTTTGTGTTGTTTGTGGATTAACCAAATCAAACTGTACTGTATCCTTATCTAACTTGACACCTGTTGCAGCAATGTTAGTTGGCGTTTGAACAAGTAATAGATCTCCATATAAGCTTGGATTTTTGCTCGATCCGATACCACTCATGTATTCGATCCATCCACGTCTTCCTGCGCCGTCGTCATCATTAATCAAGAATGAGATGCCGATCCGTTCAGGTGCATTTATTAAAGCATCTGGTAAGATTTCAGTCCATGGCAATGCGAGTTCATATGTTGTCGTTTTATTCGCCTCATCCCGTTTAACAGCTAACGCGCTGCTGAACTGATTACCTGTTGCTTTGCCGTTTGGAGCTGTTGATCTCCACTTTGCAGGCTGATTATCCGCTGTTAGTGCAAATGTAAGCTCGCTCGAATAGCCAGACTGCCCACTTGTTGTAGCTCTTCCCGCATCAATCGCAAGTTGCATGCTATCTCCACGCCAAATATCGGAGCCCGTATTCGTTTGAGTGTGTACGTTATCTTTGACGACTACAGAGAAGTACAGGTTCGTTGCATCATGCTTCACGTATCCCGTTGCACTCAAATCGTCAGCACCTGCCCAATCCGATGCAGTGAATTTAACCTGACTAGCCTGATTCAGAATTGCAGCATTCGTATCCATCCATTCTAATGCAGTCCCATCAATGACTGGCGGCATTTGCGTCTCAGCGGAGGCATAGAAATTCACGCTTTTGGTAAGATTGGTGATAGTGCCGATTTGATCAATCTTCAATGAAAAAGGTACAGCTCCAATGTTGGCTGGAAGTGGTGCTGGAATTGGAATCCGTACTGTTGTGGATTGACTAGGAGCGATCTCGCCAAAAGTGACAGGCGTAAGTGTAGCTGCCCATTCCATTGGACTTGTTACACTGACAGTACCTCCAGAGCTTGGTTGTAGTGTCATTAAGTTTTGAATCGTAACTGCGATTGCCCAACCAGAGCCGCTAGAAATCCGTTCGGGTTTGGTCTGAACCCCAATTTGATCCGTATTAGCTGTATACTGCTGAATAGTCTTTAATTGATCACTGGCGATATCAATAATCGCCCCACCTTTCGTTGCAGTATCGGTAAATGAGTTGGCAGTTAACTTCAGCGATTGAAGTGTACTGTCTTTGACCCAAATTCCCGAATAAGGCGTAGATTGAATCGTATTTTCAGTAATCGTGAAATTCCCGCCTTTGGACATCATGGAGCTTATTGCGCCGTATGTAAGCGTATTTGTCCCCGTATTCGTATTAATCAGTGTATTGCCCGTCACTGTAATCTTATCTGTCGGATAGACTTCACTTGTGTAATAGAACAAGACTCCAGCCATGTGCGTGTTCTTAATTGTATTGCCGGTAGCTAATATGTTGTCGCCGGAAGCAAACGCGATCCCGCTTTGTTCTGAATTCCCTTCGCCATCTATTACGTTTCCAGCAAGCCGAATGTACTCGGATTGACGTGCGAGGCTGCCTTGCTTATTCACGAAGATGGCATGGTCACGATTGCCTTTCAACGTCGAATTTTCCACATATACTTGTCTGGAAGCCACTAGCAGGATACCACTCATGTTGGAGCCGATTACGGTACATCCTTGAATAGATACGCCAGTGGATGCATCCACTTGTATACCGGAACCACCTGAATTCGCCACTGTCACATGCTCAGCTACGATGCCTTTGCTGCCAGTAATATCAAGCAGCGAACGATTATGGCGTAAAAACGGCTTATTCGCAAGCTCTAGCTTCAAGTTGCGTATGGATGAATTCGTTGTATTCAGAAGACGAATGCCATAATGATCCGCGCTTGTAAAGCGCAGTACAGAGCTATCTCCATCCCCTACAATGTGGACATTGTCACGACCTTCAAGCAGCAGATGATGCTTGATTTGACTATATGGTCGTGTTTCTTTGCCTGGCATTGGAGGTAATACATAGGTCCCTGCAGGAATGCGAAGTGTGCCGCCAGAAGCTGGAATCGCATCTAAAGCATCATAAAAAGCTTGCGTATCACTCGTTGATCCGTCGCCCTTTGCACCATAATTCTTGACGTTGATTTCATTTGCAGCAGTTGTGACTACTGGAGCTCCTGCCCAAGCGATCTCAGAAGGCTCTGCAGCAATTGCTGCATATGGATCCGTATACACAGGCTGGGTCGTAACTTTTGGGAACCCGTATGCATATGTCGTGTTGGAGACCGTCCCTGAAACCTTATTATTTGACAAATTTACGTTTCCTGATAAAACGGAAGCATTAAAATTAATGCTAGGATCAACGGGAGTTAAACGTAATTCATTGCCGAACATGTCATTATTCATAATATCAATGTTATTCACTTTAATATTGGAATTAAATACCATGGCACTTCCAGCAACAGCTGCAATTTCGTTATTTTTTATACGAACGTTGCTGATTGTGGATGCAGGTCCCCACGGATTGAAATATATCCCATGCGATTGCCCACCGTAAACATGGTTATTTTCAACGGTTAGATCATCTTTATACTGGTTAAATGCAATGGCACCTTTTTGATTATCATTCAAGCCCATGAGCCCGGAGCGAACGATCGTATTATTCTTAATTAATAAATGCTCCGTATCATGACCGTTACCGGACACACTGCTCTGACCGCCGTTGTTTGTATAGACGCCGGATGACTTAATATTTTCAAGCCAGTTGTCTTCAACACGACTATTCGTCCCCGTGACGGTAATCCCGCGTCCCCAATAGCTGTTTAAGATCGTGTTATGCAAATACTGATGATTATCTGCAACATTATATTCCTTATCATCGATACTAGCTATCGAGTCGTCATTGGCACCATCGACGAGGTTGTAAGCAGCCACTACATCCGCAACGTTCGCAAAGTGAATACTGTCTGCCGCCGTGTTACGAACTTGCGTGTCGACGACATAGACGTTTTTCGTATTTTGCCAAAAGACCGCTCCAATATTCCCTTGATCGATCGTTACGCGATTCATTTGGATGTTCTCGCCAGATGTTGCAACCGTATAGCCTCCTGCTCCACCTCTCGCGTCATACCGTGGGTACCAAGAGAACGCCAGATCCTTATAAGAGATATCCTTTCCATCAATTCTCCAACCGTAAGCAAAGCCTGAGAACACACCGTTTCTATTCGTCCATGTTCTGCCTGCTGGCAAAGTTGGAATTCCTGGAAGCTTGAAGCGAATAACCGATTCGTCACCTTCACCGATAAAATGAACATTGTTATAATTCCGCTTCCAAGCCCAGCGATTCAATGGATCAGTCAAGTCAAACGGGAAATAGTAAAATCCTTTTGGAACGTAGACAACCCCTCCATCGACAGAATTTAAGGCGTTAATCGCCTTCTCAAAAGCCTCAGCATCACTAGCATTGCCGTCCCCAACTGCTCCAAAATCTTTGACGTTTGCCACTTTCATGGCTTCATAATTCAAATGCGGCATGTTTTCAAGCCCGTCTCTGTTATAGTAACTATCAGGCAAGTTCGTCACAGATGACGTTGACGTTGGCGTGTAAATGGTATACTCATATTGTGCAACAGCCGTGCCGACAGTACCGTTTAATTCTGCGTACGTTTTAACTGTTGTTGCTGCTGTTACGACGATCGGCGCTGTATATAACAGCTTGGTTCCCGAAGAAACAGGATCGCTGCCATCTAACGTATAATAAATGGAAGCCCCGTCAATCGTTGATGTCAGCTTAATTTTTCCACCGTTAAAAATTGCCCCTGAAACTGCATTAGCCTTCACGGGCTCAGCTAAAGTTATTGTATAGTTATATACGGACTCGTCACTATCCGTCATGCCTACCTTGGTTGCATAAGCGCGCAGGGTAGTATTTGCGACAATTGAGAATGGTGCTATGAAGTCCTTGCTGCTAACTGATGTTTTCGGATCAGTACCATCAAGCGTATAGCGAATCGTCGTCCCTGCAGATGAGGTCAACGTTACCATTTTACCGAATGACACGTTACCCGTAGGTACAGATGAAGTCGGTGCTACCAACTTGTTTGTTAGGGTATACGTAAAAGTGGAGACAGGACTGTCCGTTAATCCATTCCCTTTTGCTGCCGCTTTAATCGTCGTGTTGTTCGTAATGACAATCGGAGAGGAATACGACAGACAAGTACCTGAAGTCAGCGGGTCACTGCTGTCAAGCGTGTAGTACACAGATGCGCCTACAGTCGGTGTCGACAGTGTCACAGCTTGACCAGCTGTAATTGTTCCTGAAGGTACATTTGCAACGACAGGCGATACTGAAAAATATTTATTCATTAAATAATTTTCAACCGTTTGTCGATCAATATCCGATAGCACTTTTTGGTAAATAATCACTTCAGATACATCTGCCGCCATATTCAGCTCAGATGTACTGTAGCTTTTGCCAATGACATAATGTTTAAAGGAATTAAAACTTTTATAGTAGCTATTCTTAACGGGTCCTACATTCATCAAGCTATCCACGGATGATAGCACGCCATTTTTATATGCGTTAATGATTCCTTCAGTAGCACTGGATGTCGTATCTATCGTGACAGTTAAAATGGTCGGATTCGTAGTGGACGCGCTCTCCAAGTTCGCATTGGATGTACCGCCAGTTCTTGGTCCGAGCACCATCAGCCTTTGCGGATTGCCAGTACTTGTCACAATGGACCATGCTCCGACATTGGAGCCTATGTCATTAGAGAAAATCCCTTTAGCATTTAATTGCGCCAAGCTGGATTGTTGCATCACCATAATCACTGTACTATTATTAGTCCATGCTTTCGATCCTAAATCCTTACTCAGAAATTGATTGCTTCCCCCGCCAATATCTCCTGAAAACCGAATGGCAGGCTTACCATATACAGCGTCCGTAACTAAGCTTGGAAATTTCGTCGCTGTAGCTTGAGTTAAATCATTACCTTTCCCAGACTGATCCGCCCACTGACTTACTTTCCCATTAGCATCCACTGTAACTCCAGCATCTGCTTTTAACCAAAGATCAAGATTCGCTGTCGGAATGACACTATCCGCGTAAGCGGGCGTTGTGGTTACATCCCCAACTACAGGTAATGGCAGCAAGCTTAAGAGCATGGCCAAAACCAAAAGAAGCGAACACTTTTGCTTGAACGCTTTCAATTAAATCCCCTCCAATTTTTTACATGAATACGCTTTCTTTAATCATTGTATCAACAGTCTTTTTGCCTCAATATCCGATGATGCTACGAATGATGTGCATATTTCTATGAAGTTTGTACATTCGTAAAATAGTGCTATTTCCAAGCAAAAAAGTGCAATTCATCCCCCTTATACTGATGTAGTACGTAAATTCAAGTTAGAAAGGGAGAATGAATATGATGGTTCAATTTCAGTTTCATCAAGCATGGAGGAGATTTCTTTCGTTTATGCTGATCGTCGCACTCAGCGTCGGTCTTAGCGGATTAAGTCCTTCTACTGTATTGGCCGCAGACGCCATTGTGTCTCAAGGTAAAACGGTCACCGTCAGCTCTACGCAATCAGGCAATCCAGGCAGCAATGCCAATGATGGTGACACCGCTACTCGCTGGGCTGCTTCAAGCGGTACGATGCCGCAGTGGTGGCAAGTTGACCTCGGCGAAATGAGAGCACTAACCAAGGTTTCCTCGCAATGGTACTTAAGCGCTAGTCGTTCTTACAAATATAAAATCGAAGTCAGCGCAGATAACATCACCTTCACAACTGTTGTCGATAAAACGAGCAACACGACGTTAGGAGATACAAACGATAACTTTTTGGATGTGGGCAGGTATGTAAGAATTACGGTGACTGGCTCATCGGTAGCAGGTGCATTTGCTTCGGCGAATGAATTCCAAGTATATGGCAAGCCGAACGTCAATATTACGAGTTATGGAGCCGTCGCGACAACAGGTACGGATAATACAACAGCCATTAACAATGCTATCACAGCTGCCAAAGCTTCAGGCTCCGCCGTCTATGTCCCAAGTGGTCGGTTCGAGCACGCTGGTCTCATTCAATTAGACGGTGTTGTTATGTACGGAAGTGGACAGTCGTCTATCCTCGCTGCTACGAATCAAACGAATCAGGCCGTACGCATGACCAATACGAATGCTGTATTAACTGATCTTAAGCTGACGGCTGTCACCTCTACTCGTTCAGCAGCTAACACGACCTGCGGCATTTATGTGGATGGCGCTGTTACAGGCGGTACGAGCAACATTGGCTATTTTCTGATTGAGCGAGTAACGGTAGATGGCGCAAATGGCGCTGGTATAATGATTAAAGGAGCTAGCAATGGGCTCGTTCAACATAATACAGTGAAAAACACATTAGCTGACGGGATCCATACAACAGCAGGCTCTTACAATATTCGTATCCATAATAATAATGTCAGCAGCACAGGTGACGATGGGATTGCGGTTGTCAGCTACCAATTAAAAGACCCTCAAGCGGTCCACGATGTGTGGATTACGAATAACCAGTTTTCCAACCAACCAACGGCAGGTCGGGGAATGACGGTCATTGGTGGAAACAATGTAACGATTCAAAACAACACAATTACAAATCCGCTGAATGCAGGTATCTTAATCGCTTCTGAATCCGCGTATTCCACCTTTGGTGTGAATAACGTTACCGTAGACAACAATACGATTACAAATGGCGGTAGTACAGCGACAAGTCATGGTGCTTTAATGGTTTCATCTAGCTTTAACAACGTTTCCAACGTCACTTTTTCGAATAATAAGTTATATAACTCTCGCAAAATGGGGATTAATGTTACCGGAGACCATGTCCAAAGCGTAACTTTTTCGAATAATACCATTACAAGCACATCCCCTAGCGGATCCAGCACGAGTACCGAAGGAGCCCTTATTGACTCCAGCTTTGTAGGTACAGCTACGTTTACCGGCAACACTTTTGTCCGCACCGCAACGAATGGTTTGAAATGGAAGAACGGCATTACCGCAGGCACATTGAATGTTCAAGGCAATACGTTCCAAGACATTAACACCTCGAATACAGCAGCAAACGATGTCATTAAGTTGGAAACGGGCACTGTTACAAGTGTCAAAATCCAAAACAACACACATACCAATCCTGCTGGTTATGCAATCAATTACTTCCTAGAGGAGCTCGTGAACGGCTCCACGCAAACCTATAGTGGCAATAGCTCACCACTGCAATCTTACATTAACGGTGCTGCTGTACCGACACCTTAACGCACACAAAAGGCTAGCTCTAAGGTCCTCGACCCTTGAGCTAGCCTCTTTCATGCTTTATTTTTTCGGCACTGCCAACTTCACTTCATTATAAACCTTCGTATCTGCCCAATACGGCAGGTTCTTATCTACCCAAGTAACGAAAGCGTTACGCACTCCATCGCCATTCGAATCATCATTCGCACTGGCATTGAATCCGATGATGGTATTAGCCGCAGGCTTCAGCTCTCTGTAAGGTACGGCGAACTCTACGATGTAGCCGCCTTTTACTTCTTTTACAGCACTAACCACGTTGGTTAAGTTCAAGCCTTTCATAGAAGTGGTTACCGCATTCTTCAAATCGACACGCATCTGGTAGTCGCCTGTTGTTTTGGCCCCGTTCTTCTTGTTAAGCTCATCCACCCACACTTCAACGGAGTCATTTTTCTCATTAACCGCTACAGCATAAGGCGTGGTATCCTTCATTTCGAATAAGTAGTACAGGGCTTTCTCGTCCCATGCGATTTTAGCTGTGCCTGTCGTACCTGTAGCTGCCGTATTCATCTGCAGAACGCTTGCATCTGCCCATAACCCATCGATTTCACCGTCAATCTTAGGTGTCCCATATGCGGCTACACTACTTGTACCTGCGCCTCCACTGCCGCTTCCTTCACTCGCCAGATCACTCGTTATGCGTTTATCACTAGACTGATTGGCATACACGGCTTTGCCTGACTTCGTTATCTTATTTCCTGCAATGTTAATGTCGCCAACGATTGTTTTTACAATAAGGATACCGTAATTCTTCGGATTCACAATGGTATTGTTTTTAAACTGAACACCTTTAATTTCAAAAGTACCCGCAATCAATACACCATTATCGTGTGAATCGGTGAATGTATTATTTTCAATGAGGACGTTAACCAAGCTTGGATTTTTGTTCGTTGCCGTAATATTTAAACCACCTTGTGTCGGACTTCCTCCATCACGACTGTCATTCACAACTGTGTTATTGCGTACGATAGTATCTTTTACCGCATACGTCTTGTAATTGCCCTCCGAGCTGAGATATATGCCAGCACCGTCAATATCGGACACTTTGTTATTCTCTACAAGGATATTCTCCCCGCCTGAAACCGTAAGCCCGCGCGCTTCACCATCAGAGACGTTATTCCCCCGAACTGTGACGTTCTTTACCCAACCGCCAAATTTCTCATAGGATACTACAGCAATGAAATCGTCCCCGACACGGTTGACGGTATTGTTCTCAACGAGAATTTCGCTAGATAAGGCAGTGATATGAATACCGTCTGCCAGCATGTTTTTGACCGTATTCCCACTGATGACCCCGTTCGTCCCCGCATTGAAAAACCCTACGGAAGATCCACCGTCAATCACAATGTTGGTAATCGAATAATTCTTCGCATTCGGACCTACACGCACCCGAGCGGAATCATCGTTGGTCAATCGAACAGAAGCCGGCACCGAGATTAACTTTACTGCGCTTAGATCCGTACCTTCACCAGTCAGGATAATTGATTGCAGTTTGAGATCCATACTTTTAAGAATGGAAGTCTCTCCGTCACCAATAAGATCGACAGAATCCAATGTCAGTAAGCCGTTTAGATTAAATTCTCCGCTTGGCACATAAACGCCCTTACCCTTTGCTTTAGCCGCTTCTACCGCAAGTTTGATGGCTGGCAAATCATCTTTACCATCATTCGGGATCGCACCATAGTCCAGGATGGACAAGTTCTGCAACGGTGCTGCAGCCCGATTCAATACGAGCGCCGCTTCTGCACGGTTAATAGGGTCCATAGGTCGCAACGTTTGATCGACAGCATTCCCAATTAATATGCGACGAGCGACGGTCATATTTACCGCGTCCTTTGCCCAAGTCGCTACAGAATTGTTATCCGAGAACTGAGTTGCTGTACTTGGAGCTGAGGATAAGCCCCTCGCTCTAGCGATCATCACAGCAGCCTCCTGGCGGCTAATGGACTTACTCGAACCAAAGGTACCGTCTTCGTAGCCCTGAATGTAACCAGCTTTCACGGCTTTGGCTACTTCATCATAATTGGCACTGCCCGGGTTCACGTCACTAAATGAAATATTCGCTTTTTCCGTAAATCCGAAAGTACGATTCATTAATGTGACGAATTCCGATCTGGAAATAGGCTGATCGGTTGATGTTGTGGAAACCCCGGCTGCACTAGCCGTCCCCACTGATGTGACTAGCATGCCTGCTAACGTCATACAGGACATCCATTTTACGAACAAAGTACGTTTCATTCTGATTTCCTCCTACTTAATAATTGCATCTACTAATGAATGCGCTTTCTCAACAGTATTGTAACAACGATGCTTATCCCTTTATATCCGACGCTACTACGACCGATGTGTATATTTCTATGATATAGACAGAATCACAGTACGAAGAAAATAAAAAAAGAAGCATGGAATTGCTCCATGCCTCGCTTCATACGACCTTTAATTAATCGTCCATTGCTGATTATTGCCACCATTCCACGTATATTGAATGTTCTGCCCCCCATCGGCTGTAGAGCTTCCACTGATGTCCATAAATTTACGGCTATTACGATTCTCGATGGCATAATAACCATTTCCTAGATCAACCAGCAGCCATTCTTGATTCTTACCGCCATTGCTTGCATATTGAATGTTCGTGGCGCCATCCGCCGTGGATTGACCATTAATATCCATATATTTGCCGCTTTGTTTGTTGATAATGCTGTAGTAGCCGTTCGCCTTTTTCACGAGTTGCCATCTATGGTAAAGCGCCGTCGTATCCGTAAATTGCTGGATTGGCGCTGCACTGAGATTTTTATCCGTTCCACTGACAGCTAAAGACTTATTGCTATTCCGGTTGAGAATCTTATAATTTGTCGTGGTGTTAAAACTATAATTGGACCCGGAAACGGTGCCAGTCGCTGTATCGATCGTTATTTTATCATAATACGTTAGGCTCATCGATGTATTGGAAGGGAATGAAATCGGCAGGAAAACGTACCGCGAGTCATTCACAATACCGCCCCATGCCCCAGCCCACCGATCTCCGATGTAGAGATAGGAGGTTGTGGAGGTGCCTTGAACAGGGAGAATATACGCAGGCTGGGAATCAAACGAAGTACCGTCTCCAACATTGCTCAGGGCGCTCCATGTGCCGGCAATGCTCGTTGCTGTCCCATACTTCATTTGATTCGGCGCCCAGCCGGTCGCTCCGGAGGTCACAAGGAAGTACACGCCATTCCTTTTAAACATCGCTGCCGCTTCACGTTGACTTCCCACCCAAACCTTCTGAACTAAGGAGGCAATGGATCTATAATCGGATGAAAGCTTGTAGATATGCGTATCTAAATTTTCTCTGGCAGAAGAAATGAAATACGCTGAACCATCGTCATCTACGAACAAGGTGTCATCCCGAGACATGTACTGACCTTGTGGTTGGAAACTGCCCTGCCAGGTGTAATTGCCATCAACGGTCGAAGAGTAAGCCACCGCTGCTCTTGCTTCTCTGTAATCAACACCATTTTCTTTATGCATCCACATGACGAATTGACCTGTAGAAGCATTATAAATGACTTTCGGACGCTCAATATTCGCAGTCGCGAGTTCAGGAGCTGAAGAATGCTTGAGTACATTATTGCGGAACTCCCATGTTTTGAGATCGGTTGAGCGATAACAAGCGACTAAGTTATCTCCACTTCTATTCTCACCAAACCAGTAGTAATACGATCCTACTTTAATGATGCCTCCACCATGCGCTTGCAAAAGATTGCCTGCCGAATCCTTTATTTGAACACCATTACTTGGTATGGTTACACTCGCTGCTTCTGCTTTTTGTGCGGATAGAAACAATGACACGAATAAGGCAATGATTAAACCGACAATCACTAACTTTCTTACATGTCTAACTGAATTTACGTACACGGCTCTCATCCTTTCGTCCTAATGTGGGACAAGCGGTGATTCGATCTTGCATGGCCATCTACTTGATTCCTGTCTTCCTTAAGCTCACCTCCTATTGCCTTTCTCAGATTCATGCTATCGGATTTATGGGCTGACTCCTAGTGAATAATTACAAGTTCTATGAACAATTCGAACAATGGGCTTCCCCACTTTCATCACATTCCTGAACTTTTTGCTTGTCCTTTTCGATGAAATGTTCAAGAACAACTAAAAAGAGCCACGCTAAACAGCGGGCTCTCCTATATATATTAATGCGCACTTTCCACTTCATCCACGTGTTTCAAATGCTGACGATTCATCCACAGATAGATAACAGCCACGACTACACACGCGCCGCCAACAATAAATGGCATTTGCGGGTTGAACCATTCAGCCAATTTGCCTGCTAGGAATGGAGCGATTGCCCCTCCGATGAAACGCAAGAAGCTATAAGCCGCTGAAGCGGTTGGACGTTCGACCGGTGCAGCATTCATTACTGCAGTCGTAATTAGCGTATTGTTATTACCAAGAAACGCTCCCGCAATGATAACTGCGATAATGATAACCGTTTTATCCGTTGTCCAGTTCGCCATGACAAACAAAGTAACAGCGAATAACAATAATTGAACGCACATGGAAGATACTGTACCAAAACGTTTTTGCAGTTTCGGTGCCGTAAAAACAGATGTAAAAGCAAGCATAAGTCCCCAGCCCAAGAAAACATAACCAAGTTGATGCTCATCTAATCCTAGCTTGCCTAAGACTAATGCTGCGTAAACAAGTAAAGTGAAAAAACCAAAGTTATATAGAAAAGCCGCGATTCCGAAGGTACGAAGAGCTTTGAATTTCAAAGCGCGGAATGGATCCGCTAACGATGCTTTGGTTTTGCGGATTTGTGTTTGTTGTTTGGGCATGATAAACAAAATCATAAAGAAAGCAATGACCATGAGGCCGGCAACACCGAAGAATGGGCCTCTCCATGAGATGGCGCCGAGTTCCCCGCCAAGTAATGGACCAACGGAGATCCCAAGTCCAACCGCGACTTCAAACAAAATAATAGAGCGAGCAACGCCGGTTTTGGACAAAGAGACGATGGCAGACAATGCCGTTGCAACGAACAACGCATTGCCTAGTCCCCAGCCTCCACGCAGCCATACTAGACTCCAAATACTATTTGACATCCCACCTAATGCAGAGAAAAGGGCAATAATGATGATGCCTGCGAGCAGTGTTTTTTTGATACCTAGACGGGACGAAACAACGCCTGTGATTAACATTGCTACAGCCATGACGGCATTATAACTCGTGAATAATAAGGTAACATCACTATGGGAGGCATGTAGTTTTGTAGCAATAGCGGGTAAAATCGGATCTACCAGACCTAAACCCATGAAAGCGATAATGCTGGCGAAAACGACCGCCCATACCGCTTTGGGTTGCGTAAACATACTAACTTTCTGTGTACTCTGATGCTGTGCGGCCGTATTGGCCTTACTCGTAGCTGTTGGTTGCATGACCCAGAAGACTCCTTTTATGTTGTCATTTTAGAAATACCATCATTGACGCGCTTTTGCATGGTTTCGATTTCTTTGCGAAATTCAATCATCTTATTAATTTTTTGATCAACCATGTCCATCTGCTGATCGATCATGACCTTTATTTCCCGCAGCTGCGAGAGCTTCTCTTCGGCTGCTTCGGTTTTCCAATAGACTTGCTTCTGTTCGTCCAGCTTTTCGCGAATCGCTACGAAATCCTGAATTTCCATAAGTGAGAATCCGAGAACATCCCGAGCATTGACAATTTGACTCAATCTTTCGATATGTTTGCGCGTGTATAAGCGCATGCCGCCCTCACTACGTTCTGGAGGAAATAAGACGCCGATTTCCTCATAGTAGCGAATCGTCCTCTTCGTCAGTCCACTTTCTTTCGCTACATCATCAATTTTGTATTTATCCATCTAAGCAACACTCCTTTCAAAATAGTTTCTTCTCGATGTCATTATCATAATCCGTTCTAACGTTAACGTCAACGTTAACTTTTTAATAAAAGGTTAACCCTGATCAATCAGGGTTATTATGTGCTATTGCTCGTTTTCTATCCAACTTATCGCAGCCCATAGTTGTGCCGCCAGGCCTGTTCCCATTTGGGAAAGGACGCGATACCCTCCGCGCTGCAAACTTTCTCCTCCCTTATTCCCTTGAGAAACACCGCTAAGAATACCATCCTGTGTTAGATACGGTGTTAATGCTTCCTTGGCAAGCGTAGCAGCCGCTAATGCCTCCTTGTCTAACAAGCCCATCTCGACGCCAATTGCCAGCGCCGCTGCAATCCCCGCAGAGCCTGAGGTTTCAGGACCTGTATCCGGATCATCTAGGAACACTGACCACAAACCACTAGGAAGCTGATAGCGCATTGAAATTCGCGAAACACGCAATAGTTCTTGCTTCAATGTCTGAATAGCGTGCATCTCATCGTTCATTAAGAAATCTGCGCCATCCAATTCTTTCAACGTACGAGCCAAGCCTAACAAATACCATGCGTAGGCACGTGACCAATTTCGAAACGAATAGCTCCCGTCCTGATGATAGCGTAGGTACAGATCATCGCCAAGTGTCAACTTCTGTCTTGCTTCTAGCTGCCTGATGGCAAGACGAGCTAAATCCAATCGTCCCCGCTGCTTAGCGAGCACAGCCATCGGATAAGCAAGTGTGTAGTTTCCTTCTGCAGTAAGCATCGTATGATCAAGCAACACACCTTCCTCATTACGCGGGTCCATCCAGAAATGGATTGCGCGTTCTAGGGTGGGGTGTGTGGCATCCAACTGTGCGAGCATGGCGAAGGGCAAGGTCCCTTCAATGCCATAAATCTGATCGTCAACAGGCATACTGCGTGGATTCTCATAGCGCAGCTTCTTTTCCTCATCGATAAACATGTGAAAGTGCCGTGACAAAGCCTCGCGGTATTCCCGCTCCCCCGTTACGCGATTTAACTCCATTAATCCATGTAAAACACAGCCCTCTAACCACCCAAAAGCTTGTAACGAAGATAAAGTAGGCAAGGTTATTTTCATGGCTTCCCACCGATCCACACCTTGATCCTGCGCATCATACAAATGTGGAAACAGAAGTGGCGCTTCCTCCGCAGATGCCGGCTTTCTCCGATCGGGGACAAATAGCCATAAAGGCACATTCCCTTCAGTCTGTCTAAGTGAAATGCCTTCGCTTACAGCAAGCTGTACCTGCTCTTTGGAGAGGAGGAGCTGGAATGGCTGAAGTACCGACGCATAGCGAATATCGAAGCTACCTAGCAGAATATGCGATACGGCGCTTCTAACTTCCAACTTCACTTCTTCACGTAAATCCAGTGCCACCGTAATTCTCAACCAAGCGGAGTCGTGCGATGCTCTATTTTTCCATAATAGTGTAATCTTACGCGCCTCTATACCGCTAACGGATGCTGCCGGCCACCCAAACGGAACACGTTTATCCGCTGGAACAACAGATTCGTCAGCACTATAGGTATCTGCAAGCCAGTAAGAATCATTATTTTTCAATCTCGATTTTTCCATACTCTGTCACAACCTTATCGATTCATAGTCACTACGTTGCCAAGATAAAAAAGCCAGTATCATCTACTGACTGATCGTAATTACACTGCATATTCCTGTGATGACCCTGCCATCCAAGGTTGTCAATGTGTAGGGATAAGGTTTCCTTGCACGCAACTGATACGTATTATTTGGGAGAGAGTATTCAACTTGCGCGACATGATCCATCGAATCAAGCACAATTTGAAAAGGTTTCGTGTAGAGATAACCGCCGATCTGCAGTGTCCCTTGCTGTGGAATGGTCACAGGTATAGCGTGGTTCCTGCGATTCGCATCCGATGCTTCCTGAATGCCTGCCAATTGTTCAGCCGTAATGCCATCTTGGTGACCTCGACCACCAACACCTGGGAGTTCTTCATATTGAATGAGCTGCGATTTGCCATACGCCTGTGCTTGTTGAACATAGGCTCTCGCATGGTCCACTGGGATGCGAATATCTCCATTTCCATGGGCCAAATAAAGCGGGGTATGCAAGTTATTCACGAGATGAATCCCGCTTCTAGCTTCATATCTTTCGCTGTCCACCTCTGGCGGACAACCGATCCAAACATCCATCTCGTCTTGAAACTCGCCAACTTCATCTTGTACATACCACTTCGCATAATCAGACATGGGGTAAAAGGAGGAAGCAGCAGCAAACGTATCCGGGAACTTGCCTAACATCGCCAGCACATTGCCACCTCCGCCGCTTCCTCCTTCTAAATAGATGAGTTCAGGATCAGAAAGATAGTGCGCATATTCTTTTCGTACAAATTGAACGGCATCATAAATATCCATGAGCTCATAGCCATTACAGTCAGCCTCCCCTTCCGAAAAGGCTCTGCCTCGCATATCCACCTGGACTACCAAATAATGGTCCATATTTTCTGCTGGCGTTACCCTCATCTGAGGCTCGGGCATACTCATGTGCCACCCATGGAGCTTTACCAGCATTGGAGCTGGACCAAGTGGCTTAATTACGTTGATGGCAAGCTTAATATCAGGCGTGACCGATGAGACATAATACCTGAAGTCTTGATATTCCGTTGTAAATTCAGATAACGAGGCTGTTTTCTTTCGTCTTATATGATCCTCGTACATGTCCAACATTGGCTTAACATCTCCTTATATAAGCATGTAAATATGGTCGCCATCCACTTCTAGATCATAGCCCCGAAGCTTCACGCCTCCCTCAACTAGATGCATGCCCGTCTTTAGATCAAACTCCCAACCATGCCAAGGACAACGCAAAATCTCCTGCTCTCGGCCATGTATATATTCGTAAACCATGGAGGGAAGCCGGGTTCCACAAACCGTCCCTTCACAGACGGGCGCCGCCGCATGCGGACACACATTACGCCAAGCATAGAAGTGTCCATCAACGCTGAAAATCCCGATTTCCATCCCTTTCACTTCCACAATCTTTCTGCCTAGCTGTTCGATTTCAGCAACCGTTGCTACGACATGCCTTGATTTAGATCTTATCGTCATGTCTACACCTCCGTTGCTGTAATCGAAGCTGTTGTGAGATTATAAAGCGCCATAGCATTTTCCACTAATATTTTCTGTCTTAGCTCTTTTCTGATCGGTTGTAGGGCCATCTTCGGATTATCAAAATCCCAATGCGGATAATCGGAGGAAAACATCACCATATGATCCCCGCCAAGCATATCCAAAATTTGATTGATGTGGTCAGGTTGACTAGGTTCTTCAATCGGCTGTGTCGTTAATCGGATATGTTCCCGGATGTATTCAGAAGGAAGTCGCGTCAGCCATGGCACTTGATCCCGAAGACCTTTGTAGTTCTTGTCCATTCGCCACATAAGATGCGGCAACCAAGCGAGTCCGCCTTCGATCGCTACAAATTTGAGCTTAGGAAATTTCACAAAAACCCCTTCACAAACCAAGCTGTTAATATGGGCCATGTAATTCGTTGGTAAAATATTATGCCATTCAAAATATTTCGTAGGATACCCGGATGGTGTAGGTGCGCCCGCGATGCCCCGTCCTTCTGTTCCAGGATGGATGGCAACCGGCAACCCGTTGCGTTCTGCTGCTTCATAAATCGGATGGTAAAAACGTTGTCCGAATAACATCGGTGAGCCGGATGCCATAATGACTTGCACCATATCAGGGTGGCCGCCCATGCGATCAATTTCTTTGGCTGCTGCATGCGGATCGGAATGATTGATCAAGATGGAACCTTTATATTGTGGGCTTACTTTCAGCCAAGTCTCCACTAACCAATCATTATAAGCGCTGCAAACCGCATTCCCGTAATCGGGATCTGGATTTAAAGACACACCCAAAATGCCAGAACCTGTCAATATTGCATAATCAATGCCATATCTATCCAAATGGTGCTTTTTTAGAAAATGAGGGTCACTTCCAGGTATCCCGCCGTTGTCTGGTCTAGCATCTTTGCGCATCACACCAAGCGGCGAGTAATAGACGCCAGGAGCACCAGGTCCGGCTGATAGAAGCTGCTCATGCCATTCTCTTGCAAGATAAGGGAGTAAATCCTTGTTATGCGGTACCGCATTATGAACATCCGTATCAATAATTCGAGGGGCATTACTCATAGTCATATCGCCTCCATCAGGAACTTTTGTTTTATAGGTCTTACTATAAAACGTTTTCAATTCTCCGTACATGAAGAAACTTTATCAATAATCTGGATTATTGTTAGATAACTTTTTCATGATTTCCGATACTCACTTGGCGCCATACCTGTTTCTTTCACAAACATTCTGGAGAAGTAAAAAGAATCTTGAAATCCAACTTCCTCTGCCACCTGCTTGATGGGATACTTCGTATTTTTCAATAGGTGCTTCGCTTGATCCATTCGAATTCTATTTAAATAATGAATTGGGCTTAGGCCTGTATGTTTTTTAAAAAGAATGGAAAAGTAGCCCGGTGATAACGATAACCGTTCAGCCATTCGTTCCCGCGTCAGTTCCTCCTTATACGAGGTTTTCATAAAATCAATAGCCTCTTGAACAGATCCAGCAGAACTGATCTCTCCCGCAGGGAACTTCCCTTGCAGAAAGCTTTGCAACATATCAATTAGCAGTTGTCTTACCTGCCATTCGTAACCGCTATTTTTATTTTTCCATAACGTGAATGCCTGCTGGAATTTATCTGCGAGCGCATTATTTTCGGGCCACAAATGTGTCTCTGGAAGTGGCAAAGCACCTTCACTCGGTGCTAAGCGAAGCTCAGTACCCTCCCAATGTGCCATTCCGTATCGACAATGTATCGAATAAAAGCACAATGTATGATCAGGCGTTGTCGTGATTCGCATCGCTTTACCTGGAGGAACCTGGAATGTGCAGCCAGAAGCGAGGGGTGTCCGTTTCCCGTCAACCTCCAATATCCCCTGCCCGGAATAGACATACGCCATGACATGGAGAAGTGTACGGTCTCGCTCAAGTAGATATTGGAACGTTTCCCAAAAGGGTTGATCTCGTTTTACAACATCGATAATTTTAGGAGTAAATGAAATTAAAAATTCATAATCCATTCTTATGGCCTGCTTTCATTCTGAGATACAATAGCGGATTGAATGGGGAATTCCCGATATTTCTATCATTTCATAATCACTACCTACGCACAAGTCCCTTTCCACAGCCAACCTTCCCTGCTACTAAAAAAAATCGAGCATCTCCCGTTAAGGGAAATACTCGATTGCTTTAGTTCTTCACATCCAGCATTTTACTAATGATAGCCGCTGCTTCTTCTCTCGTAATTTGTGCCTCCGGCCTCAATGTACCATCGGGGTAACCACTGATGACGCCAAGCTGAACAAGCATCGTTACATAGGGCAAAGCCCACTCAGGAATAGCATGCGCATCCGTAAATGAAACCTTAGTATCTGCTGGCTCCAACTCAGTTTGCGAATGGATCATCCGACCGATAATCGCTATGGCTTCCGCTCTTGAGATGGGCACCGTTGGATCTAAGTAGAGCTGCTCGTCTCTCTTAGTACCGCCAAGCCATTGATGCTCGATAGCCGCTGTTACATAAGGCTTCGCCCAATCAGCTACGCGCTCTCGATCCGCAAAGTCGGCGGAAAGTTCGCCTGTAGGCGTTGATGCTGCGGCTCCAAGAACACCAACCGCAATTTTGGCAAATTCTTGCCGTGTAATGGCACGCACTGGCTCATAGATTAAGCCTTCTTCGGATTGTACACCGTTAACTGCCCCCATGGAGGCCAAACGGTATACGACATCATGCGACCAGCGATTGATCATATCCATGAAGATCGGTAATTCACCATTATACAGTAAGGCAAATTTACTGAAATGAGGCAACGTTGCCGTAACGACGCCTGTTATTGGATTTATCAGACCACCGATGTATTCCCAGCTATGAGTCTGTTCATTGTAATAATAGACCGCAGCTCGCCCAGGATCTTGGAGCTCTTCCATCGAATAGCGCACCGTGAGTTCAGCAGGTGCTTGAAGTTGGGTAGGTCTATCGAACTTGAATTCGTAGATATCGCCAATCACCTTTAAGCCGCCAACTTCATACTTCTTCGGAACACGTACTGCACCAATGCCGAGTCCAACGCTTTCTTTAAGCGGTTGCGCTGGTATCCGAATAACAGCACGATCGCGAATTGGAATGATACGTTCCTGATTGGCTTCGATTTTGGCTGAAGTTACAAAGTCTACGCCTTGCTCTTGCTCAATCAACCGTTTTAGAATGTTGTGCAATGTTTCTTCGACTGGACTTCCAGCCTCTTCACTGTCATCCCCTGGAAGTGTCGTCGTCGGAGGTATATACCAATCGTCATAGTCAACTGGCGGCGATTCTGGTGTTCCAGCAGGTTGAGTTACATGTACAATAAGCGTATCCTCAAAGGCAAAGTCACCTGCAACCGAATAAGAAGCTTTAATGACCATATCGCCTTCATAAGAAGTATGTAAACGTCCTTGTTCTGAAATACTTCCATTCGTATCCCCTAGCAGAACACTCCATTGTACACTGTTAGGATCAAGATCGAACGAGTTTCCTTCCTTGTCTGTACCTATGAATTCTAAAGATTGCTCGCTGCCTGCAGGAAGCTGGAGCTCTTCGTCTTCCGACAGAGTTGCAGAAGGACGAAGTTCAACTTTAGCTAATGAAGTCACCGTGCTATTGATAACTTCCGTATTCAGCACGGTTTCATTTCCTGCCATATCTTTGGCAGCAATCACAATAGGCTTAGAAAGGTAACCTTCTAAAGGAATCGATTGCTCGAAAGCACCGCCCTCTTGAACAGGCACCGACATGCCGTTGATTGTCACCTGACTGCCTGGCTCAGCCATCCCTTTCACTAAGGCCGTCTGTTTGTCAGCATTTGTTCGCGCGTTCTCGACTTTCAAATCAGGTACGGTCATATCGGAAATGACACGAACACTGGCAGAACTTCGATCTCCTCGCTGATTGGTTGCGAACAATTGGATAACATTTTCTCCCTCGCGTAATGAAATTGATTTGCTCCAGTCTGCTCCCACAATGGGCTCAGCAGTTTTCACATTATTCACAATAACTTCCGTTGATACGGATTGATCTGCATGCATGTGAAGCTGAAAGCCCGATTCATTCATGATATACGTTGTCGTACCATTCTGCGTAAACGTATTGGTTACCGGTTCGTTATTGGCATGAAGAACAGATAACTGCATGCTTGCAGGCTGTGGCTCTGGCAGCAGGACAGCTGCTGTAACCGCAGGCTCACTGTACACTTTGACGCCATCTACAAGTTGATAAGCACCCATCGATACTTTGTACGAAGTACCAGGCAGCATACCGACTTTTTGACCCCCTTCGTTGTTCACCGTCCCACCGATCATCGCCTCATGAAGGTCGCTATTCAGCTCAATCACACCCAAGCTTGAGATGGCCTCGCCATTCCCATTAAGCACTTGTACTGTGTATCCGTCTGCCGCCTGCTCATCCCAAGAAAGCTTGAACAAGCCGTTACCTGCAGGATTCAACTGAACGTGATTTGGTTTCATTGGTTGGTACGGATTCACAACGTTGAAGGATTGACCACTGTAGACGCTGCTTAGATTGGTATCTCCTTGTGACAGGACAGCTTTGACGTAGTAGGTCCCGCTTGCTAACGATCCAGGCAACGTAATCTGCGCACTTTCTTCAGAAACATCGAGGTCCTGAATAAGCAAACTGCCTGGATCGTTTTCGTTGTTTGAGCTAAGGAATAACGTGACCTTTTCATTCGTCGTATGTTCACCCTGCCAATTCACCGTTAATTGATGGGAATCCGTTTGCTGAACATCAACACTTGCCAATGTTGGAGGCACGGTTACATGTTGAAGTGTCCATTCCAGTTCACGATCTGAAGTCACTCGCCACGTGCCGCTGGTTGGATTTTTAATCGAAATAAGCACACTTTGCTCTAGTTCCCCTGACGATGAATCCGCAGCAGAAACTTCCTGAATATCATAATTCTCGCCTGCAACAAGCGGGTAATTATTCCCCTCTGGGTCCTGAACCTGAAGTGCAGCAGGATCTCCTGAGTAGGCAATGTCCAGCAAGGCCATTTCTAGCCCCGATGAAACAGGTATCGCGTATTCGAACGAATCCATAGACCTTAATGATCTTCTTTGAGCTGGCTGCTGCACATGACTCCTCGGCCCGGAAGTTGCGATGGATTTCATATTCGTACCGAAGCTCATCGTGCCAGATACATTGCCTGACTCATCATAATACGTTTGCTCGATGAAGCTCTTGTCTGGCTGGTCGCCAGCCAAAGGTTCACTAGATGGAGATTCCCCATCTAGAGCGAAGCTTCTGCTTTTAAGCAGATTAATCTTACCTATGCTTATTTCTGGCTTTTTGTCCCCCCACTCATATTCAAAGCCCCACGGGATACCAAGAAACTCTACGTTGCCTGCTATCTTCTCTGAGCTGATTTCACCTTCAGCAGCTGCGAGTACTAAGCCCCGCGGAAGCTTCACTTGCACGTTGCCTCCACCAGCTAAATAAACAGGTCCGAGCTTGCCATGCTTCTCAGGATCGTAGCGGAAGACGACATACACTTCACCAGTTATGATATTTTTAATATTTATTTTCGCACCAGCCATGAGTTCAACGCCAAATTGAGACAAAGAATCTTTCAGCAGTACGCTGCCATACACCTCTTCTAACAACTGGATGCCGAGCACTTCGAACGCACCAGAAAATTCAACACCGCGCATCGAAAGTCCGACTGTGGCATCATCCGCTTTAAACACTTTAGCAACACTGAGTCCGCCAATCATCTCCAATTTCAGTGGTGGCAGGAAATTATAGTTGCCCATTATCGAATCGAAGATGTTGTATATTCCGCCTCCACCTTTCGTTATATAGGCAATTGGAGCGATAGGAATTAAGGGTATTCCTGGTTCTCCCCCAACCACAAAACGGAAATTATCCACAATTGGAAAGTTTCCATCCGTTAATCGAATGGTCAGCAGTCCGTTAACTTCGACAACTTTGAACTGGACATTCGCTTCAACCTCGTATTTCTTCTCGAACGTGTCTACACGAACAATACCGTTGAGCCCTAGATCAAGACCCGGGACCAGATTGGAAGGTAAACCGGCCTCCCCTTCAGCCCGCAGCCCTAAAAAGCCGAATTTACCTGCAGGTCCAAAAGCATCGGCATTCTGCCTTATACCAAATTTAGCTTCATCCAAATCAACGGAAACTAATACCGAACCTGCACCATCATCTTCACCATCGGTATTTTCTGTTAAATCTTGTTCATTTGGCGGGTTCGGAGGATTATTGTTACCTGGCGAATCTTCTTTACCGTCTTCCGTTTTCTTGGAACCTGGTTCAAAATCCAGGGCTAGCCTCCCGCCAAACGACACACTCTCTGTTCCGATTACGGCGTTCTTAATGTTCAGTTGAAACCACGCGAGGCGTTGAATGACGGATAATCCTTTTAATACATCCCACTCAATCTCAATCTTGGATTCTTCCTGTTCTTCGTTCGCTTCGAGTGCGTATTTCTTTCCATCCTCCAACTCAATACGGAAAGGACCATAAGCAAATTTAAAGTTAGGGATCGAAAGCGCACCATTCCCCTTTACATTGATATAGTCCTCACTGTGCGAGCTGTCCTTGGCACTTTTTTGAATCGTAATCTTCTGTGAAGCTTCACCGAAAATAGCTGTTAACATGTCCGTCGTATCATGGCGTATCACCGAATTAATCGTTGATCCCTGATCAATCTCATAAATTACTTTGCCATTTTCTCCATTTTTACCGCGAATCGAACCTCGGAACTCCAACAAGGCAACTTCGCGGCCTCCAGTACGTTCATATTGCGTTTTCAACTCCGTGAGCTCGGTCTCACTTTTTACGGGAACAAGCTGATAGGTCTGTCCCTCATTTTCCGTCATGTTGTCACCGACAACGAGTAAAATTCCGTAATCTTTTGATTTATAGGCTTTATCAGTCGTAAACGCCATTTTTTTCGTAAATACTTTGCCGCCAGCAGTCAATCTCACCGTGTACGAGCCAACTTCGAGTTTGTGCTGCTTCCAAAGATCACTTTTCAAATTTAGCTTAGCCGTAATCTGTTTATCATCTTGAATCGATACATCTGAGAGGGGAACAGCCACGCTCGCGCCATCGCGATCTCGAATGAGATCGACATTCCATCCGGATGATCCTTTCAATATTTCAAAACCTGCTCCTTGCAAGGTTAGCGCAGGATTATCATCCAATGTATAAACCTTCTTGGGAAATACCTCCATCAGCTGCATGTTAGGTATTTCACCGGTCAGTGCAGGAAGTACGATGAAGGAAGCTTGAATACTCTCCTCCCCGCCGGCCGCTTGTGCAATAACCTGAAATGGGGCAGCTTTATACGTAAGTTGTACCTTTGGCTTGACTCGCCATGTGACAGTCTTCGTCTCGCCTACCTTCATGACGCCTACCTTTTGGGTCATTGTCTCCCCTATGGCAAGATCTAGTTCTGCAGGGAGAGCGAGTGTTACTTCGACACCGTCCATATGGACCGAACGATCAATGGCATTGTCGATATCGACGCGAATGTCAAACTCCTCTTCTTTATAACCATTGCGATCATCCGTTAATGTCAATTGTTTCGGCGCACCGACTTGCAGCCTATACGAAGCTTCTTTCTGAGATGTGAAAAAACTGCCCAGCCCATAGTACGTCTCATATACAGCTTCTCCTCCAGGAGCGAGTCCATCTGGCTCCCAGTAGAGAGCCACCGCACTGTCGGCCGAACCATAGGCATTCATTTTGCTCGTGAAATCTAGCATAGGATTCACCGTGTAATCCCACTTGGTCTGGGAAATCCCGTTCCAATGGGCAATAACCATCTGATTCGGCGCTTTATTTCCCCAACCTTGCATGAAACCGTAGGACATCACTTTGGGATTCAGTGGATTATCTGTCGCATTCCAGTAATACGGAAGCTGCCCCGTAATGACCTTCTCGTTGCGAATATATTCACTTCCGCCAGCTATCGAAATTGGAGAAGCATCTTGTGAGCCAAGCATCGTATCCAACAAAATCCTAGTTCCAACACTTTGCTTTTGTTTGGTCGTATTTTTCACGAGATAAGTGACCTTCATATTACCTGCATTCGGGTTCGTTGGATCATTAACTAATGTTAATGTCTGTGTAATATCGAGCCCTTCAATACGCCATGTTGACTTATTCGTGAAGCCTTGATTGGCTGGCGAGAACGTAAAACCACTAGTAGACCCCATAAAGCCATAACTGTTTCCGTAAATATAATCTTGTCCATTAATGCGAAACGTCGTAAACGAAGTCTCCGGAAGTCGATCTTTAAAGAGGAGCGATTTATTGTCGTCACCCCCTTTTAGAGGAGAACCTTGCTTCGTATTGACACTGAACCTGCCGGACTCCTTATCAACACTGATTTCCATAAAGGTATTGGCAACAGTCACCGGCGTCAACTCGGCTTCAACGGCAGATACCAACCCGCTTCCAATAGGAAAGAGCAGGACAAGCATGGCGCCTATTAACAACAATTTTTTAGCTAGCTTAAACTTCGCTTTATTCATTGCTCACACTCCTAAGAAGCTTGTCTCGGCAAAATATACACACGAATCAGCTTCAACTGTCGTTCTTGATCTTGGATTAAAAATGTATAATAGCCGTATTCCGTTATCGGTAAAATGCCGTTGCTTACTCTGTTGGCATTGGTCTTAAAATCCCCAATACTTTTGGGGCCTCGCGCCCATTTGATAATGTTGCTGCCTTGATAGCCAAACAACGATAGTTGGATTGCATCCCCGTATACGATGACATCTGTATCTTGAACCTTCACCGAATTCACGTAAATCGTGAAATCAGTTGGGGCAATGACAATCGCCTTCCGAGTCAAGAGGCTTTCGTTGCCCGCACGATCCGTTACACGGTACACAACTGTATACTCACCTGGTACTTGTGAGTTAATTGAATGGGTACTAACGATGATCTTAGATGTCATGTCTCCGTCCATATTATCGATCGCCGAGACATCTACTAATGGATGTACAGGGTTGCCCACTTCTATCAGCAGCTGCTCGCCTCCGACAAAACGAAACTTCGGTGCCTCACGATCAATGTTCGTTACATCCACACGCAACGCATAGGTATTACCAAGCGAGTCTATGGCATCTATCCAACGCGTGCCGTTGTTTGTAAAGGTGACCTTGTTGCCAATTAAACCGACATAAGTAAGCGGTTGGTCTGATGTTAGTGTCACGTTCACATCATTTCTCGTTGGCAGCGTTTCACTAAATGAAGCAATCACTTTTGCCTTCGTTTTATTGATATTGCTTACTGCCGCTTGAATTTCAGTTAAATTCCCAACAACATCTTGCAGATAAAAAGTAAATGTACCGTTGTCCTTAAACACGAATTGCTTCGCTCGGTTATTGTTTAATACATAGAACGGCTCATCCGCATCTACCGTTACGATGACATCATCCTTTGTAGGAGCTGATGTACTGTACGAAAGTCGCGGTAGAGGAGGTGTTCGGTCTATATAATTGACTGTTGCCGTTACGCTGTTTTGGTTGCCTGCCCGATCCTTAACGACAAATGTATAGCTCCCATTACTTGTAAAGTCATAGGTTGTATTGCCGTTATTCCCTATGACGGTAATGGGTTCATCCGCAAGAACGGTGGTTCGCACATCGGATCTTGTCTTCAAATTTTCCGAATATTGAATAGTTGCCACTGGTGCTGTCTTATCAATCCGATCAACAGCTGCTACAAATTCCTGCTCATTACCTGCCGTATCTCGATAAATAAAAGTAAACGTTCCATTCTGCGTAAACGTATGTGTATTACCGCCGGTGCTTAGAAACTGTACGGGTTCACCAGAGTTATCTTCTACCACTAAGGTCGCGACTATATCTTGATTCGTCCACCCGATATGACTATAAGAAACGGCCGCTGTTGGTGCTTCCCGGTCGATATACGTCACCGTTGCCACGGTTTGTCCTTCATTCCCAGCGGCATCGCGATACTCGAATGTGAATGAGCCATTCTCTGTAAAAGAATAATGACGATTCCCATTATTGTTCGTCACTGTCACCGAAGAAACATCCGTGAAGGTAATGGTGACTCCTACAGGATCTTTCGTCCAATTGGAACTGCTATAAGTAAGCTGAGCTAGTGGCGCTTCCTTGTCAATCCAATTGACTGTAGCCGTCTTGTGTACAAGGTTGCCTGCCTCATCTTCGAAATCAAATGTAAATGAACCATTTTCGGTAAACGTGTAAGTAGGGCTGCCCCCATTATTTAAAATATGTACGATCCCATTGGTTTCATCTTGCGCAATCAAAGTCACGGTAACATCCTGATTCGTTGCATTTTCCGTGCTATAGATGAAATCCCCTGTTGGCGCAATCAAATCGATGTTATCAATGATCACTTCATCGACGTTCATGATGCCTGTACTTACATTGCGCACGGTATAGTGAATCGAACCGCTGGTTGTAAATTCATACACAGCTTGAGTCACAGTCTGACTAATGACTTGTGCATCGCCTGTTACTTCAAAATTCGTTAACTCGCGGTCAGGACTGCCTTGCGCATCAATCGTGACGCGGACTGGACCATGCGTCCACCCACTCGGAGAGAGTGTGACTTCTGCTGAAGGCAGACTGCGATCAATCCAAGTAACCGCTGCTAACGCCGTTCCTACATTACCCGCAGCATCTCTAAACTCAAATTGGAACTGTCCGTTATCTGTAAATACAACCTCTTTCTTCCCAAGGTCCGTGTTCGTTACTGTAACGGGTTCATTTGTCGATAGTGTCGCAGTCACATTATTTGCAGTTAAACCAGTAGGTTTATACGTAATTGTACCTATTGGTTTTGTATTATCGATGAGAAAAGGATTGCTGATTATTGTTGCAGCATTTCCCGCTTTGTCAGTGACTTTCACCCATAAATACCACGTGCCGGTCACGCCAAACTTCGTTGCAATACGTTCACCTGTCGCATTCGCTGGGAGAGGTAGCCATGTCGCAGGAACCGTTGAACTGGAGTTCGACCAGGCATGAACGAACGTTAAGTCACTCTGTGGTGCCCCTGTATCACTCGCCGTTACGGCTGTACTCACAGCTTGCTGTATGGAGGAGCCGTTCTGTTGCAGCGTAATAACCGGATTAGACTTATCAATCCAGTCAACTTTTGCTTGAGCTGTGTTTACGTTACCAGCCTTATCTCGGAAGGTGAACGTATACGCCCCATTCGACTGAAAATGGTACGTAGCCGCTGTGACACTATCCACCGTTATATCGGCTGCAGGTGTAACATTATCCGTCGCGGTCAATGTTGCAGACACAGGCTGGTTCGTCCAAGAAGTTGTACTATACACAATTTTGTTTAACACAGGCTTAACCGTGTCATACGTTACCGTATCGGAATACGTCGTACTATAATTGCCCAAGGCATCGATAAATTGAACAGCTATCGTGTGCACACCTTGCGTCGCAGGGATGGTGATCTGCTTAAGTGGCGGTGTCGACACGTAAGTCTCCAAATTCCCCCACACGCCGCCGTCTATGGCGAACCTCATCTTATCGACGGAGCCTTGTGCATCTGTTGCACTCAATTGGATGGGCACAGTAGTGAGATTCGTAACCTTATTCGGAATTAGCAACGTCCCTGTCGGACTCGTGTTATCCAGCTTGAAGGCCCCACTATTTACAACTGTTGCATTCCCAGCTTCATCATACACTTTGGCATGGATATAAAAATTCCCCGTCTGGCTAGTCAGCGAAAACTCATTACTTGTTGACGTATTCCATGATGTATCATTGCCGTCCGTTGTTGCTACTTGATCTATTTTATATTTGATAACAAATGAGGCTAGAGCGGTTGTGATGTTATCTGTCACATTTAAAGCGGTTGTAACCGATTTACTGTACCCTGTCGTTGAATTTAGTGTAAAAGAAACCGTAGGCGCCGTCGTGTCGAGTTTAAATCCCTGAGTTGTTTTCGCATATCCGATGTTACCTGCACTGTCACTTGTTTTGATATACAGGTAGGTGAGACCATTCGCTGTTGGTGGCGAAGTCAAAGTCGTGGTCCATGTCGCCTTAGCACCTGTACCATCAAAAATCTGCTGCCAACGAGAATCACTCGCTGTAGGTGTCGTTACATCGGTTGACCAGATATAATACGCCTGGCCAAGTGTTCCTTTCGACTCCTGCAAAGTAAAGCCCACTTGTCGAGAGGTGGCTGGTACAGGATTGCCCTGCGTCGTAAACGTGACGCTTGGTGCCGTTTTGTCAATGATATACGTTGAACTTTCCTGTGTGCTTACATTATCCAAGTTGTCCTTCATGGTGAGCTTCAACTTGTAGCTGCCTTCTGCGGTGTTTGGCACCGCAAGAGTACCCCCAGTGATACTCCCGGTACCCGTCGAATAAGAAATACCATCTTTCAGCCATTCGTAATTCACCAGTTTTAAACCAGCATTCGCATCTGTTACCGTATAGGTAATGGTATGGCTAGACTTCGCCACGCCAGAATTCGGTGTTATCGTTGCTGTTGGCCCTTGATTATCATAATTAAAAGGCCCCGCTGACTTAATGATTGTATTAGCAGCAAGATCAACCGCCTTCGCATGCAAATAATAAGAGCCAGTACCGGTTGGATCGATAGGAGCTGCCCCGTTAAGCAGATTATTTGAAATAGCCGAAGCTGCCGGTGCTGATGCACTCTGCGACCATGTGTAGTAAAGAGTCGTATTCGCTGTTAGCGGTGTGTCCGAGGTCGTGACAGTTACACCATGGCTTTTCTTATAAGTGGCATCCGACTGCTTGCCGAAAGTAAGGGTTGGTACCGTATTATCCAAATAAAAAGGTCCTTTGGTCTGGACAACTTCATGTCCAACAACGTCAACCACGCGAGCATGAAGAAAATAAGTACCAGGTGCAGCAGGATCTGGCACAGCAGTTCCGCTTGCGATCCCTGTGTTAATAGCTGTAGGCAAGGGTGCTGTCTGAGACTGTGTCCACGTGTAATAGAGCTTCAAGTTTTCGTTCAGCGGTAGATCATTGGCCGTCAGTGTAATCCCCAATGACTTCTTGTAGCTGGTGTCCGCTGGCAAATTACCAAAATCAATCGTTGGCGCCGTGTTGTCAATATACATCGGCGTTGCAATTAGACTCTTGAAATAGTCAACATTATTCATCGATGTGCCGTCTGTGAAATACGTAATGCCATTGGCATTCGCATTCCACCCAGGCATGGGAAGGTTCACGCCGTCAGATGGGCCGCAGCTATCTGGTCCTCTTTGGATCGTGATAGGCCCCGAGGCCATATCCGCAGTTATTCCCCGAGCGTAGACGGGTGGTGAATAACCTTCAAACACCGCGTCGAATAAGCGAAGCCAGTCCTGTGTACCGTTGATGGATATGGGAATAACCGATTCCATATCACACTTGACAGAGGGACTTGATGTCTCAAAAGCCACACTCATTTTGATCGTCTGCCCAGCTGTAAAAAAGTATTTACCATTTACCGGAGCAACCGTTGCTCCAACAGAACTAATTGTGACAGCCGTAGGCTGCTTGACGGCACCAGCTGGTTTTAGTGTGGCAGCCATCGTTGTATTGGTGAAAGGTACTGCAGCAGTAGCCAGTAACATCGTTGTTACAAGCGCAACAATTTTTCTCATAAAGCCTCCTTTGTTCGAACCAGCGATGCTAGATACAAGATGCTAGAACCACCCTATTCTAAGCGCGAATCGACAAGATTCGATAGTACCAAAGGTCATTTTTGGGAAAATAAGATACGAAAATAGTCCTGATTTGCCCAGCCTGATGAGCAAGAATACATGTATGAACAACTCGGCGCAGTTGAAACACGGCTGCTCCGTCCTCGGAAAGTCAGAATCTAAAAAAGGATGCGAATATACATCTTTTTCCATTAGATAAGTCGTAGTCAATTAGCAAAGATGCAATTATACATCTATTTCCACCTTATTTACCCTTTTTATCAAATATAGGTAAAAAAAGATGTGTTTTCGCAGCAATTTCTCGATAAACGGTCTATTCTCCTTAAAAAGGATGTATTTTTGCAGTTCTCTGCTCATAGCGAGATGCTGAATGGGAACCCAAATAGGGGTAAGCGCTGCTTACCCCTAAACATATAAATTCTTATATGTCAAAAAAGGAGTTAAGCAGCTCCTACCTCCTGCTTAACTCCTTATCTCCACCTAGATCGACCAATCCTTTGCTTTCGCTACGGCCTGTGTGCGCCGGTTCACCTGAAGCTTGCCATAAATGACCAGTGTAATGTTCTTCACCGTTCCAACTGCTAGTTCCAATCTTTGTGCAATCTCTGGGTTCGACAAGCCTTTTACCATTAATCGCAGCACGTCTTTTTCACGCTCGGTCAGCGATTGAAGCAGCAGACTCGTTTCCATTCTCGATTTCCCTGTATCCGAGATCACCGGATCCACTTTGCCATCCGCCACTTCACTCGCGAAACGATTTAACACCGCAAGCTGAGCAGACAACATCTGCATAAGCTCCATACGCTGGCTGGCTTGCGCCCCGGTCACGGCCTCATTTTCCAAATAGACAATGCCTGCTAATCGGTCCAATTGCTGAACAGGTAAGCAGATGATGGAACGAGGTCGAACACTGCGTATATAAGGATCCCATGCGAATAGATCATCCAGATGGGCATCGCCAAGTATCAACGGCTCTTGCGTTCGGGCTACAAACCGGACCACTGAAATCGGTAAATCAAAGCAGATTTCCAACGGAGCGGAGTGACCGCTTCTTGACACATTACGATTAACGTCATGCTCTGCTTCGATCCACCAGTCGCCGTCTTTATTGACGATCCAAAAGCCTTTGGCAGCCCCAGCGTTTTCAATCAAGGTGACTAGATATTGACCTAGCAGCTGCTCCAAGCCGCTTGCTTGCGTCAGCCGAGCTGCTGCCTTTTTGAACATATCCCGTTCCACTTCCCATGACTGCTCGTCATCCACATCCACATGTTCAACTTGTGCCGATTCTCGGGCAAGCTTCAAATCCTGCTCCCATACGCGACCATACTCCTGTGACACCAGTAGCAAATCCGCGTACTGTTCATGCAGCTGCAAACACTTTTCGTGCGCTCCCCATTGCTGATAACCGTGGTAGGCGTCCATCAGGTACGTTTTGGCGAACTTCTTTTTGCCCATTTCAAGCAACAAGCTCCCGGCAAGCTCACACGCCACAGCTTCCAAATGGGTATACCCGGAATCACTCGCTGACGCTATCGCCTCATCGAAGAAGACTAATGCTTGCTCCCACTTCCCTTTCAGCCGTGACGCCTCTCCTTGCATAAGTAAATACTTATGTTCAAAGTGACTAGGGCCCAGCTCCGACCACTTGCGCATATGAGCGAGCATCGATCGCATCTTTCGTGCTGTCTCTGCCTGTTGCTCTTCGCACAGGGTTGAATACAACCGTGACATGGCCAAGTAACCGTACAGCAGTCCCTCAGGCAAATGCGAGTGATACGTATAGTATCGTTCACTATGCTCGGTTCGTTCCCAAAGCTCTACTGCTGACTCATATTGTCCAAACATATACATGAGTTGAATGGTGCAAATATGATATTCAAATAGAAGGCCAATTCGAATGTCTGCAGGGGTCATTTCCTCCACAAAATTCTCCCCGTCAAAGGAGCCATCATTCATAGATAAACGTCCTTCTGTTTCACCTTGCAAACATTTAGCAAACTGATGATACAGTCGAAATGATTGTTGTGTGAAGGGATCTTTCTTATATAAAGTCCCGCCTTGTGTTTCGCAAAACGCGAGCAACTCACTCAATTGACCACCGTAAAATAAGCTAAACATCATGCCGCGAAGCGAAAATCCCGCATAATAGAAATCTCCACTCGCCAGACTGATGCGATGCGCCTCCTTAAACAGAGGCCAAGTCTCTTGCGCACTCATACTCCAGAAATGAGTTAAGGCATATATGAATGAAAGTTTTGCTTTCACAGGAGAGAATGACGCTTCACCTAGGTGTAATGCAGCTTCTGACAGCTCATTTCCCTCCTTATGCCAACCTTCTTCACTGGAGATGAAAGAGGCAAAAATCGAGATGATTTCCGGAAACTGATTTGCCGTATGATGGTTGAGCATTTTGCGGATACTTTGACAAATAATCACAACAAACAGATTCATATCTACAAAAGAGGAGGCTCGCGCAACGATGGGCAACAATTGAAGCATGGCTAATTCATGCGGAGAGGCTTCCTGTCTTTGTGAAGCATGCAGCTCACCTGCCATGTCACCTTGAAGCAGGATGCGTGTTTGATTCAGTTCCTTTTTGCGCCTCGCTGTCCCAACCTTCCTTGGCAGCTTCACTCCCAATCGTTCCAACAGCTGCAAGCCTTCCTCCAAAGCCGCTTTCGCTTGGCCGCGATTAATATCTATTTCAAGCTTGATTGCCTGTATCCGAAGCTCGTCCACACTGCCGCCAGAATGAGCGATTAGCTGTTCAAATAACCGTTGTCCCTCATCTAGATGGCCACATGCATACTCTATCTGCATGCGTTCCGAAAATATTTCATATGTGAGGGGATATCGTGATACCCACTCCTGATCGGTCAATAGCTCTGTACCGAACGTAATGAAAGTAACAGCAGAGAAGTAAGCAGCCGATTTTCTAGCTTTCCGACTCGCTTGTAATGAAAGTTCGGCCACTTTCAACTTTTCCTCACGATCGATTAATTGATTTTTCCCCAGCATCAGATGGTGTAAAAGGGTATACAACTGTTCTTCCGGCTTGTCAGGCGAATATTGCCCCCATTTGTATCGTCCTAATGCCACATGAATCGTTTCTTTGTCAGTAGTGGGAATGGCCTCATAAGCAACTTGTTGAATCGTATCATGGATAAAGACAAACCACACATTCGGCTGTGAATAGGCGAAGGACCCTGCATCTACTACCTGAGATCTCCCTTGCCAAGACTCACGTTCTCGCACAGGTAGAACCAATCCTTCACGCAGTGCTGGCTCCAAATGTAGCATCACATCTTCAATAGAATCTTGACAAATCGCTGCCAACGTATGTAAATCAAATGAATGACCGATACACGCTGCTCGACTTATCGCTTTTCCTGTTGGTTCGGGGAGCGTTTGCAAATGATCCATCATAAGGTCCCGAACATCCCCCAGCGCATCTTGCTTACGAATTTGCTCTGCATCCCACTGCCATCTTTCCTCATGGGTATTAAAACGCAGCCATTTATGATCGTATAAAGATTGTAAAAGTTGCTTCATATAGAGCGGATTGCCAGCTGTTTTCTGAAAAATCACCTCAGCAAGCGATCGAGATTCCTCGATTTGCAGCAATCTACATAGATACTGCTCGGTCTCTGCCAAAGTTAATGAAGAGAGCACGATTCGCCGAGCCGGCATTGCTTCTTGATGACAAAGCCAATGTCCTGCTGGCATTTCTTTTTCGCGATAGGCGACGATACATAAGAAATATCCTAAATCTTCATTTTCCGTGATGCTGTCAATAAAATCCAATGTTGCCGCATCTGCCCAATGGACATCATCAAGAAATAAAACAAGAGGTGATCTTTTCACGGCAATTGTCCGAATCATCGCTTGAAAAGCAAAATGAAGTCGATTTCTTGACGCCGTCCATGGCAACATGTCAGAAGCTGGCTGCTCGCCTATGAGTAAGATCATGTCCGGAATAATTTCCGTTATAATGCTCGCATGATCGCCTAGTGCAGCGATTAGCTTGTCTTTCCAACGTGTGAGCTGTTCCGTGCTGCTGGATAGAAATCGATGAATGAGCTCTCGAAAAGCATGGATTAACGGTGCATACGGGATATCCCGCAGCAGTTGTTCCGATTTCCCGGAAATAAAATAGCCTCTCTCTTGCTGCTGCGCTGCGAACCATTCACGAACAATCGTTGATTTGCCACTTCCCGGCTCTCCACTTACAGCCACGATTTCCGTCTTCCCGTCCATCGTCTTCACAAATGCGTTCGTCAATTCGGACAGCTCATGGTCACGGCCACTCACAACGATCGGCATCCGCAGTTGACTCGCAAACTCTTTACTTCCAAGCGGGAAAGCTTCAATAGCGCCGTACTCCTCCCAAGTGGAGCGACACTTTTTAATATCGTAGAGTAAGCTATAGGCACTTTGGTAGCGCATTTCCGGTGTTTTGGCTAACAGTTTTACAATGAGGTTCCCTAACATATGTGGAATATGAGGTTTCATCACGCTTGGGTGTGGCGGTCGTTTCGCGAGATGGGCATAAATCCATTCTGTCGGCTCTGCCGCAAGATAAGGAAGTTCACCCGTCAAAAGTTCGAAAAAGATAACCCCTAGCGTATACAAATCGGTCCGTTCATCGATGTCTGAGCTCATCCGCCTGGATTGTTCAGGCGCACGATACGCCCAGCTGGACACAGCTAACTCACTTCCTACCTGAGAGTCCGTCTGAAACTTGAGCAGCGTAACGCGAATGGCTTCATCTTCGATTTGACAGCCAAACACTTCCGGACTCAAACGACGATGAACACCATGTTCTTCATGAAACGCTAGAACCGATTCTGTCATGGCTTCTGCGATTCTCAAAAAGTCCTGCAGTCCGCCCTGCTGATTTGTCCAATATTCAGGAAGAGAACTGTCTCTAATTTTCTTCGTGACCATACTGCCTCCCACACACTCATTCCGAGCACATTGTTCTAATGATGCAAATTATATCATACACAGCTCGTTTTGCGGATGGTAGACTCATCTACTATGATTCGATGGTCCCCACCAATTCCATTTGCCTAAGATGATCATCAGCGCTGGCACTAGCACTAATCGGATCACCGTTGCATCGATAAATATGGCAGCTGCAATACCCAGTCCAAGCTGTTTCACACCCACAACCTCGCCAAACGCAAACGGCAATGTGACAGCTATCATAATGGCAGCAGCAGAGTTTATGATTTTACTTATGGAAGATAAACCGACAAGCACAGACCGCTGATTATCATGAGTCCGCTGATACTCCTCATAAATTCGCGAGACTAAGAATACGCCGTAATCCATGGAAATTCCAAACGCGAGCCCAAAGATAAATACGGGAATCATAATGGCGATTTTGCTCGGCTCCAAACCGAAATGCCCCTGCTCAAAGAGCCAGGTTAGAATTCCAAAAGAAGCCCCAAGACTCAACAGGTTCATGATGATCGTTTTTAGCGGAACAAGAATAGAACGGAAAGCGATGAATAACACCATATAATTCGAAACAAGAATGAACAGCAGCACATAGGGTAAATGGTCAAAGATATCATCGAAAATCTCCTGCTGATATTTGGCTTCCCCGCCTAACAGATATGGAAGCGTCCCCGATTCTCCCTCTCTTTCCCAAACCCTCAGCCAGTCCTTCACTTGCTGAGAGGACGGTTCATCCTTTAGTCGAACTTGAATGAGCATCTTGTTCTCATGCACAAAAGTTTGAAGAATTTGCTCGTATTTGGCTCTGGTCGTTGAATTGTAAAATAACCCATATAGTTGATCATAGGGCACTGGCATTCTCTTAAAAACCGAATCTACTCTTTCGACGAGCCGTTCTCTCTCCAACTTTTGAATGAGCAATAAGGCTTGTTTCCAATCACGCTCCGTCAGTTGGGCTGATCTTCCAGTCACAAGAAAGATAACATCAGAGTTCCTTTCACTACTGCCAAAATGCGTTTGATACACCTCGAAAGCGGCGCGGGATGCATAGCCTTCCGGTAAGGATGTCGCATCAGGAATGGCTAATTTCATCTTCGTTAAAGGCAAGAAGCAACATAGAAGGATGCAACCCGCGAGCAAGGACATTTGAACAGGTTTTCTCATGACAAATCGCGCCATGACAACCCAAAAATTGTTCTTACCTTTTGTCATTGAAAAAGGTCTGCGTTCGGCCTGAATGGCAGGCCACCACAATGCTAGAAGCGCTGGCACTAAAGTTAACGTCAGGGAGACAGAAACGGCTACTACGATCATTGCACCTAACGCTACGGTCGTAAACATGGGCAATGGAATGAACAATATCCCCATAAGACCTAAACCTACACTAAGCGCAGAGAATAAGACGGCTCTTCCCGCTGTAGTCATTGTGATAAGGATGGCTGTTCCTGCATCATTCTGATGAATTTCTTCGCGAAAACGACTAACCATCATCAAGGCAAAATCGATGCTAAGCGCGAGCCCTACCATCGGAATGACATTCAGTACAAAGTTAGATAAATCGATCTGAGTTCCCAGTCCATACATCATGCCCATTGTGCTTGTAACGCCAATAAGCCCAACAATAATTGGGATGAAAGCTGACGTCACGCCGCCAAAAGCCAACCAAAGGATAAGAAAGGCCGCTGGAAGGCCTAAGCTTTCCGCTCTTCTTAAATCATGTTGACTCGCTCGATTTACATCTTCTTGCACAACAGATTTCCCTGTCCATGTCACTTTCATTTCTTTGTGCGCAGGCAAGCGCATTTGAAGCTCACGCAAGACAGGTTTCATTTCATGTGGATTCTGGCTGAATCCAAGCAGCGCATAAGCATAATCCCCTTGAAACATCCCCTCTCTTTCGAGGGGTGATATGATCTCTTGCAACCCTTGCATGCCGTGTAAGGAAAGCAAATCTTGTTGAATATATCGCTCAAATTGTCTGGCGTCCAGCTTCTTATTTTTTTCAAATACGACCATAATCGGATTGGCTGGGAGATGAAAATCTGCGGCTAATGTGTCTCGTACTTTGACAAAGGCACCGTTCGAGATTAGCCCATGATCCTTCAGTACGGTAGGTAGCTTAGGGGCGAAGAATCCGGAATAGAGGAAAAATACAGCCCAGATTAGCAAGATCATCTTAGGATAGCGAAGGGAAATCATGGCAAGTTTACGCAAAGTCATGTCCCCTTCTCAAAACTCAGATTCGTTAAGCCTAGTTGCTCTAACCAATTTTTCAGCTAAGCGAGGTGTGTATTGAGCTGCAGCAAACATCATGTTAGGGAGATACGGCACACGTAACATTCCTTGCAACAGATGGCCCCATTTCAGGGGTCCCTTGAATTCCCGATGAATAGCATGTGTATACATCTGTTCCCACACCGCTAAGGTAATATCTCCCTTTAGATACCGTGAGGCCAAAGGCGCACATAGCGCTGCTGATCGCAGCGCCATCGACATCCCGTCACCACAAAGCGGCGGTAACATCATGGCTGCATCTCCAAGGCAAGGCATTTCATTCCATGCCATCGGTTTGCTCGTTAGCTTTACAGGCGAAACAGCCACCTGTGTTCCAGGAACTGCTCGTGCAGACGATAGGCGTTCGGACAGCTTACTATGTCTAGCACTTGCGGCTTCAATCAACCCGAGAATCGATTTCTCCGCATCCGGAAACTTTCCTCGCTCCAGCAAAGCGGCCATATTCACCCGTCCCTCTTCAATTGGCGATAGACCTAGGTAACCGCCTTCAAAGAAATAGAGTTCAACAACTCCACGCATATCTATCCCTTCATAATGGGATTTCACGCCTAGATGTACGCCAGGTATCGCTTTAACACCATCTCGCTGATGATGCTTGTTCAGTGTGCTTAAGCCAATTGCACCGCAAGCAGCAATCACAGCCCGCACTTGATACACATGAGCTTCTCCTTGCTGTTTCGTCTCAATCACATATCCCCGATCAACAGGCTGTACAGCACTTACCATGGTTTCAGTCTGCACCTGCACACCTGAGCGCAAAGCGGCGTGGTGAAGAACCGTATCCAGCTGGTATCGGCTTACTCCCCAAGCTGTTCCCGGAAGAGCTATCTGCAGCTGCTTTCCTCGGCTAAGAATCAGGTTAGTCTGCTTGATCTTACTTGGCTTCAGGGCAGCAACTGCTTCACGCAGTCCAAGCTTTTTCATCATTGCAAGGGATTCAGGGGACAGAAACTCTCCGCAAACCTTATGCCTTGGGAATGCTTTGCGATCGAACAATACGGTATTCCAGCCGTGATCAGCTAAGGACTTCGCCATCACACTACCTGCGATACCTGCACCAATAACGGCAACGTCATAGGTGTGAATCATCAGGCTTGCTCCCTTTTCTCAATCACGACCGCATATCTGAATAAAGGCCTCCAAGAAACCAACATATCGGAGATGCCCAACGCATTTCGAAGGAACATCCAATCCCTTGCACGGAAACCTTTCGCTACCGACAAAGGCCCATCATTCCGAATATATCGATTACTGGAAATGAGATGTGCTGTAACCCATACGGCTGCCCACGCGATCCAATGCCGATGAATATCATTTATAACGACGCCTAGCCGCGATGCCTTCAATAGACAACCAACCACTTGAGGAAGTTCGTTATTATTAAAATGATGCACAAATTGTGTGCTGGTCGTGATATCGGCTCCATTTTCTGGGAGCTCAAATAAACTGCTTCGCATGACACGTACACGTGGCTCGCTGCGGAATAGCTCTCGTGCTTCTTCACAAGCTTCCTCGGTGATATCAACTAACGTGATGCTAAGGGCTACCCCATTGTCATCCGCCCAGCGCAAAAGATGCCGATTGATATCTCCAGAGCCAGATCCAACATCCAGAATCGATAACGTCCGTGGTTTGCCTGCTTGTAGCCAGAGACGCTTAAATCCAAATAAAGTTGGCCCTGCTGCACCAAAAATACGATTAAGCAATCGCAAATGCTGCAGGGCTTGTCGAAGTTCAGGGCCACCTGACGAAAAGTCATCCATTAATTCATGCTGCAGAGCCCGTTGTTTGAGCCCTTTAAACATAGGATTCATCTAATTGCTTTTCATCATGGACAGGTATTCCCAAATAAGTAATTTGAATCATTTCACAAGTAAGTCCTGGTCCGAATGCAAGGGATATCCCGCTTGTTGGTCCTGCTCCGCGATTCGCAAGTTCCTGCCTAGTTTGATCTAATACAAAAAGAATCGTTGCAGAGGACATATTGCCAAAATTACGCAATACGGTTCGGCTCGGATGTGTTTCATCTGCTGATAATCCGTAAACCTCCTCTAACGTATCGATAATCCCTTTACCGCCAGGATGAATCGCCCAAATCTCCGGTCGAGGACCTCCAGACAGCAGATGCTCTATTTGTTCGGGGATCCATGTCCCAATTAATTTCGGAATATTCGGGGACAGATACAGATCGAAGCCGTGATTTCCCACATCCCATTTCATTTCATCTGCACAATCTTGTAATAGAATCGAATGATCGTTCCCTAGTTGAAAAATGGGATGATGCTGATCATTACTGACGCCGACTACACAAGCAGAAGCACCATCTCCGAAAAAAGAAGCTCCAAATAAAGCTTCACGATCACTAGAAGGCTGAATGTGAAGTGTACATAGTTCAACACAGACTACTAGTATTTTGGCAGTTGGAAGGCTAGAGGCGATTTGGCGTGACAAACAAACAGCCTTCAAACCAGCCGCACATCCTAAGAAATTGAATGGGATCCGATTGACATTGGCGGCTAGTCCCAACTGATGCGTCAACGCAGCATCGAGTCCTGGAAGGAACTGACCCGTACAACTTACGGTAATCAGATGCGTAATGTCAGACACGTCTACTTGAGCATCATCCAATGCTCTGTTGGCCGCCTGCAAAGCTAAAGGCACAGACTCACGCTTGTACGTCGCCATTCGATCAGAAGTTGATGGCGCTTGGTCATTGTTTTGCGAAAAATATCGGCAATTCTCTGCTGTTTCTAGCAGGTTCGGTTCACATGTATATCTGGTTTCTACGCCGCATTGCTTGAAAATTTTTTTCGCCCAACGCGCGGAATTAGGATTGTCACGTAAGGCGTCCGTTAATCGGTGAGAAGTATCTGCTTGATCTAGACGGAATTCAGGCACAGCTGTGCCAATCCCAAGAATTGCGATAACCTGATCTTCTTGTTTCATGATCTAATCTCATCCCCTTGGCTCATTCAATTCTTGGCTGGACATGCAGGTCACTTTACACATATCTATTCATGTGCAGCAGCGGATATGAGAAATTTTTCCATGGTAGGCTAAAAAAATACAAACGAAAAAGCCATGCAACAGCATGGCTTTCTTCATCTATGTGTCATTTAGTTATTGATATAACGTTCGAAAATGGCACCGAAATCCTTCACCTTTAACTCCGTGTGTTTCGCTTTCAACCAATTATAGGTGGATTCATTAATTGCATCGAATTGGGTGACCGGAGAAGTCGTCTGTGTGGAGATGCGACCTGTGGCTTCCTTCGCAACAGCTACGCTTTGCTTGGCGTATTCGAATAATTCCTCGTTATGCGCGACTGTCTCCGAAATTTTAATCAAAGCTTTGTACAAATCTTTGATCTGTTCAATTTGCTTTTTGTCCACATCAATAGAGAAGTTCGTATGACCAATTATGAATTTGATCTCCACATCAAGGTCGATCGTTCCTGCCGTTTCCATATATACTTGGGAAATCGCATGTGTATGATAGCTAAAACGTTTCAGCACTCGCTTAGAACTAATCGCACTATCTCCATCTAAATGAATGAGTGCAAGGTTCGTAAAACAATATTCATCCTTCTTGGACTTAATAATGAAGTAAATCTTCTCGCCATCCTCATGCATCACATAATCATCAGAATCGACCTTATCAAAATCCGCTGGACTAATTACTTTACCGATATCACTTAAACCTAATGCATCTGCTGCAAACTTCTTGAACACGGAAATCATCCTCTCATTTTGTAGATTAACCCCTATTATACTTTATTGGTAGAAATTAGATAAGTAGGAAGTAGGAGATTATTCGCCATCGTACCGCTTCTCCTTTTGGCGAAACTGACCTGGCGGAAGCTTTTTTTCCATTTGAAATGTGCGTGAGAAATAATGAACCGAGGAAAACCCTGTCAATTCAGCTATCTCTTTAATTGGTAACTCACTGTTAAGCAAGAGATGTGTGGCTTGTCGGATACGTTCTCTGCGAATAAAATTAGTAAAATTCTCATGAATCCCTTCTGAAAAAAGGCGTGAGAGATGCCGCTCTGATACACTCAAATAATCGGCAACATCTTTCAGTTGCAGCGTTTGCGAGAGATTGTCGCGGATATAGAGCTTTGCACGTCTCATCAAGACATGCGTGCTTTTATGACGAACGACGGAAGATCTCGTACGTGTTCCGAATACAGCCGGAAATGATACCAGCAAAGCATAAGCCACAGCATGCACAGCCGCATAAGGTAAACTGCCATGACCTTCGCGAATCAGCAGCGACAACCATAATTGAACCGTAGGCTGATGTTCCGCATCATACAGGATGACATCACCTTGCGTAGCAAGTTCGTGATACGCGTCCCGGACCACGTCCTCACTCATGCTCTCATCTAATTCAAACGCGATATATACGATGTTTAGTCCTTTGCCCGTACGAATTTGGTGCGTAATGCCAGGCTTAGAGCAAAACAGCGTTCCCCGACACAAGGGATATACGAGATCTCCCTCCGAATATTCACCCTCTCCATCCAAAATATAACAGATTTCGAAAAAGGAATGCTTATGCGGTTGATTATCGTACAGACAGGGATCAGCTCCCCAATAATTCACTTTAAAAATAGCTTCCGCGCCTTGGATGACTGTCAACGCTTCATTCAACATGGCATACGTTTCTTTATACTGATACATGAACTTCACCTTTTCAAAAAAATGGCCTTATTGTGCAAAAGTATGTCCTCTGTTGAAAAAGATTACACCGACGCGATCTCCTATAATTATAGATAGAAATCGGTTTAATGAGCAACTACAAATTGGAGGCATGGTACCATGATACAACCCAAGGATGTTGATTTTTACAAAAAGAATGGATATTTGCTAGTCAAAGGGGTTTTTAATGAAACGGAAGTCGTAGAGATGCGAGAAGCGGTTGAGAGTATTATTAAGCGCGCTGCTCTCGCGAAGGCTGATCGAAATGATGCTTGGCAAGGGGATTATTTGCCTGCAGAGGAATTAAAAAAGCTCGTCCTTAAAGGCTTTCATGATGTGCATTATCACGATTCCGCCTTCATGCGAGCTGTTATTCATCCGAATATGGTAGCGGTTTTGAGACAAATTATAGGACCGAACGTTCAACTCCATCATTCGAAAATGCTGGTTAAACCGCCTGAGAATGGCGCAGCTTTCCCCATGCATCAAGATTATCCGTATTTCCCGCATGAGAAGCATACGATGCTAGCGGCAAGTGTTCATTTAGATCGCGCAGACGAAGAAAATGGCTGCCTTCGCGTTATACCGGGCTCACACCTCACAGGGAGTTTGCCGCATATCGGCAGTCATTATCTGAATCATAAGGAATATCCCATTCATATGGGAACTCCGTGTGAGGCGGAAGCCGGCGATGTCTTGTTCTTTAACTATTTAACGATACATGGTTCATCATCGAATAAAAGCTCAAGAACACGGCGAAATGTATTGTTCCAATATCGGGAGGCTAGTGATTTCCCTACGACACAGGAGCATTATGACTGGGGCATGGGGTTAATGGTCAGCGGTGAGAATCCTAATTTTACGAAGGTGAAGCCTAACTACAAGATTATAAAAGACGCTTAGCGTGCTGTTGATATAAGCAAAGAGGGTGCCCCTTGCCATTTTCATGGCTTATGGGACACCCTCTTCGTGTATCTATTGGGGACCGTCTTCAAGTAGCAAGCCATTTACTTCGCAATAATGAGGACTTGCTTGGCTGCCAGTGTCGCTTCATTTTCAATGAAATCACCGGATAGTAAGTCCGTTCCCTTCAGATCTCCAAGTGCAATCGTTGCAGCTTGATCATTATGATTTAAAATAAAGACGAAGGCATCGTTATTGTCGTTCGTTCGGATAGAAACTTCTACACCAGGTACTGCTGAAATCGGTGCCGTAATTCCTTTTTCTTGGCATAAATTACCCAACAAGCCTTGCAAAAATGCTGGCTCTGGACTTGTAGCCACATACCAAGCTTGACCCGCTCCGTATGAATTCACCGTAAGTGCAGGCATACCTTGATAGAAATCTTTGCCATACACAGCTTTCACTTCCGCACCCTCCGCATGAATTAAATCACACAGAATCCCACATTGGTAGCTGCCATCAAGCATTCCCCAAGACTCATTCACCTGGATTTCGTTGCTTTGATCTGGGAATAACGCGTCGATTTCTTCCGCCCAAATCCCAAGTACCTTCCGCAATTCACCCGGATACCCGCCAAGGGTTACACGATCATGCTCGTTAACGATGCCACTGAAGAAGGTAGTAAGAAAGGTTCCTCCAGCATGAACGAATTGTTCCACGCGCTTCGCATATCCCTCTTTTACCATGTAAAGTACAGGTGCAATGACGATATCATAACCCGTGAGATCCGTATCCGTGCCGATCATATCTGCTTGAATATTTTGCTTAAACAAGGCGTCATAGTACTTATGAACTTCTTTTACATAATCTAACGCGATGGTGGGTCCGCTCGAGAGCCCAACCGCCCAGCGGTTTTCCCAATCAAAAACAATACCAACACGCGCTTTCACTCTTGCATCGAGCACTTTATCTGATAAGTGCACCAGTTCATGCCCTAGCTCTGCGCACTCACGGAATACACGCGTATGTTCATGCCCGACATGCTCTATCACTGCGCCATGAAACTTCTCACAAGCTCCTGCTGATCGGCGAAGCTGGAAGAACAGAATGGTATCCGCGCCGTGAGCAACCGCTTGATAACTCCATAACTTCATGACACCAGGACGTTTCAATGAGTTGTACTTCTGCCAGTTCTGTTGACTTGGCGTTTGTTCCATTAGCATGAACGGTTGACCGTTCTTCAATCCGCGCATGAGATCATGTGTCATGGAAGTCAGACTGACCGGTGTATCTAGGGATGGATAGTTATCCCATGAGATCACATCCAAATAAGGCGCCCATTTGAAATAATCTAATTCTTTGTAAAGTCCCATTAAATTCGTGGTGATGGGCACTTCAGAGCAATGCCGTCTGATCGCGTTATACTCTAATTTATAACAATCTAGTAAACTATCCGACATAAATCTCCGATAGTCTAGTGAAATCGATTGAAAGAAAGAACGATCACCAGGCGTCTCCTCCGTAAGCGCATTAGGCGGCTCGATTTCTTCCCAGTCGTAGAACGTATGACCCCAGAAACCTGTATACCACACTTTGTTTAACTGCTCTAATGTTGTATATCGTGCTTGCAGCCATGTGCGAAAAGCAGCGGCGCAGTTATCACAGTAGCAATATCCGCCATATTCATTTGATACGTGCCAAATGAGAACAGCTTCATGATCTTTATATCGTTGGGCTAATTTGTCGGCAATTCGCTCCGAGTAGGTACGATAAGTTGGACTATTCGGACAAGAATTGTGTCTCTTACCAAATTTATGTTTACGTCCTTCAAAATCCACACGACAAACATCCGGATATTTCTTAGCCATCCAAGCCGGGTGAGCCCCTGTGCTCGTAGCTAAGCATACATAAGTTCCATTCGCATGGAGACGATGAATGATGTCATCCAGCCAAGTAAAATCGTACGTATCTTCATTCGGTTGTGACAGCGCCCACGAGAAAACATTGATCGTCGCGACATCAATTCCTGCAAGGTTAAACATGCGTAAATCTTCATCCATGACCTCTTTATCCCATTGTTCGGGATTGTAATCTCCACCATACCAAATTTTTGGCAGCTTAGCATGTATCACCGATTTGCACCTCTTCGTGTAGATTCATATAAGAATAAGTCCATTATATATAATTCATATTCATGTTAAAATATAATAAAATTACATTCTGATATAAGAAAATGGAACAGGATGATACAGTATGCATACCCGATTTCTCCTAACGCCTAGCACAGCCCAGCCCTACCCTTTATTTATAGAAAGCATTGGACATCACGAAGATCAGGAGAAGCTCAACCGTAAGGATGGCCTCCCTTATTATCAATGGCTGCAGACTTTTTCTGGTGAAGGCGAGTATGAAATGGGCAAAAAGAAAGTCATTTTAACCAAAGGCTCTGGTGTCCTCATGCTGCCCGGTGAACCGCACGCTTATTATGCCCTTACGCCTACTTGGTGCACACAGTACGTCACGTTCGGAGGTAATAGTGTACATACGATCTTAAGCACATTAGATATGCTGGAATCCGCCGTCTTCCGTTGGGACGAGGATGGTCCGTTCAGCCTAGCTCTCACCCATATTTTGACCAAACTTAAGACACAAGCTGATTATTCCGGCTATGATGCATCGGCTGATTTGTACCATTTCTTGATTCAGATTAAAAAGCATGCCCAAACCAATAATCGCACGTCGATTACGAATCAAATGCTTCATTTACAGCCACTTACGGATTGGTTAGAGGATTACTATCCGAATCCGGATACTGGAATTGAACAGATGGCCGCAGTCCTTGCGATTACACCACGCCATTTGAATACCTTGTTTCAGCACGCTTTCGGTCTTTCACCTTATGCCTATCTCATTATGATGCGGCTTCGCAAATCCAAAGAAATTTTGCTCACCGATCGACACCTCGCCATCAAAGAGATTGCGGTGCGTGTAGGGTTTCGGGATACGAGCCATTTTATTGCAAGTTTTCGCAAACAAATTGGCCTTACGCCAGAGCGATTTAGAGATTTGAATTAAGGAAGTCGAGCCACGGCTGATTTCAGAAACAGTTGGAATGCTGAGACAGCAATTTTCGTCGGCTCATGAAGGGAATCGCGCCATTACAGACTAGTTTGTTATCTGAGACAGCACTATTCGACGGCTCAGAGCACGGTTGGTGCTGGTTGGCTGCTGAGACTGCAATTTTCGTCGGCTCAAGTAGAGAATCGCGCCATTACAGACTAGTTTGTTATCTGAGACAGCACTATTCGACGGCTCAGAGCACGGTCGGTGCTGGTTGGCTGCTGAGACTTCAATTTTCGTCGGCTCACGAAGGGAATCGCGCCATTACAGACTAGTTTGTTATCTGAGACTGCAATTTTCGTCGGCTCAGAACGGTTGGTGCAGGTTGGCTGCTGAGACTACAATTATCGACGGCTCATGAAGGGAATCGCGCCATTACAGACTAGTTTGTTATCTGAGACAGCACTATTCGACGGCTCAGAGCACGGTTGGTGCTGGTTGGCTGCTGAGAC
>NZ_JCAUAR010000021.1:0-83520 GCF_059692055.1 Paenibacillus sp. J31R109 | reverse complement strand
TTGAGAGAACTTAGAAGGTCTAGACTTTAAGAACAGCTGCGTGATGCATAAAACCATTTTCATTCTAGGGGGTGGCAATGGAACATTGTCATGGCTGTTTTTTCGACTTACAGCACGCCGAAGCTCGCCTTTCACTTCTGTAACTCGAATTTTTCGACTTACAGCGCACCGAAGCTCGCCTTTCACTTCTATAACTCGAATTTTTCGACTTACAGCACGCAGCAGCTCGCTTTTCACTTCTGTAACTCGAATTTTTCGACTTACAGCACGCCGAAGCTCGCCTTTCATTTCTGTAACTCGAATTTTTCGACTTACAGCACGCCGAAGCTCGCCTTTCACTTCTGTAACTCGAATTTTTCGACTTACAGCACACCGAAGCTCGCTTTTCACTGCTGTAACTCGAGTTTTTCGACTTACAGCACGCAGCAGCTCGCCTTTCACTTCTGTAACTCGAATTTTTCGCCTTACAGCACGCCGAAGCTCGCCTTTCACTGCTGTAACTCGAATTTTTCGACTTACAGCACGCAGCAGCTCGCCTTTCACTTCTGTAACTCGAATTTTTCGACTTACAGCACGCAGTAGCTCGCCTTTCACTTCTGTAACTCGAATAACGTTAAACGCGGGCTATCCGAGTTTTTCTGCGAAATAAGGTGATGCCATAACGCTATCTATCTCAACATGCCGTATGTTGGTTCCCCCCAATCGAAGGCTCCCCTCATTTCCCGCCATTCTTACGAAACGCCAGAATACACCAACTAATCGCTATCACCAGTAACGCGACGCACCAACCGATGGCCCACCAAGGGTTATTCAGCACCGGCGTACCCATGAGCAAGCCGCGAATCGTCTCGATAACCGGCGTAATGGGCTGATGGTTCGCAAAACCCTGCATCCAAGAAGGCATGGTATTCGTTGGGACGAATGCGCTGGACAGATAAGGAAGGAACAGCAGGGCAAAGCCGTAGCCGCTAGCAGCGGAAGGGCTGCCTGTGACGAGTCCAATCGCCGCGAACAGCCAGGTAAAGGTTAGAATGAACAGGATAATGATGCCAATAGCACCAAGCCATTCGATGAATGTCGCGTTTGGACGAAAACCAACGAGCAGGGCGACGCCAATGACCAAACAAGTAGCAAGCAAATTGCGAGCAAGGCTCGCGGCGACATGACCGGTAATGACGCTGATGCTGCTAATCGGCATTGTTCGGAAACGGTTAATAATGCCGTTGGTCATGTCGGTTGCCACATCAACAGCGGTGCTGGATGAACCGAAGCCTGCACATAAGAGAATGATGCCGGGTACAACATAATTCACATAATTGCCGCTAGAATCAATGGCACCGCCGAATATATAGGTAAACAGGAGCATGAGCATGATGGGCAGCATGATGGCCATCATCAGCGACTCGATGTTGCGCAAGCTGTGACGAATACTGCGTACGACGAAGACGGCGTTGGTTGCTGCGAAAGAAGGGGGCTTTGGCGTCGCTTGTAGACTGCTCTTATTCAAAAGTGGAGCCGAGTTCATCGGTTGTACGTTCTTTGGCGCTTGAAAATCATTCATACGAGGGAAGCCTCCTTGTGATTAGGTGTCGTCAACGCAAGGAAGACGTCGTCCATGCTTGGCTTGCGAATGGAGATGCGTGTACCTGGTGGGCACGAGCCCGCGATCTCATTCAACGTTTGGCTGACATCCTGAACAGTGCCGCTCGTCGGAATGGATAGAATGACTTCGTCAAACGCATTCCGGAGCTCGATGACTTCGCCGCCGACACGTGCTTTCAAAGTCTCAGCAGAGCCGGATGCAACGATGCGTCCATGATTCAGCACAGCAATTTCGTCAGCAAGTTGATCCGCTTCTTCCAAATATTGCGTCGTCAACAGTATCGTCATGCCTTGCTGCTTCAACTGGAGAATAGTCTCCCACAGGGATCGGCGGCTGACCGTATCTAGACCCGTCGTCGGCTCGTCGAGGAAAAGCACGGGACGATTAACAACAAGGCTAACGGCCAGATCTAATCTGCGGCGCATGCCGCCAGAGTAAGATTTCACGCGCTTGCCAGCTGCGGCTTCCAGATCGAATTGATGGAGCAGCTCGGCTGCACGGACGCGGGATTCGTCCGCAGATAAGCCAGCTAGTCGGCACATCATGATGATATTCTCGAGGCCGGTTAGCACCTCATCCACTGCCGCGAATTGCCCCGTGAGCGAGATCGATCCCCGCACGATCTTACGGTCAGCGATGACATCATATCCTTCGATTCGTGCATGGCCCGCATCCGGTTCCGATAACGTTGATAGAATGTTTATCAGCGTTGTTTTTCCTGCTCCATTGGGCCCGAGCAACGCAAATATGGACCCTTTCCCCACCTTTAAATCAATGCCATCCAATACGGTTTGGTTGCCAAAGCTTTTACGCAAGCCGCTTACTTCAATAGAATGCATAGTCATTCAATTGCCCCCGTCCTTTAAATTGTGGATCATATAAACAGTGTATTACATACTCAGTTATTTATGATCGTTCTCAAGACCGATATTGCACTCGGTCGTCCGCAGCATTTCATCTGCCTCTCCTAAGCTCTCATCTCCACAAAATCCGCATTCTATAAGGATTTTCACCACCTCCATCACAAAAAAGTACAGTGAATATTCATCCGATTTTCGAATCTTACAGTACATTTGTACCCCAGCAAAAATGAGCAGTATTCAACTCGCTACCTACTTTCGTATGATGAAATCGCAAAGAGGACGCAACGTAACACAGACAGAAGGAGGCAGCGTACTTGGGAATCTTCTCAGCAATACGCAAAGAATCGAAGCATTTCTGGCGGTCAAGAAGTTTGTTTTTAATCGGATTGCCGGCCGTTATTGTGGTGTTTATCTTTTACTACTTACCTATGTACGGTATCGTGATCGCATTCAAAGATATCAACTACGCCAAAGGCATTTGGGGAAGCGATTGGGTAGGGCTGCATAACTTCAAGTTTTTCTTCAACTCGCAAGATGCATTTAGGATTACACGAAACACGCTGCTATTAAATGGCTTGTTTATCGTAGTGGGGATGTCCTGCGCATTAGTCATTGGATTATTACTGGCTGAATTGGGTCGGAGATGGGTGAAGCTGTTTCAGACGATCTTGTTCTTTCCTTATTTTCTATCGTGGGTCGTCGTCGGTTTTGTCAGCTACATTCTGCTAAATCCATCCTTCGGTGTGATCAATAAAACGTTGGAGCAGCTCCATCTCACCCCGATTGACTGGTATAGTAAGCCGAGCTATTGGCCCCTTATTTTAACCCTAACGTATTTATGGAAAAATGTCGGCTACACCGCCATCATCTTCTTCACAGGTCTGCTGTCCATCGACAACAGTTATTATGAGGCTGCCTCCATAGATGGCGCTTCGCGATTGCAGCAAATTCGGAAGATCTCAATCCCGCTCATTTTGCCACTGATAACGATGCTGTTCATGCTCAGTGTGGGCCGTATTTTCTACTCGGACTTCGGATTATTCTACTTCGTGCCCCGGGATGCAGGGATGTTATACCCGACGACTGATGTCGTAGATACGTACGTTTTTCGCTCATTACGGGTCGTAGGTGACTTGGGTATGGCGTCCGCAGCTAGCTTGTACCAAGCGGTTGTTGGTCTAGTTCTAGTCGTAACGACGAACGTACTCGTCAGGAAATTTAATAAAGAAAACGCTCTATTCTAGGGGAGGAGGGTGGAAGTGCATTCATCTAGTAAGCAAAAGTCAGAAAATAACCCGCTAATCATTCTATTCTTTCTGGTTTTATCCATCCTGTTCATCTATCCGATGCTGTACGTCATTTCGGTCTCCCTCTCCTTCGACGGGGATATCGCGAAATTCGGTTATCAACTAATCCCAGAGCGCATTACGTTTGTCGCGTATTCGTATATTTTTCAAACGCCAAAAGCGCTGCTTCAATCCTATATGGTGACGATTTTTGTGACGGTCGTAGGAACCGTATTAAGCTTGATACTCACTTCTTCCCTGGCCTATATCATGACGCGGAAGGATTATCGGTATAGCCGTATCACAGGATACTTCGTGTTCTTCACTTTACTCTTTAATGCTGGATTGGTTCCATCCTATATCGTGATGACCAGTGTGTTGCACCTGCAGGATACGATTTGGGCCTTAATTCTTCCGTATGGGGTCAGCGCTTGGTTTACGATGCTCATGAAGGGTTTTATGGATGGGTTACCTTTTGAAATTATTGAGTCTGCCAAAATCGATGGATCTTCCGAACTGAGCACTTTTGTGCGAATTGTTCTTCCGCTTTCGAAACCAGCCCTAGCGACAGTAGGTTTGTTCTACGCATTAGCTTACTGGAATGATTGGTGGCTTGCCATGCTGTACATTCAAAATGAGAATCTGATTCCGCTTCAATACTACTTGCAGCGAATCATGTCTAATATCGAGTTTTTGACGAAAAATATGCAAGCAGGCATCAGCATTGATATGAGTGCGATTCCAGCTGAATCTTCCCGTATGGGGATTGCCATTCTGGCTGCAGGCCCGATGTTGTTCGCTTTCCCTTTCTTTCAGAAATACTTGATCAAAGGATTGACAGTGGGTGCAGTTAAAGGCTAACTGAATGTATGGCTTCAAAACGTTTGTCAATCCGAATCCGGATCGGATGATAATACATCTCTTTCTTAGTACCATGTTGACCATGAAATCAGGAGGGTTCGATGATATGAAAAATAGATCAATCAAAGCATTATCTCCCGTTATTGTAAGCTGTGTGTCCTTAGCCATGCTGCTCAGTGCTTGCGGTTCCAGCACGAATAGTTCTTCACCTTCCCCTGCGGCCAGCACAGCGCCTGCATCTCCAGCGGCAACGACGACTGCGTCGGCGCCAGCAACAACAGAGCTTAAGCCATATGAAATTACCTGGTATTTGCCGCAAAGCGTGTTCCCTGATGCGAAGTTGGTTCAAGATGCGATGAGCAAAATTACCAAAGAGAAAATCAACGCAACATTGAACATTCAATTGGTCGATTGGGGTACGTATGATCAGAAAATGCAAGCGATTGCAGCCTCTGGCGAGAAAGCAGATCTTATTTTCACATCCAACTGGACAAATGACTACCTGCAAAATGTAAACAAAGGGGCATTCTTGGATATCACCGATCTGTTGCCCAAATACGGTCCAGACATTCTAAAGCAAGTTCCACCATCAGCTTGGGATGCGGCGAAAGTGAAAGGCAAGCTGTACGGTATCATCAACACGCAAGTTCTGGCTCGTACACCAGGCGTACTAATTAATAAAACTACATTAGACAAATATGGCTATAAAGCCGATCAGTTTAAGACATTGGGCGATTTGACACCATTTTTCGAAAAAGTAAAAGCGTCGGAACCGGACAAATATCCGTTCAGCTTAAAAGGTGATATGGATGTCATGGGGAACTACGGCAGCGCCATCGGTCTTGAATACTTCTCGCAAAAGAACCCAGGGGTTGTTCGCATCGACGATGCGTCCTCAAAAGTCGTGAATTTGTATGAAACGAAGGAGTTTACGGCCTTTTTGAAACAAATGCGTGAATGGTATTCCAAAGGCATTATTCGTAAAGACGCTGCGACGATCAAAGATACGAACTCGGATGAACTGGCAGGAAAATATGTCTCCTCCACGTTCACGGTGATCAATCCAGATACAGCAGCTAACCAAGCGCAAAAATTTGGTGGTGGCGACGCAGCGAATGTAGCAGCGATCGAGTTCTCGAAGCCCTACATGAGCACAAGCTCTATTATTGCGACCATGACGGCCATCTCTCGCACATCCAAAGATCCAGCCAGAGCGATGATGTTCTACAATTTGATGTACTCGAATGCGGAACTGTTTAATTTGATGAGCTATGGGATCGAAGGTAAGCATTATACGAAGGTTTCAGACGGTTTGATCAAAAAGATGGACAATGCCGGCTACTGGGTGGATTCCGGTTGGGAATACGGCAACATGTTTAACTCGTACCGGACCAGTGCAACACAGCCGAAATGGTTCCCAGCAGGTCCAGATAAGAATGCCGCAGCGATTCCATCCAAAATTCTCGGCTTCTCCTTTGACCCAAGTAACGTGAAAAGTGAATTGGCACAAACCGCATCCGTCGTGGATGAATTCTATGCGGGATTGATCACGGGGATTGCTGACCCAGACACAACACTGCCAGCTATGAATGCCAAGCTGAAGAAAGCAGGCTTGGACAACATTTTGGCTGAGATGCAGAAACAGATCGATGCTTGGAAAGCTTCGAAATAAGCAATGAACGAATAGTCGCTTCTTGACGTCCATCCCCGGTTGGGAGATGGGCGTTTTTTATTTTACCGTACCCGCCTATCATCTCACTAATCTTTACTTGATAGTTCACCATTGTATGGTACTGTTGACAAGTAGAGACTACTATTTCTAAGTGCTAAGGGGATACATGTATGCTTCTGACAAAAGGACAAAAGGTGGATGTAACAAAGGGGAGAGCGTTATCAAACCTTAGGGTGCAATTCGGTTGGTCGGCAGACGCCAAATTGAGCATTGATGCTTCCTGTTTTGTGTTATCGGCAAATAATCGGTGCGAAAAAGACGAAGACTTTATCTTTTATGGGAATCCTGCCGCGTACAATGGCGGAGTGACGCATGGTCAAGCTAGTGGACAAGATAAAGAAGCCATCTCCTTATGTCTAGCAAAGATTCCAGAAAGTACGGCTAGAATTGCTTTTTCGTTAACGATTCATGAAGGTGAAAAGCAAGGATATTACATGCAAGATGTATCTAATAGGTATGTAAGGCTAATCGATGCTGATCGTGGCGAGGAGCTTTTTCGATATGAATATGGAGCGGATCTGTCCAAAGAAACGGCCATAGTTGTAGGGGAGCTATACAGGCACAATGGGGAATGGAAGTTTAATACGATTGGCAGTGGTTTTTTTGGCGGATTAGCCTCATTATGCACGAATTATGGTTTAGTCATTGAACCAGAGATTGAGCAGGAATCCGTTGAAGTGGTTAAGCAACCTAATCTTTCATCCATTGATCTACGTAAGAAGATCGTTCAAATCACTTTAGAGAAGAAAAAAATGGTGAATGTAGCGGCAAGGGTTGGCTTAGTACTCGACATCTCTGGATCTATGCAGCTTTTATATAAGAACGGAACCGTTCAAGAGGTGGTTGAACGCATATTGGCAGTTGCGTGTCAATTTGATGATAATGCGACCTTGGACGTTTGGGTATATGATAATGAATTCAGTCGATTGACGGCAGCAACAGAGCGAGATTTTGACCAATATGTCGTTAAAAACATTATTAATAATAGGGATATACATAAGTTTGGTAGAAATAACGAGCCGCCAGTTATGAAAGATGTTATCCGTAAATATACAGAGGAAGAAGAGTCGAATCTTCCGGCTTTTGTTATTTTTATTAATGATGGCGGCGTTGTAAAATCGATAAAAAAAGTAATCGTTGAATCCTCACTCAAACCGTTGTTTTGGCAATTCGTTGGCATTGGGGAGTCGGATTTCGAGGTTTTGAAGCAACTGGATACGATGGAAGGTCGGATCGTGGACAACGCTAATTTTATTCATATCAAGGATATTGCTTCGATATCCGATGAAGAGTTATATCATCAATTGTTAAATGAGTTTCCCCTATGGCTGAAAGCAGCAACAGATAAAAGAGTTATTCGAAAGTAAAAGTGTGCTTTTTTAAAAAAAAGGAGGGTGTAACATGCAAACCAAGCAAGCAAAAATCGTCGTTGTTGGCAGTATTAATATGGATCTCGTTGTGAAGTCTGAACATATTCCAGTTGCTGGGGAGACCGTGACAGGGCAAGAATTCGTCATGATTCCAGGTGGAAAAGGCGCGAACCAAGCAGTTGCAGCAGCTAGACTGGGGGCACATGTTGAGATGGTTGGCTGCGTGGGCGGTGACCCGTTTGGCAAGCAGATGCTGGAGCAATTAGCCCATGAAGGCATAGGCACTTCTTACGTTCATACGGATCCTCAGCAAACGACGGGTGTTGCGTTGATTCAAGTACAGGATGGAGAAAACCGCATTACGATTGTACCAGGCGCGAATGCCAGTGTGACACCAGAGCAAGTAGAGCGTGCCAAAGAAGTATTTGTTGGCGCGGATATTTTGCTCGTACAACTCGAGATTCCCCAAGAAACGGTTATGTGTGCGGTTCAACTTGCCAAAAGCTACGGTGTAAAAGTGATCTTAAACCCTGCACCAGCTGCGGTGTTGCCGGATGAGATATGGCCTTTCGTTGACTTGGTAACACCCAATGAGACAGAAGCAGCTATTCTGACATCTGGACAAGCAGTGGTTACTGAGCATTCGGACGTTATGAACGAGCTGCGGAGCTTAACGAAGACTGACGTTATTATTACCCAAGGGGAAAAAGGAGTGTCTTATCACCTAAATGGCGTAGCAGGAACCTACCCTGCTTACCTGGTGAACGTGATGGATACTACAGCAGCGGGTGATTCTTTTAATGCAGCTTTGGCGGTGTGGCATGGCGAAGGATACACCATGGAGCAAGCGATCGCATTTGCAGCGAAAGTAGGTGCCATAACGGTATCTCGCTTTGGCGCTCAAACCTCACTGCCGACGCGACAAGAAGTGGAATCGTTTGAGGGCAGGTTAAATAAGTAGAGTAATGATTCGAACCGGCAGTGTGATAGGTGATGGAATTGGACCATAGCGCTTGGAGGGTTACCCTATGTGTGGGGTAGCCTTTTTTCATGTAAGTAAGCACGAATTTTGTAATAAAAAGGATATTCGTGTCGAATCGCTAATACATTATTAATGTTTTTCTATATAGATACTAAACAATTTTGGTATATTATGTAGTCAACAGATGTGATGTTCATAAGTGGATCGTTCTGAAGTCCAGTATTTGTAGAGCAGACAGGAGTGGATTATCCTTTTGATACCGATAGTATCCAAGCTCGCTAAGCTATGGCGACACTATTTCGACTTATTTCGTAAAGACCCCAACGTGCAGGCAGTGGGCCTTAAGCTGTTTGTGTGGGCGGTAGGCGGCACGGTAATTCTCTTTGTCGGGTTCAGCTATTTCTCTTACTCGCATTCACAGCAGATCGTCATAGATAAGGTGACATTGGCGGCTAAGCAAACCGTCGTACAATCCAGAGACACGTTAAATATCATTTTTCGTAATTACGAAGATATCACCTTTAGTATTTTGACCGACGAAGAAATGTTGCATCAACTCCATGTGTACGGCAGCGCAACAACCAATCAGAACGAGAAATTCGTGGCTCGGAATAAAATTGTGGAGAGCTTAGCTATTCGCTTTTTTAGTAAAAGTGATATCACCAATATACACCTGATCCCGGTGGACCCGAAGCTCAAAGAGATTACAACGGATACCCTGCATACCGAAATCGTCGATTATAGCAAAGAGGAATGGTTTCAGAGAGCGGTTATTGCGAATGGGGAAATCGGCTGGCTGGCAACGAAAAGATATGGCTATTCCAACGTAGGACAACCTTCCTTTGCCATTAATCGACTCATTAAATTGAGTTCAGGTATGAAGTATGTGCTTCTCATTGAGATTAGTTCCGAGGTTTTAAAACGTTCTTTTGGTGATATTCAAAATGGTGAAATGGTCATATTGAATCCTGCTAATCAATTGATGACGAGAACGTTTTCGGAACTAGAAGGAGACTTTTATCGCATCCCCAACGTATTCCATACGAATCCGATACACGCAGGACACCCTTCCGACAGTATAACGATTAAGGTGGACGGGGAAATGCAGTTGGTTGTAGCGGAGAAAATAGCGGCGAGTGATTGGATTGTACAGGCCGTAATCCCCACATCGGAATTGTTTAAGGATGCGAATGCGATTGGCAAAAGTATGCTGATTAGTATGATCGGAATTGCTGTCATTACCTATTTGATTAATTACTATTTACAGAGACGGCGAAATGCGATCAAAATTCAATATATGGCTTACCATGATCATTTGACCGATTTAGCAAACCGTAAATTGTTTATGGAGGTTATCGAAAAGGAGATTCAGTTAGCCCGGCACAATAGGCAGGAGTTTACGGTGCTTTTTCTGGATTTGGATCGCTTTAAAATTATTAACGATACCTTCGGCCATGAGGCCGGCGATCGGATGCTCATCGAAACAGCGCGCAGACTTGAAGGTGTTCTGGATCAAAATTGTACGGTAGCTCGTTTTGGGGGAGATGAATTTCTAATCTTACTGCCGAACACAAGCGATCACGATGCGATATTGTCCATTATTCATCAGATCACGACACAGATTCAAAAACCGGTATACTACGAAGAGAAAGAACTTCATGTATCTGTTAGCATTGGTGTGAGTAGGTATCCGCAGGATGGCAACGATATCCAGTGTTTGACGAAGTACGCAGATACTGCGATGTACAGTGCGAAGGAAAGCGGTAGAAATAATTATAAGTTCTATAACACGACAATGGAAAAAAATAGCTATGAAAAGCTGTCTCTAGAGAGAGACTTGCGTCATGCGATAGAGCGTGATGAGTTGCTTCTGTATTACCAGCCTCAAATCGAACTGAGTTCCGGCACCATTGTTGGGGTTGAAACGTTAACGAGATGGAACCATCCTAAGCATGGTTTCATACCGCCGTCGGAGTTTATTCCGATTGCTGAGTACTCTCGACTCATCGTTCCAATCGGTAAATGGATTCTATACACAGCCTGTAAGCAAAATAAAGCTTGGCAGGATGCCGGGCTCCCCAAGGTACACGTAGCTGTCAACTTATCGATTCATCAGTTCCAAAATTCGGAGATCATCCAAACCGTTGCTCACATTTTGCAGGAAACAGGTTTGGAACCGCAATATTTAGAATTGGAAATTACGGAATCCATCGCAATGCAAGATGTGGAGAAGGTGATTTTAACCTTACAAGGCTTGTATGCCTTAGGAGTGAAAATTTCAATTGATGACTTCGGCACAGGTTATTCTTCCTTAAATTATTTGAAGAATTTTCCGATACAACGATTAAAGATTGATAAATCATTTCTCGATGATATGGTGATCAATCCCAAAGAACGCGCCATTGTTGGAGCCATCATCATCATGGCACATAGCCTGAATTTGCGAGTGACTGCTGAAGGGGTAGAGACCATGGAGCAAGTGGCCTTATTACAAGCATGCAATTGCGATGAGATTCAGGGTTATATCTACAGTCGTCCCATTCCGACCCAAGAATGCGGAGAGCTGCTAGCAGAGAGAAGGGTGTATGACACAACAGAGAAACTTTTACAGAATGGCTAACCATTTGAGCACAAGGGGGAAACCATGATGAGGATGAGGCAACGTAAGAGGAAGGTGTGGTTCGTATGCATGAGTTGGCTACTACTTGTTACCTTTTTAATAGGCTGTTCTAGTCAGGAACAGCAAACGCAAGCTTCAGCGCCATCAACCGAGAATAAAGTGACCCTGCGAATGATCGAAAGCTTAACGAATCCGAATCGGACCCGTATTCTGAAAGGTTTGATTGCTCAATTCGAGAGCCATAACCCGAATATCCATGTGGAACTCATTTCACCTCCATTTGGGCAGGCGGATATTACGATCCGAACGATGCTGAGTGTCAAGCAGGAGCTCGACGTTCTTGAAGTTCGTGATATTAATGTCGCTGATCTGGCGAGTCAGGGCTATATTGACGCATTAAACACCTACATGGCTACGTGGGAGGAACAAAATACGTTATCTAAAGCAGCCAAATCGATCTCTGTTGTCGGCCGCAAAAATTACTTTATTGCGAACGGTTTGTATCAGCGGCAAATATTTTACAGGAAGGATTGGTTTGAAGCGGCAGGCCTTCAACCACCTTCTACTTGGGAAGAGTTGTATCAAATCAGCAAAAAATTAACAGACCCCGCCAAAAATCGGTATGGTTTCTCATTTCGTGGAGCCAAAGGCTCCGTTTCTACGTTGGATTCCCTGATTCTGGCCTATAATGGGGATCGCGTTAATTTGGAAGACGGTCCCTTTCTGAACGATGGGTCTACGGTATATGCTTCACCTGAAGCGGTGAAAGCGATGGACATGTATGTGAAGCTGTACAAGGAAGCATCGCCGCCGGATTCCATATACTGGGGCTTCCAAGAGCAAGTAGACGCGTTCACCTCGGGCACGACGGGGATATTGCTGCAGGATCCGGATGTCATTCAAACCATACAGGACGCCATGCAGCCAGACATGTGGTCAACAGCACCTATGCCAACAGGGCCAACGGGTAACGCACTTGTGAGCGTGGGCGGAGCGGGATGGGGGATGGCTTCTTATTCCAAGCATAAGGCAGAAGCATGGAAGCTGATTGCTTTTCTTTCAGGTGCTAAACAGAACACCGAATTATCTAAAAAATATGGCGTAATTCCGACTCACACTTCTGCGGCATCGGATTCCTTTTTCCAAACAGGTCCTTATAAAACTTTACTCGACATGACGCTTAAACCTGACAAATACCTGCTCTATAAACCGCCTTTTCAGTATCCAGGGATCAGCAACTGGGACAAGATAGCTATGGATCATAGCCAAGCGCTGTTGATGGGAAAGACGTCCATTCAAGAGACATTAGGCAAGTGGGATGCCTTTTGGAAGGATCAGAAGAGGAACATGGGAGAATTGAAATAGGTGAGGGATAACACCGATGTAACGTGATAGAATAAGTCGTATAGGAGGATAACTGGATGAGCGTGAAGGTAGAAATGAGAAGCTTAACTGCTGTAACTCAAAAGCTGGATCAAGCTGGTATTCGTTACTCCTTGGGGGGAAGCGGGTTACTGCTTAGCTTGGGTTTAATCGATGCGGTTGGCGACTGGGACGTCATGGTTGAAGCTCCGAAAGATGGGGTGTTACAGGCTTTACAGCACGATCATATCGAGGAAAAAATGAGCGGGGATTATCCATTCGCTACGCAATATAAGTTAGTGGTTCTTAGCGATACTCCTGAGGTAGAAATCATTAGTGGTCTAGCCATCCATACGGATAAAGGCTTATGCAGACTGTCATCCACCCCTTGTGCTACATGGAACGGCATTCAAGTTGGCAGTCCTGAAGTCTGGTATATCGCGTATGCTTTAATGAATAGGACGGTAAAGGCAGCCCTATTGCTTGCTTATTTGAAGAAAACAGGAGCCGATCAAGATATTCTAAACAAGCTGATGAATGAGCCGCTCCCTGATGAGATCATGGATGAACTCAGGTCTCTTATGGACACTCAGAAGCTATAGAAGGATGACACCATGGATAATCAAATCACGATTCAAGCTTTAAAATACGGCAATCTCCTGCACTACGAATGGCGCACCACCTTATTAGAAAAGACGGATTCACATATCGTTGTTTTAGGTGAGTACGGAAGGCAGCTTCATCATTATACGAAGCAAAAGGTATTTACAGTTGAGAATTGGACGATTGAATTTTTCTCTTTTGATTCTTGGTACACAGTTAGTGCGGATGTTGTTGATGGCGTATTGAGTGAATTTTATTGCAATATTAACCAGCCTTCCGTGATGAAGGGAACGACTGTTTCTTTTGTGGATTTGGATTTAGATTATGTGAAGAGAAAAGGTGTTTGGCAAGTCGTTGATGAGGAAGAATTTGCTGCCCATACGATTAAATTTGGGTATCCAGAGGATCTGGTCCATCAAGCTGAGCAAGCAATGGCTGCTTTAAAAGAAAAAGTTGCCAACAAGGCGTTCCCGTTCGATGGTTATCTCGAGAAGTTTATCACTTGTATACCTAGTTAATAAGGGCAATGATTACGAAACTTAGGGGAGGTTTCTTTTATCATGATTACTGTACAAATGGTGTTAGATTGCCTTATTGAGCCCGTCGGACAGCTGAACAAGACGGTGGATACACTGAAGAGCGGACGCGTAGATGCAGAAGTTCGCAAGGTGGCTGTCGTATTTATGACAACCTATGGTGTCATTAAGCAAGCTGTTGAATCAGGCGTTGATCTCATCATCACCCACGAACCTACGTATTACAATCACATGGATGAAGTCGAATGGCTTAGCGGAAATCCTGTTTATGAAAAGAAGCGTGCACTCATCGAGCAATCGGGTGTTGCGATTTTTCGTTTGCACGATTACGTACATAGCTATAAACCAGATGGTATTCTGGTAGGCATGTTGAAACAGCTTGAATGGGAAGCTTACGCAAATCCAGAGCAGATGAACCTACTAACACCGCCTTCTAGCGAACAACATACCGTGCGCACCATCGCCACGCATTTGAAAAATAAACTAGGCATAGCAAGTATGCTTGTTGCCGGAGATCCGGATCTTCCGGTGAAGCAATTCGGTCTATTGCCTGGCGCATCTGGCGGTCGTGCCCATATCAAGTTTCTCGGCACGAAAGAGATTGACCTCTTGATCGTTGGCGAGACGAATGAGTGGGAGACGAATGAGTATGTACGGGATGCTGCGGATATGGGATTTGCGAAGGCGCTAATCGTAACGGGGCATCAGAAGAGCGAAGAGGCAGGCATGCGGACTGTCGTGGAGAGGATACGCGATGCGTTCCCAGAGCTGCAAGTGTCCTTCATAGAGAGCACGCTCGCTGTCCAGCGGATTTGATGACAAAATAGGAGCAGTCTAGGCACATTGGTGTCGTAGACTGCTTTTTATATTAGATGGAAATGGGAAGGGATTTCCTTTAAGTTAGAGAACTTTTATTACCATGTTGATATGAATACTAAGTTTTTTTCGTTATTTTTTAAAATTTTTCTTTGTTGTGTCGATTTCAACGGGATCTATTCGTCGTTCATATAAAGAGCAAAATTGTTTGAAAGAAATGGAGGCATAACATGCACATGACCACCTCGAAAGACGGCACTAAAATCGCGTATGACAAAACAGGGCAAGGACCCGCGCTTATTTTGGTAGCGGGAGCTTTCAGCTATCGTAAATTCCCCGGCCAGGTGGAGCTGGCGGACTTGCTTGCGCTGCATTTCACGGTGTATAACTATGATCGCCGCGGCCGCGGGGACAGCGGGGATACTAAGCCCTATCAGATAGAACGCGAGTTTGAAGATCTGCAGGCAATGATTGATGAAGCTGGCGGTTCCGCTTATGTGTGGGGATTGTCATCTGGGGCGGTCCTTTCCCTGCAGGCAGCAGCAAGGGGGGCCAATATTACAAAATTGGCGTTACATGAACCCCCGTTTGTAGTAAAAACCACGGATCGCAAATCACCAGATGATTTCGTGCAGCGGGTTACCCGGCTTATTGCGGCTAATCAGCGGGCGGAGGCAATTAAGTATTTTATGACAAAAGGGATGGGAGCTCCTTCGTTCGTTGTCAGTATGATGCGTATGATGAGATCTGTATGGTCCAATCTCATGGCGGTGGCACACACGCTCCCATATGATGCAGCTTTGTTGGATGGTTATCTTGAGGGTAAGCCGCTGCCAAAAGAACGGTGGAGAACCGTCACGATGCCAACCCTGGTACTTGAAGGGACTGAAAGTCCAGCATCGCTGCGTCACAGCGCACAAGCCTTGGCGGATGTACTGCCGAACGCGCAGCTACTTAGTAAGAAAGGGCTTGGACATACCAAGAAACTCCATTCGAAACTTATTGCAATGGAGCTTAAGGCATTCTTTTTAGACAGGAACTAACAGCTGAAATTCACAATAATAGGAGGAGAACACAGTATGAGATTTATGATGATTGTTAAAGCGACAACGGATTCAGAAGCAGGGGTAATGCCGAGCCAGGAACTTATTGAGGCAATGCAAAAGTATAATGAGGAATTAATGAAAGCCGGTGTTTTGTTGGCTGCCGATGGCTTACAACCCAGTTCAAAAGGAATTCGCATTTCCTACCCGGAGCCTGGCAGCAAACCGAAGGTTGTGGATGGTCCATTTACGGAAGCGAAAGAAATGATAGCGGGTTATACGCTGATTGAAGTTAAATCGCGGGAAGAAGCCATTGAGTGGGCAATGCGTATGCCAGATCCCCATGGATTCGGTCAGGGAGAGGTTGAACTCAGACAAGTGTATGAGCTGGAAGATATCATAGGTAATCTGGAAATAAGTGAGAAAGAGCAGAACAAAAGGTGAGTGCTTCACCTACACACCGAACGATAGAAGCAATTTGGCGAATAGAGTCTGCTAAGATTATCGCAGGGTTAACGAGAATAACGCGGGACGTGGCTCTCGCGGAGGACCTTGCGCAAGATGCGCTGTTAATTGCCCTCGATCGATGGCCAGATACAGGAATTCCAGACAAGCCGGGTGCTTGGTTGATGACGACCGCGAAACGGCGCGCAATCGATGACTTGCGCAGGCATAAATTGCGTGATCAGAAGTATGTAGAGATCGCACAAAGTATGGAGTTGTATACGATTGAAGATGTCGATCAAGCGTTGGACGGGGAGATCGGTGACGATCTGCTTCGTCTGATTTTTATGACTTGCCATCCTGTGTTATCGCAGGAGGCGAGAGTCGCATTGACGCTTCGACTCTTGTGCGGGCTTACGACGGATGAAATCGCACGTTCATTTCTCGTCGCTGAAGCCACCATTGCCCAGCGAATTGTCCGAGCAAAGAGGACGCTTAGTGCGGAGAAGGTACCTTTTGAGGTGCCATCTGCGGAAGAACTTCGAGACCGTCTGTCTGCCGTGCTTGAGGTCATTTATTTGATGTTTAACGAAGGCTATTCGGCAACCTCAGGGGAACAATGGATTCGTCCAGTCCTGTGTCAGGAGGCATTAAGACTGGGACGCATCATCGCGGAAACTAGCCCAATGGAGCCAGAGGTTCACGGACTCGTTGCCTTGATGGAAATACAATCCTCGCGATTTAAGACGCGGGTTAACTACTTAGGAGAACCTGTCCTTCTCATGGATCAAAACAGGGGGCAGTGGGATCAGCTTTTGATCCGCCGAGGCCTGGCTGCTCTAGATCGCAGCCGTAAGATTGGCAGGCCACTCGGAGCCTATTCGCTCCAAGCAGCGATTGCTGCCTGCCATGCGCAAGCAGCGACAGCCGCAGAGACGGATTGGGTTCGGATTGCTGCTCTTTACGAAGCGCTTTCGCGAGTAGCTCCTTCGCCAATCGTCGAGTTAAACCGAGCGGTCGCGATTTCGATGGCATTTGGTCCGGCGTTTGGGTTGCAGCTAGTCGATGAACTGAAGGCAGAACCCGCCTTAAAAGACTATCATCTGCTGCCTAGCGTTCGCGGCGATCTTCTTGTGAAGCTGGGGCGGGCAGATGAAGCTCGCTTGGAATTTGAACGAGCGGCATCCTTAACGAGGAATGAGCGAGAACGTTTTGTTTTATTGAAACGAGCCGCAGAATGTGAAGGAGGGGAGCGCTAGTTGCGATATATATTCATGGTTAAGGCAACAGGATTCTCTGAGGCGAGGGTGAAGCTAAGCCAAACCTACATTGATCAAATGATTGCCTACAAGAAGTCATTAGCTATGGCTGGCGTGCTGCTTGCCGAAGAGGAGCTTCAGCCAAGCTGGGCAGGGGTTCGCATTTGTTATCCATCCGGTGGCGGAGAACCGAAATTGTTGGCAGGTCCTTTTCCACTTCAGCAAGAGCTTCTATCGGCGTATACGCTGATCGAGGTCAGCTCGGAGGAAGAGGCGCTGCAATGGGCGCTTCGTATGCCAATTCCAGCGGATCGTGGCGAGTACGAGATTGAATTACGGAAGCTCGAAGAGCGTTCCAGTTTCATAGGGGAGCCTAGTCAGTTGCGGGCACTGGAGGCCGACTTACAGGATCTGCAATGCATGTTACAAATGAGAGAATAATGCGAAGGAGTGAATACCAAATGAACCAGGATGTAACTGATTTTATTGAAGCCTTAAAGGAGCCATGGCAGCGGGAGGTGTCCACCCAATTGCGTCAGGTTGTGCTGCAAGCGGTACCTGATGCTAATGAGCGTATCCAATACAAGAAGCCTCACTTTTTGAAAAATGGGAAATACGCCGCTGTCATCTCAACATCGAAGGATGCCGTCAGTTTCACGATCTTTAATGCGAGCGGACTTACCGTTCCGGAGGAATTGTTTGACGGTCCGCCAGAGCGAAAGACATTGAAGCTGCGCCAAGGTGATGGCTTTGATGCTGAGCAGCTGCAGTCGCTGCTGGGGCAAGCAGTCGCGTCACTGTAGTGCCACCCAAAAGAAGCTTGTCTCGCGTGGAGCGGCGGCTTCTTTTTACTTTTATGTGGTTGGGTGTCGACCTCCCAGATATGGATAATAAATGGAAACATACAGTTTGATTTCACCGAATCTCCTGAGATTTCGTGATTAGCTGGAAAATTGCTCAGTTACACGTTTTGTGTCCATAATGCTAATAATTACTTGGAGGTTGTGACGCATGACAATCATCACTTTTCTAATCGTTGGTTGGATACTCAATTGGTTTAAATTCGAAAGATTGATCATTCAAGCGTTTAAGGAGCTATTTAACAAAGAAGTATCCAAAGCGACTTATTATTTCATGTTTTTTACTGTGGGACTATTTGGTGATGTTGTGCTGCTCATTCAAGGTTTTTATTATGACTACTTTTTGCAAATAGGATGACCATAAGCAGTAGAAAAGCCACCCTCTAAAGGAACTCTAAAGGATGGCTCTTTTTCTATTATAGGCTACTTCTTCATCCTACGCCTACGCTTGCTAGCCAATGTGTTAGAAGCCTTGCCACTCCCACCGACGGCATCCTGCTGTTTGGTTCCAGGGCTATCGATGGCGGAGTTAGTCCCGCTGGTGCTATATTTGCCGGCGCCGCTTGCCACTTGGGTAGCTGATGCATTCGCCGCATGTTTGGGGAGCTTCACAATTTGATCGTTAATGACAACGATGATTTCTTTGCCTTTACGACGGATATCGTAGAGGCTTTTGCTGTCCGATAACTTGCTTTTGGCGCCTTTCCCTAATCGGTTCCTCGCTTTGCCACCTGCTCCAACACTTTGTTGTTGCTGACTATGCGGAGATTTAATAGCAGCGTTGCTGCCTGCGGCACTGCTGCGACCGGCACCACTAGCGAGCTGCGTTGTATTTGGGGCATTCGTAAATTGATGGTTGATGACGAATACCAGTCTATCTATGCGATGAATTGGCGATTGTGCAATAATGCGTTTCTTCCCTTTTTCAATGATAATTGTGACACGGTCTGATTTCATTGCACACAGATCCTCCCTATTGGGTTCTCCCTAAAGTATATGTCCGTAGGACAAATTGGTAAGGGATAGTGGCTGAGTGGCTGTAAAATCGTCCATAAGCCTAGGTAACCTCCAATGTACCGAGGTCCTTTCGTCGATACACACTAAGCATAAGGCCGATGGCAACAAACTGAAAAATGACGAGAGACCCGCTATAGCTTATAAAAGGAAGATGGAAGGAGCTGAACGGAGCTAGGCCGATTGACATGAGCATATGCCACATGAACTGCGTGACAAACACCGCGAGTAGTCCTGATACGATCGTTTTTCCGTAGGGATCTTTCACATTGCGGGAAACGCTAACGGTTTGTTGCACGAACAGGGCTACCATAATGAGTATGGCGATACCAGCACCCCAACCAAAGCAATAGATAAGAAAAGGGAACATCAGTTCAGCTTGAAAATCTGGCAGTCTGCTTAGCGGCGCTCCAAATCCATGCCCCCACCAACCAGTGGAATAGATAGCGATTTTGGACTGAGTGAGTACAAAATTCATGCCTAGTGGATCTTCATTGGGATGTGTGAAGGAAAGAAGGCGTTGTAGTAGATAGGATTGACTTAATACAAAGTAACCAAACGCCACGGCAACTAGACTACAATGTGCAACGAGTATAAGTATAATTCGCTTCTTTTTCATAACGAGCAACATGGTCATGCATCCAATAAAGAATAGAATGAAATTATCAAGAGAATGTGTAGCTAAAATGAGTAAACCTGGCAGCCAGATGATTCCCACGTGAATCCAACATTTTCTTAGGAATGCATGCGCTGAGGACACGTTTGCAATTACTTTCGGTGGTGTGCTCCAAATACCCGCTATAGCAATTAGCAACAAATAGGGAGAGAGCGCTGGAATATTCAGTTGAAAGTAGTACCAATACACATAACCAGCAGCGCCGTTAACCCTAGTCCCAAATAGAATAACATAGCCAAGTAACGCAATAGTACCCAGATAGAGGGCCCAAGCGTACGCAGCTAATTTCTTATAATTACTAAAACCAATGAGTAGCATGATGCTTGAGCCTACGCCCAAATATACGATTTGTTTCAGTCCAATCGAAGTGAGGTTCTGACGATAAGCGGCATTTTCAGCAGAAAATATGGCAACCAACCCCATAGTCATGAAAAGCACGACAATGGCAAGCAACCCCCAATTAAACCGAGGCCGATGGGCAAGATGAAACTGCTGCCCGATCACATCAGCCGCCCCCATTTGCGCAATGGATTCCTTAACAGCCCTATCCAAATGAACCCCGTTGCTTAATTTCTCCTCAATTAACTCTTCCAAATGACTCATAAGTTCCGCGCGTACTTCTTTGTGAACCTCTTTCGCTTTAATTTCAAGACAAACCTGTTTCAGGAACGCAGTAATCTCCTCATGATGACGAAAGCTACTCATACGCCGCCCTCCCCAAGTACCCGATCAACAGTATTGCGAAAGAGGAACCATTCTTGTTTCTTTGCCGTAAGCTCGCCCTTCCCTTGCTTCGTTAGGCGATAATACTTCCGTTTGCGTCCGTCTTTCTCATCCCAATAGGATTCAACAAAGCTTTCCGACTCGAGCGTGTGGAGAATGGGATAGAGCGTACCTTCCTTCAATGTGAATACGCCATCGGAGTGCTTTTCCATCTCTTTGGTCATCTCATAGCCATACATATCCTTGCGGTCCAAAAGAGTCAGGATCAGGATGACGGTGCTTCCTTTCATGAGTTCTTTACTAATTTTCATGGAAGACTCCTTTCATGACTATAGAATTACGATGCATCGATTATCTAGGTATAAGTATAAGCGTTGTAGAACTATTTGGCAAATTTATCCTATTGATAAGAGACATTGAACATCCAACCAAAGATAAATTCAGTCAATAAATCGGATAAAATCGGATATGTACATTGGAAAATATGCCCTTTATAATTGAGACTGAGAATTATTATCAATTAAAAATAGGGAGTCAGCATCAGCATTCTAAATAGATGGCTTGTTCATCACCAGTGTGTGCTTTGCTGTACAAGGAGGAAGAAACGGATGAAAGCTTTTAAAATGATGATCGTGATGTTGCTAGCACTCGCTGTGACGGCTTGTGGTAGTTCCACAACAACAGGTGGAGCTGCGAGTAGTACGAGCAGTGCAAGTGCGTCGCCAGAAGCCGCTAAAGCAACTGCTGCAGCTGCGGTAGAGAAAACAATTAAGCATGCAATGGGTACAGTTACTTTGAAGAAGAAACCAGAACGAGTAGTTGTTCTATTCAATGGTATGACGGATATAGTTACACACTTGGGTGTTAAGCCAGTTGGTTCGGTTGAATCATGGGAAGAGAAACCTTGGTACAACTATTTGAGAGCTAATATGGAAGGCGTTAAGAACCTAGGTGAAGAAACGCAGCCGAATGTGGAGGCGATCGTAGCTTTGAAACCAGACTTGATCATCGGGACGAAAACTCGTCACGAGAAAATTTATCCGCAACTCGAAAGCATTGCACCTACAATCATTACGGAAGAAATTTTCGATTGGAAAGCGAATTTGAAGTATGCATCAGATGCTCTTTATAAAGAGCAAGAAGGTGCGAAGATTATCGCGGATTGGGATAAAGGGGTAGCGGAGTTTAAACAAAAAGCTGGCAACAAATTAGCTAATGCGGAAGTTTCCATTATCCGTTTTGAGAGAGATGGCAGTGCACGTTTCTATGCAACAGGATTTGCTGGAACGATCTTCAAGGAACTTGGCTTGCCGCGTCCGAAAGCTCAAATTGTAGAAGGCAAAGCGGTCGTCAATATCACCACGAAAGAGCAAATGTCGCAGTTGGATGGCGAGTATATCTTTGATATTACGCGTCTAAGTTCGGAAGAACCTGCGGTAGAGAAATCGCAGAACGACTGGACGGCTCACCCGCTTTGGAAAAACCTCAAAGGCGTGAAAAATGGCAAATATTTTAAAGTAGACACGATTACTTGGAACTTAGCGGGCGGTTCGATGGCTGCCAAAGCCATGCTAGCAGATCTCTACAAATATTTTGATATTAAATAGTTGAAACACTTAGGGATGAACACTATGTTCATTCCTTTGTGAATTCCAAGGAGATCATCATGAACCTTATGAATACGAGTTTATGGAAAACCACCGGGCTGCTAGCGCTGGTTCTTATCCTGCTTGGGAGCTTTGTTTCCAGCATTCTTTTCGGTGCGACGCAGTTTGACTGGCATACAGCATGGGCTTCCATCTTTCATTACGACGAGAATATCAATGATCAAATTATTCTTCGCACAACGCGCGTGCCTAGAGCTTGTATTGCCGCTGCCATTGGCGCTAGTTTAGCGATCGCAGGTACGCTGATGCAGACGCTCACACGTAACCCTCTGGCTTCGCCGAGTGTACTTGGCGTGAATGCAGGTGCCACGTTATTCGTTGTCCTTGCGGCGGTAGCTTTATCGATTTCATCCATGCAAGCTTTGATGTGGATTTCTTTTATCGGAGCGGCAGTCGGTGCCTTATCCGTCTATATTTTGGGCTCTTTTGGCCGAGATGGCTTAACGCCACTCAAAATTGTACTCGCAGGCGCAGCGATGACGGCGCTGTTCTCCTCCTTCACACAAGGTATCTTGGTGCTGAACCAACAGGGGTTAAACACGGTGCTATTCTGGCTAACCGGTACAATTGCCGGACGTTCCCCGGATATGTTAATCACAGTCATCCCTTTCATGGCCATCTCCTGGGTAGCTGCCTGGTTCATCGCGCGAGATATGAATTTACTTCTCATGGGTGAGGATACGGCGAAAGGCTTGGGTCAAAAGACGATCTGGGTCAAATCAGTCGCAGGCCTGCTCATTGTCGTGCTTGCGGGCTGCTCTGTGTCGGTTGCGGGTCCCATTGGATTCATTGGTATTGTCATTCCGCATATCTCTCGGTTTTTCATCGGTGGTGATCACCGTTGGGTCATTCCTTATTGTGCTGTATTAGGAGCAATTCTGCTGATACTGGCGGATTTGGCTGCAAGATTTATTATGATTCCTGAGGAAATGCCTGTAGGTGTTATGACCGCCATTATTGGTGCCCCATTCTTTATTTATATTGCACGAAGGGGGCTTATCAAATCATGAAGGGTCATGTTCCGATTCGATCACGACACGGTGCGGTTTCTTTTTTAGTTGAAAAAAAAGCGTTCACGATTTCCCTCCTGTTACTCGTGGTTTGCGTCGTGATTGCGATTGTCAGCACGGGGATGGGAGAAATGTACATATCGCCGATTAATGTTGTTAGAAGTGTTATAGGCATTGGCGCCGATGATCATGCGATGGTCGTTCAAAAGCTGCGCCTTCCGCGCATTGTCATATCCATGTTAGTAGGCGCTGCGTTGGCAGCGGCAGGTGCGATCATGCAGGGAATCATTCGAAACCCATTGGCATCGCCAGATATGATGGGCGTTACGGGTGGAGCTTCAGTGGCTGCGGTCACCTTCCTCACGTATTTCAATGGCATGCTTAGCATTCGGTGGCTGCCGATCTCGGCGATGCTGGGTGCGGCAATTGTTTCCGTCATTTTGTATATGCTCGCTTGGAAAAAAGGAGTCACACCCATCCGCCTCATCCTCGTTGGCATCGGGATGTCATCGCTGATGTCTGCTGCGACGACGATGATGATTGTTTTTAGTCCGAAGAACGATCCTGGTACAGCTTACCTATGGCTAACAGGTTCGGTTTACGCGGCGAATTGGGAAAATGTACTTACCGTTCTGCCATGGACGGTCGTGTTGATTCCACTTGCATTTCTATTAGCACGCCATGTCAATATTGGGCAGCTCGGGGATGATGTGGCAGCAAGCGCGGGAAGCGCAGTAGAGATCAACCGCTTGTTATTGCTCCTCATCAGCGTGGCGTTAGCGGGTGCAGCTGTTTCTGTAGCTGGCGCGATCGGATTCATTGGGTTAATCGCTCCGCATATGGCACGCAAATGGGTGGGCTCAAGCTTTGACAGCTTGTTGCCCGTCTCAGCACTGCTCGGAGGCGCGATTGTGATGTTGGCGGACCTAGCGGGTAGAACGTTCTTTCTACCGCTCGATGTGCCAGTCGGTGTATTCACGGCAGCGGTAGGGGCACCCTTTTTCATCTATTTGCTGTACACCAAGCGAAATTCAAGATAGGAGTGAAGAGAGTGCCAACTTTGGAAACCAGAAATCTCAATTTGACCTATGGCAAAGAAAATATTATCGAAGGCTTGAATCTTACTATGCCTAAAGGAAAGATTACGGTATTAATCGGTTCAAATGGCTGTGGGAAATCAACACTCCTTCGTTCGATGGCTCGCTTACTGAAACCTGCTCAAGGGGAAATCATTTTGGACGGCAAGCATATCGCGGAAATTCCTACGAAAGAGATTGCGAAGCGCTTATCGATCTTGCCGCAAGGGCCAATTGCCCCCGAAGGGTTAACGGTTTTTCAGTTGGTGAAACAAGGACGGTACCCTTACCAGAATTGGTTGAAATCGTGGTCGGATGAAGATGAGCGATGCGTGAAGGAAGCGCTAGCTGTTACCAAAACAACCGAATTGGCAGAAACCGCGGTGGATTCCTTATCCGGCGGACAACGCCAGCGGGCGTGGATTGCGATGACGCTTGCGCAAGGAACGCAAACCATCCTGTTGGATGAACCTACAACGTATTTGGATATGGCTCACCAAGTTGATATTTTGGACCTGTTGTTTGAGCTTAATGAACGTGAGAAACGTACGATTGTCATGGTTCTCCATGATCTTAATCTCGCTTGCCGCTATGCGCATCATCTCGTGGCGATTAAAGATAAGTCTGTCTTTGCTCAAGGGAAACCAGAGGATGTTATTAATACAGAGCTTGTCCGGCAAGTGTTCGGGATGGAATGTGACATTATGGAGGATCCGTTCTTCGGTACACCGATGTGTATTCCGAAAGGAAAAGGCCGCAAATCCGACAAGTACATATCTAAACATATAGAGGAGGATGTTCAACATGAGCTTATCCGAAACTAAACAAGTGGGAACGATTGCTGCATTAATCAAAGAAAGAAGAACAATTCGTGATTTCAAACAGGATCCTGTTTCAGACGAATTGCTGCTGGAGTTACTGAATGTAGCCGTTTGGGCACCGAATCATGGGAATAGACAGCCTTGGCGTTTCATTTTGTATAAAGGAGATGGACGCAAGGCATTAGCAGATGCGATGCTCCAGACCTATGATGATGAAGAGATGAGGGAAAAACACGGGATACCCAAGTGGAACGATTTCATGAAGATTCCCGCGCATCTCGTTGTAATACTGAAAGAAGATACACGCCAGAAGCAATGGGATGAAGACTACGGTGCCGTCTGCGCCCTCATTCAAAATTTCCAATTGGCCGCTTGGGAGCAAGGGCTCGGCGTCGTATGGAAAACGAACAATTATAACTATGAATTGGAGTTCCAACAATCCGTCGGCTTGCAGGCAGATGAGAAAATCGTCGGCCTTCTGAATGTCGGATATCCCGCATCCGTTCCAACGGTGCAGCCGCGGAAGTCTGTGGAGGAAATGCTGACGATTATTGATTCTCAATAGGATAGGATAGGCAAATAGTAAAAGTGATCCCAGAAAAACCCTCGAAACGCTTCATAACGCGATTCGGGGGTTTTTCGATAATTGCAGATCGGCCTTAGGCCTTTTATAATAAAGGGACTTTAACCAGACACCAAGGGGATACAGATGAAAAGAATTCTTGTCATTAGCGATATTCATGGCGAACTTGCCAAGTTTGAAGCTTTACTAGCAGCCGCGGGGTACAACTCCGAACAAGATCAACTGATTTTGCTGGGCGATTATGTGGATCGAGGACCAGACGCCAAGGGTGTCATTGAACGAGTTATGGCTTTAAAAGAGGCCGGAGCGCGCGTATTAAAAGGGAACCACGAGGATTTAATGATCAAAGCATTAACCACACAGGATGAACGCGCATGGAAACGCTGGGCACAAATCAATGGCGGCGATGCGACTTTGCAAAGCTATGGGTTTACGGAAGCTGATTATGCCCTCGATGAGAACGCGGAGTCGTTCACTAAACCAGAACTGCAGTCAGATTTATTATCGGAGCATTTGGCATTCATAACGCAACTGGAGCACTATATCGAAACGGAGGACTATATATTTGTCCATGCCGGTGTGCAGCCAGGCGTGCCTGTTTCGGAAACGGATCCATTTACGCTAATGTGGATTCGTGGCGAATTTCATACAGGGTACAGTGGTGAGAAGATTGTGGTTTTCGGTCATTCATCCACCGATACCCTGCACGGCGATTCGGATAATTATCATGTTTATTATGGTATAAATCGTATTATTGGCATCGATGGTGGCGCCGTTTATGGTGGACAATTGAATTGTCTAGAACTGCCAAGTCAAGTGGTGTACAACGTAAAGTGAGGGATAACCGTTATGTCTTTAATCGAATTTGGAATTGTAGGGCGAGGGTGGAGAGCTGAATTTTATTTGCGCATTGCGCAAATGCAGCCTCACCGTTTCGCCGTCCGTGCGATGCTAGTCCGTGATGAGGAACGAGGCAGGGAAATCGAGGAGAAATGGGGCGTGAAAACCTACCGAGACATGGAATCTTTCGTTTCAAGCGGACCGCTCCAATTCGCGGTTGTTTGCGTTTCGAGGGATGCCATGCCTGGCTGCACACTGGAGCTGGTAGAAAGGAACATACCCGTATTGACAGAGACGCCTCCGGCCAATGACATCTCGGGTATGATTGACTTGTACCAGTCGGTGTCCAAGCTAAAGGGGCGCGTACAGGTGGCCGAACAATATTTGTATCAGCCGATGCATGCCGCACGTATAGCTTTCGTGAGATCAGGTAAATTAGGTGACGTTTCTCAGGTGCAAGTATCGGCTGCTCACGGTTATCATGGCGTCAGTCTGATCCGAAAGTTGCTTGGCATTCAATTCGAGAACGCCATTATTCGTGGTCAGAGATTTACCTCTGAAATCGTGAAAGGTCCGGGGCGTAATGGGCCTCCGGAAAGTGAAGTGATTGGCAACTCGGTGCAGGATATCGCTACGCTTCGTTTTGGAAACCAACTGGCGCTGTTTGATTTTACAGGTGATCAGTATTTCTCTTGGATTCGCCAAAATCGTGTCCTTGTTCGCGGAAACCGTGGCGAATTATCGGATGAAACGTTCCGGTATTTGAGGGATTTTACAACACCTATCACTGGCAATTTCCATAGAGTTGATACCGGTCATAACGGTAACTTGGAAGGATATTATCACCAAGGGATTATCGCGGGCGAAGATTGGGTGTACGAAAACCCAGTCGTCCCCGGGCGTTTGTCCGATGATGAGATTGCAATTGCTACTAGTTTGACTCGAATGGCGGACTATGTACAGGGTGGGCCATCATGTTATGACTTGGCTGAGGCGATGCAGGATCATTATGTATCGATCATCATGCAATCCGCGATTGAGTCGGGCGAGGAACTGACAACGACGACGCAACCCTGGGCGGAGTAAATGCTGACGATTATTGTTACTAAACGTGATTATTTTCAAATAAATTCCTTACCTGATCAGCCATAAATTGTGTGGAATGCGGCATGTGTTGAAGGATCCACCACTCTACAATGCCAATGAAAGCAGAGGCCATGAATTGGGCCTTGATTTCAATGTCGATATCGGGAGGATTGCCCGGCTTTTCCATTTTAACCATCAGATTAACGGAGATAAATTTCAGCAGGCGGTCTCGGAATAGGAAGACTCTCTGATTGGAAAACATAGCTGAGAAGAATGGCGAGTGGCTTTGAAAATAATCAAAAATCGGTTTGGGGTCTTGTATCATCGCCTCGTTTACTTGATTAGCTTCTTGGTTCGTGCACAACGTAATCAATTCATTGATATGGGCTTCGATGCATTTGTCCAAAAGGTCGTACTTGTCGCTGTAATGCAGGTAAACGGTGCCGCGGTTCACATTCGCACGCTCCGCGATTTCGTTAATGGTGATGTTTTCAAAATCTTTTTCCGAAAATAGCTCCAGAAACGCCTTCGTTATGGATTGCTTGGTTCGGAGAATACGTCGGTCGGTTCTAACAACGGACTCCATGTCTGGTGTTCCCCCTCAGATATTCAACAATTTCACGTGTGTTGTTGGATATGAAACAATTACGTCGATATCAACCATTGAGTAATCACTGCTTCTGTCTATAATATTAATCAACGGCCGTTAAATATTCAACATGTGTTTAATATCATAGCGACGAAGGAGCGAATACTCATGGAAAACATTCAACATAAAGTGGTTATCATAACAGGAGCATCAAGCGGAATCGGAGAAGCTACAGCGAAATTGTTAGCTGAAAAAGGTGCGAAGGTCGTATTAGCTGCCAGAAGAGAGGAACGTCTGCATACCATTGTTAATGCAATTAAACAGGATGGCGGCGAGGCTGTTGCTGTCAAAGCTGACGTTGTTTCTGCTGAAGATATGCAGCATGTGGTCAAGTTTGCTCTGGATGTGTATGGCCGAATTGATGTGTGGGTGAACAATGCGGGGATCATGCCATCTTCCAGGATGAATGAATTGCGCGTGGAAGAGTGGGATCAGATGATCGATGTGAACATCAAAGGCGTTTTGTACAGTATAGCCGCGGTACTACCTGTCATGCGGGAGCAGCAGTCTGGCCATATCATCAACCTATCTTCAACTTCCGGGTATCAAGTGTCTCCAACATCAGCCGTATACGCGGCCACCAAGTTCGCTGTTAGAGCCATTTCGGAAGGACTTCGTCTGGAAGAGTCAGCGACTTCAGGGATTAGATCGACCTTGATTGCGCCAGGTCTGACGAAGACAGAGCTCTTTGACAGCATTACCAGCCCGGAAGTGCAAGCGATGGCCAATCAAATAAGTGGCATGGGCATTTCTCCCAACAGTATTGCTAGAGCCATTGCATTCGCCATTAATGAACCAGATGATACACTAATCAGCGAAATTATGGTAAGACCGACAGCATTGTAATGATTGTAAAGAATTGTAATATAATTGAAATATGATATTCATCTGGCATTCATGTATAAAGATTATAATAAAACCCGACCCCCTTTTTAAATATATACTTAGACCCTCAGCCCGTTGCTGTGGGTCATTTTTTTGTTTGTCAGTCGTGGGTGTTTTTACAGTTCATCCCCCATATCAGCAATCAAAAAAACCTTTCCAAGTAAATGTAAACCATTTATACTGAGTCTATTGAAAATCATTCTCACTCACAACCGACTCTGACCATGGAAGGGGTTATTGCTCCAAATGCTGCCGGTTCAAGATCAGGATTACTCGCTTCTCATGCTTTCTTCCATAAGCAAACGTCGTTTCTACAAACGGAACACGCTGCATTCAAAGAATATCTCAGGAGATATGCTCTTTGTTGTGATACAAGGCAAAGGCATTCTTTGCATCGATAATCAAGCTGTGCCGATCAAGCCGAATCAGACATTGTATATTGCTCGAAATAAGCCGATCGAAGTGATGTTGGAGTCAGAGTTTATCGAGTACTATATCTTAATCATTAGACGTGTATCGTTGTTCAAAAAGAGGGACGGCTGGCACTGCGCCAGATCGACCTCGGATCCTTCGCTTTTTCAGACGGGCAAGATTCAAATCAAACAGGCCAAGCAGCATCTCGAAAGTGTGGAGCACCTCTATCAAGAATCCCAAACGAAGTCGATGAAGGATCCCCTGCTTCAACTCAAGTTTCAAAGTCTGATTCAATCGATGCCAGAGGAAGTACCTGAAACGATTGAATTCGAGGATGCGTCCAAAGGAATTGATCAAAGCATTTCTTACATGTACAAGCATTTTAGTCATAAAATCAAGCTGGAGACATTATCCGACATCGCAGGATTGACGCCAACTTCCTATTCAAGAAGCTTCAAAAAAGCGAAGATGATGTCCCCTGTTGAGTATTTGAATCAGATTCGGATCGATTCTTCCAAGGAACTTTTGCAACAGCCAGACGCTTCCATCAAGGATATTTCAACAGCTGTTGGTTTCGGGAATGAGTTTTATTTTAGCCGCATGTTTAAGAATAGCTTGGGGATTTCACCTACGTTGTATATCAAAAGGAAACAATTGAAAGTCGCTGTAGCATCGTGTTTTCGTTATCGCGATTGTTTGCATGACCTCGGCGTGGAGGACGCCTTTGAATTGAATGGTTATCGACATTTAGAGTTAGGCATCGAAGAGAATCAAAGGCGTATTCGTGTTCAATTAACGGAACTGCGTAAGTACCAGCCTGAGTTAATCATTGCTGATTATAGGCATCTTCCGATATATGACCAGTTAAAACTGATTGCGCCTACGGTCATTGTCGATTTTTCCATGGACTGGCGGAAGTATTATATGAGGATTGCTGAGTTGGTAGGACGGGAGAAAGAAGCCCAACAAACGTTCAGTCAATTGGATCTACGTGTGAAGTACACGAAAGAAGTCGTGATGGAGACGATTGGTGACAAGAGTGTGTCCTTAATTCGATTATACAGCCGGAGGATTCGCGTGCAAGGATTCGTGGATCACCCGCTAAGTCATTTATTGTATACAGAGCTAGGTTTGAAACCTGGCAGCTGTGTGCCTCTGAATGAGAGGACGAAGGAGTATGCCGTGGAAAGCATGCCGGCATTCGATACGGATTATCTCCTCATTGATAAACGACTTACGTCACTTGAAGAGACCAATTTGTATATGGATGTGTTGAGAGGGAGCGCTTGGGAGACGATGAAGGCTGTCCAGAACAACCAGATCCGCGTGATTCCGAATTGGATAAGCATGAGCTGGGCTCCTAGCGGTCAGAACCAGATCCTTGACGATTTGCTGCAGTGGCACGCCTGACAGACTTGTATCCCGAAGCATCCCAAAAGCCTACAACCAGTTTATACTGGAGGTAGGCTTTTCTGTTATTTTGCGCTATTTTTGGCGAATCACCATCACCCCATACGGGGCTAAAGTAACCTCCGTTCCAACCGAGGAACCATCCAGGAGACTCACATGCGCTCCAGGCAGCGCCACACGTTTTACTTCATTTGTATAATTCAAAAGCACCCAGAACGCCTGCCCATCCTTCATCTTGGCAATGACTTCCACGCCGTTCACAGGCTCCCGCAATAAAGGCTCCAAGCCCTCACGTTGAACTACGAGCTGCATCAGCGCCCCGAGTGCATCAGCATCCAAATCGCATCCTACATAATAAACGCGGCCATTGCCGTACGCATTCACAGTCACCGCGGGTTGACCTAGGTAATAATGGCTATCGTAAGTCGCCAATACCTCGGCGCCATTACTCTTCAGAACATCGGCCCATATCGCGGCGGTGCCCTCCCCAAAAATCCCCTTTACCTTGATGGTTCTGCCGAAATTGATGGAATCGAACTCTTCGAGCTCAACACCGGCCATATCCTTGAATAGCCCCGGAACGGTGAGTGTCGACATTTGGTTGTTCCATGTTTTCGTTCCTGAGCGGAAGGTGATGAGCAGTATGCCGCCGCTAGCTGTATAGGCCTCGCATTTGGCAGCAATTTCAGGTGTCATCAGGTTAAAAGCCGGCATCATCACGAGGCGATACGTGGAGAAATCGGTCTCCACATTCACGACATCGAGATTGAGATGTTGATCCGCAATAGCGTCGTAGTATGCGTGCAGCAGCATATTATAATTGAACTTACGATTGTGCGGCTGTTGCCTATGGCTCCAAGCATTATCGTAAGATTTAATGACGGCGACTGGACTCACATTCTGGGAGCCCACGAATAAATCATGCAAGCCAGCCAATTCGGCGCCGAGCTGTTTGATCTCGCGATATCGTCTCCGCCCGATCCCATCATGATCAAGAATGCCATGCCAATACTGCTCGATCCCCACCGTGCATGCCCGCCAGCGGAAATAAACCATGGCTTCAGCACCGTGAGCGAGCGCTTGATAGGTCCACAACCGTAATTGGCCAGGTTCGGGCGTGTCGCCCATATGCTGCCAACCGCAGGGACCGCTTTGCTGCTCCATCATCCAGAAATTCTGCTCTTTAATGCCGCGCATCAGATCATGTGCCATGGAGGCACTAGAAGGTGAGCCTTTTCCCCACATATTATTCGGATAATTGTCCCAACAGATGAAATCGAGATCTTTCCCTATTTTAAAATAGTCCAAATCATTCGCATGCCCCATCAAATTATGAGTAATTGGGAGAGAGGTGTAGGTGCGAATTTCATCAATCTGCGCCTTCTGATAGGCTACCGTTGCATCCGTGAAAAAACGATAATAATCCAACAACATGCCTGGATTGTGATTGTAAGGTGTAGAGAGGTCGCCTGCTCCAGCATTTTGACTGAAACCATCGCTAGATGAATAGGTAGGTAAGTCAATCTCATCGAAATGGCGATAGGTCTGGCTCCAGAATATCGTTCCCCATTCTCGATTTAACGCATCAATCGAACCATATTTACGAGTCAACCATTTGCGGAATGCACGCAGATCACTTTGGCAATAGCAAGGACCACCGAATTCATTATCCACTTGCCAAGCCACAACTTGCGGATGGTTCGCATAATGTGCTGCTAATTCACGCGTAATGATGGTTGAATGCGTCAGGTAGACGGGATGATTCGGGCAGTAATGCCGTCTTGTCCCGAACCCCTTTTTGAGGCCGTACACATCCATGGGATACATATCGGGGTACAGATCCATCAACCATTTGGGAGCAGCAGCAGTCGGGGTCCCCAGAATAATCTGGATGCCTTCCTGCGTAAACACGTCAATTGCGCGATCCAACCAGGAGAAATCATAGACACCAAGTTCGGGCTCCATTTTGACCCAAGCAAACTCCGCCAATCGGACAATATTCATACCGGCTTCCCGCATCATTCGCGCATCTAGCTGCCAACGTTCTTCTGGACAATGCTCTGGATAATAATCAACGCCAAAGTACATAGTGACAACACCTCATCAAGGGATAGTTACTAGCTATTGACTGTCTAACAGGGCTGTACCTTCATTATAACGGATGAGCATTGATCTAAACGTAACTCTCAGGAAAAAAATCTCCAGTAGTTGTCCTATTTAGGTTGTTGTAGCATATGCACGACAAGTGCCCATTATAAATGAAAGAGGAGAACATCATGTGAGGAGAGTGCTCGAATTGTCAAATGAGTTCGTGAAGCGTTCATTGGATGAGGTCCGGTTCTGGTCACGTATTATGAAGGAACATTCCTTGTTTCTCAAACTGGGCTTTCGCTGTGAAGACACGACGTTGATCCAAGAGGCGAATCAATATTATCAGATTTTTGAGCATATAGAGAATCAATCCCATTCGTATAACGAGTTGACAGACCCGGAACAAATTCGGCGTTTCAATACGGAAGTCTCCTCGGCTGCTGCACATATTTGGGCGTTCAAAAGAAAAGTTCTCGGACTCATTATCCAATGCAAGCTTCCTGGCGGTAATAACTTCCCATTGTTAGTTGACCATACGAGTCGTGAGGCGAACTATTTCCGTAACCGATTACACGAATTGAACTCAGGACGATTAGAGCCATTACACGACGCGATTATTGATGAAAATGTGTTCTTTCTGCGTATCATGGCGGATCACGCTAAGTTTATCGGTCATTTGCTGGATCCATCCGAACGTCAATTAGTGGAGCAAGCGCGGAATTTTAGTCATGATTTTGACCAACTCCTCTTCCAAGCCATCGATTTGAGCGGGATGCGGCCGCAATCTCAAACAGATCCTCTCTTGGACCAGTTCCTGGACCAGAATCGTGTCTCTGTCGTTGCACTCCGTGATTTCAAAAAAACAGCGCGTGATTTGATTGAAGCCTGCAAAATCAAAAGCATCATCCATCCTTTGCTGGCGGATCACGTGTTCCGTGAAGCGGAACGCTTCCTAGCGATCATTGATATGTTCGAGCAGTGCTTAACGGGCAATCCAGTCATGGGGATGCGGGAGGAGCATGTAGGGCATTAATTAGGCTGAAATAATAATTCCGATAAAACTTATAGGATTATACTAAATTATGATTGACGAAGTTTCATTCCGAGTGGTACTCTAGAAATGTGACCACCGTTTGAACGGAGACGCTATTCTCTTTTGGGAGAGGAGTGTCTTTTTTTATTTTAAAAAGGAGTTGAACCTAATGAGCCAACCGTTGTTGAAACTCGAACATGTGAACAAAACATTTCACTCTAGCAAAGGGTCTGTTCAAGCTTTGCACAACATCCAGCTGCAAGTGAAAGAGGGGGAATTTATTACTGTCATCGGTCCCAGTGGCTGCGGCAAAAGCACGCTGCTCAAGATCATTGCTGGACTGGATGTTGCGCATACTGGTGAGGTTCAACTGGGCGGTCAGGTTATACATGGACCAGGCATTGATAAGGGCTTTATTTTCCAAGAGCCAAGGCTGTTTCCGTGGTTGAACGTCGAGAGAAACATCGCCGCGGACCTTTCGCTGCGAGACCCTGAAGTGCGCAAGAAAGTGGATGAACTGATTAAACTCGTCCGTCTGGAAGGCTTTCAGAAATCGTTCCCGAAAGAGCTTTCTGGTGGAATGGCACAACGTGTTGCCATAGCAAGAGCCTTACTTCGTAATCCGAAAGTGCTGCTGCTTGATGAACCATTCGGTGCACTGGATGCTTTTACGCGAACTCACATGCAGGAAGTGTTGATTGATATTTGGCAAAAAAATAAAACGACGATGATTTTCGTTACGCATGATATTGATGAAGCGATCTATTTAGCTAATCGTGTTGTGATCCTCAAACCGCGGCCTGGTGCGATCAGGAACATTGTGCCCATCGATCTGCCGATCCCGAGGAAGAAGACGACAACGTCTTTTCAGGAGCTGCGGCTCAAGGTACTTAGTGAATTTGAGAAAATCGAAGAGTTAGAATTAATCGATAGTTCAGGCATTTAAGGAGGAAAGGGGGGAGCTCTTCATGAGCCAACAAGGACATTTGGCAGGTATTGATCAACAGAGATCTAGGCAACGATTCCATCGCGTGCTGCTTGGTGCTTTGGTACCTTTACTTGTACTGCTTTCTTGGCAGCTACTGGGCCATTTAGGCGTGATTTCATCGTTGTTATTTCCAACGCCGCTTCGCATTATGAACGCAGCTATTCGACTGATTCAAACAGGCGAGCTGTATGACAACATCAAGATTAGTGTCGGCCGAGCACTTTCTGGTTTCTTGTTAGGCGGCTCGTTGGGCCTTGCCTTCGGGATTCTCGTCGGTTTATTCCGTAAAACGGAAAAAGCGTTAGATCCTACAGTTCAAATGCTTCGCATGGTGCCTCATTTGGCGATCGCGCCCTTATTTATTTTATGGTTTGGTATAGGTGAAACGGCTAAAGTTCTTCTCATTGCCAAAGGGGCGTTTTTTCCGCTATATATCAATGCTTTCTTGGGTATTCGAGGCGTGGATAACAAGCTTTTCGATGTGACACGTGTACTAGGGTTTAGCAAATGGAAGCAAATCATCCGGTTAACGATTCCCGGAGCGCTGCCTCATATTTTATTAGGCGTTCGTATCTCATTAGGTGTGTCTTGGCTTGGACTTGTTGTGGCTGAATTAATGGGATCAACCGCAGGGATTGGTTATATGATGTCGGATGCGCGGCAATTTTCCAAAACACCAGTTGTATTCGTTGGTATTCTCATCTTTGCCGTTTTCGGTATCGTCGCGGATTCCGCTGTGAGGCTGCTTGAACGCAAATGGCTGAGCTGGCAAGACAGCTACAAAGGGCAATAAGCAATATCAAGATTTACCGCACTAAGCTAAGGGGGAGAAGGTATGAGCAATCGTGTCGAGACACTAAGTCAAGTCGGGCAAGGAATCGGCAAATCGAAGGGGCAGAAGCTAGAGTTTATTCGAATCAAATGGTTGTGGGAGAGAGTGAACGATTTCGTCATTGGCTCGATCGTGCCATTATTACTCCTTGTCATTTGGCAAGTATCGGGGGATTTGGGACTGTATTCGCCGTCATTTCTGCCCACACCGTTACAGATTGCTGCGGAATTTCGTTCGTTAATCGCTTCCGGTGAGTTGTCCCAGCATCTATCCATTTCGTTGCAACGAGCTGTAATAGGTTTTCTAATTGGAGGATCCATTGGGCTGCTTTTCGGCTTTTTCGTTGGTTTTGTTCAAAAGCTGGAGTTCATGCTGGATCCCTCCTTTCAAATGCTGCGCATGATTCCGCATCTCGCGATTGCGCCGTTAATTATACTTTGGTTCGGTTTCGGTGAGGTTTCGAAAATCGTAATCATCGCGAATGGTGCCTTTTTCCCTATGTATATCTATACCTTTCTTGGCATTCGAAATGTGGATCGCAAATTATTCGAGGTCGCTCAAGTGCTGAATTTCAGCAAGTCGAAGCAGATTTTCCGGTTGATTCTCCCTGCTGCCTTGCCAGGTATTCTTTTAGGCTTACGCTTATCTGTGGCTATTTCTTGGCTGGGACTCGTCGTAGCGGAGTTGATCGGTTCGCAGGAGGGAATTGGCTTCCTTATCAATTATGGCAAACAAAATTCAAGCGCAGAGCTTATTTTCGTTGGAGTCATTATTTTTGCGGTAATCGGGAAACTTGTGGATTCACTTGTACGATGGCTAGAAAGAAAATGGCTGAGCTGGCGTGACAGCTTTCAGGGCTAGACTTAAATAAATAGGGTTGACGACTTTGAAATACGGTGCTAGTATGGCTTTAATCTTAGTAAACAAATTGGTTTTGTCGACTTAAAGTTAAATACTCAGTCCAACCGTACACACGGAGGCGTTCCTACAAAGGAATGCCTCTTTTTTGTTCCAATTACATTTTTAGAGGAGGTCAAGGTAATGGCAAAGGTTTTGGAGGATAACGAATTGCGTCTCGATGCGGATGTGCTAGTGATTGGCGGAGGTCCTGCGGGAACATGGGCGGCCTTAACGGCTGCAACGAAGGGCTCCAAGGTGATTTTGGTGGATAAAGGCTACTGTGGAACGAGCGGGGCAACGGCACCATCGGGTACAGGAGTTTGGTACATCAAGCCAGACGAGAAGCTGCGCGAGGAAGCGAGACAGAGTCGGTATTTGCTAGGAGGTAAGCTAGCGGAGGTGCCTTGGATGAACCGGGTGCTCGATCGCACCTATGAGAATATGAATAAGTTGGGTTCCATGGGGTATCCGTTTCCGAAGGATGACATCGGTGATCCCTACAAACGTGGTTTACAGGGCCCAGAGTACATGAAGTTGATGCGGAAATTGGTTCAAAAGGCTGGTGTAAAAATCCTCGATCACAGTCCGGTACTCCAATTGCTTGCTGATGAGCATGGCGTTGGCGGTGCAACGGGTGTGAGAACACAGAGCGGTCAAACCTGGACAGTTCATGCAGGATCTGTGGTGATCGCAACAGGCGGATGTGCCTTTTTAAGCAAAGCCTTAGGAACCAACGTGTTGACGGGGGATGGCTACTTATTAGCAGCTGAAGCGGGAGCTGATTTTTCGGGAATGGAGTTCTCGAATGCGTACGCGATCTGCCCGACATTCTCTTCCGTAACGAAAACAGCCTACTACAAGTATGCGTCTTTCTATTACGAGGATGGATCGATTGTAGAAGGGGCAGGGTCACAACGTGGACGTTCGATTATTGCGCGGAATTTGCTGCAAGGTCGTCAGGTCTACGCGAGTTTGGATCAAGCACCAGAAGACCTTCGTCCGTTGCTGCGTGTGAATCAAACGAATTTCTTCTTGCCCTTCGATCGGCTCGGGATCGATCCGTTCAAAGATAAGTTCCCTGTTACGCTTCGCTTAGAAGGTACGGTGCGTGGAACAGGCGGGATTCGGATCGTCGATGAGCAATGTTCAACCATTGTTCCAGGCTTATATGCGGCCGGCGATGCAGCGACGCGTGAGCTGATCTGTGGAGGTTTCACAGGGGGCGGCAGTCATAATGCGGCTTGGGCGATGTCATCGGGATCATTTGCAGGAGAAGGTGCAGCCCAATTTGCTAAAGATCTTGGCGATAAAGCGACCAACCGTCAGCTGAAAAGTGTCTCAACGACAACCTTTACGAAGTCGGGATCGGGTCAGATTTTAAGCAAAACAGGCGAAGCCATTCAAGCGGTACAAGAGGAAGTCATGCCGTATGATCGTAATTTGTTCCGTACTCAGGAAGGTTTAGAGGGATCGATTAATCGACTTGATGGACTTTGGAACGATCTGCGTGAACGTGTGACGACACTCGATATAGCTGGTGTTCGTCATCGTGAAGCAGCGGCTATGACAGCTACAGCTCGCCTTATGTACAACACGGCACTTGAGCGTACCGAAACGAGAGGCATGCATAAGCGGGAGGATTTCCCGGAGATTGATGCTGAGCAAGGGTACCGTTTAATTAGCGGAGGGCTTGATCAGGTGTGGACACAAAAAGCTGAAGTAAACAAGGAGGCTGTTACCCCATGATCGAGTTAGTCAGCGAGTCCAAATGCGTATCGTGCAACCTCTGTGTGTCGGTATGTCCAACGAATGTATTTGATCGAGTAGAAAATGGTATTCCCGTTATTGCTCGGCAAAGCGATTGCCAAACCTGCTTCATGTGCGAACTATACTGCCCAGCGGATGCGCTCTACGTCGCGCCTGATGCGGAGGGACTGATGCATGTGAGTGAGGATATTCTTGATGAGCAAGGATTCTTTGGCGGTTATCGGGAGAAGGTTGGCTGGGGCAAAGGACGCAAGCCAGTTGCCGAGCATCCTTATATGTATGAATTATCGAAGCGAGCATCTTTCGCGTAGTTGGCATCGTGTTTGTCCAAATTGAAAGGAGAATGGAAGATGATAGAGAGACAGAAGCGAAATAAAAGGGGATTCGGACTTTTCCGTACCACACATTTGATTATGGTATTAACAGCGATGGTTGCTTTCCTTGCAGCATGCGGTAATTCCGACGGAGGAGCGAAGACGGCAGGAGCGAGCGCAGCAGCGACAAGTGGAGGAGCCGCCAAAGTACAACCGCCAACGGTCATTAATTACGGTTACATTGGCACGAACAAGCTGAATTTTCCTGGTGGCGCAGAGGGTTGGGGCTTATATAAAGGGATTATCCAAGAGGAGCTCAAAAAGTACGGCATCACCGAAATCAAGCCGGTAGCTTTTCCGAACGGACCTGACCAAAGTGAGTCGTTAATCAGCGGCAGATTGGATTTCGGCAGTTTGGGCGATACGCCAGCGATACTTGCTCGTTCGACTGGAGCGAAGACGAGAGCGATTACCCAGAATTCAACAGACAATATAGGTTATTTAATTGGTAAAAAAGGTGGACCAACAACGCTTGCTGATTTGAAAGGCAAAACGATCGCGATTCAAAAAGGCTCCTTCATGCACCGCTATATTGCCGGCCTTGTGAAAGAACAAAATGTGCCCGACGTGAAGTTCATCCATATGCTGCGTCCGGATGGTGAAGCGGCATTGTCTCGTGGCGAAGTGGACGCGATGACGAATAGTGCGATCTTTGCTTTGAAACAAATTGAGAATGGATTCCCATTAATTGATGAGGCGACCAAGCATCCCAATTTAATTGGAGGTAGCCTTACGGTTGTGTCTGAGGACTACCTGAAGAAATTCCCTGATTTCCCGAAAGTGTGGAATGAAGCAAGGCAAAAAGCGCTCAAAGATTTACAATCCAAACCGGATGAATATTATCAATTCTTATCTCAGTTAAATGGGTTCACACCGGAATTAAACAAGAAGGTTACACCAATTGAGACGATAAAAGAGGTTAATTTTAAGGATGATGGTGTGAAACTGCTTGATGGAACGAAGAAATTCCTGGTTGATGAGAAGCTGGCGGAGAAGGATTTTGATCTGAATCAGTGGTTACTTAAATAAAGGCAACACGCCTATTCGGAAAGGGAATGATGACATGACTGTATCCTCACAAGTAGTTAATCAAGCTGTTTTAACTCCCGAAGTGGAGGCTAATCGTAAGGCGGATTATCCTGTTCATTCGCTGTTTCTGAATCGTTGGTCGTCGCGTGCTTTTGAAGAGAAGGACGTCACGAATGAGACCTTGTACACGATTCTAGAGGCTGCTCGCTGGGCGCCTTCCAGCTCCAATCTGCAGCCATGGCGATTCGTCGTCGCCCAAACAGAGGAACAGAAACAGAAGTTTCAATCGTTTATTAAGCCGAATAATCAATTGTGGACGGAGCATGCTCCTGTTCTGTTGCTAATCCTGTCCAATAAGTTCCGTCAGGATGGTGAGCCTAGTGGTGCGCATGCGTTTGATGCAGGAGCAGCTTGGGCATCCATTGCTTTTCAAGCGCACTTGCTAGGTCTGGCTACGCGTGCTGTTGGCGGCTATGAGAGAGACAAGGCACGTGAAGTACTTCAGATTCCAGCGGAGTATGAGCTTCATGCTGTGATTGCTTTAGGTTACCGTGGAGCACGTGAAACGTTGGCCGAAGACTTTCAACAGCGAGAGCTGCCGAATGGACGACGCGCATTGAGCGAGAGTATCATCGAAGGCTCCTTCTAGTTCGATGGACTCGTGGAACCGGCAGTTTGCAGCGTTGCTCTCTGTACAATTGCTTGTATCGACCGCGCACGGCATGTTCGTTCCCCTCTTGCCCAGCTTCCTTCAGGATGTTGGGCATGTAAGTGGGGATTCGCTTTACCTATGGTCAGGCGCCATATTCTCGGCCAATTTCATGATTATGATGCTACTCATGCCCTTCCTTGGGCGCATTGGAGATCGTTACGGGCGTAAGCCTGTGATGTTATGGTCAGGATTGGGGATGACCCTCGTTACGGCTTGCATGTCACTTGCCACCGAGCCTTGGCAGTTGGCGCTACTGCGATTGGCACAGGGCTGCTTTACTGGCATCCTGCCGTTCACGATGGTGCTGATCTTGATTGGAGCTGCCAAGAATAAAGTTGGCGTTTCGGCTGGCACCATGCAAATGATGGGCGAGACCGGTTCGCTAATTGGCCCCCTGATCGCGTCCTCTTTACTTACATTTTACGCAGTAAGAGGCGCGTATCCGGCTATGAGTGTGTGTATTTTGCTTGCGACCGTCAGCGTATTTTGCTTTGTTAAAGAAGGTCCACGTGCACCTGCCGTTGCTAAAATGGAACGGAGCACATTGCGATCCGACTGGAAGCAAATTTGGCGGATGAAGCCGCTCCCCTCGCTGCTGCTTAGTGCCCTTTGTATTAATTTCGCACTAGTCGGGACGAATCCAATTATCCCTTACTATGTGCGGCAATCCACGCATAAGCTCACCTTTTTCAACGATCAATGGCTGCTTGGCATCACCTTATCGGCGACCTCTCTCGCTGTTATCGTTTTCTCCCCGTTGCTGGGCATGCTATCCGATCGCGTAGGACCTTTATTGTTGCTCAAAATAGCGACCAGCACTGCGTTTCTTCTCTGTATCGTGCAAGCTGTGACGCATCTATATCCGCTCATCCTTGCGTGTCGATTTACACTCGGCCTGTGCGTAGCGGGTATGATGCCCAATATTCAGGCCCAAGTGCGAGGCTTAGTCCGCAAGGGGATGGAGGGACAGACCTTCGCCATGGTGAACTCATGGATGTTCCTTGGCTGCCTAACCGGACCGCTTCTCGGTGGCGTTATCGTCGCGCATTTCGGTATCCGTGGTTGGTTTATTACGGCTATGCTCGTTTTTGGCATCAGTTGCTGGCAGGCTTTTCACATTGGAAATTACCAATCGCGGAAGGCAGAGTTGGAAGTGACTCAATCCTTAACGCGTGTATCAACCACTGCAAATTAAAATGAAACGAGCTCCTTGGGGCTCGTTTTTTTGCGTAAAGTGCTGTGCGTTGGGAAGACTGTTTTGGGGAGACTGTTGTAGATATAACAGAATTGATATCCGCAAGTTTTAAACAAGCCGAGCATTCCGCGAAGCCAGGTGGTATAATAGGTTAAACGTTTCAACAAACTTGGCGAGGAGTGTTACAGATGGCAACAATTCAGAAGGGGTGGGCCCAAGAAGCATGGGCACAAACCGTAACAAAAGTAGACAAAACAAGTAAACGCATTGGTGATGGCTTCCCACATGCAAGTGTTGGCGGAGAATATAAGCTGGAGCCGGCATATTGGTGGACAGCGGGCTTCTGGCCTGGATTGTTGTGGCTTTTATATCGTGATACGAAAGATGAAGGATTGAAGCAGTTGGCGGAGTCTTGTGAGCAGCAGCTCGATCAAGTTGTTACCGACTACTATCGTCTGGATCACGACATCGGCTTCATGTGGACATTGACGAGTGTTGCCAACTACAAGCTAACGGGTGCAGAGGACTCCAAGCGCAGGGCTTTGCTTGCAGCGAATCTGCTTGCAGCGCGATTCAATGTGAAAGGAAACTACATTCGTGCGTGGAATCCTTGGCGCGAGGGTGAAGACAATGCAGGGTGGGCCATTATCGACTGTATGATGAACTTGCCTTTGTTGCATTGGGCGTCGCTGACCACGGGTGATCCGCGCTTCAAAGAAATCGCTGTAAGACATGCGGATATGGCGGTAGATCACTTTATCCGTCCCGATGGATCGGTTAATCATATCGTGATCTTTGATCCTGCCACCGGCGAAAAGCTTTCCGTGAACGGTGGGCAGGGCTTTGCACCTGAATCGGCTTGGTCGCGTGGAACCGCGTGGGCCATTTACGGTATGAGCCTCAGCTACAAGTACACGGGTGATGAGAAATATCTACAGGCTGCGAAGCGTGCTGCCCATTTCTTCTTGGCAAATCTGCCGGAAGATCATGTGCCGCATTGGGATTTCCGTTTGCCGGACGGTATCCCGGCGTATCGTGATTCCTCCGCAGGCGCGTGCGCGGCTTGCGGCTTGCTCCTAATCGCGGAGCAAGTGAACAGCCAAGAAGCCTCCCTGTACCGCGAGGCGGGCGAGCGGATTCTTCACTCGTTGTACACGAACTACGGCGCATGGGATTCCGAAACCGAAGAGGGGTTAGTCACTCACGGTACAAGCCACTATCCTGAGGGGAAAAACATCGACGTTCCGCTCATCTACGGCGATTACTACTTTGTTGAGGGGCTTTCACGACTGCTCGGGCATGGCGAGTTGTTCTGGTAGAATGTATGAAAATAGAGCTGTCCTCGAGTAGCATGGTGCTGCTTGAGGGCGGCTCTTTGGTTTTAGTCAACGAAAATCTGATGCCAAAGGTTTTCAACCTGCTCAATTCTCCTCCTTGTAGATATCGCAGAAACTATTGTGCATCGATATACGCTCCCCACCGGCTCTACCTCCCCATAAAATTCGATCTCCAATTTCAATGTTGTACTGTTGAATTGTGCCTCCTTTTAACTCAACCACTCTTACAGCATGTTGAACAATGGGAGTTAGACGGAATGGACGCATTTGTTCGCGAATACTCAAAATGTCGTCACTTTCATCTAGGAATAATATATCAATCTCGAATTTCATAAAAAAAGTATGTACAGAATTACAAGGGTGGATAATTAGACATTCGTTATCATTAATAGTTCTTTTTGCCATCCAGCCTATGAAACGTGTAAAGAAGCTGTCTGCGAACTGGATTTGGGTAGCGATTATTGTCTGTGATTTCTCTAAAATCAGTAGCATTTAAACACCTCAAATGTTATTTGAAAATTTAAAAAAATAAAAAAAGTCAAAGTGGAGGATGTAAAAATATGATAAGAAACCATGACTTATTACCTATAGAATAATAGGGTTTTATTACTAAAATATAGTAAAGTTTTGTAAAGTCTTTATGAAAAATTTATGAAATCACCAATTTTCACGACTTATTTCGACAGCATTCGACAATAAAGATCATATAAGATACTTATTGAATATTCGGATTGATATAAAATTTTATATTAATTTTTAATTTATGAAAAAAAATTTTATAGTGCTTTTTTGTGGAAGACTCTGACTTTTGGAAGTACACACCTACTGTTACAGGAGAAATCAACGTTCAATTAACTGTCCCTTCAGTTCCCGATGGATTAGACTACGATCTACAGGTATACGAAGGGACCGAATCAAGTCTTGGAACATTGATTAAAGAGTCGACGAATTCCGGAAATAACACCGAGTCTAAAGACTTTACGGCAATCGCAGGCAAGACTTACTACTTTAAAATTTATAAAACTGAAGGCACTTTCAGTCCAACTTCACCTTATGGCCTTATACTAAGTGGTGTGTTTCAAGATAATTATGAGGAGAACGACAACTACACAAATGCCAAACCTATCACACCAGGTGGAAGTACAATAAGCTCTTATATTTCTAGTTTAAACGATGGGGATGTCTGGAAATTTACGACAGAAGCTTATAATAGTGGCACAATGTCTGTGGACCTAATCGTTCCAAATGATGCGGATTTCGAACTTCAAGTATATGAAGGGGATGATCCATCAAGTAACCCGCTAGAAGAATCTAAGCATATTGGTAATGGCATCTCAGAATCTATCAGTTTTCAAGTAAAGATGAAGAAAGACTACTATCTAAAAGTTTGGAGCAAAGGAAATGCATCACGAAGTGCTCAACCCTATAAGCTGTCCGTGGGTCCGTTACCAACGGTTATTGACAACTATGAGTTGAACAACACGGATGAGGATGCCAAGGTCATATCGCCTGGCGTTGCGATTGATTCCTACATTTCATACGATACAGATGGCGATATCTGGAAATTTGAGACAGGGGATTCAAACATAGGCTCCATGCAGGCTAGATTAACCAACATTCCTACGGGCGTTAATTACGAACTGCAAGTCTATGAAGGCAGCACTAATAATGATCAAATCGCCGATTCCAAGAATCTTGGGAATACAGATGAATTGATTAATTTTATAGTAAAGCCGAAAACAAAATATTATGTAAAAGTGTATAGTCAAGGAAATCAATTTCATAGTACTTTACCATACACAGTATCGATTGGAAGCTTACCGGTGGCGCCAGATTCCTATGAGTCTAACAATTCCACGGCTCAAGCAACGCTACTTACACCAGGTACACCGATCAATTCTTACATTTCTTCTATGTCAGATGCCGATTATTTTTACTTCATGACAGATGCAACTACGGTTGGCTACATGAATATAGGATTAACGGATCCTGGACCTTTTGGGGACTTTGGGGATGATTTTAAAACCGACTATGATTTCCAAGTTTATAAAGGTTCGGAAAGTGATGCTAATTTAGTAGGTTATTCCACAAGTAACGAACGTTCTTCTACCATTGAAGTAAAAGTTGTACCGAATACGAAATATTACATCAAAATCTATAATGGCGGAACTGGCTTTACACCTGAGTCCTATCAGTTAAACATAACAGCATTGCCGCATGATGGGGAAGACAACGATACCGAAGGCGCAGCCAAGAACCTGCCACTACGGGGTGTTGTTGAATCTTATGTATACAAAGCTGGCGATGTGGATTACTGGATGTATCGAAGTGGTGCTTCAGAAACGGGAACTAAAGTTTTTGGCATGAAGGTGCCTGCGGGAAGCGATTATGAACTACAAGTCTATCCTGCCGGCGGATATGATACGAATCTCATGAAGGGATCGTATAATAACAATAACGACTACGATTACGTCTTGATGGAAGTGAGCCCGAATACCACCTATTACATGAAGGTGTACGGCGCATTAGGCAAAGGATTACCGGCGCAATACAGCGAGGATATCCCTTATATCATTAGCATTGGAACGGATGAGTATGGTGAAGGAACAACCGGTGGGAACGACAATGCCGTTGATTCTTATGAGATCAATAATACCCGTGAACAATCCACACTCGTCGAAGATGGAAGAACGATTAATTCTTATCTTTTTTATGACGGGGATGTCGATTATTACAAAGTAAGATCCAAGCTGCTCGCTGGAAATATGACAGTGAGTCTAGCTGTACCAGCTGGTCAGGATTATGAATTGCAAGTTTTTGAGGGATCAAGTTCCAGAGTCTGGACATCCGATTTATCGGGAAGTTCCACGGAGTCCTTTAGTTTTCCCGTACAGCCAAATACCAATTATTATGTCAAAGTATATGGTGCATCGATAGGAAACGGACATTCGTACAGTGCTAATTTGCTAGATAAGTATGTATTAAGTATTGGTCAAGCTCCTAACACAACCGTAGATCAGTGGATTACGGACTGGGAGAGTACGAAGTTGACAAGCCATTCGAAGTGGGATGAGTCAAAGTTTAGTGAAAATTCGAATTGGATTGACACAGAGTGGCAGGCAGTTGATGGTGTTGCCGGTCAATTAAATGATTTGCATGAGTATTGGGAGAATCAGAAAGAGTACTTGCTGGATAAAATCCAAAACGGAACTGATGGCTTAAAAGAATGGGCACAAGACAGGTTTGATCTAGAGAATGAACGCGTTTTTTTGATTGAGCTGATCTTAACTGGCACGCAGGGCCAGATAGAATGGGCAAATAATCAGCTATTCATAGTTAACGCGGCTCTTGATGGAACGTACGGAGAAAAGCAGTGGGCATATGACATTCTATATTGGCAAAACCTTCAAGAATATTATTCAAATCAAGGCTCTAGTAGTTGGGCAACGGATAGATTGAATGTGGTTACCATCATTCTTACTTCTAACGATGGTAATAAAGCATGGGCGCTAGATCGTTGGAACTGGCTATCTGAAGAAGATTATCTTCAGCATTTAATTGCAGATAGTACAGATTTAGGAACAAGACAATGGGCGCTAGATCGTGCGAGTATCGTAGATAAAATCTTGCGCGGTACAGATGAAGAGCAGACACGAGCAAGAAAACGTTGGGTTTTGCTTGAACTTATTGAGCACGGAACCGCCAAGGAAAGAGAAGATGCACAATGGGCGTTGGATGAGATGGACGGGAAGCATATCGTAATGGTATCAAGTGGAATTTCTACTTCACTTTATGATGATTTCTGTCAAGACAACAATTGCCGCCAAAGCGTAGACCAAATGACGGCAGCAATGTTTGTGAAAACATATGATGCTACGAAGGATTTTACACTAGATCAATATGTCAATTGCTTGGAAGGTGGAACAGGAAGCACATCTGGGACATTATGCCGAGATTTAGCATACGCAGATGCCGCAGCTTTAGCAGATGCAGATAATGCTAAATATGAATCATTCGTAAATGGAAAAACACCAGATGTGATTATAAGCAGTGTATCGACATCTGGAAGTAATGCAGATCCAACCAAGCTGGCACTAAGTTTCCTAAAAGGTTTGGGCGAAGGTGTGTATAATGCGCTCATAGGCGACTTTGTGAATTCGCTGAAAGACATGTGGAACATGCTCAGCAATTGGAAAGAAACGCTTGAGGGTTTGAAGCAGCTGGTTCAACCGATTCTGGATGCGATTCAAGGTAAGCTTGACCTCAAAGAATTGTTGGATTTAATTGCGGGCGATTTAGTCGATCTGGTTACAGGGATTATGAATACAGTTACTCAATTGGCGGAAGAATCCGGTCCTAAGTATGCACTAACTGAACTTTTGGGGAGCCAAGTAGGTCTGCTGGTTGGGAAGCTAGTTCAGAAATATGTGGCTGGAGCTTTAAGTACGATTAGTTCTGTGCAGAAAATTGTAGATAAAGTGAAGGATTTCAAAGTAACCAAAGCAGCAGAAAAAGAAGCAGATTTAGGCTTTTGTAACTGCTTCACGGCTGGCACTAAAGTATGGACTCAAGACGGTGAACGTTCGATTGAGCAAGTACAGCTTGGTGACATGGTACTGGCGAAGAATCCTGACACAGGCGAAATGGCCTATAAAGAAGTAGATGGGCTGTTCCAAAAGGAAATCACAGAGTCGTGGAACATCTACGTTGGCAATGAGCTCATTACTACGACGGACGAGCATCCGTTCTGGATTCACAGTAAGGGCTGGGTTGTTGCGAAAGACCTCATTTTAGGCGACTTGTTCGAGACGAGCGACGGTTCGTATTTGGCGGTTGACAGGATCGAGGTTAAAGAGCAGCATACGACGGTTTACAACTTCCGAGTGAAGGACTTTCATACGTATTATGTTTCGAATTTGAAGATTTTGACGCATAATAGTAATGGTTGGGATTGTACTATTGATCCAAATTATGTACCTTCACTAACTTCTGTGCCATCATTAAAAAATGGTGAATTTTATAAATGGTTTAATTCACTAACTCCAGATCAGTTTGATGAGATTTGGACTAATCCAATTCTGCGAGACAAAATAGAATATTCTTTAAGAAGACCTGGGAAAATGCATGAATGGCTCCTAGTATCACGAGCACCAACATTCAAACGTTGGGGTATAAAAGCTGAGCAAGTGCATGATTTAAGGACTGTCATTAGTGATGTGAAATTTGTAAATCCAGATGGTATTCATGGTGGTGTTGGTTCAACAATAGCTCATAATGAGCTCTTAGGAATTATTGATTCATCATTAGACTTTGATACATTTAAACGTCGATTAAATAATTGGGCTACCTATCGTTTAGAAGGTGGCATTGACTCTTTACCAGAGGGTTTGAGGTTATAGTGTAATTAAATAGTTAATCTTAGCGGGTTTAATTCCCCGCAGCTTGCTGCGGGGAGATTCATTTACATACATGGAGGGATATAAATGAGGCAAGAAGGAACTGTATCTTTATGGATAGGATCATTCTCGAATCCCGGTGCTTTAGAAAGCTACACAGAGATTCCATTTTCAGATGATGACGATGAGATACTACGATCTTTATTTGGGGATAATTTCAATATTAACTTTTATGATGAGGATTTTTTAGAATCAAAATTTCTTGATGTAAAAACAAATCAGTTAAAAATATTATTGGAAGAACACTCATATCATGAGATTATTACACCCAAATTTGTTGAATTAATTGGAGGTATTTCTGAAGATGTTAACTCGGTAATACTTTTGTATAATTTTGCTTACAAAGGGCCAATTTCTGAAATTAATGTTGTAGATTATAAAGTTAATTATTTAGGCTATGTTGAATATAGTTAGGTATTATCTTTCAACTATTCTATCTGTTAGGGATTTCTAAAGACTGAAGGAATCATATAACTTATAAAAGATATGAATAGTATAGTTTTGAAGTATATATGACAGTGTATAAATGTTTATGGAGGTTTTTACTATAAAGAGAAAATCATTAAGGACGAGGAGAACATAAATGCAAATCGAACAAATCGTATCCCAATATCGCTTCTGCATGATCGCGCGGCGCTGGGGAGCATTGTGGGTGGATGGAGTAATCCTATGGCTTCTCCCCGCAATCCCTGTATTTACATTAGGAGAAGGTGTCTATCAGAAGACACTATGGCTCTGGATTGCACTTCTCTTCTCTTATATTTTTGTGATGGAAGGTTTACTAGGATGGACGATAGGTAAATGGTTGTTTCGTATCCGAGTAGTTAATGTGGAAGATAGAGCACCAGGATTGCTTAAATCTTTCATTCGTACATTTCTAAAAGTCTTTGAAGCTAATCCAATGATGTTAGGTGGCGGAATAGCTGGGATAGTTGCGCTTATATCTAAAAAGCGTCAACGCCTAGGCGATATGCTAGCAAAGACTTATGTAGTAAAACGTGAAGATGTAGGTAAGATCACGTCACATGAAAAGGTAGTACAAGCCGAACCAAGTTTTGTTGAGGTTGTAAGAACGATAAATGAGCCGGAATTAACTTGATCGAAAGAAGCCGTCCCGTTGTAAGACAAGCGGAGCGGCTTTCTTTACACTTGAGCCGAGTGGATTGATAAAAAATTATATGAGAATTTGATCATATTCGACTAAATAAGATCTTTTCATCATGTACAATTTCATAGTACTTCACCATACACAGTATCGATCGGAAGCTTACCGGTGGCGCCAGATTCCTATGAGTCTAACAATACGATTGCTCAAGCAACGGTGCTTACACCAGGTACACCGATTAGTTCTTACATTTCTTCTATGTCAGATGCCGATTATTTTTACTTCATGACAGATGCAACTACGGTTGGCTACATGAATATAGGATTAACGGATCCTGGACCTTTTGGGGACTTTGGGGATGATTTTAAAACCGACTATGATTTCCAAGTTTATAAAGGTTCGGAAAGTGATGCTAATTTAGTAGGTTATTCCACAAGTAACGAACGTTCTTCTACCATTGAAGTAAAAGTTGTACCGAATACGAAATATTACATCAAAATCTATAATGGCGGAACTGGCTTTACACCTGAGTCCTATCAGTTAAACGTAACAGCATTGCCGCATGATGGGGAAGACAACGATACCGAAGGCGCAGCCAAGAACCTGCCACTACGGGGTGTTGTTGAATCTTATGTATACAAAGCTGGCGATGTGGATTACTGGATGTATCGAAGTGGTGCTTCCGAAACGGGAACTAAAGTTTTTGGCATGAAGGTGCCTGCGGGAAGCGATTATGAACTACAAGTCTATCCTGCAGGCGGATATGATACGAATCTCATGAAGGGATCGTATAATAACAATAACGACTACGATTACGTCTTGATGGAAATGAGTCCGAATACCACCTATTACATGAAGGTGTACGGGGCATTAGGCAAAGGATTGCCGGCGCAATACAGCGAGGATATCCCTTATATCATTAGCATTGGAACGGATCAGTATGGAGAAGGAACAACCGGTGGGAACGACAATGCCGTTGATTCTTATGAGGTCAATAATACCCGTGATCAATCCACACTCGTTGAAGATGGAAGAACGATTAACTCTTATCTTTTCTATGACGGGGATGTCGATTATTACAAAGTAAGATCCAGGCTGCTCGCTGGAAATATGACAGTGAGTCTAGCTGTACCTGCTGGTCAGGATTATGAATTGCAAGTTTTTGAGGGATCAAGTTCCAGAGTCTGGACATCCGATTTATCGGGAAGTTCCACGGAGTCCTTTAGTTTTCCCGTACAGCCAAATACCAATTATTATGTCAAAGTATATGGTGCATCGATAGGAAACGGGCGTGCGTACAGTGCTAATTTGCTAGATAAGTATGTATTAAGTATTGGTCAAGCACCTAATACCACCGTAGATCAGTGGATTACGGACTTGGAGAGTACGAAGCTGACAAGCCACACGAAGTGGGATGAGTCAAAGTTTACTGAGAATTCGGATTGGATTGACACAGAGTGGCAGGCAGTTGATGGTGTTGCCGGTCAATTAAATGATTTACATGAGTATTGGGAGAATCAGAAAGAATTCCTTCTGGATCGAATTAACAATGGTACACAGGGGGAAAAGATCTGGGCTCAGAATCAATACGACCTGGAGAACGAACGAGTTTTCCTGATTGAATTAACTTTAACGGGAACAGTCGGACAACAGAAATGGGCGAACAATCAGTTATTTATAGTAAACCTTGCCTTGTCCGGCACCTACGGTCAACAGCAGTGGGCAAAAGATCTTATTCATTGGCAGAACTTATATAATTATTATCAAGATTTAGTCAATCAAAATCCTAACAATAGTTGGGCAGAAGAACGGCGTGATGTGACAGCTGTTCTTAAAGATCCGAATGCAACAAATAAAGAGTGGGCATTGGATCGCTGGAACTGGTTAGTTGAAGAGGACTACCTACAGCATCTCATTAACGAAAATCTGGATTTGGATACCGTTAGATGGGCGCAAGGTCGGGCGGAGTTAGTTGATAAGATTTTACGCGGCACACCAGATGAACAGAACTGGGCAAGAAAACGTTGGGGCTTGTTGGAACTTATTGAGCATGGAACTCCTGCTGAAAGAGATCAAGCTCAATATGATTTAGACGAGATGGATGGGAAACATATTGTGCAGTATACCCCGATGGTAGGTGTATCCTCCACAATCACTAGTGGTTGCAATACGTCAAGCTGCATGAAAATGATTAGTGATATCACTGCTGTTTTATACAGAGATAAATTAAGTTATAAACCGTTAGTACTTAATACTACACAGAAATGTCCTATCTGGAATCCTAATCGACCTGCCGAGTGCAGTGAATGGGAAGATTGGTTAACTACCCAGTACAGTAGTTATGCAGCTAAAACAATTCCAGCTTCTGTAGATAGTATTATTGAATCGAGTAACGGTGGTACATTTATTGATGCTCTATGGGATATAACGAAATTAACAGGTTACTTTACCAAAGGTTTAGTTCTCGGTATCGTTAGCCCACTTACAGATTTGTATGATATGTTAAAGAACTACCAAGAGATTGTTAAACTTACACAGTTAGTAGTAGGTACCCTTATTGATTTTGCTAAAGATCCAAGTTTAGATAAGTTGTCAGCAATTGGTCAAGTGTTAAAAACAACTGCATTAAATGAAATATTGGATCTTTGGAATAACGCTACAGAGAGTAAGTATGCCGTGGCAGAGACTATTGGGAATATTGTTGGCCAGGCCGTTCTTACCTTCTTTACAGCGGGATTCTCTGCAGAAGTAAAATTATCAACCAAAATTGGATCTCTGAGTACAGATTTAAAACTAGCCAAAAAAATTGATGAGCTTGGTTTCTGCCATTGTTTTACGGCTGGAACTAAGGTGCTGACTCAAGACGGTGAACTTTCAATTGAACAAGTACAGCTTGGTGACATGGTACTGGCTAAAAATCCTGACACAGGTGAAATGGCCTACAAAGAGGTAGATGGGCTGTTCCAGAAAGAGATAACGGAGTCGTGGAACATTACAGTAGGTGATGAACTGATTACGACGACGGATGAGCATCCGTTCTGGATTCACAGCAAGGGTTGGGTCGTTGCGAAAGATCTGATTGTTGGAGACTTGTTCGAGACAAGCGATGGTTCGTACTTGGCGGTTGACAAGATTGAGGTTAAAGAGCAGCATGCTACGGTATATAACTTCCGAGTGAAGGACTTCCATACGTATTATGTTTCTAATTTGAAGATTTTAACTCATAATAGTAGTGGTGATTGTCCATTTGGGGTTCCACAAAACGGTCCAACGGAAAGCTTTCATCCTAATCTAGAATTAAGTAAAAAAATTACAAAAGCACTACGTTCGTATGGAAATCTAAATGTACAGCAAGAAGGATTCGTTGCCTATTTATTTGGTAATAAAGTTGAAGGTTTCCAGAAAAATATTAACGGTCCTAATGGGCGAATCGGCGAAATAGATGTGGAGACGGACGAGTTATTAATCGATGTCACAGTAATTGAAGGAACAAAAGGTTCAAAAGAAGCATCTGATTTCGATAAGTATTTTGATGATCGGAAGCAACTAATGAATCCCTCGAACAAACAAGTAGTACTATTTGCAACTGGGAATGAAATGTCCGCAACAAAAATAGCAAATATAGAATCAAAGGGCGTTAGAGTAATCACAAGTTGGGATTTACTGAAAAAATTAGTTAAATAGTGCTTAGGCTAGAATAATTAATGCTAAATCAGCAAGCTACTATTTATCAGTATGATCTGTCAAGGTCTTGCATTTTATTTTTCAAGCCTTGACAGATAAGTTTTTTGAGTACGCAATTATTAAAAATATAAATTCAATGTTAGGGGTGGGGGTATTTGTCAAGAGGACTGATTATCTTTCTAAATGATTTTATTTCAAAAAATGAAGTGCTTGAGTTTGTAAGAGAATCTTTAAATGGTTATGTTATATGGGAAAATGACTTGAAAAAGGCAGAAGCAGTTATGGAAAAGGATGAAGGGACGATTTGGATTAGATATGGTTTCGACTTCGAATGGTGGAAAGAAGAAATAGAAACTTTAAAAAAACAATTTGACTTTGATGTAAAAACCTATATATCTCTTGAACTAAATAGTGCTGATGGATCTGATGAATTAGCAAGAGATTTTTGTGTTTCATTTATGAAAAAGTATAATGATTCATATCTACATGACTTTAGAACAAATGTTTTTTTAAATTACACTCAGGTATCTCAAATCGCAATCAATGAAGAGGGTAGTTGGGAAATGTTTTTAAGGTAAGACTGGAGGAAAGAATGTGACAATCGAACAAATCGTTTCCCAATACCGCTTCGGCATGATCGCGCGGCGCTGGGGAGCATTGTGGGTGGATGGAGTCATCCTATGGATTCTCCCTGCAATCCCTGTATTTACATTAGGCGAAGGTGCCTATCAGAAGACACTATGGCTATGGATTGCACTTCTCTTCTCGTATATCTTTCTAATGGAAGGTTTATTAGGATGGACGATAGGTAAATGGTTGTTTCGTATCCGAGTAGTTAATGTGGAAGGCAAAGTGCCAGGATTGCTTAAAGCTTTTATCCGTACATTTCTAAAAGTTTTTGAAGCTAATCCAATGATGCTTGGTGGCGGAGTAGCTGGCATCGTGGCACTTATATCTAAGAAGCGACAACGCCTAGGCGATATGCTAGCAAAGACTTATGTAGTAAAACGTGAAGATGTAGGCAAGATCACTTCACATGAAAAGTTAGTACAAGCCGAACCAAGCTTTGTTGAGGTTGTAAGAACGATAAATGAGCCGGAATTAACTTGATCGAAAGAAGCCGTCCCGTTGTAAGGCAAGCGGAGCGGCTTTCTTTCGATTTTGAGCCGAGATAACTCCCGCTGCTAACACATTTGTCAAGTGGAGGTGAGTGAACTTATGAAATATATTAGAAAATGGCTTGGAAGCACTTGTTTTTATGTGATTGGATATACCCATAAATCTTATTCAAATGATATTTTATTTGATTTTATAAAAAGGTTTAAAATTAATGAAATATCATTAACCTTATACAAGATTAATGAGGATGCTGTGACTTAGCAAGATATCAGGGATTACGAAGATGAAATTATTGAAATTGAAAAAGTTGTGGTTCAAGATATACCAATTTTAAGTTTTAAAAATTTATTCATTAGAATGATTCAAGCACAGATTAAAATACATGACATAGAACTGCCTTGCATGTTAATACCGTATATTCATGATGATGGAACAGTCTCGATTAACCTGAAATTTGAATTTGGTCATGTACAGTACGAGGTGAACAAAGACCTGAGGTTCAAACGATTAAGAGGAATTAGAAAGCTTTGTATTCAATTTTTCTCTTCTTTCGATTTCTTGTATGGAGTAATGGGAGAGGAAGTAAGAGAAATATCTTTAAAGGAAACAGTAATAGAGAAATTAAATTTTCAGACAACAGATTTGTTTGATCTGATTCAAGTTAGTAATGATTATAATAGTGGTTATTTAATTGTTCTTGAAGAAAATATACATGAACTTAAAGAAAAAAACTTAATTGTTAAGTACGAGAAGTTCTTAAGAAGATTAGAGAGTGATTTAAGGTTTTTTTTGAAAAATTAATACTGTCACATGAAAACATAGTACAAGCCGAACCAAGCTTTGTTGAGGTTGTGAGAACGATAAATGAGCCGGAATTAAATTGATCAAAAGAAGCCGTTCCGTTGCAAGCGGAGCGGCTTTCTTTATGTTCAAGAGAAAACAAGCTATTCCATTTGGACCGTATTTAGCTTCGGGAGCAATAATGTCTTATTTTTTTGGATCAGAAACAACTATGTGGAGTACTAAGTGAGCTAACTCGTTTAGCTCTTGCTAGATTTGGGCATCCTTTTACTAGTGTGATAGATTCTAGTGAAAAGGTGGCGATGGCGTATGACAACGGAAGCGACTAATAGCGTTAGACCAGTCATTCCTAGCAAAATTGCTGAATCCATTAAAAGCCTACGGGAGCAAGGTTGGGTTGACGACGATTTCTTTAATTTCTCGCGTTATGATGAAGAATCTGCGGAAGCTCGGCTGTTATATCACTTTTTCCGAAACAACCGAGTCACTTTTGCGGCGGCAATCATCAATAGCTATAGTGTTCAGGAGTTGCAGCAGTAAGGGTGGAAGCGTGAGTAAATATATTGATAGACTAATTAACCGCACGACGACGTGCAACCAATATTCGAGGCAATGGCGCCTATCCTACCACAGGATAGGCGTTTTCTGTCTTTTTGAAAGGGTGAATATGATGATGAAACGCTTGAAGAACGTTGTTTTGTTTATCCAATGTCTGCCTGTCGCGTTGAGATGGTACTAAGACTTCATGTTAGGTTTCAGCTATAACCAAACTCTATCGTTATCACTCCTTACCGAGTGACTGTGATAGAGTTTTTTTATTTTTATCTATCCTTCATACTTTGGGCAAACTTTCATGATACGATAATGGCAAAGTGCAGAAGTAGCACGATCAGGATGGAAGGGAAGTCACGGAATGTCAGATGAACAATTAGCTGTCTTAGGTGTACATATTGAACAGGCAGGTTACGATGAAGTGCCTGATATTATTAAGGGAATTCATTTTACGGTGAAGCAAGGTGAGCTCGTGGGATTGTTAGGTCCGAACGGCGCCGGCAAGAGTACGACAATCAAGAGCATCCTAGGCTTGCTGAAGGATTTTAAAGGCAAAATCTCCTTCATGGGTGAAACCAAAAGTTACGCGTATATTCCCGAACACCCGATTCTATATGATGAATTGACGTTGTGGGAGCATATGGAATTCGCGGCCTCGGTGTATGAGCTGGATCGAACCGTGTTTCTTGAACGTGCTGACGATCTCTTGCATCGCTTCCGATTGCTGGATGAGAAGCATCAATTGCCTGGGAAATTCTCGAAAGGTATGCAGCAAAAAATTATGCTGATCCTCGGCTTTTTGAACAAACCAGATGTGTACATCGTGGACGAGCCCTTCATTGGCCTAGATCCAAAGGCGATCAAGGATTTCATAGGGATGCTGGAAGAGGAACGGAAGCGTGGCGCAGGCATTTTGATGAGTACACACGTGTTAGATACAGCGGAGCGGATATGCAGTTCATTTGTACTGCTGTCAGGCGGCAGATTGGTAGCGAATGGTACACTTCAAGACATCCAACAACAATGCGACATGCCGGATGCGACGTTGTTCGACTGCTTCCATTCCTTATTATGAGAGGGGGCGACAGCGGTTTGACTAGCAGCTACCAAGTTTTTGCGCGAAGAGTGCGTTCGGATTTACGCTTTCAATATCGGGCCATACGCATGGCCGTTGATTGGGTCATTGCGATTTATTTTGTCATTCCTCTGCTGATCGTAGCAGGTTATCACTATTATGCGTGGTATATGACACCGCCGACGTGGTTAAGCGGGATCTCTATTCATACGGTCGCGACACTTTTCTACATATACACATGGATGGGTACACTGAGGTACTTTGTGGAAGAGGGGGACCAGTTATTCCTCCGGCAAAATGAAGGCTGGTTCCGACACATCATGCATCTTGGCTATCGGTATTCGGTGGTACTGCAGGCGATTACAATGATGCTGGCAACGCTCCTATTTCTACCGTTACTAGTACCCGTATATTCGTACACGATCACACAAGTCGTGTGCTTCTGGTTACTGACGTATGTGGTGAAGCTGAATATAGGGTTAATTCGCCAACTGCTTGCCCTTCGGTTCCAAAGGTTCTTGCTATGGTTGCTGCGTATTGTGGCATTCGCATGCGGGTTCATTGTATTTCAAGTGTTAATCACTGACATTAAGGATCAGACCTTCATTAGCTGGGCTGCCATTGGGCTAGGGATACTTACATTTGTGCTTTTAACGACAAAAAGGCTGCGTGAAAAAGGTGCCTTCTTCGCGGATGTCGCCAGAGAGCGAGATGCGCGGATGCGTATCGTCTCTTTGATGTTAATTCGTGTGACGGAGCGCAAAAGAAAACCGACACGCAGGTACCCGCTATTTTTCAGCAGATCGCAGCGGTTGCTCAAAGGTAAAGGAGCTGGCAACGGAATTGCGGAGCTCTTAGTAAAGTCCTATTTCCGAAATGGATTGCAGTGGCGACAATCGATTCAATTCGTCGTTGTCATCAGCGGAGCACTGTTTATTTTGCCAGGCGCGATTAAAATTCTCGTTTGGATCCTTGCGGTGGTCTTGTTGGTTTTCTGGCGCAAATCGTTTTGCAAGGATGAACTAACGACCCCATTCCTGTCGCTATTCCCCATTCGAGATACGATGAAGCATCAAGCGATTCAGACGGCCATACCGATCCTAGTGCTGCCAGCCATGATCGTCATCAGTCTAGTCGCAGGTATCTCCATGTTCACGTGGTGGGGGCCGATTGTCATGATCGGTGCCGCGATCCCGTTAACGTATGGAACTTCATCCGTGTTTACTAGCTGGTACTGAGTAGCGCAGACCAAACAGATCATAAGGTTAGTCAACGTATGTTGGCTAGCCTTTTTTATTTTACATATAGCCGTCTCTGAAGATGCTTAGGCATTATCCCATAATGGAATAGAACGTTAAGTTTAAGCGGATGCTAGCAAATAATTCCCATTTAAAAGGTGATGAAAGCGAGGCCGAACTCCGTTGGAACTTCTATTGCCCTTATTAATTGTAGCGGCCGTAATCGTAACAGCATCGTTACTTCAGAAGCGCTATCCCCAGATTCCTCTGCCCTTTTATTTAATTGGACTAGGAGCTATCGTGTCTTGGCTGCCTTTCCTCCCGACAGAGTTCGAATTTGAACCTGAGGCATTCATGGTTTGCTTAATTGCGCCTATCCTTTTCGGAGATGGCAGGGTCATATCGCGCAAAGAACTGTTGGAATATCGCAAGCCAATTATCCTAATGGCGATCTGGCTTGTTGTCTTTACGGTCATTGGTATTGGCTATGTGATTCACTATCTGATCCCTTCGATGCCACTTCCAGTTGCTTTTGCTTTAGCGGCAGCCTTGTCACCTACAGATGCGGTTGCTGTTAAATCCATGACGCGAGGCCGGACGTTCCCTAAAGGCTTAATGGCGATCTTGGAGGGAGAGTCACTTCTCAATGATGCAGCAGGTCTCGTCTCGTTTAAAGTTGCGTTAGGTGTCGTGATGACAGGTGTATTCTCTGCCAAATCAGCTGCTTTAGAATTTCTGCTTGTGGCTCTCGGCGGCTGTCTGATTGGACTTGTAATCGGAGCCGCGTTGGTGAATTTTAGAATTTTTCTTAGAAAAAGAGGCCTAGAAGAGGTCCACTCGCTGGTTACCATTCAACTCATAACACCATTTGCGATCTATCTTGCTGCGGAGGAACTTCATGTTTCAGGCATTTTGGCCGTCGTTGCCGCGGGTATCGTGCATGGCTTAGAGCGCGATCGTTTACAGCAAACGACGACGAAACTGCACATCATCTCGATGAATACGTGGTCGATGCTTAGTTTTATCCTGAACGGTCTCGTCTTTGCTTTGCTGGGTCTGTTACTTCCAGAAGTGATAACAGGGTTGCTTCATAGTGGTGAGGCTTCGGTCTATAAAGCATTTGGTTTAGCCCTCGTGATATACGCAGCGCTAGGTACAGCGAGGTATTTATGGGTGTATTTTTTACATAATGACTTTCTGCCTGCTAATCACGCGAGCGCTAAAATCGACATGAATACGAATCGCAAAGGATATGCCCTTGCTGCCAGCTTATGTGGTGTTCACGGTACCATCACTTTGGCAACAGCCCTATCGATTCCCTTCCATTTGTCCGATGGAACACCATTTCCACTGCGCAATACGATCTTGTTTATTTCGGCCAGCGTAATCTTGATCAGCATGTTGGCTGCCTCTATAGCCATGCCATTCATTGGGAACTCAACTGTCGCTGAAGCTGATTCAGCAGCGATGACGATGAAAGAAGCGAGCATTCATTTGGCGAAACAGACGATTCAATTTCTCAAAACCGAAATGGATGCCATGAACTTCGATGCGACCCTTGCCGTCACGAAGCAATTGGAGGAACAAATTCGAATTGAGTCCTATGGCTCCGTCAAGCTCTCTGGTTCCTATATTCGTGAGCTTCAGCAAATTGGGAGAGAAGCGGAAACCACTAGGCTCTGTGAGCTTATTGATCAAGGTGTGATTTCGCCTCAGCTGCAAGCTGTGTTTATGATGCTGCATAAACCGCAATCGGAGTCCTTTTTCCTAGCGAGGCTCCAGTACCTCTGGGTCAGATTCAAATTGAACCTGCTTAACCGTAAAATGAAGCAGCATCGCAGGGAGGGGATTCCCGAGAGATTTCGATCCGTTTCCGAGATGTTTGAAGAGCTTGAAACCATCGAAACACAATTGCAACAGGCAGCCGTTACCGCAATTCGCAAGCAAAAATCGAAGAAGCATAAGCTCGAAGCGCTGCTTGTCATCCAGCATTATTCGCGCATGCTGAAACGCGAGAAACAGAGGGATAACGAGTGCTCTGAAGCCGAGTTTCTACAACAACTGAGGATGACCCAACTGCGAAGTGTACAGATTAGACGTGATGGCGTTCAAGAGCTAGAAGAAGCGGAGCAAATCTCAAGGGGAACCGTGCATGAATTGCTGCAAGCGATAAATTATGAGGAGATGCTTATTTTGGACAGTGGCGGGGAGGAATCAGCGCCATGCTGAACGAGTAGATAAAGGGGTTGTTCCAATGGAACAACCCTTTTGTTCGCATATAAGCATCGCTGTCATTAAAATTTTCTAAACTTTGGAACGAACAGTCATGATATGTACTTTAGTGCAAATATTGATGTGATTCAATGCATGTATTGTAGGAGCAATTCGCACTATGATTAGGTGGAGAGTAAACAATATAGTGCAAATATGTAGGAGGTTACATGATGTTGCATCCGTTCATGGGAATTAGGGATTGGGATCGTATCGGCATGTCCGTAGAGGATTCAGCTAAAACATTACAACGTATTGCTTATGTAGATCGTCAATTAATGCGGATCGAGGCTGCTCATATGGCGGCTAGACCTGAATATGAAATAAAAGGAGCGCTCGCTCGCTTAAGCTATCAGGATGCGGAGCATCATGATCAATTCCGCAATCGGATTAAGCAGCTGCGGATGAGCACAGTGGCGTTCGACAAGTGCCCGGATGCTTCGCTGAACGAGCTCATGCAAACGGTACTGAATTCGCCTACGACTTTGTGTTTATTGGCGGCACTTTTTGAAGTTGTGAAGCCAGCGCAAATCGCTGCACTTCATGCCTATAAGGGCAAAGCGCAGCCGCTCGTAGATGAACCTACGCTCCACATCATGAAGCACCAGCTCATTGACCGTGAAGAACAAATGGCGTGGGGACGTGAGGCGCTGCAATATTTGCTGCAGTCCGCGTCGGGATCGGAGAAGGAAGAAGTGAGCCGCTGGAGAATGTATGTGGAACAACTGCTTGAAGCGGCAGGTGGTATTACGGGATGGGAAGAACGGATCCCGTTGGATCCATCTGTTCGAATCACAGTCGAGCCATTTACCATGCCGCAAACGAGTACGCGTGACAGTCGTTTCAGCACACAAGTTGTGAAAATGCAAGGTTTCTCTATCCCGGACAATGAGGAGGGAAGATTCTTAACGATGATGCTGGCGAGGTATTTCGAAATGTCGCCAGCGGAAGGCGTGGCTTACGTTCATTTCACGACAGAGGGCAAACCATGGCAATTCTATCGCGATACAGCTAGACATATGTGGGATGAAGTCCGTCATAGTTGGTTCGGTGAAGCGGCACTTCGCGTGAAAGGGTACGATGTGTATCAATTCCCGAATTGGACGGGGTGGTACGATATGACGGCACAGCTATTCGAAGGGACCGAGGCGTATTCGCATTTGACAATTGCTATCGAGAAAGCGGCAATGAAGTATCCGCCAGGTAAGCGCGAGGAGTGGGAGTTCTGCCGAGATACGGCGAAGGATCCGCTCATGACGACGTTTCAAGATTTTGACTGGGCGGATGAAGTGGTGCATGCAGGCTTTGGTCAGCGTTGGATGATTGATGATGTTCACCGCGGAGACCCGCGTGCAGCACAGGAAGAAGCAGAGAGAACCGTGAAGAAACGTGCTGTGTATATGGAAGCGCATGGAGAACTTGCTAAAAACAAACCGGCGGGAAGCCTAGGAGGCTATTAATACGAATGGCACATTTCGATATGACCAGAATCAATGACGGCTCTAATCGCCCACCGCGCCTCGAGATTCATCAATCCATGTGGGCGATGATGGGGCATGGGGAAGCAGATGTGGAGCCTTCATTGGAGACGAAACTCGAGCGCATAGCTAGCGCAGGCTTTACGGGCATCTTGGCTAGAGTGCCGGAGATGGCTGTCAGGGAGGAATGGAAGAGATTGCTGAAGCAATATGGTCTCAGTTTTGGCTCACATTGCTTCCCATTTAACCCGAGCGACTTATCCGCCCATATTCATCAGGCGAATGACATGGATATGCTGTATGTGAATGGACAGGTAGCCGATGCTTTTGTAATTGGGGATGAAGCTATTGAGCTTCTGGGAGGTCTCGGTGCCGTGTCGACATCGCATCAGATGCCATTTTATGTAGAGACACATCGCGGCAAAATCACGCAAGATTTGATCCGCACCGTGCAATACGCACAAGCGCTGCCCAATCTGCGGTTTACATTGGATATTTCCCACTACGTGTTAGCAGGGGAAATGACAGAGAAACAAGACAAGGCGGAGCTGCTATTCGAGACGGTGCTGGAGCGAACGTCTGCCATTCATAGCCGCATTTCTTCCGGAGAGCAAATTCAGGTGCATGCGGGCTACTCCGATGCGATATTGGAACGTTATGAGAAATGGTGGACGCAAGCGATGCGCTATTGGCTGCAGGGGGCTAGGCCCGGCGATGTGCTGCCGTTCGTTTGCGAGCTCGGTCCTGCGCCATATGCAATCAAGGGGCTAGATGGCAGAGAGTTAACTAGTCGGTGGGAGCAGGCTTTAATTTTGAAAAATATAGCGCAAGCTTGCTGGAAACGTGCTACAGTAGAGTAAAAAAGCGAGGATATCTCCTATGGAGCAAATAACGCTCAAACAACTGGAATTTATTCGCAAATCTACGATCAAAGTGGTTGAAGGACTATCGGAAGATACAATAGACGCTATGCCCGAAGGATTTAATAACAATATTCGCTGGAATTTGGGGCACATTATTTTCGTGCAAGAGAAATTTGCTTTTCATTTTATTGGTGAGCCGTTACAAGTGCCTGAGAACTTTGAGCGATTATTTGCAAAAGGCACGAAACCAGCGGATTGGAACGAGGAACTTCCTTCCCTGGAGACGTTACTTGCTTTGCTTGTTGAGCAACCCAAACGGATTCAGAGCATCTTACATGATCGCTTAGATGAAAGTGTGGCTCAGCCATTCACAACTGGCAACGGTTTACTCCTAACTACAATTGGGGAATTCCTAAACTACACGTTGTATCATGAAGGCATGCATTTTAATTCGATTACGCTGCTAAAACGTTTCGCAGCCAACCCATAGCCGCTGGCATTAACAACCTCTTCGAGCTTGCTTATGAAGAGGTTTTTTTGTCTATTATGGTATAATCGATTTAGTCCCATGTTGAAGTAAGGAAGAGGAGATACGATGACAGATCATATAGCAAAACAAGATACAGGTTGGAACTTCGATAACAGTTATGCTAAGCTTCCACAAACCTTCTTTACACAAGTGAACCCTACCCCTGGACGCGCACCGAAGTTGGCTGTGCTTAACGGTCCATTAGCAGCAACGCTTGGGTTAAACGCTGAAGCTTTACGAAGCGATGAAGGTGTCGCTACACTTGCAGGCAACCATATCCCAGAAGGCTCGTTGCCTCTGGCGCAAGCTTATGCAGCACACCAGTTCGGACATTTTAACATGTTAGGTGATGGCCGTGCGATCCTGCTCGGCGAACAGATTACGCCAATTGGCGATCGGGTTGATATTCAACTGAAGGGTTCAGGCAGAACCCCCTATTCCCGTCGAGGTGATGGCCGCGCAGCCCTTGGACCGATGCTGCGCGAATACATCATCAGCGAAGCGATGGTTGGGCTTGGCATTCCTACGACACGCAGCTTAGCAGTTGTAACTACGGGTGATGTTATTTACCGTGAAACCGAACTGCCTGGGGCCGTACTGACGCGCATTGCATCTAGTCATATTCGTGTGGGTACTTTTCAATATGCGGCACAATATGGGGCATTAGAAGATGTTCAAGCTATTGCTGACTACACCATACAAAGGCATTATTCCGAAGTCGCCCTGCAGGGCGACACGGGTGAGAAGCGCTATCTCCACTTCCTACAGGAAGTGATCAAGCGCCAAGCCCAATTAATCGCCAAATGGCAGCTAGTTGGTTTTATCCACGGCGTAATGAACACGGATAATATGGCGATTAGCGGAGAAACCATTGATTACGGTCCTTGCGCCTTTATGGATACCTATGACCCAGCCACCGTCTTCAGCTCCATTGACACACATGGCCGCTACGCTTATGGCAATCAGCCGCGAATTGCCGTGTGGAATCTCGCAAGATTTGCAGAGACGCTGTTACCACTGCTGCATACCGACGAGAAGCAAGCTATTCAAATCGCTGAGGGAGCACTTTCCGAGTTCTCGACAACCTATCGCGAAGTATGGCACGCGGGTATGAGAGCGAAGCTTGGGATTTTTGGCGAAGAGGCTAATGATCATGAGCTGATTGAAGGCTTGCTCAGCTTAATGGAGAAGTACAAGGCGGACTACACGAATACATTCGCAGCTTTCACTTTCAATAAGCTTGAAGACACTGTCCTCTCGGGCACGCCTGAATTTGATTCGTGGCATGAGCTATGGCAAGCGAGACTTGCCAGACAGCAGGAAAGCCAGGAGGATTCACAGCAATTGATGCGAAGCAGCAATCCTGCGATCATCCCAAGGAATCACAGGGTAGAAGAAGCGCTCGAAGCAGCTGTCGAGCATGGCGACTACGATGTGATGGAACAACTTCTTGCTGTGCTGGCAAACCCCTTCGCACATGCACCTGAACAGGCTGCATATGCAACGCCGCCTGCGCCTTCGGCCTGTGCGTATCAAACGTACTGCGGTACCTAAGACCCAAGTTCATCCATATGGAAGTCAACTGCCTGTTGAGGCGGTTGGCTTCCTTTTTTATTTGGGATAATATTCAAATCATTTTCGCATGCTAAGAGGTAATAGAAGGAAAAAGTAGGGATAACAATGGGTTCTAATTCTAATCCTAAATTACAAGAGAAGATGCAAATTCAACCGAATTTATCAGACACACTGTCCATCCTTCAGTCGATGTTAACCGAATATCCCGACCTTATCATTCGCGAGTTTCCAATCAAATCCTCCAAATTACTGGCTATTCTCGTCTATTTGGATACCATATCTGACCGGGAAATGATACATAACAACATTCTCTACCCGCTTATGCATGAGGGAACAGAGCCTACAACCATAGGGCACCTTGTGACGATTGGCAACATCAGTCAAGCTACGGATTGGCCGGTAGTCAAACAGGCTGTTATGCAGGGTAAAAGCGTGTTATTTCAAGAGGGTCATACAGTAGTTGAAGTGCTGGATACGAGTAATTTTCCACAAAGGCCTATCCAAGACCCCAAAACGGAAATGTCAATTAAAGGCGCCCATCAAGGTTTTAATGAAACAGCGAGTACGAATATCGCCTTAATTCGAAATCTTATTCCCAATGATGAGTTGAAAATGAAGGAAATCATTATCGGCCAAAGAGGAATGGTGAGGGCTTACCTGCTCTATCTGGCGGATGTCGCAAACCCCGAAGTTCTCCAGGAATTTGAGGACCGGATTAGACAAATCAATATCGATTCTGTCAACAGTATGGGGGAGCTGGAGGAACTGATCGAGGACAATACCTACTCGCCTTTCCCACAGTTTCTTACGACGGAAAGACCTGATGTTGTTGCTCCCAATATCCTGGAAGGCAGAATCGCTGTCGTGCTGGAAGGATCTCCGGGCGTCATGATGGGACCAGCTTCTTTTGTTACTTTTTTTCAAAATATTGACGACTATACGATGGGATGGCAAGTTGCTACGTTCATGCGTTTGCTGCGATTTATTGCTTTTTTCATAGCGATTATGTTACCTGCCATATATATTGCCGTTATCTCTTTTAATTTCGAAGTGATTCCCTTGCAATTGCTGCTGTCCGTCGGTGAGTCTAGGGCTAGTGTTCCTTTTTCTCCTCTCATGGAGGCATTAATTATGGAGATCACACTGGAAATGTTGAAAGAAGCAGGTATTCGATTACCGGCTCCAATAGGGCAGACTGTCGGTATACTTGGGGCTATCGTCATCGGTCAAGCGACTGTTCAGGCAGGCATCGTGAGTAACATCATGGTAATCGTTGTCTCCTTGACAGGACTATCCTCTTACATTATTCCGAATAGCGATATGTCTGGTACCGTCCGATTAATTCGATTTCCAATGATGCTTCTGGCTTCATTTCTGGGTCTTGTGGGCGTCGGTATTGGCACGATGGTGATCATAGGCCATTTAATTGCCTTAGAATCGTTGGGAACGCCATATTTCAGCCCCCTGAGCCCTCTCCGTTTTGCGGATTGGAAAGATGCGATTGTACGCTTTCCTATCTGGAAATTGAATAAGCGTCCTTTAAGCGCAAGGCCTACGCAATCAATACGGCAAGATTCAAATCCTCCCGGTGGTGACCGTGAATGAACAAATATGCATTCAATGATATTACGCTCATGCAATTCATTTTTCTAGTTCACGGCGCGCAATTGGGGGTAGGTGTACTTACACTGCCTGCGGACTTGGCTAAGGTCTCGGGAACGGATGGGTGGATCTCACTTTTTATCGGCTGGATCATTACGGTCCTCATCAGTGTGATTATCATTCAAATTATGAAACAACATCCAGATGATACGTTATATGACTTGCTGCCCCGCTATTTTGGCAAGTGGTTAGGAAAGCTGTTAAATCTCTTAATCATTGGTTATTTTCTTTTGGCTTTTGGTTCAAGCGCATTCGCTTCCCTTCACATCGTCCATCTTACGTTATTACCGAAGACGCCTATTTATTTGCTTGCGGCTGCGATTAGTCTCCCAATCTATACGATTGCCAAGAATCATCTTCGCGTCCTAGGCAGATATGCGCAGTTAACCTTTTGGGGCTTGTTATGGTTATTTCCGCTTTTTATTGCGGAGTTAAGCCAGAGTATTTGGTTAAATTTGCTGCCGGTTCTAAAAGAGGGATGGAGCCCTGTGTTGGCTGGCGTAAAGACAACCTCCCTATCTTTCCAGGGCTTCGAGAGCATTTTCATTTTGTACCCCTTCTTAAAACCCAAAGAAAAGGCCATAAAAGGAGTGCTCATAGCCAATACATTGACGTTGTTTGTCTATTTAATTGCGGTTATCGTCTGTTTTCTCTATTTTTCCCCCTATGGCATTACCAATTATAATTGGCCTCCACTTCGGTTGTTAAAATCAATAGAATTACGCTTTCTTGAGCGTTTTGAGGTCATATTGACCGTTGCATATTTGTTTGTACTTTCAAGAATTTGGATTCTAAATTTGTATTACGCATCGTTGGGCACAAGTCTGATTCGAGGTAAAAAGGATCATAGACCAGCTGTAAGAATCTATCTCTTTTGTTTCCTGCTTGCTGCATTTTTCTACTCCCCTAACTATAATAAAGCGCTGCAATTAACGGAATGGTCAGGTATGACAGGAATCCTATTCGCATTTGCATTTCCTTGTTTGTTATGGCCCTATACCGCCCTAATCAGAAAGCTTCGCAAGGGGGCTTCGTTATGAAACGTCTAGTAAAACTACTATTCATTGCCCTATGTCTGGTGATCTCACCTGGATGCTATGATCAAATGGCCTTAGAGGATTCCTCGCTGACGCTGATGTTCGGTATCGATTTGGATGAAAATAATAATCTAATCATCTTGCAGCAAAGTCCTGTCTTTTATAAAGAGGCGAAAGAGAAATCAGAATCAATTAGCGTAAAAGTCACCTCCATACGAGAATCTCGCTCAAAATTCGATGCCATTGCGACTGGCATGACCAATGGTGGTAAAATTCAAACTATTCTGCTTAGTAAGCGCCTGCTTCAAGAAAGAAAAGATTGGTTTCAATTGTTCGATGTTTTCATTCGCGATCCCAAACAAACCGTAACTCCGCGAATCATTATGGTGGATGGTCCTATAAAGGAGATATTCAGCTTTAAACCAGCAGACAAGCCACGACTATCCCTTCACATGAGAAAACTGGTGGATACGGCGAGTAAGCGGATTATCACGACATCCACAACGCTTCAAAAATTGACTTGGCAAATGATTGAGAAGGGGACAACGCCATCGCTTTCAAATGTCAAACTGGATAACGATAAGATCCGTGTCACGGGAATAAGCTTACTGCATAAAGACGGCTCCTATGCGACTTCGATTGGTTTGCAAGAAAGTGCCATAATGATGATCTTGCAAAAACAAGCTAAGGGAGAAGTCTCTCTCTCCATCCCTGTGCCCGAGACGCTGCAAATCAATGATGAAAGTGATCATATGATTACCGTGAATTTAAAGAAGATCAAAACGAAGGTTAAAATCGCGATGAATGAGCAAAACGGTTTCGAATTTGCTATTGGGATAAAGATGGCAGTAGACCTGACCTCTCGTGACTTTAACGTAGATATCATGAACCAACAGAAAGAATTGGAAGAGATTATCGCGGCGGAACTTAAGCGAGAGTTTACACTGCTTATCGAAAAGTGCCAGGCCAATTCGATTGATCCGTTCGGCTATGGGTTATATGCTAGAGCCTATGAATATACAGCATGGAAACAGGTGCAAGACAATTGGCCAGCCGCATTCGCAAAGGCCACAGTGGCGATTACACCTAAAGTTGATATCATATCAGCGGGAGCGATTAAATAAGGCGCGCCTCGTTTAAAATAATGATTGACGGATAAGAAAATTATTGGTAAATTAAAACCGAGTAATCTTATCAGAATAATAATGTATCGACCGGACCACCGGAGACACAAGCGAAACTTCCACTAGGGAGAGCTGTGTCTCTTTTTTGTATCCTTTCGATGCGCGCTTTACACACATACAACATAAATAAGGGGGGCTTTATCATGAAGAAAAATCTAATCATGAGTTTCGTTTTATCCACTGTGCTAGTGACGGTGTTGAGCGGTTGCGGAGCAGATTCCAAGTCGACAACGGGCGCAGCGGACACAAAGGCACCAACGTCAACGGCGAAAGCCGATGAGGGAAAAGGAAAAAGCACGACACTTCGCATCGGCTATCAGAAATATGGCACCGTGAACTTCTTGAAAGCGAACGGGGAACTAGATAAAGCGTTGAAAGAAAAAGGGATTACGATTCAATGGACCGAGTTTCCTGGAGGACCCCAGCTGCTAGAAGCGATGAATGTTGGCAGTATCGATGTCGGGCATACCGGTGAGGCACCGCCGATTTTTGCACAAGCGGCAGGTACGCCGCTCGTTTACTTAGGGCATGAACCAGCAAGCCCAGCGAGCGAGGCGATTCTGATTCCAGAGAAATCAACGATTAAATCCGTTGCCGAGCTGAAAGGGAAGAAGGTTGCGTTAAACAAAGGATCTAACGTGCACTATCTGTTAGTGAAGCAGCTTGAAAAAGCTGGTTTGAAATATGAGGATATTGAAGTAGCATTTCTTCCTCCGGCTGATGCTAGAGCCGCATTTGAGAAAGGCAGTGTCGATGCTTGGGTAATCTGGGATCCGTTCTTCGCGGCAGCAGAAACTTCTGCCAAAGCTAAGATTTTGGCTGACGGCAAGGACACCGTTGCTAACCATGAATTTTATTTAGCTACTCGCACTTATGCAGAAAATAATAAAGATACGGTCAAAACGATATTGGATCAATTGGCAAAAGTAGATGTATGGTCCAAAGATCATCCGAAAGAGCTGGCGGAGACGTTGTCCCCGCAGTTAGGAATTGATGTACCTTCCCTGGAGCGTGCTGCAAAACGCAGAGCGTACGGCATACTGCCGATTGATGATGCGTTGATTAATGAACAACAGAAAATTGCCGATACCTTTTTCAAACTTGGCCTGATTCCGAAAGAAATTAAAGTCAAGGATGCGGTATTGCCAGCTACGAAATAGGTTCGAGCTACTCATAATGAATAAGGGAGACGATGAAGATGGAAGTATTCTGGTTCATTCCGACACACGGAGACAGCAGATACATTGGAACAACGAAAGGGGCTCGCGCCGTAGATTATGGCTATATGAAGCAGATAGCGCAAGCAGCGGATCAACTAGGCTATGGCGGCGTTCTACTGCCGACAGGCAGATCCTGCGAGGATGCATGGGTTACGGCGTCTTCCTTGATTCCTGTGACCGAGCGGCTTAAATTTCTAGTCGCGGTCAGACCAGGCTTGATGTCACCAACCCTTTCTGCCAGAATGGCTTCCACCTTCGATCGGTTATCGGATGGTCGCTTGCTGATCAACGTCGTGACAGGAGGAGATCCGAAGGAGCTTGAAGCGGAAGGGCTTTTCTTGAAGCACGATGAACGATATGAGTTGACGGACGAATTCCTGCACATTTGGCGCAAAGAGCTTGCGGGTGAACAAGTCGATTTTGAAGGCAAACATCTGCAAGTTAAGGGCGGGAAGATTGTATATCCGCCGATCCAAGCGCCATATCCGCCTATTTATTTCGGTGGATCTTCACCGGCAGGGATTGAAGTAGCAGCGGATCATGTTGATGTGTACTTGACGTGGGGGGAACCGCCAGCTCAGGTAGCCGAGAAAATCAAAACGGTTCGCGAAGCCGCAGCTAAGCGTGGCCGTACCGTGAAATTTGGCATACGCCTGCATGTCATCATTCGTGAAACGTCAGAGGAAGCTTGGGCGGATGCGAACCGTTTAATTTCCCATTTGGACGATGAGACAATTGCTTCTGCACAAAAAATATTTGCAAGTATGGATTCCGTCGGTCAACGCCGCATGGCAGAGCTGCATAAGGGTGATCGGACAAAGCTCGAGATTAGCCCTAATCTATGGGCGGGCATCGGTCTTGTGCGCGGAGGTGCTGGAACGGCCTTAGTTGGCGATCCGGAGACGGTTGCCACGCGCATGAAAGAGTATGCGGAGCTAGGCATTGAGACGTTCATCTTCTCTGGGTACCCACACTTGGAGGAGGCTTATCGGACAGCGGAGCTGTTATTCCCGCATTTGCCTTTGAAGACGAATGGGAAAAAGGCAAGCACATCTGCGAATTACGTAAGTCCGTTCGGAGAGCTCATTGCCAATACGGAATTGCCGAAGCCAGCAAAGGGGGTTCGGTCCGATGACAACCAACCTGTCAAAGTCTCTGGTTAAACAACTGCTCCCGTGGGCACTTCCCATTGTACTTATTGCGTTATGGCAGTTATTAGGGCAGCTCGGGGTCATCTCCACCAGAATCTTATCTACACCGTCAGCTGTCTTCGCAGCTGGCGTTCATTTGGCAGAGAAAGGGACCTTATTCACGTATATTGGTTCCAGCTCCAAACGCGCTTTCATCGGTTTTGCCATTGGTGGTGGCATCGGATTTGTTTTGGGTTTAATTAATGGACTCTTTCCTATTCTTGAAAAACTAACTGACACATCCGTACAAATGCTGCGGAATATTCCTCATCTGGCAATGATTCCGTTAGTTATCCTTTGGTTTGGTATCGGTGAAGAAGGTAAGATTTTCCTAGTTGCTCTAGGCGTGTTTTTTCCGATTTATTTAAATACCTTCCATGGCATTCGATCCGTGGATCCAGGTTTAATTGAAATGGGTCGAGTGTATGGACTTCGCCATTTTCATTTATTTCGTAAAATCATAATTCCTGGTGCATTACCTTCGATTTTGGTCGGGGTTCGTTTTTCACTAGGTATTATGTGGATAACTTTGATCGTAGCCGAAACGATTTCGTCTAGCTCAGGGATTGGTTACATGGCGATGAATGCTCGGGAGTTTCTACAGATGGATGTCGTTATTTTAAGTATTATTGTGTATGCTTTGCTCGGTAAAATATCTGACTATATCGCCAAGGTGTTGGAACGCGCTTGGCTTCAGTGGCATCCCAATTTCTTAAAACCATAAAGGAGAGTGAGCACGATGGCAGGGAATAAGGGGATTCACTTACAAGTGAAGCAGGCTGCGAAGGTGTTTGGTCAAAAGCAAGTGCTGCAAGGGGTCGATCTGGATGCAGCGCCTGGTGAGTTCATTGCGATTGTTGGACGCAGCGGCTGTGGCAAAAGTACCCTGCTGCGCTTAATTGCTGGGCTGGATAAGCCCTCGAGCGGGCAAATCGAAGTCGACGGCCAGCAGCTGAAGGGCATCCACTCCGATACGCGTGTGTTGTTTCAGGATGCTCGCCTACTTCCGTGGAACCGCGTGCTCGCGAATGTTCAGGTTGGTGTGAAGGATGGCTCGCGTGTGAGAGCAGAGCAGGTTCTGGCACAGGTGGGGCTATCCGACAGAACGAATGAATGGCCGGGGGTGCTGTCAGGGGGGCAACGCCAACGCGTTGCTTTGGCCCGTGCATTGGCAGGGCAGCCTCGATTGCTGCTGTTGGATGAGCCGCTTGGGGCGCTGGATGCGCTGACACGCATCGAGATGCAACAGTTGATTGAGCGGCTCTGGTATCTCCAGAAGTTTACGGCGCTGCTCGTTACGCATGATGTCTCGGAAGCCGTTCAATTGGCTGATCGCGTCATTTTGATCGAGGAAGGGCAGATTGCCCTTGATGTTAAAATCACACTGCCACGCCCTCGTGTACGGGACAGCGGGTTTGCGTATTTCGAGCAATTGATACTGGATCGCATTCTGGTTAAGGAGCAGAATTCGGCCCTAGCAGAAATAGCAGCGACCGACAAATATGCGTATACGATATAAGTAGAAAAAGCACTTCAAGGCAGTGGGTTGCCTTTGAAGTGCTTTTTTTTCAATGGGGCTCCTTATCACAATAGCGTTATAAAACCATCCTATTTCGGTGTCCAGCAGAGAAATCTGGAGATTAGCGCTATGACATAGCGTTATTTGGCCCGGAAAGGCCGGATTTCACTCATTTTGATTGAAATAGCGTTATCTCGAAGTGCTATTTTTCCTTAGAACATGCTATGTGGAACAAATAGCGTTACGGCATAACGTTACTTGAAATTGCATGTTCGTTTCCAGCCTACAATTGGCGGGCATCCAGCTTATGTATATCTGTTGCGGCACGCTTTTCGATCACGATCGATAGTGCTAGTAGACAAAGTAGACCGCCAACGATGAAAAGGGGATACCAAGCTGGTGCAAACACTCCAATTTGCATAATGGTTATCATGCCTAGTGTCGGTAAAAGTGGCTCTCCATAAGCTTTCCACCAATTCAGAGGGAATTTTTCATAATAGAAAAATCCAATCATCGCGATCGCGGAGACCGCCCATCCTCCGGTGTAAATCCATACGGCTAAGACAGGGCTTTCAGCGGCAATGAAGGGAACGATCGCAACGACGAACAAGCCGGCCACGATCATGACCCAGAAATTCGCTTTTGTTTTTCCAATACCAGCTAGAATGCTTCCGCCAAGCCGACCCACGGAGGAGAATAAGACGCCTAACGCCATTAATCGAATATATACGGCTGAGTCTCCAGTATTGAAGCTCTCACCGAATAGAAAACCGTTAATTTGATCTGGATATAAGCAGATGACCGCTGTCATTGGATATAGAAAAATGTTATTATACCGAACACAGCTTGTCCCACGGTGTTGGCTTTCCTTCTTATCTTGCGCGCTCTCCGCCACGAATGGAAAAGTGACGATCATGAACGCCCACGTAATAATGCCGATAAATCCTGTTATTCGAAACCCATTGGATAAATAACCGACAGCGACAACCGAACTGGAACCGACCATCATGACCAAAAAGGGTTGTTGAAACGCTTTGGCAATGTTTCCGGCCCAAGAAGGAATACCGTATGCCATCATGATCCGCACCTCTTGGAGGGGGATGTTCCCGAGCCATTTTGGACTATGCACACGTTCAACTTTCCATGCAATAAAAAGAGCAGTCAGAATCGCTCCCACGCTCATCCATATCGCTATATTTTCAAGAAGGTTCAATTGGCCAAGGGGCCATATGACGCCAAGTACCATACCCGAGGTAGAGAGGGTTGTGGTGATGACCATGAAGAAGGCTTGAACAGCGAAATCACGATTCCCGGAGAAGGATGCGACGCCGATATTAATCATGGAGTTGAACATGAACATGATTGAACTTAGGGTCAAGGCGCCTTTTAGCTCAGGCAGTTGATAATAATGGGCTAAGAATGGCGCTAGCAACGCTAGGATTAGTCCGAAAATAATCCCGAAAAGCGAGCTTCCAAAGAAGGCAACACGAAAATTGGTCTGTACGGCTTGCAAGGGTTTTCTTGAAAAAGTATAAATCAAGGAAGAGTTGAAGCCCACATTGAGAAATAAGGAGGCCATTCCGAAAATTTGCAGCAACAGATTCACTTGACCGAATTTGGTGGGATCGTCCAGCACACGAGCTAGAACAATGCTTCCCACAGTTTGCAGCATTTGGTTAATGAAGAGACCGAGCACGATGATGGAGACATTTCGAAGCAAAAAGCGCTGCGTTTCCGTGAGTGTAACACTCCGATTCAGCATGGGGTAGCCTTCTTCCATGTAGTTGTTATCCACAGAGTAGCAGACGACTCCGTTATTGACAACCGAGGAAATGGAAGATAGAGGGAGATAATAGGAGGTATTTAAAGGTTATATGTTGCCTCTAAAGAGTCAAAGAGAAATACAGGGATTGCACAATTGTAAAAAACCACCCTTATGCACGTCGTTGGATTTCATATCCCATGACTGCGATAAGGGTGGTTTTTAATTTTGTTATTTTAGATGAAGTAAGTTAAATATAGCTTGTGCACTTTCGGCACGATTTAAGATGGCCGCAGGTGCAAATACGTTCTCTTCACGTCCCGTAACCAAACCTAGTCCAGCAGCTTGATTGACGAATATCTTAGCCCACTCTTGTACGCTCGAGAAATCCGTGAATGTTGCCTCGCCCGTTTGTACGTTTACATTGGGGTGCTGAAGGAGATAAGCTCTCACAAGCATCGTCGCCATCTGTTCACGACTGACCGTACCATTAGGATTAAACATCGTATCGGTCATTCCTGTAACGATCCCTGCTTGAAGAGCAGTAGCAACTTCTTTAGCAAACCAATCGGAAGCTTGCACATCTTGAAAAGAAGTGGTTGAGGCTTCTTTTAAGCCTAGTGCTCTTACTAAGAGGGCAGCGAATTCAGCACGCGTGACACTGCGTTCTGGACCGAAGGACTGATCGTCCACTCCTTTTACAATCAGCTTGCGGCTCAACTCATCCACAGCTTTGTATGCCCAATGTGTATTGGCAATATCCTCATACGATTTGTTAAATTCGAAAACGCCATACGTACTAAAGTGGGAAATATTTGCTGTTAGCTTGCTATTGTCGCTCGACAAGCGGCTATCTACATAGGTCAGTTGGCCATCGTCAGCTATATAGTAGACCTGTGCTTTGGCAGCATCGATTCCCTCTGGAATCGTAAAGGTAAAGCTCATTGGCTTGGCAAATTGTTTAATTTCCGTACGTGTGCCATCTGCACTTTGAACCGTTAATGTTAAGCGATAAACAGCTGCTGCTTTTAAATTCGCGTCATAAGCATCACCGCTCGTCCCCTCTAGGGCGGTCAATTGCTCTCCTGTAACAGGGACCACTGAGAAGATCAGCTTAGCCTTGCTGTCATTGCTCGGAATGAGGCTTTCAGCCGCTGCTAATACCGAGTTAGGTATGGTAATTGATAAGTTATTCAACTGAAGAACGAGATCTTTATTGCCGCCGATCAGGCTAGCGGTGTTAGCCGGTAACTGGATGGTCTCCACATTAGGTTTAACGGTTACCGTTACCTGTGTTTCGCTCGTGCTTTGCAAATCAGACAGTTGAATGTCTTGGACGTTACCCGTAGCTGTACCTGCGCCTGTGCCTGGACCTGCTCCTGGACTCGGACTTGGTTGTTGATCTGCTTCCGGCTGAACATACGTAATTGTCTTACTCTCACTAGCTGGGCTTTCATTATGAAGTCGATCCACGGCCGTCACGATATACGTGTAGGTCTCGGAAGCTGCTGCAGTTGTATCGACGAAGGACTGAGCATCGCCGGACTGCTTTCTAACTTGCTTAAAGATGTAAGCTGGATCATTGATATCTGGCGCATTTTCGCCTTCTGCTCGATAGATGACATAGTATGCGGTGTCGGTTTGCGCATCGTTCCAGCTTACTTGTACGCCATTACTTACCGATTGTGTGGCAACCGTCTGCAGCGCATTAGGAGCAACCGAATCTAGCCAGCTCATTTGCGGCAATAAGGCAGGATATTGGAATAACGAATTTTGTAACGTGTCTTTAACGCCTAGCGGATTGCTGAGTAAGCCGGTTGCGCCAAAGAGCATCGTACCTTTCACATCAGCATAATTACGATTGTACTTGATCTGATTAGGAATCTGATCAGGATCTAGCCAATTCGAATCGGCATCTACGCCAACTTTATAAATGCCATTCCCTGTGTACAGGTTAACATGTCTACCTTTTACTTGTTCTTGCCACCACTCGACCAACTTATCGTAGGCAGCACTGTTGCCAATACTCCAGTATAATTGCGGGGTAATATAGTCAATCCAGCCTTGCTGAACCCATTTAAGCGTATCCGCGTAAATGGCGTTGTAGCTTTCAGTTCCAGATGTGTCGGAGCCATTTGCTACAGAAGTTTTATTCCTCCAGATACCGAAAGGACTGATACCAAATTGGACATAGGGTTTCTCTTGTTTAATTTCCTGTGAAATCTCTTGGATAAGGGAATCTACATTTTGTCGACGCCAGTCCCCTAAGTTGAGATTACCTCCGTACTGTGCAAAGGTAGCACTATCCGGATAATCTACGCCTGTAACCGGATAGGGATAGAAGTAATCGTCGAAATGAACACCATCGATATCATAGTTTTTAACAACTTCCATCACACTGTCGATGACATATTGCTTTACAGCTGGAATGCCGGGGTTGTAGCCCATCTTGCCATCATAGTGAACGACCCAATCTGGATGCAGTTTCGCAGGAGAGTTGGCTGCTAATTTGTTCTCGTTTTCATCATTACTGATTCGATATGGATTGAACCAAGCATGGAATTCCATATTGCGCTTGCGAGCTTCTTCAATCATGAAAGCAAGTGGATCATAGCCTGGATCCTTACCTTGTGTGCCCGTTAACCATTCCGACCATGGATTAAGTGTAGACTGGTATAACGCATCTGAAGTCGGTCTTACTTGCGTAATAATGGCATTGATGCCAGTCGCAGCTAAACGATCTAACAGGTCTCTGAAGTCTTGTTTTTGCTGCGCCACATTAACGAAACCTTTCTTCGGCCAGTCAATATTCTCAACGGCTGCAACCCATGCGGCTCTCATCTCTCTTTTTGGAGCGGTTTGAGCTTGATTGACGACCAGCGAATAAGTCGCTGATTTATTTCCGAGTGTGGCTGTAATTTGCGTTACCCCAACATTAACAGCTGTTATGACACCAGATGCATCGATTGTTGCAACAGTATCTTTACTGGTTGTATAGGTAATTCCCTGTGAAACCGAGACAGGTGTTTGCGGTTGATCCAGTAAGTTATAGGTGGCATTTACGTTGGCTGCATGTGTATCGCCAATCGTCAGTGAATGCATATTCACTAATTGAATTTTATAAAGCACGGGTACGGGTTCAACGACGGTTACTAAGTAGGAGGTGGTTCGCCCCCCGAACGTAGCTGTAATCGTAGATGTACCTAAGCTAAGTGCTCTTAATTTACCATCTGCCACACTAGCTACATTTGTATTAGAGCTTGTAATCGTTGCAGCGCTATCCGTTGTAACGTTCGGTTTGTCCGTTTGACCCGCATAGGTGGCTCTCAGCAGCAGGGAATCCGTTCTACCAGCCTCGATCGTTGGTACGCCGAACAATTCAATCGTATTCACGACAGGCGACACGTCGCTGACGGTAAGTTCATACACAGCTGGCTGTGCATCGGCATAAAGAGCAATGATCGACGTTTTGCCTGACTTCAGCGCCGTGACTTGACCATTGCCATCGACAGTAGCGACATCTGGACGGCTGCTCAGATAGGTGACTCCGCTTGTGGTTAACTGAGGAGCTGTACTATCTTTTTTGGTGATAAAAGCTTGTGCGGTTCTTGCTTGACCGACTTGCATTGGTGTAAGACTTTGAATGTCTAGGCCAAATGTTGTCGTGTTCGTATAGAAGACACTTAGTTGGTCGTAGTAAATAGCACTAGTATTCTTTTTCGTATTATTCGTTTCCACGACATAAAGATCCATAAATTTATAATTGCTCGGAATATCGACGGTTACATAACGCCAGCCCTTCCAGTCAATCCCTGTTGCTGTTGGTACAAAATCAATGGTGGAGACAATGCTCGGGGTATCTACGTTTCTTAATCTTGCGCGAAGCCAGTGATTCGATTCGTCTCCGTAAACCCAGACACCTACCTTCTTCGGGGTTCCTGGAATCGGACGATTCAAACTGCCAGACGTCAAATCATGCAAGTTGACATACACGCCAAAAGTTCCAGGAGGACTGAGCAGCATGTTATAAGAAAGCTTCGCAGAACTATTGCCGTAAAGGACGGGAGCTAACGGTCTGTTCGCAATGCTAACGACTGAGGCAGATGGTGGAGCAGCTGGAGCAGTCGAAGTTGTTCTATCTGCGCTAATAGCCGTTACACCATTCTTCGTTAAATTCTCGAAATCCTCAAAAACCGTTGCAACTTTATTTCCGACAAGTACAAAATTATCGGCGGTAAGTCCGTTGTAGGTTGCATGCACATAACCGTGAACGAATCCGCTCGTTACCGCTGTTGGAGTCAATACTCCGCTGGCGGATATGGTGCCGATGCTGCTGTCCGCACTCCAAGTCGCTTGACTGGCTGGAATTTGGACTGAATTACCGCTAGCATCGTATCCAGTTAGTGTATACGTCTGCGTGACACTTGGCTCAACAATGAGCGATGGAGATGTAAGCTCTACCTTCGTTGCTACAATCGCCACGGGTGGAGGAGGTGGTGGTGAAGAAGATGGACTCACTGTCACCTCATAGACGGCAGGATCTGTATCTGACTTAAACGCTACAATGGATGTTTTCCCTGGCTTGAGACCTGTTACTTTACCAGTGCTGTCAACCGTAGCAATATCAGGTTGGCTGCTCAAATAGGTGATTCCGCTGGTCATTTTTTCAGGAGCTGTGCTGCCATTTTTAATAGCGTACACAGATGCTGTTACTGATTGGCCTACTTCAATTGGTGCGAGACCTTGAATGTCTAGACTGAATGTTGTTGTGTTTGTGTAAAATAGACTAAGTTGGTCGAAGTAGACGGCGCTTGCATTCTTTTTAGTATTGCTAATTTCAACTACGTACAGATCCATAAACTTAGTATTGCTCGGAATGTCTAACGTAACATATTTCCATCCTGTCCAATCAATTCCCGTGGCAGTTGGAACGAAGTCAACAGTGGAAGCTGCTGAAGTCGAGAGATTTCTGAATCTTGCACGTAAGTAGTGTTTGGAATTATCCCCATAGAACCAGACCCCTAATTTATTGGGGGTTCCTGGGAAAGTACGATCCAGCAGCTGGGAAGTTAAATCGTGCAAACTCACATAAACCCCGAAAGTGCCAGTAGGACTCACAGTCATGTCATAGGACAACTTGGCAGAAGCGCTGCCATACTTTACCGGATTGTATACTGTACTAACGACTGAGGAAGTTACTGGGGCTGGCAGCGTAGGGGGATCGGTTGTAGGAACCGTCGTTGTTCTGTTGGAGCTAATGACAGTTTTTCCATTAATCATTGTACTCTCAAAATCCTCAAAAACAGTCGCCACCGGATTCCCCACAATCACCAGTGTCGACGTCGTAAGCCCATCATAACTCGCATGCACATACCCTTGCACATACCCGCTTGCCACCGCTGGTGCAGTTAGCACCCCGCTTGTCGAAATCGTGCCAATGCTGCTGTCCGCCGTCCAAGTAACTTGATCCGCTGGTATCGGAGTCGATGCACCTCCCGAATCGTACGCAGTAAGCGTATAAGTTTGTGTTGTGCTAGGTGCAATCTTTAGGGAAGCTGCAGCAAGTTCGATTTTGCTGTACGCAGAGCTCATCACACTTGCTGATTGAGCAGAAATGGAAGGCGGACCCCCAATTTGGGAAGCGTTTACATACGTCCCTGAAAAAGTGCTCAATAATACAGCAAGGGACATCACGCTAGAAACTTGCCTTCGAAACCTTGTCAATCTGAACATAAATTCTCCTCCTTTAAATATGATTATTTCGTAAACTTGTTATCATGATAATCAAAATTAGTGACTATTGCAATAAAATTTTAAAAATTTAGTTTATTATGAATTTTTATTTCAAAATTAAATAATCAAAATATGAGATGAAATCCATGTGTAAAAGCAATAAAAAAAGCCTGCATGAGCGCAAACTTTTAATTATTCTTGGCTTCACCAACAATAGGAACTTTAACTTATAAGTTGGCACCAAGTAATATAACAACAAAAAACCTGCAGTTGCTGCAGGCTTTTGTTGTCAGAATTATTTATGAATCCAGATGAGTCCAGCAGAATTATCTTTTGCTTCACCGACAACACGGAACTTCAACCCATAAGTTGGCACCAAACGTCCAGCATCAGGAATTAATGTATTGATGTATCTTTTTGCATCAGAGAATTCCTCTACGCCTTGCAAGGATTTATACGTGTACTCACCACGCGTTGGGTTATTAATGTACCATGCCGGTGTTTTGTCCAAAGAGAATGCCGCATCCGCTACTTGATAACGTGTCGTTTGTGCGACGGAATCCTGGCCATCTTTCTTAAAAATCATCGCCTCAGCATGAGAATCCACGACACCAAGGAAGCCTTCTCCAGGGTGAATGCCAGTCCAGTTATCCAAATAACTATCATCCGCGTACCAAACAACAAGTCCGGTATTGTATTTGACACCTCGGCTGAAAGCGAGAGCTTTGTCGGATCCTGCATAGTTTCTCCATTCCAAGTAGTAATAGTGCTTCTTAAATTCAGTCCCGTTCGAGATAACAAAGCCGTCTAAGATAAGTTTAGAAGCGCCTTCGGCATCGTCAGAGAATGCAGTTTGACCATTTACGGTTAATTTCGCATTATCCATGGCAAAGCCGTTCAAGGCAAGCCCGCCATCTGTAACATAGTCAAAGTGGAGGGTTACCTTTTTACCTGCAAATGCGCTCAAATCATAGGACTTATCGACCCAAGCTCCGTTGGATGTTTCTGCACGCGCGTCGCCGTTCGTGTCATTATCGCCAATGATATCGAGGACAACTTGTTCGTTGTAGGTTGAAGCTGTAACCGTTAAGTAATCATATTCAAATTCGACCTCATACAAGGTTTTAAAATCAAACGAAGCCGTTCGTGCTTGGGTTAAATCAAACTCAGGCGTGGAGAGCGTGGTGTGCAGGTTATCTCCCTTAGTGCTGTAATAATACTTAGTCCCGAACGCTGGTTGAATGCCTGCCATAGCTTTATCTGGCAAAGTTACTTTGACGATACCTGGATTTTTGGACTTCGTTACACTCTGGTCAATGATGGCAGCCTTGCCTAGCCTCGTAATGTCGGAGGCATCAATTTCAGTCACATTGGCCCAATTGCCGCCCATGGTTTTCTGGAAGAACTCTTTATTTTGAGGTGAAAAAGAGCTAGGCGTTGTCCCCGCAATATTACCGTTCCAGCTGCCACCGCTCATGATGGACCAAGAGGCAATAGGCTCACCTTGTCCGGAATACTGGGTATCATATTCATCCGGTAAACCTAAGTCATGACCGTACTCATGTGCGAATACCCCGACAGCGCCATCCTCAGGTTGAATCGTATAATCATAAGCAGCCATCTGGCCACCCCAATAATCTACTCCCGCCGTCGTGCCTGGAATTGCATATACACTGCTCAGCGTCCAACGGTGAGACCAAATGGCATTATCGCCTAATTGTCCACCGCCAGCTTCTTGGCCTGTACCCGCATGAATAATCATCAAGTGGTCAACGAGGCCATCGGGTTCGTTTTGATTACCGTCTCCATCCAAATCATATAGGTCAAACTTGTCATAATCAGCTAAGTTGAGGCCGGTTGCAACTGCTGCGTTCAGGGCATCTTTCACTAGATCTCGAGGACCTTTGGGGTTTAGATTATCATGACCGCCAGCAGGGCTATCATCACCGTATTCGACGGCTTTACCAGGAACAGTTAACCAATTGGAGACATAACCATCCACCGTATAGCTGCCGCCCGATTGCTCTTCGTAGTATTGTTTAAAGGTTTTGATCTTAGAACCGTCAAATAAGGTGAAATCTTTATTGCCAAACATCAGCTTCTGATAATGATCACGGTTAAAATCTTTCGCATACATGAAACCAGGTTCTTGTTTGACATTGTTATGTTTGAAATCGGAGAATTCAGTCAAAAGAACGAGGACTTTATCCTCACGCACGGGACCGTTGTAGTCATCTTGTCTGGCCGTTGGAATGGGGATGCCATTGGGGAGACCATTCTTCAAATCTAGATGGCCTTTGTTCAGTTGTGACATGAGCTTAGTCTTTTGCTTTGCAATGAACTCCTTCGATCTGCGGTCGATGTCATTATTTTGCCTATCTGCCTTGGATTGAACGGGTTTATTGTTCTTTGCCGTAACATAGGATTTGACAGCTTTGGCGATCTGTTCTGGCGTAGCGCTTTTACTTAACAAACCTCGGTCCATTAAGCCCTTTGCCAATCGGTCATCATCAACGATATTGAAATCGACTGGCGGTGCTTCAAGTGCCTCTGTGTTGTCAGATCCTGCTGCGAATGCAGTTGTAGTGAATGCTGCTGTTGAAAATAGTCCTGCGGTTAAACTCGTTGCCAGTAAAACTCTAGTCATCTTCGAGGTGTAATTTTTCAATAGGAAACCTCCTGCAAAATAGAGTATGAAATCAACCTATGTATTTAACCAATGGTTATTTTAATTAAATACTAGATTCAGGAACTCTAGTAAGTGCTTATGGTCCTGCTCATATGGACCCACCCTATTTCCTTATTCGACATGAGGTCTCTAATTTTGTCGTTTGCTAGCGTCGTAGATGACAAAAAAGGAAACGCGGGCTATCTCTCGAAATTGTATGGCTATGCGCAAGAAGAGGGACGTGGCCGCCGCCCGGTGGGGAAAGAGCACTTTAACGCCCTTTTTGGGCGTTAAAGCTAGTGCCGCGCCGGCGCGCAGAAGAAATAAGGCCCATTTTGCTCTTCTGTCAAGAAAGTGGACGTCACTAAGTTAAGCCACCTGCTGGTAGTATAGCTGCTCAAATTGAGCGGGAGATATGTAACCAATTGTGCTATTCGACCTTGTTCT
>NZ_JCAUAR010000020.1:0-120073 GCF_059692055.1 Paenibacillus sp. J31R109 | reverse complement strand
TTAGGCACGCCGCCAGCGTTCGTCCTGAGCCAGGATCAAACTCTCCATAATAGAAAGATGACTTGCTCATTTGAAGCTAGCGAGATTTTGCAATCTCATTTATAGTCGATTGCTCGACTGTGCTTACTCACTCGTTGTTCAGTTTTCAAAGATCAATTTCTTTCGTTCGCTACCGTGTTACCGAAGCAGCGAGAAGTAATATACCATGTTTACTTTTAATGTGCAACTACTTTTTTTCGAGTTATTTTCAGTTACTCTCGCCAGCCTGTCTTGCGGCCGGAGTGATAATATAGCATGGTTTCGACAAGGAATGCAATGTTTTATTTTTCCATTTCAAAATTAATTCTATCCCCTCCTTCACCTTCAATTAACTCCGCTCCGACAAAGACTGATTCAATTTCGCCTTCATATCTCCGTAGCGATCCAGCAGAGGCAACAATTGCTTACGTGTAAGCGAGAGCAGCGTACAATCCGTTAACGCCGTAATGTTGGCATTGCGGGGCGCATCCTTCAGCAAAGCGATCTCTCCGAAATGGTCTCCATCCTGAAGAACAGCGACCCTTATGTTCTCGCCTTGGGCATTCCTTTTCGACACTTCCACTTTGCCCCTTACAATGATGTACAATTTATTACCCGCTTCACCTTGCCGGAAAACATGCTGCCCACTAGTTATTTTCTCCGTCATCAGTAAATCCTTAATCTCGTGCAACAGGTCTTCGTTCATATATGTAAAGAATGGCATCTGTCGCAAGCGTTCGACTTTAACAACTACTTCTCCTGTGTGGGAGAGTTGGAAGCCTTGCTGCTTTTGCCACAGACTGTGATAGGCCCCTTGTCGCTCTAACAACTCCTGATGGGTTCCGTATTCGATCACTTTCCCCTCATGGATGAAATAGATGAGATCCGCATGTGAAACAGTCTTCAAACGATGCGAAACCGCTACAACGGTACGCCCTTGATTAGTCTGAGTAATGGTCTCATTCAGTGCTATCTCTGACTCGGGATCAAGAGAAGCCGCTACTTCGTCCATGAATGTCAGTTCGTTCGAACGCAGCAATGCGCGCGCAATCGAGATCCGGTGCCGCTGACTAACGGACAGATTGGCCCCATCATTTTCAATCCATGTATCGTAGCCATTCGACATTTGCATTATCGCCTCGTGAACACCGACCGCAAGCGTGACTTCATGAAGCTCCTCCTCGGTGGCATCGGGATGACCGATCAGTAGATTGTCGCGTATCGTCGTATTGAATAGATAAGGTTCTTGAAAAATAACACCAGCTTGCGTAAGCAACGAAGACAACTGAATCTTACGAAGATCAAGGTCATCCACTTGGATGGAGCCTTTTTGCGGATCATAGAAGCGCATGAGCAGTTGGAGCAGCGTGCTTTTGCCTGAACCACTCGGACCCACCAATGCCACATAGCTGCCCACGGGAATGGATAAGCTTAGATTCTGAATAACAGGATGCGTCTCGGTATAACCGAAGGTGACATTATCGAACTTAATCTCGTTGGCCAACGAGGGATACCGAGAAGCCTGCTCATCATCATCCAAATCTGGCTTGATCTCCAGTACTTCGTTAATTCGTCGTATGCCAACCTCCCCCTCAATTAGATCAGGCACGACCTCCATGAATTGAATCACAGATACGCCCACCGTATCAAAAACCGAATAAAAGGCGATTAAATCCCCGATCGTCATCGTCCCTTGGAACGTGAAATAACCCCCTAAACCAAGGATAATCACGTTAACAACGGATAACACCATGATCGGAAGACGCTCAAGATTAGAATTAATGAAGCTTCGCTTCACCCCTAGACGAAACCAGACTTGCAGTTGCTTGTTGAATCTATTTTTCATAGACTCCTGCAGTTGAAAGCCGCGAATGACCTTAAAAGCCTTCATTTCCTCATCCATATTATTTGAAAATGCCTCTACGATCCCAACGTACTCCTCGTTGTAGCGCTGTGCGCGTTTATTGAGCAGTTTTTGCGGGACGAACATGAAGACAATTCCAACAAACGCCACAAGCGCCAATTTCCACTCTAATACAAACAAAATGACGGTCCCCACCACCATGCTGAGGCTAGCCAAAATAAGCGTCGAAAACGTCTGCATCATCGCATGCTCTACCGCTGGAATATCCATGGTGAACCGCGCGACAATATCCCCGATCCGATACCGCGAGAAAAAATGAGCAGAAAGCTTCTGCGTCTGTTCGTAGAGATCCTTGCGCAGCCCGATGAGAATGGTCTCGTTTAATTTGGACATCGCATAATCGCCGCCGACACCAATCAATAAATTCAGCACCCCGCCTATCAGCAAAGCCGACAGTAGCCCGAAAAAAATGGTCATATTGCGAGGCGTGATCGCATCGTCAATTAAATATTTGATACTTAATGAGGTAAAGTACTCAAAACTAAGTTCAAATAGGAGAGCTACTAGAAACACAGCGAATATTTTTTTGCTGCTCGTTAGGTATTTCAACACGGATCGGTACAAATAGAGCATGAAGGGTTTCAGCGCCTTTTCATATAGTAGATGGGATACGAGGATTAGTTCCTAATACCTATAGTTTACCATATCTGATTTGTGCCCGGGAATGATTTCCTTAACCTTATTAAATAAAAAAAATAAAACCTCATCACTGTGGATGAAGCCTCACTGCAGACTATGAAATTTCAATTATTGTTAAGCTAGCAAAATCAATTCGCAACACGGAACCGCTAGGGATAGGGGCTGGCTGAGCAAAGATAAGCTGAATCTTGTCCCCAAAACGGAAATATTCCGTGAACAACGTGGAAGTCACATAGATCGTATCCAAGCTATTGGCATTGAAATTGGTCTGCGACGAGACTAGGGTTCCCCCATTCCTTCTCACCTCAAAGCGAACCAGTGGATTCGGATTACTTGGAGGCGGAAATGCCACGTTTGAAAGTTGAATCGTGAATTGACATTGAAATAATCTGGATTTTTTGATTGTGAGGGTATCCGTCCCCGGGTCAAAAACGATGCCACAACCATGCTGTGCACTATTCAAATTAACTACCAATGGAACAAAAGAGTTATCATCCACGAACTGCGGCAGAAAATCATTGGTAACATAGATTGATATTTTCTCACATTCATCCTTATCTGACATAACGGACAACCTCCTACTACTCTTTGTAATATTAAATGAGCATGTAGGGTTGTTTGTGCTAGACGGGAGATGGTTTTGGGGATAAAAGAGGCTGGGTGGAGTGCTTCTTCTATTTCTTCTCTTTTGAATGCACTCACGTCGAAGTAGGGGTTAAATGAAATCAATTCTTAGTTCTTTAAAGTCAACTCTCAAACCAACAGCAGTTATAAAATCTATACCTAGTATGCCATCAAAACCGTAGGGCTCTCTTGTCTTACCTAATTGTAATTTAAAAGATGGAAGAATAAAGTTTCCTATTTCTAAATCAATTACATTTTTACATCCTGTATCAAATAATACGTTCCTCATTTCAAGTAATCGTTCTTGATAAGTCAGTGAAAATGTAACTACAGGCAACCCATTCTCAATACGAAGCTCCATCATGAGTTGCGAATCCCAGAAAAGAATTCCTCAATCACTTCTATTTCTTGCTTACTAGTGTGAAAGACATAAAATTCACGTTCAGGGTTCTCCTTATGGTGAAGTTTATACCCATCCCAAGCCTGGTTTGGATTATCAAACTCTTCTACAACTGTCATTTCTTCAATTGTACGTAAGCGATTCTTAGAAACTGCTTTGATGGCTTCTACTAAAACAAAACGACTGGGGTAATGAGAGCAAATTTCAGACCACTTCATATCACACAGCCCCTTAAATAATCAGTTTTAGTTAGTATAACATACATCTATATTTCAATGCTGCTGTATCCCTTTTTAAAAAGGAGCTAGGTTCATGAACCCAGCTCTCCAACTTGCTCCCAATCCGATTTCGTATAGTTCCCCATATACCATAAGGAAACACCTTGCAGATCATAGAATTTTGCGAGCCAAATTTTCTTGGCTATGCTCTGCGAGTCTTCGTAGTACAACACATGGCTGCCTCGCTCGTCTGCGAATGTAGCTTTCTTCAAGAAATAAGGCATAGCCCAAGCAGCATCCACACCTGGCATCGCCAGCCTTTTCTCAACATCTGCAATAGCTGGATTAAGGGCTGATCCAGTTACGCCAGATGTAGTTATCCACTGGTTAGCTTGTTTGGAAATGCCAAGAACCAGCTTCTCCTTCGGTATGGATTGCAACGCTGCCATCACCGTATCGTTCACTAAAGGTAACGGAGCCGATGGCAGCATGTTATCGTCATATGTGAAATCATAAGCCATAAGAATAACCGTATCGGCTAGCTTACCGATCTCTTTTAAATCATAACCCTTGTAATAATAGGTTGGAGGAACAGCTACGGACAATGTAAGCGAACCTAACTGACTTTTCAACTCCTGAAGAAATTGGGTATAGTCCACCGCACTTGCCGCATCCTTCAAACCTTCAAAATCTATGCTGACCCCAGTAAACGAGTAGGCTGAATCTTTCAAAGTATGGAGCAAGGATGACATAAAGGCCGTCCGGGCCGCTTGATCTTTCAGGAAGTCTTTTAAATTAGCGCCATCGTAGAAAACCATCAATTCCTTCGTGATTTGAGCCGCATTCGCCGCAGCAAGGACTTCTTCATAACCACTCGGCACGCGATTAACCGTCGAGTTGATATTCAATGAAGCTGTGCCAGCAGTACTGTAGGACAAGTTAGACCAACCTAATATGACATGAGAAAGCTTATTCATTTGCTCAATCGCAGCATAGGACTGGATCGCATAATAACCTGTGACATCGATCTTTTGCTCGGCAATACGCTTATCAATCAAACGATAGATAACAGCAGCAGCCTGTTTGCGTATCAAAGACTCCTTCGGGTTAAATCCCGCCTGATCTCCCTCCATAATGCCACGATGCGCTGCATAATACACATATGGCTTCATAGCTTCGTTCATTGCCGAATCATCTTTAAAACCTCTAACGATCCGCTCGTTCAACCAATCCGAAGTTAGCCATTGTTGGCGTGTCTTCTCGCTTTCGGAATCTAGCAACGATTTCCCTACGAGCATCGCAACTTCTTCTCTAGTAATCGTCTGCTCTGGATGAAATAAACCAGCTTGATCTATCAAGTTATCTAACCATTTCCGTTCATGAACAGCAGCAATATAAGGTGCCGACCAGCGATCCTTTGTAACATCTGCGGGAGTAGGCCCAATGGCGGCTTTGTTCTCTATTTTGCCTGCCATAACGAGTAACTTAACGAAAGCCTCTCTAGACAAATCATTATTGGGACGATAAGTTTGATCCTCGTAGCCGTTAATAATACCTAGTGCGGATAGTGTATAAATCGGATCCTTGGCATAATCTTGTTCTTCATCCTGAAAGGGCTTGAGTTGCACATCATAAGCAAACGCGTTATTTGCAAACAATAGGACAAACAGCGTGCCGAATAAGATTATCTTTTTCATAATAGACTTCGTCTTCCTCTCCACTATATCTGCGAATGCTAGAATTAGTTTTTTAGCAACATAGTAATAGACGCTTTAGGCACATGATTAGTTACGTTAAAATGAAAAAACCGCCCTATCACAGTTGGTGTGATTAAGGACGGTTTGTTTGTGGTAGGATTCCAATAAAAATTTCAATCCTCTTCTTCATCAAATCCGCCAACGTGTTGGTAATAGACATCAGCCAGTCCCGCTTGGAATCCCCAACCTACATTCCCTGCTCTCTCCATAATACGTATTAATCTATCACGGAACATGTGATACAGCCCGCCGCTATCATCAGTAGCGACTTTTTGAACGGCCGATTGATACATAGACACCATGCTGTTATAGAAGGACTCGTACATATCCCCGTAATCATTGGTCATTTGTACACCTAACTCAACATAGTAAACCATAATTTCTATCGTTCTAACTTGGTTATTGCTGAGCTTATTGAAATCTGAAATGGCCTTCCTAGCCTCTGCAAACTTGAGTTTGGGCTCACCACGGTCAGGGTAAAATTGAACCAAAACCTTCTTTTTTGCTGCTTCAAATAATTGATCTTCCGTACTTTCTGGATCTAGCATCATGTGGATATATTTTTTGACATCCTCACTAGACTTGTAGCAATCTACAATAATTGAAACGAGTTCCTCTGGTTTATATGTTTTCAATTGTTTCTTGAGCTCTGGCAATGAAATTTTGGGCATGTCGATGTTTTTCCTTTCGCTTAAAATTCCTCATCCCCATTATATTGCTTCCTAAGATGAATATCACCCTTCAAATCTTAGTCCCTCCTACTCAGGGTTACGTTCCAATAACATTCGAATGGGCATATATAAACTCAAGATTAGAAGAATGCCACCTAGTACGTTCCACAATATCATCAACATTTGGACATGCCTCCCTCGGAATTTCATAAATCCTCTCCCTATATTATAAGTGATCCCAAAGACCTATCCAAGATGAAGAAAATCACTAGAATCGCAACTAGACTGTCGATTTATGTCAGTTTTCTATGACTTAAGTCATGTTTATGGTAAAATGAATAAAATATAGCAGTTTGCTGCCATGAGGAAAGAGTAGAAGATGTAGGAGGAACGTTTGAAGGAGTGATTGCATTGTCTCACACAACTATTCTAATCGCAGATGACCAGCCCCTGATCCGGGATGGTTTGGCCGCTATTCTAGGCATGGAGGAGGGATATAGCGTCGTAGCAACAACGGGGGATGGCATAGCCACCCTTGAACAAGTACAACTTCATCGTCCTCAACTCGTTCTGATGGATATCCATATGCCTAAACTAGATGGTCTAGAGACTACCAAACGAATCAAAGCCGAATTCCCGGAGATCAAGGTGCTTATTTTAACCACGTTTGAGGATGAATCCTATATCTGGGAAGCGATACGACACGGCGCCAGCGGCTATTTGGTGAAAGGCGTCGAGACGAAGAAAATACTCTCTACCATTCAAGTGTGTCTAGATGGCGGCATTACATATCCCTTAAGTATTCAGTCGAGGCTTGTTCAAGCAATGCGTACATCAGAGGAATGTGAAGAGCGAGCTCTGGAAGAAAAGTCTAGCGAAGTGCAGCAACAGGATGACAAGCTTGCTGGTTTATCTACCCAAGAACGAAATATACTAAGGAATTTAAAACAAGGGAAGTCCAATCAAGCTATTGCTGCTGACCTGTTTTTGACCACGGGGACTGTGAAAAATTATTTAAGCGTGATCTATAAGAAGCTGAATGTCTCTGGAAGATCAGAAACGATTGCTTATTTGCATGAGAATGATTTGGTATAGGTTAAAAAAAAGGAGTAAGGTTCTTGGAACCTTGCTCCTCTTTGTTGTCTTACGTTACAACGTCATGGCCTGACCATACCGGGCTAAGAATGCTTCCTTCTCTTTAAAATCCGGCATGAGACTGCCTACGCGTCTCCAGAAGGAGCGATCGTGGTTCATATGCAAGAGATGACACAACTCATGCACGATGACATAGTCAATGACTTCAACCGGTGCCATGGCTAAGCGATAATTAAACGTTAGCTTTTTCTCCGAGCTGCAGCTCCCCCACTTTGTTCTCGATTCATCGATTTCGATGTTCTTGGGTTTGACTTTCAGTTGGGTTTGATACGTTTTGATTCGTTCCGCTATGACCTTCTTGCAGCTTGCGAAGTAGAATTTCTTCAGGTTAATTTTCAACTCGTCCTGCGAAAGACCATTTGTTTCAATTAACTCGTGTAGGAAATAATATTTCCCAAGATGAAGGAACTTGCCCTCGTCTTCATATTCTCTAACTTTGGGGATAGGTTGTCTAGCTCGGTTGATGGCGTCTAGCTTGTCTAGAATAGACTTGCTGTGTTGTTGCACAGCGTCGATGAGTTGTTCTTCACTGGTGCCGTTGGGCGCTTTGATCGTAATGAAACCTGTTTCATCGATGTGGATATATAGTTTTTTACGGATAGCATATTGGACGTTGACGTCAATGGTTGTGTTATTGAGTTCAATTTTCATTTGGTTTTATCTTTCATTTTGATAAATTCAATGATGTGATCAACGGTTTCCTGTTGCTGCTGCTCACTGGAAATCGTCGCAGTTCCATCGCCTTTTTGAGCGCCGTAATTGCCAAATTGCCCATGATTGCCGCCTTCAATAACGAACACGTTCTCTTTGTAGGTGATCTTCGATTTATCCAGTACACCATCAAGCGAGCCGTATACGGTTAACGCATTTGCTGGCGGAATGTCACCATAAATGTAGGCGCCAAGCAATATTAGCCCCTTGATCTGATCTTGGTGCTTAGCAGCGTAATTGCTTGCCATTGCTCCGCCTAGTGAATGTCCACCGATATACCAGTTTTTGATTTCGGGCAATTTGCCAAACACGTCATCTGCGGCATTGCTATTAAAAAACGCAAGGTTAAAAGGCATATCCACCAGCACACAAGTTATCCCGTTTTGACGCAACTTCTCAAGCAGAGGTAAGTAAGCAATATGTTCAACCTTCCCCCCTGGATAGAAAATGAAACCTGTCTCGCTCGGTGTTGAAGGTGACAGAATAGTCAGTTTGCCATCCGTTGTGATCGTCTTTTCATTGACTAAGGCATCCTTGGAAACATCAACCGCATGATAATAACTAGAAGCATAGATTAGAAATGCCACTGCGATTACAAGAATGAGAGAAAGAAGTGAAATCAGTGTTATTTTGAGCCATTTCTTCATGTATGAGCCTCCGAAGGTTGGTAGTACTTGCTATTTCTTATATGATCTACGAAAAATCAACAGAATGCAAACAAGAGCACACTTGGCTATCAAGTGTGCTCTTGTTTATTTTTAAAAATTAAGGAATTGACCACGACTACTCTCATTAATTAAATATGTGATAATTCGTTTCACGACATAATTAGCTGATTCGTCAACGGATGATTGGCTCGCATCGATGTGAATTTCCGAGTTCCCCAGTGAATCCTTTGTGCCCGAGCCCACATGAATCTCAATATATTCTTTGCCAATGATATCCCGTGCGGTTTCTAGATCGTTACCGTTCGAGGAATTATACGATACTAATGCAATAAGTCCAGCATCGTTCATCAATTTAGCAACTTCTGCTAATCGCTGTGCCGATTCTCCTTGGCCTTTCCCCAGCAACATGGTGTGGTGGCCTGTTGATACTAGACGTTTTTCGACTTCCTTCGCAAGGGTCGATTGATCTGAACCCGTGAACCAAAGGGTCAACGGATTCTGACCTTTTTGCTGAGCACGAACTTCTCTGTTGATTTCCGTATCTAATCCTACCGCGTTGTCGGAGCTTTGAAGAGTCTGCTCAATCACTCCACAGGCAGAAGTCATATTGGTGACACGATCAATGAGAATAAATCCGCCGATGCTTTTATTTTGCTCGAAAGAATCAATAACGATAGCGTCAGATAAAGAAAACTCACATTTGGCCAACTCATTTTTGACAATATGATCGGTTGGAACCGTTTTTCCCGTATTAATTTCAATTTTATGTGTAATCGCCGTTACAGTACCTGGCAGGATTTTCGTTCCTACTTTGACCAGGTAGTTCTTGCCTGGCGTCAGTACGGAGTCGTCCATCCAAAGAATCGTAGCACTAAAACTGTCTGCCTCTTGCATCTGGGTATCCTTCGTGAATACACAGCCCCGCGACACGTCGACTTCCCGATCCAGTTGAATGGTTACGGGCTGTCCAGCATAGGCATAATCTCGATCTTGGTCGCCAACGAGGATCCGTTTGACTTTCGCCTTCTCATGACTAGGCAATGTGATCAGCTCATCACCAACCGCGATACGACCACCCTCAATTTGACCTTGAAAACCGCGGAAAGTATGATCCGGACGGCATACACGCTGAATCGGCATCATAAATGGCTTCGTATTATCGCTCTGATGAACGTCCACATTTTCCAAATATGGCAACAAGGCAAGGCCCTCGTACCAAGGGGTATTTGGCGATTTCTTCGTAATGTTATCCCCTTCTGTGGCGGAAACAGGGATCACCTGAATGCTTTCAAAATGAAACCCAGCAGTCAATTGCGAGAATTCTTGTTTGATCGTATCAAATACCTTAGGATCAAAACCGACTAAATCCATCTTATTCACAGCAAGAACGATATGTTTAATTCCCATAAGTGCACAAATCCGAGAGTGGCGCTTGGTTTGGGTAATAACCCCTTTCTTCGCGTCCACAAGAATAATTGCCAGATCCGCAAAAGATGCACCTACGGCCATGTTACGGGTATATTCTTCGTGTCCCGGCGTGTCCGCTACGATGAACGAACGGTGATCCGTCGTAAAATACCGATAAGCCACATCAATCGTAATCCCTTGCTCACGCTCAGCTAATAGCCCATCAAGCAGCAAGGAGTAGTCAATTTTGCCGCCGCGGCTGCCAAGTCTGCTGTCTAGTTCCAGCGCTCTTTCTTGGTCGGCGAACAAAAGTTTGGCCTCATAAAGCATATGTCCAATCAGCGTGGATTTGCCGTCATCCACACTTCCGCAAGTGATAAATTTAAGAAGACTCTTCATTTTAGAAATAACCCTCCCGTTTACGTCGTTCCATACTTCCAGCCGCTTCTTGGTCAATTACCCGCGTCGTCCGCTCGGATGATACTGCACCCAGGGTTTCTTCAATAATGGTATCAAGTGTATTCGCTTCTGACTCGGCACCGCCAGTAAGCGGGTAGCAGCCTAGTGTGCGGAAACGCATCTTCTTCATTTCAACTTTCTCATGAGGCTCGATCCTCATGCGATCATCGTCCACCAAGATGAGATGTCCGTCACGTTCGATGACAGGTCTTTCTTTGGCAAAATAGAGCGGCACAATATCAATATTTTCCCTGCGAATATATTGCCAGATATCTTTCTCCGTCCAGTTGGAGATAGGGAACACGCGCATGCTTTCGCCCTTATTAATTCTTGTATTAAAAAGTTTCCACATTTCCGGTCGTTGGTTCTTCGGATCCCAGGCATGGTTCTTATTCCGGAACGAGAAAATCCGCTCCTTCGCGCGCGACTTCTCTTCATCCCGTCTTCCGCCGCCGAACGCTGCTGTAAATCCGTATTTGTCCAATCCCTCTTTCAGGGCTTGGGTTTTCATAATGTCCGTATACGCGGAACCGTGATCGAACGGGTTAATCCCCTGGTCAATTCCCTCTTGATTGGAGTGAACGATCATGTTGATTCCGAACTCTTTGGCTTTACGGTCGCGGAATTCAATCATTTCCTTGAACTTCCAAGTCGTATCAATATGCATGAAAGAAAATGGCGGCTTCTCCGGATAAAAAGCTTTCAGCGCCAAATGCAGCATAACGGAACTGTCCTTGCCGATCGAATACAGCATCACAGGCTTTTCACATTCCGCAGCTACTTCTCGGATAATATAAATCGCTTCAGCCTCGAGTTGATCCAGATGTGTCATTTCATCTATAGAATCAAGTATCAGTTTTTCCATGGAAAAGGTGCCTCCTTTTAATTCTTACTAAATCTATCGCCTTTCTTTATATACTAACAGAAAATGGCTTTCGTGCAAAGTGGAAGAAAGTGAAAAAGTTATGATTTCTGATAACTTTGTCGAATCACGTCGCACTTGCAAAACAATCATCATTGTATCATGGGAGCCTAGAGTATCTAAATTATATATGCAAATCGTGGGCTAAAAGTTACGGATGCGTGCTGTGGTCATAGGCAAGCTGCTTTAGATCGAAATCTACAAAAGTACAGGTAGGCTGCCGCTCGTCAGGACCGTGCAAAGTAAATAAGTGAATAAAAAAAGGAGCTTAGCGGTTTGATACACGGTACCTGCTAAGTTCCTTTTTAAGTTTCCGCTTCTCGGACTCGAACAATACTGTTATTTACTAGCTGCCTTCTTTTCACCAATGAGCGAACTCAATCTCTCCAACAGATCCCCACCGCCTGTTAATGAAATCGAACCGACTTTCTCGCATATTTTCTCGAGGAATTCCAGCTCCTTCAAACGGAACAACGTCTGATTCTCGTCCATTAGCTTAGCGGTGTTTAGCAAACTACGGGTCGATGCGGTTTCTTCACGACGCGTAATGAGATTCGCCTGAGCCTTCTTCTCAGCCAGCAGCACGGTGTTTAGGATATCTTTCATTTCTCCAGGCAAAATGACATCTTTCACCCCTGCGTTCAGGAACTGTACGCCGTACTCTTCGCCCTTCTCCCGCAAACGGGATAAGACGAACGATGCAACGTCCTCTTTCTTTTTCAAGAGATCGTCTAACTTTAGATTTCCGACATATTCACGCAGTATGAGCTGAAGCTGGATGTGGATTTGCTCGTCAAACGATTTCATCTCCAAGGCACGTAATGGCTTTATGATCTTGTATTGGCAGACGAAGTTCAAGCGTAGGGTAACCTTGTCTTCTGTCATGATTTCTTGGCCGATCAGATCCATTTGCAGCTGCCTTAAATCAGTCGTTTTTACCACAGTCGAGACAGGACCTCTCCAGAAGTAGTACTTGCCAGGAGCAAGCTCACGCTGCAAAACGTGATCATAAAACAAAAATCCAGACTCATAACTCGCAATTTCATAGCCCTGTACATAGGCCATAAGCTTCGGTAGAAGCGAACGATTTACCTCAACAGGTAACTCTGGTTTTCTAATATCCGCATGTAAAAATGTATGCTTTTTTAGGACATTCCAGTAAGCGTAGACACCAGGTTTGAGCAGTTGTATAAATTGACCTTCCTCATAATGCAGCACGTATTCATGATCTTGTACGCGAACGATTTCTAGTTCCTGCACCAGGTTGTCATCGTGGAGAAATAACTGTAAATCTTTGCCCGCTACAACGAACGGATCCGCGATATTCAGTACGACAACCGTAGATTGTGACCACATGACATAGTGGTAGGTCCCTGGCATAAGCTTTTTCACATAACTTCCTTTATGAAAGAGTAAACCGCGCTGGTCAGCTTGAATCGTTACTTTTTTTAACATGTTCGTTACCTCCTAAATAGTTCGACCATCGGATGTAGAATCCCATCTGTAAGTCCAGCGGAATCCCGTTTGAGATAAGCAGTCTCCCTGTGACGTTGAAGGACATTGGATTCTGGAGGTTGACCCTACTTCAGCCACCCTTCCTTCCCCTTCTTTCCTAAAAAATCTACCGGAGTCTCACTCCATCTGTATCCACGGACTGCAAAGCCTACCAACAGTGCGCTTAAACTAGCCGCTAGGGATTCTATCCTTTGGTCTTAAAAAATGAATTTTTTGCTCGATGGGAAATCGAGTGTTCAACCAGAATCGCTCAAATATGCGATTGGGGAATTGAACCCCAATGGTAGATTCTTATCGATCCGAGCGTACAGGATACCGTCGCATAGGATGCACGGCACTGCGGGATAACGGATATCCACGCCTCGTTACGACCGTCCGACTAAGAACTAATGTGTCTTACAAGTTCTATATTCGCTTATTTTGAACAGTACGAACATGGCGAAAGTATTACGAGTAGGGAAAGTTTCTGGTGAAAGAATAAAGAGGATGTCCCAAACGTCATAAAATGACCGCTGGGCACCCTCTGATTTTTTGTGTGCAGCGACTGCAAATAAAATAACGTTATGAGAAAACGTTATTCAGCCATATTGGGCAGATAGTTGGCTAATAGCGTTACGGGTGCAGCTATTAGCTCAAATTATTCGGATTCTTACCGAATACTGCACTATAGCGTTACACCATCACTCTATTCCTCTGAAAACATAAAAAGCCCAAAATAAGATGATACGATCACTTTACTTTGAGCTGGTTACTTATGGGACGGCCTCCTACTGATGTTGTATCTATTTCAAGTCGTGCGAATTAACTGGATTGCACTGTGGCGGAGTGTAGGTAGGCTTGCAGTTGCAACCCATGTAGCTAACTCTCGAGAACACCCTTCTCGAATCTGACCTGGAGCAGCTCCGTGTCAATATCCTGTCATGGCAGACATGAAATAACTCCCAACTAAAGTTAATCCTCCAATAACAGTTCACCTGTATGCTTTACATATAACAACAAGCCACTCATCGCAGGAGGAAACGATATTTGGGAATTCATACGTACTTCCAATCGCTAACCGATTTAGAGAGAATTATCCGCTGCCCGGGTAGATTCAAGTTTCAAGAGCATAGCGTATCCGCTCATTCCTGGAAAGTTGTCCAATATGCCAAAACGTTGGCTGATATTGAGGAAAGTAATGGCGTTGTCGTCGATTGGAAGAAACTATACGAAATCACGAGCAGTCATGATTATGGCGAGATTTTTATTGGAGATATCAAAACACCAGTGAAGCATTATTCCTTGGAGCTTCGCGCCATGCTGCAACAGGTAGAAGAAGGCATGGTCGACCATTTCATTGATGAGCATATTCCGCTTCCATTACAGCCCATATTTCGCAGACAACTTCGGGAGGGCAAAGACGATTCTGTAGAAGGAAGAATCTTGGAAGTCGCTGATAAGCTTGATCAGATCTATGAGGCCTTTACTGAACTGCAGCTAGGAAATACGGAAAAAGAATTCATCACGATGTATCGAAATGCCCTTATCAAAATCAAAGGAATCGACCTCCATTGTGTGAACTATTTTCTTGAGCATATTTTGCCCGATATTGTTCGTGCAGGCTCAACATCCCCTATTAATATTGAGAAGATTACCAACGAGGCCCTGGCTTCATAAATACCAAAAAAACCGCAGAAAAGGAGCCCACCTTCTCTACGGTTTTTCTATAAATACTATCCAACACCCGCCAAACTCACCAACGGCTGCACATACGGACGGCTTTCATACAGCGGAATTCTGACCTCAAAAGCGCTTCCGATGCCCAGCTCGCTGCGCACGCGAATGCTGCCATTGTGAAGCTCGACAAGCTCTCGCACAATAGCAAGCCCCAGACCGGAAGAGTCTTTATGCTTCACGGGTCTGCCTCTCTCCACTTTGAAGAAGCGCTCCCAGATGAGCCCTTGATCCTCCGGTGATATACCGATTCCTGTATCGGTTACCGTGATGAGGACACACCCTTCCGATGGAACGGCCATCGCCTTCAATTCGATTGTTCCGTTCTCGGTGAACTTAACGGCATTTTTGATCAAATTGTTCAGAATTTGTTCCAGCCGATCCGGATCGGCATGAGCTTGCGGCGAATTGTCATCCTCATAACAGTGAATGAACGTTCCGCGAAGTTCTGCCTCCGGTTGAAATTTAAAGGCCAGCTTGGACATCATCGCCTGAACATCGACCGCCAACCACACCAGATCAATTTCCTTATTTTCCAACTTCATTAGATCCGTAATATCATCAACCAGTCGGTTCATATGTAGCGTTTCGTTATACATAATTTCGTAATATTTATCCCGCGATCCTTCTTCAATCAAACCGTCCTGCAGTGCCTCCAAAAACCCCCGCATCGCCGTTAGCGGCGTTCGCAGTTCATGGGAAACATTGGCCAAAAAGTCATGTCGCAGCTGGTTCAGCTCTCTTTTTTCCAGATCAACGCGCGCCAGCTGCTCCACCATATGATTAATGGTCGTGGCCAGCTCACCAATCTCATCCTTGGAATCAATCTGGATTCTCTCGCTATAGTCACCGATAGCAATCTTGGCTGCTGCCTTGTCGATCTGTTGGATGGGTCGGCTAATGGTCCAGGACAAGTAAAAGGATACGCTAAATGAAAAAAAGATACCGAGCAGCGTAACCCAAAGGATGGTTTCTCTCAGCTGAGCGATCGTCTCATTCATCCCTTTAAGAGGCGAATGCAGGACAATCCCCCCGTACACATCGTTGTCCTTTCCCCATGGAACGGCAACCGAAAGCATACCTTCCTTAAAACCGTCGGATTGATTCCATATGGCAGGTTCACCATTCAGAACTCCGTTGATCACTTCCTTGCTGACAATCTTGCCTACATTCACCTCATCCTTGGACGAGGTCGTGACGATGTTTCCATTCAAATCAAATATCCAAATACGCGAATCAAAGGCTTCATCGAAAAAGCGTAACTGCTCTTTAAATCTATCACTCGGTCCGGTCTGATTTTGAATCGCGAGATTCACCTGCTTGGCTTGCCGGATCATCTCATTACTTTTGGAGTCGACGATATAAGCCTTGGCATACAACGAAATAACGAGCCCCACCGCACATAGCCCAAGCAGCACCGTAACGACGGAGCTAGTCAGCATTTTTCGTAAAATGCTCTTATTTAGATTTAGATGATTTAGGTACATGCGGCTACCTCAAATTTATAGCCCACGCCCCAAACCGTGTGAATGCATACATGATGACACGGGCTTAATCTTTCTCGAAGCTTTTTAATATGAACGTCCACTGTTCGCATATCGCCTAAAAAATCATATCCCCACACCTGCTCTAGCAGCTGTTCTCTCGTAAACACGTCGCCCGGAGATTTCGCAAAAAAGGCGAGCAGTTCAAACTCCTTCGGACGCATGTCAATTTTCATACTCCCCGCGAGCACCTCTCGGCGGTTCACATGAATAACCAAATCATCAAACTCATATTGGACGGGTGCATCTACCTCAACAATAGGCTGTCCCTTCTGCATTCTGCGAAAAATCGCTTTAATGCGCGCCACCAGCTCCCTCGGACTGAAGGGCTTGGTCATATAATCATCGGCGCCTAGCTCAAGGCCCAGGACCCGATCAAACTCATCATTCTTCGCCGTCAACATAATGATCGGCACATCCTCATAACGCTTGGTAATCTCACGGCACGTTTCATAACCGTCGAGCCCCGGCATCATCACATCTAGTATCACGATATCAGGCTTAACTTCCGCTAACAGGGTCAGGGCCGCGACGCCGTCAGGGGCTTCGAATAATTCGATAAGCTGCTGACGGAAATAGAGTCGGATGATTTCTCTCACATTCGGATCATCATCCGCAATCAACACTTTCCAAGTCACAAACGGTTCACACCTTTCAATGATCCTTCCATAGATTTCTACAACATTTTCCATTTTAAGGGGGTATTCGATATCGTATCCTTCATATTACACAACAGGAATTGCATGATATCGCTTACAAAAAGTGACAAAAAGCCGCAATATTAGTCCATCTCATACCGCCAGACCCCGCGTCCTACAAGGTATTTATCGCTTATTGCCAAAAAAAGAGACTGCTTCAAAAAGTCAGTTTAGACTTTTTGAAACAGCCTCTTTTTTTCTGTAAAGATTTAGTGAATACTACATCCGTTTGACATTACCACGAAGAAAGTGCCGTTCTCTTCCAAGTATTCGGTGCTACACACACGTAGACGAACCCATCATCCCACGCCATCTCGCCAACTTCTCCGGGAGCAGTAGATGAAGCAGGCGTCATAGACTTTCGGATGCGGATGCTGTCATCACTGACGTCCAGTTTCGTCTTGGCGTCCGAATTTCCGATACCGATATTGCCGCTGCTGCGGTTAATCGATAACGGATTGTCCAGGGCTTTACCATCATCCGAATAACGGATGATCTGCAGATTGGAGCCGGCGTTTCCTCCGGTTTCCTCGGAGTTATCTGCACGCATTGCCCAGCGTGGCGTCGTCACATTCCCATCGTCGGCTTTGGCCCAAGTGAGATCTCGATTAACGCCACCCGTGCCGGCAACCCTAAGGATGCCATCCATCACATTAAAATTAGAGGAATGCGTGCGAATTTCAGCTACATCCTGGTCGAACGGTATTTCTAGTCGCGTGAAAAGCTCATTCGCGTTCTTACCGTCAGGTGCCATCGTCGTCTCGAACGACATATGATTGTGATCGTGCTGCTCCGGGTTATTCGCTTTGGCATGAGCGACGATAGCCGCCTTGTCTTTTCCCTTCTCATCTAGCCAAGAGATGGCCGGCTTCGCCCGGTCTTTGGTCCACTGCAGCCGGATAAGATCCGACAAGTGACCTTCTGAGGAGATCCACTGCTTATCGGTAGAGAGATGAATCCGATCATTGTGGGGGACCTCTAGGCCGCCTCCTGGTAAAGAAGATTTCTGAAAGGTGCCGCCCGTACCGGCCGCCTCATTACCGCCTGCGAAGGCCATTCCTGAGACACCAAGCGCTGCACCAGCCAACAGAGAGATTACTAAAGCCATTTTTTTCATGCTGCATCCTCCTCCTTCTTGTTCATCGAACCCGTTCAACGATTAGCGTTCAATAGGTCGATCCATCTCACGTAATCATGGATAGCGATGCCGATATAGCTCGGATAAAGGGAGAGGTTTTCCTTGACCTGTTTCAATTCTGACTCCATAATCGAGGAATTCGACTTATAGAAGGTCGTATAATCGGCTTCCATACTGGGCAACGTATCCACGGCAATTACGGCCTGTTTCTTCAACGTAGCTGCTTCTAAAATGATGGATTTGGCTCTGGCAATGATACCATTGCTGCCGAGTGCCTTATTCCGATAAGCCATAATGACAACACTATCCGCTTTCTCCAGAAGCCAAGCGCTAAAGGAGTAGTTAGATCCGGGAACCTTACTGTTGTTGATCCAAAAGGGAATATCGAGGCCCATCGTCATGCTGCGATCCGAGTTGTTCATTTCCGATTCGATGAATCGGATCGTTGCCATCCACCGCTCGAGCACCCAGGTCTGATTGGTCTTCCACATATCCAAGGTATAGGGTTCAATATCAAAATGGAAACCTTGGAAGCGCTCCAGAGCACCTGCCGAGGCGTTATATTGCGTTACTGCTGCAATCCATTGCCGGATATCGATTTGGTTATCTTCGTAGATCCAATCCGATTGACCGGCCAGCGCCTCAATCTTGATGCCCTGCTCATTCGCTCTGCGGATAAAATTCCGGTAAACATCCTGACCTGGATACGTTTTTTCATAGCGCAGATAAATGGACGTCAGTTTTTGGCTCGCCGCAAACTGCAGGATGCGGTCACCATCCGTCTGAATCAGCTTGCTGTCCCAGATCCAAGTGGACCTTTGCGCTTTGTCCGCCGAAGTAATCAGTACCAAATTGCGTTCTCCCACCCAATCGACATCGGCTCCGAGGCTCTCGCTAACCGCTCTCAGCGGAACCATGGTTCGGTCATTCTTCAGGACTGCCGGAGCGTCTAATTCGACTTGCTTGCCGTCGATCGAAACTATATTTTGACCAATGGTCAATAATGTGGTTGCGTGCTGACTTCGAAAAGTTACCTGTTCCAAGGAACGATTCCATGTCACTTCAGCCCCCAGCTTTTCGGCAATTTCCCTAGCCGGCACCATCGTACTCCCCGTCTGTTCATTGATGTAAGGCGGAGCATCCGTAAAGACGATCTTCTCGCCGTTGACCTGCACGCCAAGCTCCGTGACAAGCGAGTACACGGGGAAAAATAAAGGAATGCTTGCTAACATTTGAATAAGAATTAAGCATACAATCGTCTTTCTCATCGGAACGAACAGATTAAACCATACTATATTCAAGCTCTTCCTTGACCACCTCTACAATGCCTTCCACATAACCGGACAATTCCCTTTCATCAGGTCCTTCCGCCATCACACGCACCAGCGCCTCCGTGCCTGAAGGTCGCACAAGTACACGACCACGGCCGGCCATTTCACTTTCCACCCGACGGATGACGGCATCGATGCGGCCATTGCCTTCCAGCTTATATTTATGAATCACGCGTACATTAACCACCAGCTGAGGGTATTTGACGACAGGCGACACGAGCTCCGACAAAGGCTTCCCTGCTTGAAGCATGACCTGCAGCAGCTGAAGGGCCGCTAACATGCCATCCCCGGTCGTTGAATCATCCAGCAAGATGATATGACCAGAAGACTCACCGCCTAAGTTGTACCCGCCACTCTGCATCGCTTCCATGACATGTCGGTCTCCGACCTTGCTTTGATAGGAGTCGAGGCCGAGGGTTTGCAGCGCTTGATGAAAACCAAGGTTACTCATAATGGTAGAAACGACGGTGTTGTGGCGCAGCCGGCCCTGCTTGGCCAGATGAGCGGCAAGGATATAGAGGATGTGATCTCCATCCAAAATTTCGCCCCGTTCATCAACGGCAATCAACCGGTCCGCATCCCCGTCGAACGAGAGCCCCACATGGGCGCCATGTGCCAGCACAGCCTTGCGCAGATGCTCCGGATGTGTTGAGCCGCAATCCTGATTAATATTTAAACCGTCTGGCTCATGATACATGAGCACCGTCTCCGCACCCAACTCGGCGAACAGTTGTGGAGCTAGCACAGAAGCTGCCCCGTTCGCGCAGTCGAGCACGATCTTGCAGCGAGACAGCCCCACTGCAGCCGTCGATTTCAAATAACTCACATAATCCTGCGCACCCTGTGGATCATCGCGCAAGGTGCCAATCGCCGCTCCCGTAGGGCGGGAACTCCGATGCTCGTCACCTTGCAAGCGGAGCTCGACTTCCGCTTCCCAGGCATCCGGCATTTTGAAGCCGTCGCTGCCAAAAAATTTGATCCCGTTGTCCTCCACCGGATTATGAGAGGCAGAGATCATGACCCCTGCGTCCATGCTCGACTGCCGAGTGACATAAGCCACCCCCGGCGTCGGCAGGACGCCTAGTCTTACCACATCCGCCCCGGCGGATAACAACCCGGAAGTCAAAGCCGCTTCCAGCATGTGCCCGGAAATGCGGGTATCCCGCCCGATGGCGACAGTAGGCCGATTCCCTTCACAGCTGCGCGTCAGCATATAACCAACAATCAGCCCTAATTCAAAAGCCAGCTCAGGCGTTAACCCGCGGTTGGCAACTCCTCTAACACCATCCGTACCGAAAATAGCTCCCATATCAGCTCTCCTCCCTATGACTTGTTAGGCAAAAATCCCCATGTGTTCATAAAAGGCGCGATTCGCCTCTTCCAATTGTTCCGGGGTATTAATCCCCATTACCTCTGTTGGATCCTCGAGGATCATCGCCTCAAATCGCTTCTGACCTCCGGCAATACCGGTCTGGCGCATCACCTTCACGATATCGGTCAAGTAGTATTCCTGCTGTGCATTCTCATTGGTAATGCCAGAAAGTGCTCCAAACAAGCTTTCATTATCGAAACAGAAAATACCTGTGTTAATCTCGTTAATCAATTTCTGCTCTGGCGTTGCGTCCTTCTCTTCAATGATATCGACCACTTCGCCGCTAGCAGCATCTCGGATAATTCTACCGTAGCCAGTCGGATCCTTAACGATCGCGGTTAACACCACACCAGCGCTCGTATGGGCCCGCTGGGCCGCTAGCAGCCGTTCGATGGTGGATTGCCTGATAAGAGGCGTATCGCCCGTCAGCACCAAGGTTGAGCCGCTACGGTTACGTAGCAGAGGCTCAGCCTGCTGAACGGCGTGTGCTGTTCCCAGCTGGTTCTCCTGCTGGACGTAGGTAACACGCGTTCCCAAGCACTTCTTCACCAGCTCCCCCCGATGCCCGATCACGGCCAATATCCGCGTGATCGGCATCGCTTCCAGCTTGCCCACCAAACGAGCTATCATCGGTACGCCTCCGACGGGATGAAGCACCTTGGGCAGCTCCGACTTCATCCGTGTGCCTTTCCCTGCCGCCAACAGAATAGCATATGCTTCCATGTAAGTGATTCAACTCCCCTCCGGTTGGTTATTCTACCGTCACGCTTTTGGCCAAGTTGCGCGGTTTATCTATATCGTTCTCCAGCGCCAAGGAGGCGTAATAGGAGATTAACTGAAGCGGCACGACAGCCAAGATCGGCGCCAGGAGCTGGTGAGATGGCGGGATAAAGCAAATTTCATCGACGCTATTCAACAGCCCCACATTGCCTTCTATTGTAATCCCCATGACATGCGCGCCACGGGCCTTAACTTCTTTAATATTGCTAACTGTTTTTTCATACAGATCCATCTGGGTAGCCAGCGCAATCACTGGTGTATCCTTCTCAATCAGCGCCAACGTACCGTGCTTAAGCTCTCCGGCTGCATAAGCCTCGGAGTGGATATAGGAGATTTCCTTCAATTTGAGAGAGCCCTCAAGCGCAACGGCGTAATCCAAGCCCCTGCCGATAAAGAACAAGCTTTCCGCATTCTTAATTGATTCCGCATACAGCTTCACTTCATTAGCATCTTCCAGCACCGTCTCCACCTGAACGGGAAGTGACTTCAAGCCTTGGATCAGTTCCGCATGAAGCTCGGTAGACAATGTCTGTCTTTCCTGAGCCAAATAAATGCTGAACAAATAGAAAGCAAGCAATTGAGCGGTATAAGCTTTCGTCGAGGCCACAGCAATTTCCGGGCCGGCCTTCGTCGCGATGACATAGTCCGCATCTCGCGCAACGGAACTGGTTGGCACATTCGTTATCGCCAACACTTTAGCGCCTTGCCTTCTGCTCTCTTGCAGGGCAGCAAGCGTATCTGCTGTTTCCCCTGATTGGCTCACGACGATGACCAGCGTTCGGTCTGTGATAATCGGGTCCCGATAGCGGAATTCCGATGCGATATCGCACTGCACCGGGATGCGCGTTAGCTTCTCAAGGACCGTGCTGCCGACAAGGCCGGCATGATAGGCGGTACCGCAGGCGACGATAAAGATTTTATCCACCTGTTGAAATGCGTCTGCGGCATGCGCCAATTCCGGGAAGCTCACTTCATCCCCCTCATTGATGCGCCCGAGCATCGTGTTGCGAAGTGTTAACGGCTGTTCATGAATTTCCTTCAGCATGAAGTGCTCAAACGGCCCCTTCTCTACCTGATCTGCGCTCCAATCGATATGCATCAGCTTACATGCCGCTGGCTCCCCTGTCTCGACCTTTGTGATGGAGACGCCCTCGTGCGTAAGGATGGCCAAATCGCCATCCTCCAATATATACACCTCACGTGTATGCTCAATCAGCGCGGAGATATCCGAAGCAATGAAGTATTCACCTTGACCCGCTCCAACAACCAGCGGACTGGATTGTCTGACTGCGATAAGCTTATCCGGCTCATATTCCGTCATGACGCCAAGCGAGTACGCCCCTTGCAGCCTCTGAATGACCGCAAGCATAGCGATGTAGATATCACCTTCGTAGTGCTCGGCAAGCAAGTGAGCAATGACCTCAGTGTCCGTCTCGGAAGTAAAGATAACGCCTTTATCCTCCAGCTCTTTCTTCAGTTCCATGTAGTTTTCCACGATGCCGTTATGCACGACCGTGAACTTACCCGACATATCCGTATGGGGATGGGAGTTAACATCCGACGGTCTGCCGTGAGTAGCCCAGCGCGTATGACCGATTCCCATCGATCCTTTCAACGGCTGCTTATCCAGTTGACCCGATAGGTTGGCTAGACGTCCTTCCGCCTTGCTAACCTTGAGTTGATTCTGCACCAATACCGCGATCCCCGCGGAATCATACCCTCTGTACTCCAGCTTGCTTAATCCGTTCAGCAGAATCGGCTGCACGTCTCGCGTTCCAATATACCCTACTATGCCACACATCGTTGGTTTCTCCTCTCTCTTTTAGGATGATTCTACACGCCTACTGCGAGCCTTACTTCTTGCTGGCGAATACCAGTTCCTAGTTTGTAAATATTATCAGCTTTTATGTCGACAAAAGCGTTGCGTGTATCAATAATCGGCACACCCAGATCCGCTAGTTCACGGTTATTGAAGATACGGTGATTCGTGATGAGGACCATGCAGTCATAGTCGGCAAAAGATGACAGATCATAGCTCACAGATTTTACTGTAAGGCCATCTTTATCAAGGAAGGAAACGGCATGTGGATCGTAATATTCCACTTGTGCTCCGCTCTCCCGAAGAAGCTCGTACAGCTCCAATCCCGGCGATTCACGGAGATCATCTACATCCGGCTTGTACGCCATACCTAGAATAAGGATCTTCGAGTTCCGAATGGATTTTGCATACATATTGAGAACCTGAGAAGCTTTGTACCGGACGTACTCCGGCATATTATCATTGATGGATTGCGCCAACTCAATAAATTTGCTATAAAAACGGAATTCCTTCGCTTTCCACGATAAATACATCGGATCCAGCGGGATGCAGTGACCGCCGATGCCAGGTCCTGGATGGAACGGCATGAAGCCAAACGGCTTCGTCGACGCCGCCTTAATGACCTCCCAGACGTCAATGTCCATTTTGTCGCACATCATGGCCATCTCGTTAATGAACGCAATGTTGATACTGCGGAACGTATTCTCCAGCAGCTTGGACATCTCCGCTACTTTCGGCGAGGAAACCGGTACAACGTCTTTCACCACATGGCTGTATAACGTGACGCCGAGGTCGATACACGCTTCCGTCGTACCGCCGATGACTTTAGGCGTATTATAGGTGTTGAATTTAGGGTTACCTGGATCGACCCGCTCCGGCGAGAAGCAGAGGAAGAAATCCTTGCCGACCTTGAGTCCTTGCGCTTCCAGCTCGAACTGGATAAGCTCCTCCGTCGTTCCCGGATACGTGGTGCTCTCCAGGATGATCAGCGCTCCACGCTTGAGATTCTTCTTAATTTCTCGGACTACACTCTGAATGTAGGAAGTATCTGGATCTTGGTTCTCACTAAGCGGCGTCGGTACGCAGATGGAGATCGCATCCAGCTTTTGAACCGTATAGTAGTCATCCGTTGGAATAAACCGACCGGACGCGACCACTTTCGCTACTTCTTCGCTCGGAACGTCCTGAATATACGATTGACCGTTTTGAAGTGACTCTACCTTTTTGAAATCAAGATCGATACCGTATACCGTAAATCCACCCTTCGCCATCTCCATACAGAGAGGCAGCCCTACATAGCCTAGACCGACGACCCCGATTTCGGCTGTTTTTGCTTGAAATTTATATTTTAATTGGTTATATGCATTCATTGTAATGCTCCCTCCTATATTTACACGTAGATTAGCCCAGACGGGAATTCAGTTTCTTAATTCGCCACTCCAACTCCGAAATGGAGAAGGGCTTCGTCACATAATCCGATGCGCCCAATTCAAAGGCACGGTCCATGCTTTTCGGCAATTGCTTGTCCGTTAGTACGATAACTTGCCCTTCACCGGCATAATTCCTCTGAATTTTGTCAATCAACTGGTACCCATCAAGAATCGGCAGGTTCAGCTCCGTAATGACTAAGTCCGGCATCGTTTGCTCATATTTCTCGAGCGCTTCACTGCCATCCTTGGCCTCCTCGACCTTGTATCCGTTAATCTCAAGCCGCAGCTTGACGAACTCTCTGCTCACCTCGTCCGGATCGGCGATAAGAATCGACGTTATTCCCTGCTGAACCCCATGATTCATGAACAGGTGAATATCTCGGCTCTCCCCTTTTCCTTGGAGCGTTGTTTGGAGCAGCTGTGACATTGACTGTTCCGTCAGCTCCCCACTCTCTGGGAAACTGGCGACGACCATCTGGCCTTGGAGCAAATCTTGCTGTTCTAGGAACTCTTTGAGTACGAGAGAAGCATAATGGGTATTGATCAGCTTTTGACCAGATAGCACAATTCCGATAAGGCCGCTTGCATTTAAGTAGAAGCAATGAAGGGGTACCTCCGGCTCAAAGCCGCTCACATAGGACTGCATTTGTTCCAATACCTTCTGGCTCACCACTGTGCTTGGCGCAAGGATCATCCCGTAGGGAGCACCCTTTTCATAGGAAGCTTCAACCTTTTCTGCTAATTGCAACATCGCTTCTTGAATCGGATCATGAACGAGTACCGCCATCTTCTCCACTCCTTTTGTCTTTGTTTATTTATTAAAATTGGTGCGGACCATCGTTCCCCATGAGTTGTTATTCCGTAGGAATTGAACATGTCCGTTTAACCTCCACCAAACACCGATTTGCCGATACCCCGCGAACATGAGGAGCGAGAACAAGAGCATTTTGTTCAGGTCGCGCAGCTTGGGATACCGGCTGAAGGCCGTCTCTTCAATAAACAAGGCCCCCAGACTTAACGCAAAGCAGGAAAATAAATTGACTAACGAAAAGATCACAACGGTGTGCCAATCTGTCATATTCAGCATCCAGTAGCCCAATATCGCCAACAGGCCGCTAAGGCGGAAATACGGATTCAGTGTTTCAAACACAATGTTATAAGGAAGTGTCAGCAGCCCAAAAATTTTGTATTTCGGACGCATCACCATGTGAATGCCTTCTTCAATCATATTTTTCAGATTTCCACGCCCCCAGCGCTTACGCTGGCTGCTCAAGATCCGGTACGAATCAGGGGCTTGTGTCCAGCACACGGCATCTGGGCAAAAGGCTACCCGGTAGGGAATTTTATTCTCCAAACAGTGACGGTGAAGCTTAATCACAATGTTCATATCTTCACCGGGGTAGCCCCCACGGTAACCGCCGACGGCGATGACCATCTTCTTTTGAAACACGCCAAAGGCTCCCGAAATAATAATGAGACCATTCACAGCGCTCCAGCCAATCCTGCCACCCAGAAAAGCTTTCGTATATTCGACATGTTGCAGGGCTGGAAGCAGCTTACGTGGGAATTGAATATCCTTCACAATGCCATCTTCCACCGTGCAGCTGTTCACGATACGAACATTGCCCCCAACGGCGATCGTCTCCTCGGGGTTCTCCATATAGACACGGGCAATCCGCGTTAAGGCATCTTTTTCAAGCAAAGAATCCGCATCAATCGTGGAGATTAACGCATAATGGGAAAGGTTGATACCAGCGTTTAACGAATCCGCCTTCCCGCCATTTTCTTTATCTATGAAAAAAAGATTGGGATACTCGGGATTATGGTACACCCCTCTGACTTTTCCGGTCTTAATGGAGTTAGAGAGCACCGGATGAATGAGATCCAGCTTAAATTCTTCCAGCATGCACTTCAAAGTCCCATCCTGTGAACCGTCATTGACGACGATGACCTCATATTCCGCATAATTGAGTGCCAGCAGCGACCTTACATTATCAATAATCGTTAACTCCTCGTTATAGGCCGGCACCAACAGAGAAACCGGCGGGAGCTGGCTGGAACTGGATAGCTTATTGATCCGATTGTACTGAATACCCCGCTTGATCGCGAAAATATGCCGAATCGAAAATCCGAAAATGAAATAATAGAGCAGCGTGACAAGAACGACATAAAAGAGCGCGGCGTAGCTGTAATAGAGCAAAAACTCCCTTAATCCGTTTAGAAATGAATCCCATATCACTTGATATCCAAAAACCCACATGTTTACACAACCCTCCTATACGACACGATAGATACGTTTTGACTTGCGAAAGATTTTGTCATAGGTATACATCAGCGTGTTATATTGCATGAGCTTATTCCAATTGTGCAGCCCCATCGATAGATGCTTGATCTCATCCTCAATCAGCTGCTGCATGAACTGACCGCGTTCCGTGCCTTGAGCCGCAGCAGCACTTTCACAAAATGCCACCATACCCTCTTCTCCCATACGGAGCAGCCCCTTGCCTACCGCATACACGATTCGTTGATCGGGGTCGCTCAGACTGATTGTCATTAACTCGACGTAAGCCGTATTCTTGAGATCGGCCAAAGCCTCAATCGTTAAATGGCGAATACCCAGATTGGGATGATTCAGCAACTTGCTAACGATGTTTCTAGGCAGCAGACGGGAGCTTTTTAGGTACAAATCCACCGCTTTCGTTTGAATGTCCTCCTGCTCGGCATCCATGAGACGATAGACCGCGGAAGCCGCTGCCGGATCGGTATAGACATTCAGTCCGATGAGCCCAATTCGAACGTAAGCCAAATTCTGATGACTCACATAGCCCGTGTACAAGGAACCGGCATCCACATCCGAATCGGCGATAATATTCACAATTAACTCGTAGTATTTCTTGTTGTGCTGAAGCAGCATCCCAACCATCGCTTGGAGATCCTGCTGGCTGCGGGCACACTTAGCGACCACTCGGGCGACAACAAACAGCGACGAATCGAGCGGGTGCTTCTGTAACATGTCCAGTAGGGATGGGGCTGCCTCCTTCACCCGCATGCATCCCAAATGATACGCGGCATCCAGCTTCACCCGATATGTTCGGCTTTTAAGGCGTTCCAGATGGTGCTGCACGAGCCCCAGATCTACGCAAAGCTGCACGAGCTTGTGTCGCTGTTCACCCGCAAAGATTTCCATCATGTCGTTCAGCTTCTCTTGCATCGCTTCTCTCTCCACCGAGTTCATGGTCCAAGGAGGGACTCTTAACGGCTCCATCCCATCCAGATTGGCTTGCACATACGTCAGGTAATCCTTGAACTTCGTTTGGAAGCGGTCGTTCAACTTCCTCCTTCTAATACTTCTCAACTTAATGGCATAAATAATGGCCACACAAATCAGATTAAAAGCCAAAATAATATATAACGCCTGTATGGCTGCATGAAGATTGGTGTACACACCTGCACTCTCCTCTATATTCAGCTCCCCGATTGATCGTTAGTCGTAATGGGGCCATTGATCTTATGCAACGCCTCTTTCATAATGTTGTAGCTTTGTTTCGGCCGTTCCACGTAATTCACCTTATCCTCCCAGCCCTGCCAGGTGTATAGCGGCATCTCGGACACTTGCACCGGCTGCGCCGCAGCTGAGCTGTCTCGGCCAACAACCTGATCATTCTTCACAATCCACGGAACAAAGCGAACGCCTTTCACATGTGTCATTGCAAATTTGTTCTTCGTCGGGGCAGTGTAGTTAATCACGCTCAGAGAGCTTGGATCGCTGAATCCCAGCAACATCCAAGGAATACGCATTTCGAGCACCTGCCCTTGAACCTGCCACATCGCCTTCGAATTGTAGTCAGGACGTGCTGGATCACTATAGCCTCTCGCAAAAAGGCCAACCTCCACATCCCCGAAAGGGTGATTCACCCTGGAGTCGGGATATTCCAGCAGATAATTAACCGCTAGCTTCCATGGCTTGAAAATCCCCGAGTCATCCTGCTTTTCCTTCGGATCGATGGTCGGGAGACCAGAGCGCTCATATAGCCGCGCGTGAATATCGTAGTTAGAAGCGATCGTTAAACGGCTTTTTTTGTCATCCGACAGCTCGATTAACGTTTCCAATCCTTCATCCAGCGTCATGCCGTGAAGCTCTGGTCCGTGACGATTGCCACCCGGCAGCGTATCTGCCCCGAAATAGATACTTTCCTTAGACGGGTCAAATGGCTCAGATAGCTTGGCCTGCAAGTAAAGGTAACCTTCGTCCTGCGTAGCCCAAATCTCCTCAAAGCCGGGTGCCTGCACATCGAGCTTCTTCTTATCCTTCACCTTGTTCCAATCTGAGGCGTCCCCATCGATGAGGAGTTTATTGTCTTTACTCGGGAACATCCCGAGTACCCCGAAGAACGACTCATTCGTCAGCGTGTTATACCAGTACGCCCGGCGGTCTGCTTCATCATAGCGCTGCGTGTTCCACGTCTTCTTGAACCATTCGTCCTGCCACGTGAACAAAATCGCTCCAGCATAGCCGGACCCGTGGATCTGTTGTAGTAGATCCGCATCAATCTCTCCCTGCTGCTGCTCGCTATGACCACCTTGATTGCGGCCGAGCGTGCCTAAGTGGGCTACACCGACGGATGCTGGCACACCATATTCGGTAACCATGACCGGCAGATTGGGATGCGCTGCTTTTAACTTATTCAGGTACGTAAGGTAACTATCCGGTTCCCCCTTGTTGTTGGTCATTTCCTGGAACGACTTATCAAAGGCGAAGAAATCCGGATAATACGGATACACATGATACGAGGCAAAATAGCCCGCGTCCCAATTCACCGCCTCAATATGCGTTGGATCGACACTAACCAGATCCTCTTCAACCAGCGGCTCGCCGGGATGCGCAATCGGATCCGTCGTCACCCAATTGGCGAAAGCCATGGGATGCTGCCAACCATATTGAATTTCCGTTTGCGCCGCCGTGTCGACCATCAAGGCCAGCCACTTTTCAAAAGCATTCGCGCCCGGTTTATTCCGGAAATATTTCCCGTCATAGTCTGGGGTGTCCGCGTGCCGATCATTGGTCCCTTTCACCATCTTCGGATCCCATTCCGTCCCAACAATCCAGCCCATCAGATACGGACCAGCATTGTATTTGTAGGCACCTCCTGCTTTTCCCGAATGCGGCTCGGGTGTGAGCGTCGTCTGGCCATAAACTGCCGCAACCGCGTCCTTAATCTCTTGCTCGAATTTCTCCTTAATCTTAGGATCGAAGGCATCCTGCCCTTCAATCAACTGTTCCTCCGGGCTCCAAATGCCCTGAAGGAAGAACAGCGGATCTTTCTGATGCTTCATGTTGTATTTGGAAAGCGCCTCGTAAAACTCAGGCATCATGATCGTATACACCCGAATCACATTGACTCCCATGTCCTGAATCATGCCAAACCATCTCTCATAGTCGTCCTCCGAGATGACCAGTTCACCAGGAAAATGTCCGGGGATCGTCGCCCCCATATTAATTCCCTTAGCAAAATAAGGCTGCCAGGCTTCATTCGTGTATTCCTCGACATTCATTCCTACAGTCCTAAATTTGACATGTATGCCGCTTGCCAGCGTCGTGCTTTCAATTCTGACCAAAAGCGGACGCAGCCAATAATAAAACGCACCGGCTATAATCACTAGGACAAGACCTAATCTTACCAACCATTTGATCCACTTCCGCATCCTATTCACCTTCGATAATTTGCTAAATTCATCTGTCTATTGCCATGGTACGACAGGAAAGTGCATATGTCTGTTTTCAAAGTGTTAAACATTGTGAGCGAATTAAGCGCATTGTGTTCGGGATTTGAATTGTGTGATCAAAGATTAAAAAGATTGTTAGAGGATTGTTAACAGGGGATAAGATTGTGTAAATTGGGGGGTAAAATGTAAAAAACACCTGATTTGGGTATCAGGTGTTCTTCGCGGGCAGAGGATTTATAAACGGATAACATTCGTTTTCCCCTGAAAAGTTACAGAGGTTTGAAGCTTGATTTTGTCCACTTCAATAACGGGAGACTGCCTGTACAATTGCTGCAGCTCCGATTCCACAAGCTCCTTATCATGCACATGAAAGCATGTAGCAAACGTATAAACGCCTGCCTGCAGCGGTTCCGTTGTCCGCCAGACGGGATACTTCGCAAGTGGATACATCAGATGCATCGAGGGATGAATTTCTTGAGCATTTAGTTTAAGCTCGTTCCTGGTGTCATAGATGCGGAACCAAGAATTGCCTGCCTCCGTACCGTAGCCGATCCAATCGTCCCCTTGGCTGATGCACTCATAGTCGCTTGGCTTTCCAATCGAAAACCCGCCTTCTAGCACCACATATGGTTGTGATAGTTTTACCTGATGCACACGAACATGAAAACCGCCCTTCAATGGCAGCAGTGCCGTCTGAATAACTGTACTCCCATCATTGGAAAATGGTACTTGCCTGCTATACAACACGCCATCCCGCTCCCCTAAATCTTCAAAACGGTAGCGATGGGAAGTCAGCTGACCGTCTGGCGTCTCCAAACCAATCATACTGTCGAGCGATACATTCTCACGTGTGGACATTCCGAAGCCCGCTCGTGAATTGTAAGCGAACTTGCCATACAGTGCAGCTGTATCGTTGAACTTGATGCCGTAGTTATACATCATACAATTGTTATACAGCGTAACCCCGCTGCCCGAAGCCTCGCCCTGAAGCAGCAGATTAACGCCTGGTACTTCGATCTTGTGCAGGAAGTCCCCCTCCTCAATGGGCAGCTTCCGCGCAGGCGCCGTCCAGAAAGGATGGTCTTCTGCGAACAGCAGTGCGAGGAACGCTTTGGATGACCAGTAAGGGGCGCCGTCCGACATATAGCGCTCGACCATATTGACATTCGGGTACGTGTAGCCCGGTACAATCCGTTTGCCATCCTCGGCTCCCGCCTGCCGGAAAAAGTCGATATTGCGAAGCGTCACCGAACGCGCCAGGCCAGGGTCAATCTCACAACCCTGATAGACAGCAAGCGGCAGCAAGCTCGTTACGGCATAGCGGTACGCCAACGACCGTCCGAACGGCACATGTGCCCCAGTGCTATCGAAGAAATACAAATAGTACTTCAGGAACGCATTCGTCCGCTCCACATATTTGCGCTTGCGCTCCGCATAACCAGGCTCTGCTTCATCCTCCAGCAGCATCCACAGTAGCGGGTAAAAATGATGCGCCCACGGAATATAGTAGTCGTATCTCCCCTCATCGCCGTCCTTGTACCAGCCGTTATCCATATACATGCCATCCAGCCTCGCGATGCCCTCGTTAACAATGCTCCGGCTATACGGCAATCCAAGCTTGCGCAGCGCCAGCATGTTTAGCACGATGAACCAGACATGGTTGTTCGGCCAGCAAACCTGGTATGCCTTCTGCGAAATCTCTAATACCCAATCGCCAATCTGTTTCTGCTCATTCTCCGACAGCGTATCCCACAGCTGCTCCTTAGCTGTCACGAACGCAATCATCAGCCCGCATAGCTCTGTCTTCATCTGATTGTAGAAATTGCTGCCCATATCCTCTGGAAGCCCTTTGCCCCAATAGTGCGGCGATTGCACATCGCTCCCCGCTGTAATCGCTTTCTGAAACCAGCGAACAACATCAATGTCTCCATGCATAAGTTGCCCTTTGCGATGCGACAAAATCGGACCTAGTCCCCAAAGCGGGCGAATAATCTGCTCTGTATGTGAAAATTGATAGCCCGCATTATCGTGCGGTCCCTTATAGCGAACCTTGTCCCAAACCTGATCAGCCTCATCTAGCACCGGCAACGTTACGGAAAGCGCATAAGCCTCCAAATCAGCTCTGCTTGTCAACGGCTTGAAATTCGTCATTATTACACGCTCCTTTGTGAGTCATCTACTTAAGTATAGAAGAGATCACAAAGTTATACCTGCACGATTTTATGGGATTAATACACTTTTTTAGGATGGTTGCTAAAAAATAGCCCTACACTATAGATGTGGCTAGTAGGGGCTCAACTGGATTGCACAGTGGCCGTGGTTAGATCCGCTTGCAGTTGCAACCCTCGGAGCTTGTTCTCGAGGATCCCCTTCTCGAATCTGACGTGGAGCAGCTCCGTGTCTAAATTCTGTGCCATTGCGTGGATCGTAGTAACAATATCCTCAGAGGTGAGAATGTGAATCGAATCGGCGTGGCGGGAGATATATTCTAGTAAGATGTCGATGGAGTCTTTGCAGAGTGAGATTCTTTGCGTGAGCGTGACTTCTTCTTCGATGATGGATTCGTATTGGGTTTGGATGGGTTGCATGGAATCGCCTCCGGAAGTAGATGATACGTATATGCGTACCAGTATTCAACATATTATATGGTACGTTATCGCGTATAGTCAACCTCCAAACATGGAAAGGTGATCCTTTATGGCAAAAAAAGTCGTAGTTAAAATCGCGGAGCTTACTCAGAAACACAACATCTCCTTACGTGAGCTGTCGAGATTATCGGATGTGAGACACGCCGCGCTTAGCGAGTTGGCGAATGGAAAACGTGAGAATATTAATTTTAGTCATATTGTAAGGATTGCGGAGGCGCTGGGGATCGAGGATATAAGGGAGATTTTGGATTTGGTTGAGGGGTAAAAAAGCAAAAACCCTAGATTTTTGTCTAAGGTTTCGTTGATTTCGAATCTAAATTCTTTCTATTTTTCATTTTCAATCTGACCTCGTCTGCCTACACTTTGGTAATGTGGAACAACCTAAGAATGCCTTCCCCTCTTTTAATCCCCCAACCTAACCCCCTTGATCCACATGCAACCGATTCAATATTATACTCTTTGTTGCCTCTTGGCTTAGTTGTCCGATCGTATGCTTTCTCTGGACTATCCATGATGAATTGATCCAAGAACTTCTCCGCTAAGCCTTGGCCAGATCTCTTGGTGATAAGCATTTATCTTGCTTTGAAGCTTGGAGTAGGTTGAGAGCTAAATTGATTCCAACTGTTTGAAACAATAAAGTATCTGGTTATAAGTTCACAAGGAATATTTTTTAGGATCAAAAAATATATCTTTAAGAGGTATATCTCTTTATCCAACAGGAAATACAGTTAGCTACAGGGGGAAGCTATTATGAAAAGAACTATCTCAGCGAAATGCCCAAAATGTAGCAATTATAATTGCTTCAATATTCCTCTTCGTAGCCAGCTGTTTGACGTTAAAGTAGAATGGTTTATGTGCTCTTTTTGTTTTAGGAAAAGCAACAAGAAATATTGGTTATAGTTTCAAGCCTTGTACCTTTAGATGAATCTCTTCTAAATTGCTTCTGTGATTACTAATATCTTTTCTTATTTTTTTACATGAATCGTCATCAAAAAATATTTCAACTTGATTTACAGTACTTTTAACACCCTTTCGTCCATCGACAAAAAATTCTTTTGCATGAGCTAAAGCGTTTCTTATATTCAGTATCTCTTCTACATATTTACTTAATGTTTCTTTATTATTATTAAAATGTTTTTCACTTAACTTATTATCAGTATGGTTAATTAACCTAACAATAGCATTGAGTCTATCTGCTGCATCAAGTCGTTCACAAAATTGATTAATATCAGTAGGCTGAGTCTTTTTTAATTTTTCAAGTCTATCATGTCTATTATTCACAGTGGAATTGATTAACTCTTGCTTTTTTAGTTCACTGTCACTAAAAGTATCAAAAAAGTCCGTTAAAAGCTCAGTCATCTTCAAATCTAAATCACTTGTCTCAGCCATAACCAATCCTCTTACAGTATTTACTTCTTGTAACTTCTTTATGGTAAGGGACACTAATTGCTTGATCTTGTTCTGTACTTGACCAGCTCCAACTGCAAAAGAGACCCTCTCGACCCATTCATGTCTCTGTATTATATTGTTTATCTCTTTAACATTGCTAGAATAAAAAAGCACTTCAGTTAAGATACTATGATCCCGAATCCTTGCAATAATTTTATCCCCAGTGTCTTCATCATTTAAATTCAAATCAGTCAATATTAGATCGAATCCTTCATCGATGTAACTATCCAAATCCATTCCATTATCCTTATGAAGAATCTCTAACTTTAAACCATAGTTAGCTAGCAATTCTACTAATTCTTTTTTGTTTTCTTCGACTATTTCAACGTCATCTTCAAACCACAAAATCTTATAGTTAAGCCCCATGATGTACCTCCAGAATAAACTGAACACCTTTTTCCACTTTGTTATTCACTGTTATTTTTCCACCCATACTCTCGATCATTTGCTTAACATGATATAGACCTAGACCTGAACCATCAGTTGTTGTAAATCCAAATTCAAAAATCTTACCTATAATACTCTCAGGTATTCCTTTACCATCATCTTGATAGTAGAGTAGCAGCTTCGAATCAGAATTTTTCTTCCACGAGATAGAAATTTCTTTAGAATTTGCTTTATATGAATTACTTAGTAGATTATCAATTATTATTATAATTTCCAGCGGTTTAAATCTACACACAAACGAAAGATTCTCTGGTGTAGAAATATCTACACTTAATAATTGGTTATTAATTCGTAAATCTTCATAGTCTTTATAAACATTCTCAATATACTCATTAACAAATTGCACTAAGTCACGCGTTAAACTTTTTGATGTAGTATTAAAATTTGCTTTAGTAACAAATCTTGCTATGGTGGAAATTTTATTATTTTCTAGACTTATTCTCTCAACATAGCTCATCAATTCAGATTTTGGTGCATCATTTTCAATTGCAATTGCAAGCTTTGTTAGATTACGAGTAATCTTCACAGTTCCATGATCTATATGATGTTGTAAGCTTGCTATTTCCTTAATATCAGCTGAAGCAATTGATTTTAAGAAAAGATTTTGATTATTAATTTGCTCCAATTCTTTAGTAGTTTTCTTTAACTCTACAGTTTTTTCCTCAGTCTCTATTTCAAATTGATTTCTTTCATCTATTAACTTATTTACTTTTCTACCTAGCTTTTCCAGGCCTAAATGTAATGAAGGGTCATCAGAAGAGACTACAGCTTTTGCCGTTAGATCAGTTAGTGTTCTAGTAACACTATTTTCTTGCCTTTCTTCAATAATGGCTAAAAAATCATCATCGAATTCAATCGAAAGTATCTCATCGGATGCCGATAAATTTTTTATAATACCTTGAATATCGTTTTTCACATCTTCAGGGTTTAATGCTGGTTGCTTTTCTTCATCATCTTTATTGAGTCTGTAGGGCTCACCCCATCTTATAATATTAACTACATATCTCTCTAATTTTTTCAAAGCCTTATCATAAAAAAATTGTACAAGATCTTCATAATTGTGATTCTTTATTAAACCGCCATCTCTACTTGTTGTTTCAATAAATGAATCTTTATGGTCTACTATTTCAATTCGTCCTATTAGTTCACGATTACCCAAATATCTACTATGACCTTGTGTTTTTCTAGCATCAAGTTTCAGAGGATCTTCTCCCACTTCACCAAAAGGATAGATTCTAAAACCGTTTTTATACATAAAAATGGATCCATATCTAACTGGGCGAATCCCCATTAACTTAGTGAAATTGATCTTCGCTGTTTGATTTAAATAGAAGAGTTCAATCTCAACACCTGAAATAGAAAAAGGGTTGTTTTCAACTGTTTTATAGATTAATTTCCCACGATCTTCTAAAGTGGTAGTTATTTTACTTCCATCTTCAGATACTAATGTATTTATTCGAGTTGTTTTTACTTTTAGAACTTCAAAGATAGTATTATTTACAAAGCCATTAATTTTCTTGCGTGGATCTTTTATACTAGCATCTTTTTCTAATTCTTCATTAACTATTAGTTCAATTGAGAACTCATCACTTTGTTGATTAGGATTAATTAATTTTTCCAGAGATTGTTTTAATTTCAGAAGTTTGGTTCTATCCCATGTATCTCGCAAATCTAATATTTCTAAAATAGTTCCGTGATATATCTCATAGCTATGTGATTGAAGTACGTTATGCTCAAGTTCGATTTCAAAGAATTCTTCTTTAGAATCTTTTTCGAAGTCTTCCCAGTTAATCTTAATATTTTCTATAAGAGATTCTGGTTTATCCTTTATTGTTATTAAATTTAATTTACTTCCTAGTCGATCACAAGAAAACCGGCCTACTCCTTTTGCTCCTGCGTAACCTCGATGTCCCTTTAACGTATTCCGATAATCATCCAATTCGTTATTATCTTCGGATCCATCTTTTTTGGCTGAATAAGCTACAAACAACCATTTTTCTTCTATATCAGTAATATCCATGCCTTTTCCTGTATCGACAATTATTATTCGAGCATCCCTATTAGAATATATGTTCTCAAAAAAAATTTTCACACTCTTCGCATGTGCATCAAATGAATTTTTAACTAACTCAAATATTGCAATAAGCTCATCAGTAATTAACTCTTTACCAATAAGGTTTTTTAATCCAGAACTTATTTTAAAGTTAACCGTATCTTTTTCCATTTTCATCACTCTCTTAGACAGAGATTTTTTAAATATCATTTAGACAATCCTTAACTTGAAACTGCTTCTAAATAATTACTGCCTCTCTGGTAGTCTCTATTTGTTGTAAAGCACACATTACTTCCACCGCAATAGCTCTAGCAAATAAAGGAGGTACTGCATTCCCGACCTGAGTATACTGAGGAGTCTCAAATTTTCTTCTATCTCCACCTGTTGTTCGTTTACCGCAAAACTCAAAACTGTCATCAAATGATTGAAGTCTCGCAAACTCCCTCACAGTAAGAATCCTTGGATTACTTTCCTCGTAATGAATAATATCATCTGGGAGAGTTAGTACAGTAGGGGAAACTTGATCTCTATCTAACTTAGAACATCTATATTTCTTAGTAAAATAATAATCATAATCCACTTCATCAAGTCTGTTTAATAGCTCGGCGATAGTCTCACCCGGGTTTAATTTTTTGAATCTATCTACCGTTTTTTCTAAATGTTTTGATGCTTTATGATTCAACAACTCTTCGCATCTTATAGTTCTATTATTAGCCCCTGGAGTAAGACCATTTCTTAACATTGATTGATAGGCAGTTTGCTCAAATTCTTCATTATAATTAGTTGAACTCTCTCCATTTTTCAAGAAGCTTAAATCAGAAATTGCCTCTTGAACAGTAACTATTTTCTCTCTTTTTTTAGGTAGGCTTGGCCTAGGAACTACATCAATATATTCTTTACCTTTTTTTTCAACCTTATTTGCAATAAAAATTACCCGCGGCCTATTTTGTGGAACACCATAGTCTTTTGCATTTAATTGAAGACATTGGACTCTATAGCCTAGTTTAAGTGCTTCTTCCTCAATAATTTTTGACGCAAGCTCGTTTATATAGACCTTACCAGAAACTCCTCTAATCTTTGTAAACCTATACGATAAAATACCCTCAACATTTTCCATAACAAAATATTTTGGCTGCACACTCTTAACAATTTTTAAATATTCAAGAAACATTTTATTTCTGGGGTCATTTTCATCCCTTTTCCCTGAAAGACTAAATCCTTGGCACGGAGGCCCTCCTACAATTACATCGATTGAAGCCCCATTTAAGAATTCGGCAAGCTTAGGCTTTCTTGAGAGACTTCTAATATCTCCTTGAAAGAAAGTAAGCTCATGGCCTAACTGCGCGTGTCGATTTTTATACGTTTCCGCTGCTTCTTTACTATAATCGCTAGCAAATGGAATGTAGAATCCCGCTTGCATGAATCCCTCTGACATTCCGCCTGCACCGCAAAAGAGATCTAGAACAGTATATTTTTTTTCTTTGCTCATTGTCATCACTATCCACCTGTCAATGGTTTATCTAGAACCAGGATAGCATATTATTAATGTATTTCATAGATTGAAAGACAAATGCGTTATTATATCATTTTTTTCAATTAAAAAGTTTGAATAGGTTCATTTAAACTATCCCCTATATTATTTCCCAAAATTAATCTTGAAAGTTACGATTATGGTATTCTATGGCTTTTTCACTAGGGAATAGAGACTTTTTTTCAGGTAAATTCAGTTTTTGATTATGTAGGTACCAGTAGATAGATGTATTTAATTGACTAGATACTCTAACTGTTAAGGTTCCTGAATTTATTGTAATCAATCCAAGATCAAACAAGGTATGAATATCCCCTCTTAATAACAGTCCATTAGTACTATTGTTTGTTTCCTCGCCATGGTACGGAACAATATGTGCTGCTTCTAGGGTTTCAAGAACGTCACAACCAGTTACTGCGCATCTACCATTATATGCCGCAAGAAGCTTTTCTCTAAATTTCTTTTGACCTCTTCTATATGAGATGTACCTCGCTATTTTCTCTTTTGCGTTATTAATGTTTTCAGGATTAAAAGGAAGATCGGAATTAGCTTGGACCAATGTCGAAATTTTAAGATCTGATTCTTTATCTTGAATTAGTTTCAAATGATAAAGACATAGCTCTAACGATTCCTTCAAATGTTCTTCTATTTCCTCTATAGTGGACCTTTCAAAATAAAACTCTTTAGGATTCTCAAAAACATCATTATATTTTGTTGTTGGTCTTCTTCCATCTACATCTATTAGTAAATCTTTATTTTTTGAACGTAGAATTCTATTCAATCCTTGGGGATTTGTTTTAGATTCTGCGCAACCAATTAATGCGCCTCTTCCTTTTATATCAAAACAAATTACAACATATATCCCTTTAGATACCTGTTGACCTGGGGGTAAAAGCGAGACATGGAATATACTAGGAAACCTTGCTATCCCTTTTGATTGTTCAAAAGTATAGGTTACACCCTTATAACCCTGAAACCTATCTTTGAGCCAATCTACTACGGACGATAGATCTTTTTTTACACCCTCTAGTACGGGGTCGTTACTGAGCATTGCACTTCCCTTAGTACCTGGATTTAATCTCCTAAACTCGCAAAGGGAGTTAAATGATTCTAACATAAGCTTCACCCCTTAAAACTATATATGTATTAATTTACATTATTCGACACCCAACATTATCCATCCTTCCTCAATTCAAAACTTTTGAACTATTTTTATAGTCACTCCGGCCTAATAGTTACTTTTCGCCTCATCTACTCCTTCCACTATGAGTTTACAATAATGTTAAGATTTTCGAACTACTCATTAGGCAATACCGCCATAAAACTTAAGTTGTTAGTACTAATTACAAAAAAACAATATTTTTCTCCAATACTCATTCGTACATGTTGAAAAGAATTTTTGGCTTATTCCCTTCCCAAAAGTTTTATCAGTTTAGTTTAGACATAGCACAGTGGAATATTTTGACGGACTGCCTAGAATCAAACGGAGTTCACACTCTAGTTTTGCATTTGCTGTCGAGTTATGTTGTATTTTCTGATCTTCTAATACCCGAAATGACAAATTTTGATATACTATTAAATACAGAATCATCAGTATAATGGACAAAATTACCATTAAGGAGCGATTCACATTGGCATGACAATGGTTAACAGAGATTAAAAATAAGATTAACTTTTTTAAAAACGAAGTACCTAAAGGGGCTACTTTATTAAATAACATTGATTCTATGGACATAGAACAGCTCTTATCCATACTCAACGATGCATTTTCTCTGGAAGAAGAGGCTATTGAAGCAGAGAATCGTAAGAACTTCGTGACAGATACTTACGAGAATAATGTAAGATTTTTCGCCAAGCAGCTTATCTCCTCCATGATTACAAGCCATAACGAGCTTAAAGAATATGAAGAGTATCAAACTTTACTGACCCAGCGACATATTTCTTATGGCTTCTACAGTGCCCTTGGAAACAATTCAGCAGAGGGTATTTCCATTTTAAAAGATTCGTATATTGAAAAGCTGCTTTACTCCGGCCTGGTGAGTTTCTACAACAAGTTTTATGGAAGTTTTTCCGACAATCAGGAAGCCATTAAGTTGCTCTGCAAGTTTTACCCCGCTAATGATGGCCTATTACAAAACAAAGATAATATTGTATCTGCCTTATTCAGACATGTCTCCAACGCGGGGACATCGAGCGATACCGGATTTGCGTTCAGAGGCATTGAATTAATTAAGGAGAACATCGGTCGTCTGCCGATAGACATAATTGATCAATTACTTCAGAAATATGAGTTATACAGGATCATCAATGAGAAAGTTTATCGTCATCAGGTTTTTACGATCATTGACAACGCTTCTATGACAGTAGAAGAGAAACAGACATATAAATTCAGTTACTTAGACAGTCTGATTCTAGCTAATGTCATGAACAGTGACCTTTACAGCAAATACGGAAATCAAGAGCACCTTAGTAGAAATTATCTCTCTTCCTCACAAACGTTGAAGGCAGGTAACATAGGACTTATTTTTAACGATGATCTAGAGAGTACTTACGCCTACTGGACGCATCAATGCTCAATAGACCAACAATTCGTTGTTGATGGAAAGGAAATCATTTACATTCGTCTGCATATTGCCCAAAAGCAGGTTTCGGTAGCTTATTTGGATATGCGACGTACCGAATTTCATTTTGAGTTTATTTACAACGATTGGATGCTAGATCAATATCGTGCCATGAATTCTAATCAGAAATTGTTAGAATTTATTAACGGAGACCACGACGAGCAAGCTGACCCTCAGCATCATCGTCTGACATTTTCGCTCCTTTTCCTTCATCGATATAGAGGATTGCAAAAACAATTGGTCGATTTCGATCACCGATTCACCTATAACACAAATACAAATGAGCTTAATTCAGTGCTAGAATCACCTGATATCTCGCATTTCTATGGAGAGAATATTTATTCTCTCTCCTGTTTAGTTGGTAAAAATGGGACAGGGAAAACGAGCACTGTGGATTTTTTAAGAGGTACATTTTTCAGACTCCTCCACTTGATCGATGAGCAACAAATCACGTGTAATCAGGGGTATGTCAGGGAAATCGATTATGAGGCCTATGGTATACTGGACAGCGGTAGTGAGTTTTTTGTCGTATTTCACTTAGGCGATCAGCCTTATTATTTGACCAATATTATAGATGCAACTGCTTCGGCAGCAAAACCATTTGATAGCAAATCTTATACGAGCGTCAATGAATTGGGCAAAGTCGTCTATTTCTCGAATATGCTTAGCGTTCATCAAGATAACCTCTTTTCGGATGGAGCCATAGCACATAGGGACAAAAGCGACAAAGAAAAACTAGCCCTATCTCTTAACCATTTTGGACAAGCCGATTATTCAGAAGCTTCAAGTTTTATACAAAAGCGCAAAGACATGGAATCAGCTGAGTGGGATAACCCTTTAAGATCGATCAATCGAGACTTGTGCTATCAACTGACATTTTTGGCCTGTTTACCACAGGGAGAGCTGCAAAAGTATTTCGATATGCCGGAAGACAAGGTATTTACGATAAAAAGCGAATTACTCGGTCTGGAAGAGGTCGGGCTTACGGCAACGAATGTGGATAAGAAGCTCGCATCTCTTCAACCATTCTTTACAGCGCCAGATGCCAAACTGAAACACTTCTCATCGGGACAATATGCCAAGTTTTCTTTCTTGGCAAAGCTTTACTGGTTTCTGGAAGGTCATCGGAAATATGCCGAACGTTTGGGGCCTTACATCGGAACGAACGTCTTTAGCCAAGATGAGGTGCTGCAAGAGTGGGAGACAGCACTTCTATTCATCGATGAAGGAGAGCTCTATTACCATCCTGAGTGGCAGCGAAAGTTTGTTACTATGCTCATAAACTTCATACACAGCACTAGTATAGAATCCCAAATTCAAATCGTGATCACGACGAATTCGCCATTTATGATTTCAGATATTCTCAGCGAGGATATCACTTATCTTTCAAAAGAACAGCAGGAGTTTGACCAAACCTTTGGGCAAAATATTCATAAACTGCTCAAACACAATTTTTTTATGTCTTACACTATCGGCGAGTATAGTAGAGAACTGATTGAACAGATTATTGATTGGCTTTGTCTTAAAGAAGACGAAGTAAGCCTTATCGGTAAAGAGTTAAGCCGATATTTTGAAGGGCCTATAGCTCCAGTGGACTATTCGAAAAAGATACGCCTTTTGATTAATAAAATCGGCGAGCCTGTCTATAGGGAAAAACTGTTGGACACGCTCAGCACATCCAAGTTAGAACAACCTTCTGAATTAGAATTATTGTTACGACAACGGGCTGATCTTGATCGCGAGATCAAGCGGTTAAGCGAGGGCGAGAGAAAATGATTCAACTGGAATCTTATTCGGATACATTTAAAAATGAATATTGGAAAGCTGTTGGAGATAGAATAGATGCTTCCGTTCGAAGGAAGATCGTGGCCAGTTGTAAAAAATACATGCCACCTGACTTTTTCACGGGTAGCCAGGACGAATTTCAGTTCTTAATTCTTGCTCCTTTAGAAAAATTGATAGCGGCGCAAGCATATATCGCCAGCAAGACAATTGATATCATGAATCAGGAATGTTTTAGAGATTCAAATAAAAAAAAACCTCCGATGAGAGGGATGTATAAAACAATTCATGACTCTTACACGAGTCTTGCAGGTTCCGTCGTAGGTGGGACATCGTTGCGTGTAAGAATAGTACGGAGAGCTGGTCTTACCGTCTGCCCTTATTGCAACAGAGATTACATTAACAGTAGAGCGGAGAACGTTTCGGGGGCACAACTGGATCATTTTTTCAACAGATCAACTTTCCCTTTGTTCTCCATCTGCCTCTACAACCTTATTCCCGTTTGTGGCAATTGTAATAGAGTTAAGAGCAGCAAGGCATTGATCTTTGCTTCCCCATACGACAGCTCTATTAATTGGGCTGAAGACTTAACTTTCTCCTATCAAAGGAGCGCTCTAAACGAAGTGGAGATCATTATCGACGCCAAAGGGAATCTAGAAAACAATATACAAGGAATGAGAATTCGCGAAGCTTATCAAATACATGGCGATGAAGTGCTGGCATTAATCGAAAAGCAACAGATGTACAACAGAACGCAGAAGGATGAGCTTCAAACGATGCTGGGTCGAGTCGGTTTGACTGATTTAGAAATCAGGAAAATGGTCTTTGGTCCCAAAATCACAAAAGAAGCGATGAGGACAAAGCCGCTTGGGAAGATGATGCATGATCTGCACAAGGAGCTGAAAATCTACAATTAAACTTAATCCTCATACGGGAAAAGAAATTGATATGTAAGCATAGGCACTTCTATTATTGTTCACGCTTTCTACCTAGGGTTATTGTTGGAAAACAATTGAGGAAAACCAATTGGATCATGATCGAGCCGAATAATTGATTGAGTTCACAATTAAAAATAAGCCTTGAATAATCAGGGATAATTTTACCTCGGCGATAAAATAGCCTGCTTTCTTGCATTGTCTAATACCTTTGCCCTGACAAAAAGAAAAACCGAGTGATTCCAGGTTAGGACCTGATTTTCACTCGGTTCTTTTGGCTTTCTATTCTAACCTCTACCCACACCTATTTCCGCATTAGCAGGACTTATTTGATTTTTGTCACTGGTTTATTTTGAATATCAGGTCTTTATTTGTTGGCTACAACATCCCTCTCCAACAACGCCACCGACTCCACATGCACCGTCCAAGGAAACATATCCACCGGCGTCACCTTCGCGACGCCGTACCCGCCATCGACCAGCACGCGCAGGTCGCGCGCGAGTGTCGATGCGGAGCACGACACGTACACCACGCGCTGCGGCCGCAGCTCGAGGATGGTCGCCAGCAGCGCCGGGTCGCAGCCCTTGCGCGGCGGGTCGACCACGATCACGTCAGGCCGGACACCCTGACGTGTCCACTCCGGCAGGACAACCTCGGCGGGTCCTGCCTCGAAGTGCACGTTCGTCATGCCGTTTAACTCGGCATTCTTACGTGCATCGGAGATCGCCTCTTCGACGATCTCGACGCCGTACACCTGTCCCGCGCGCTGCGCCAGGAACAGGGAGATTGTGCCGATGCCGCAGTAGGCATCGACAACCGTTTCGCCGCCTGTCAAAGCGGCGTACTCTAGTGCCTTCCCGTACAAGACTTCCGTCTGGACGGGGTTCACTTGAAAGAAGGATCGCGCGGAAATGGCAAATTTCACTTCGCCGATATAGTCATAAATGACTTCGCTTCCCCACAAGACGCGCGTCTCATCCCCAAAAATAACATTCGTCTGTCTCACATTAATGTTATGGCAAATGCTCTTCACCGCAGGCAGAGCCTCGCGAATGCCAGCAATCCACTCATCCACACGCGGAATCTCAGTCCCATTGGTCACCAAAACAACCATGACCTCGCCCGTACGGAAGCCGACTTTGACAACGACATGGCGCAGCAGCCCAGATCCCGTCTCTTCACTGTAAGCGCGAATGCCTAAGCGCGAGCCAATCTCTTTCACACGCGCCACGACTTCGTCGTTAGCCCCATGCTGAATCAAGCACTCTTCCATATCAATGATGCGATGGCTGCCCTGCGCATAGAATCCGCCGATGAGTCCACCCTGCTCTTCCCCAAAAGGAACCTGAGCCTTGTTCCGATATCTCCACGGATCGGTCATCCCCAACGTGGGATGAACAACGATTCCTTCGCTGTTTTCCCCCGCAACCCCCAACTTCCCAATCCGCACCAAATTATCCACTACCTGCTGCCGCTTCACGCGAAGCTGCGCCTCATAACTCAAATGCTGCAGCTGACAGCCGCCACATTCATCATAAATCACACAGTCGGGAGCAATACGATCCGGACTCACAGCAATCATCTCTACCAGACGAGCATACCCGTACTGTTTCTTCAAATGTTCCACGCGAACCAACGCACGCTCACCCGGCAGCGCCCCCGCGACAAAAAGGGTAAAGCCGTTCACACGGCCCACCCCTTCGCCATCATGGCTGATCCCAATGATCTCAGCCTCGTATTGCTGCCCGATTTGCACAGGCAAGCCAGCCATCCAAGCGGGCACTTCTTTTTTCCCTGCTGACCTGCCACTACCTCTATGTTTACCTGGCGCGGAGCCAGACGTACCTTTTGTTTTCATAATAACCTCACTTAATTCTACCTAAAATTAATCATTATTCTTTGGTGTTGGTGTCTCGCATTTCCAACCCTACTCCTCATCATGCCCATTCCCATGCCCCTTCAAATGAAACGGCGTGGTCAATGTCTCTAAAAATTTCTTTTTATAAATCGACTGCCCCGACTCATCCACAATCACCTGCAAATGGCTCTGCAAATTCGTCATCACGCAAGGCAACGTACCGCCAAACTCACCGTCTAGGTTCAACTGAACGTAGTCCGGAGAATTAATTTCGATATGATTCGTCTGAAAATAAATCAAGTTCGGATCACTCAAATGCTCGCCGCGCAGCGCCAGTGTGACGATGCGGATGAACTCTGCCAGATTGCATTTCTTCAATATAATCACATCAAACATACCGTCGTTAATATTCGCTTCTGGAGCCAACTTCTCAAACCCACCAACGGAGTTGGTGTTGCCCACGAGGAAGAGCATGACTTCTTCATGCATCTCGCGATCGCCGGCTTTGATATAGAGCTCGATGGGCTTCAGCCTAGGCAGCTTCTCGAGTCCCTTCATATAATAGGCCAACTGGCCGATCATGGTTTTGAGTTTGCTTGGGACTTCATAGGTCAGCTCGGTCATTGAACCGCCGCCAGCGATATTAATGAAGTAACGGTTGTTGATTTTGCCTACATCAATCGAGGTTGTATACTGCTGAATGATGAGGTCGCAGGCATATTCCAAATTCTTGGGAATACCGAGCGCACGCGCAAAATCATTCGTCGTCCCCAGCGGCAAAATGCCCAGCGGCGGCCTGCCTTCTCTTTCGGCCATGCCGTTGACGACTTCACAGATGGTGCCATCGCCGCCAGCCGCGATAATTAAATCGAATCCCCGTCGCACAGCCTCAGTCGCTGCGAGTGTCGCATCGCCTTCACCAATGGTCGCGTGAGCGGAGGTCTCGAACCCGCCGCGTTCTAAGCGCTGGAGAATTTCGGGCAATCTTTTTTTCATTTCTTCCCGGCCTGAAGTCGGATTATAGATCAATCGTGCTCGTTTGACCACTCAGTTCATCCCCTGTTCACCTGATGGGAATACGGAGGCTATCTGCCCCTCAATCCATTCGGAAATTTGCGGACTTGGCAACAAAGCCTGTCCATGATATTGGTATGTGAACCCTTCCAATCGGGAAGGAATCACTTTATGTGTAAAATACCCTTCACTTAAAAAAAGCGGTGCCACAATGACTTTATACGACGGCTTCTCGCGTGCCCACCAGGCCATCTTCTCGGCCAGCTGATCCGGCAAAAGCATAGCAATATCCGCCTCGGCGAAGCCGCCCAGTTGTTGAACCCGCTCCGCGAGTCGTTCCAGTCCTTGGTGCCATTTCTGATGGAAGCCATCTTCCTTACTCCCATGCCCCACCAATAAAAGAATCTCTTCCTGCGGCGAGACCGAAAGCTCTTTGATTTTGCCATATAGAATAGCTGCAATATCGGGATGATCATCGATCGGCGACGTGAAATGAATCCGTGCTTGGATCTCCATAAGTTCCATGTCGGTTTCGAGCAACGGCTGGGCAATAACACCTAACGCGTAGCTGATCTCATCAATATGTGTACTCCCAGAGGACACGAACAGCGGAACGACAATAATGTCGGTCACGCCCTGTTTTTCCAAGTTGGTTATCCCATCTTGTATCAATTTACCCTCGACAAGCTCCAAATATGACGCATATATGGGCATGGCATCCGGCATCCGAACCGCGTTCACGGCATCTTCCACTAGCTGAACCCAACCCTCATCACGGGATCCATGGCTAATGACCAGCACACCATATTTCTTCATTCTAAAATTCCCCCACCCGTACGAACTAAGCCTATCTTCCTATGCTACAGAATGTGTTCCTCTATGTCAATTTGAAGCTGCTGTCTGCTGTTCAAAAGGAAATAGACCTCCCTTGCGCTTCGCGGCTTTGGAGGTCTATTATCATTCAACTGCGTCATTATTTAACGATTCAAACGATCCAACGTCAACACATAACCATCGTTCCCGTAATTCAGGCACCTTTTGACCCGTGAAATGGTAGCTGTGGAAGCCCCTGTTTCCGCTTCGATCTGGTTATACGTGCATCCCTTGCGCAGCATACGAGCTACTTCAAGACGCTGCGAAAGCGACTGAATCTCATTCACGGTGCACAAGTCATCAAAAAAGACGTAACACTCTTCAATATCCTTCAAGGTTAGTACAGCTTCGAAAAGCTGGTCTATGGCTTTATCATTTAATTTTTTTAATTGCATCTGCTGTCAACTCCCGGTCAAAAAGCATGTTAGCTCATTGGTACTTCTTTAAGCTCCTGTGTATCATTCGACGCGACGTGTATAATTCCTTCCTTTAGGATTGCGATTCGTTAAAATTTCTATGCGTTAATGAGGTAAACAATGACAATACCATGACAAGCGCCCTTAAAATAGGTGCATTCGCACAACAAATCCCCCTGACCCGTGACATTCGTCCATACCAAAGGTAGGCAAGTGACATATCCTGTAGGAGACAAATCTGATAAAAAGGATCGTGAATCCTAGTGACCAACCCAAGACAACAAATTATTGGTAATGGCGGAAATCGTCCTGAAGTAGTGGAAACAAGGAGCTTAACCCTTCCAGGTGAAGGCTTCGGTCAATACCCCGGCTTAGGCGGTGGCAATCCCTTTGGCGGTGGAGGTGGCGGCTTTGAAGGCGGTGGCGGCTTCTTCGGCGGCCCTCCTGCTGGCGGCAACGCCGGTGGAGGTTTGTTCGGCGGCGGCGGCGGTGGCAATGCAGGCGGAGGTCTATTTGGCGGTGGCGGAGGCAACGCCGGTGGAGGTGGAGGTGGCGGCGGTAACTTCCTAAGCAATCTCCTTGGTGGCGGCGGCGGTGCTGCTGGAGGTTCCTCGAACCCGCTCAGCGGCTTAAATATGAAACAAATCTCCGGCTTCGTCGAGCGGATGGGTGGTATTGACGGCATCATCGGCACGATGGGCAAGGTCCAGAAGTTCATGTCTACCTTTCAGCAAATGGCACCGATGGTGAAGACACTCTTTGGCTCTATCGGCAAAGGGAAGGTCGCTTCTGGCGACACGGAGGAAGTCTTCCGTCCAAAACGCAAACGCCGTAAGAAATCCGGCACAGGCAAGAGACGCAAAGGCCGCCCTACATCCGGCACGGCTAAGCGCAAACGCAGATAACGTAACAACACAGTGAAAAAGCGGGGACCCTCCCGCTTTTTGTCTTATCAGTCCCTCATCTCAGAAACAATAGGAGCTGTCTCATGACAAAGACAAATCAATCTTCCCAACCACTATTGGAATCGCGTTTTATTAAAAGCTCCGACCCATCGGTTCCCCATTTCATCTATCCATTGCCCAAAACCTGGTGGAGCCGCCCTTATGAATATGCCTGGTGCGCCTCTTTTGCGAATCCTACGGATACTGTGCTAGACGCTGCCTGCGGTATTTCGCATCCATTCAAATTCTATTTGGCACGGCACTGTAGAGACACTTACGCTTGTGACCTAGATCCCGCCATTTCCACCTTCGACAGCATACTGAATGAGATTAAGACCGATATCGGAGAAGATGCCGCCGAACAAATCGCAGCCGAATTCCGTATGAATCATTCCTATATTCAAGCTAGTATTACTTCGCTTCCTTACGAGGACAATAAGTTTGATACCATATTTTGCATTTCTGTTTTGGAGCATCTTCATCCAACTGATGCCATAGCGGCGCTTTTAGAGTTCAATCGCACATTGAAAGACAATGGTAGGCTCGTACTAACACTTGACTACCCCACTGTTAATTTGCGTTATTTCCAGGAGCTCGTTGACACTACGGGGTTCGAATTTTGCGGGAGTGTAGATTATGAACAACCAGCCGATGCACTAAATACCGATCTCTGGGGAGGACTTTACTGCTTCCGTGCCCTATTACAAAAGAAATCCTAGAATACCAATAAGGCGATGGCTTCCCCTTTTGAAGGGAATCTATCGCCTTATTGGTACGTAAATCTAATCCACTGCTATTCACTCCACTTCACGAGACGCGGCGCAGGGTCCAGAATGGATTCATATTGTTCCTTCCAGCCATAGCTTCCATCGGGATCAAGCCTCATGTATCGTTCGTATTTATGCGCACGAATCTCAGGCGTTGACCAACCTAGATGCTTCACACGATTGGGCAGAATGAAAGCCGGTAAGTCGAACATATTATCTGGGAACCGCCCACAATGCAAGGGCTGTTCTTTCCATTTAAAAGCAAAGTTCTTTCGATAGCGTAACAACAGCGGACGGTATACAAAATGAGCACGCCAATATTCGTCTTCGCGGTAATGCGTATCGGACCACATATCATAAAGACGAAAACATCCGACATCTCCATCCACTTGCTGTAAAACAGACGCAATGTCAGACGCAAAACCTTCCTCGAACTCTTCGTCCGCATCCATATTAAGGATCCATTCCGGCTCTCTGCGTATCGTTTCTTCCCACTGCTGTTTCCTTAACATGACCTCATTGTTGAAATTGGCTGTTTCATTGCGTATCAAATGCAGAGGAATGCCTTTCAGGATCTCGCGGCAAATTTCCGAACTGTTGTCACTACTTCCATCATCGATAATCACGGCTTCATCTATATACGCCCTATGTTTGGTTAACACCTGCTCCAGGTATTTCCCAGCTTCGTTATGAACAATCATAGACAGTGTGAGCTTGGGACGGGCTATTGTAGGGGTTGGAAAGAGAATTGCTGGAGGAGCCTCTGTTTCATTCAATGGCTGCAGGGTACTTGGCGTTCCATGATATCGCCGCATAAAGTCTTCTGCCCCCGGTAGATCCGTTTCCCTATAGATATGAAAAGCAGGATAATGCGTATCGACGAACAAGGAAAACCCAAGTACTTGAGCACGAATACAGAAATGGCGATCTTCGCCCCAAAAGGATAAATTATTGATTTTATTAAAGTTGACACCTTTCTGTAAGGCATCTTTCCGAATGCATGTACATGCACCAAGACCGCCTACTTCATAAACACCTGGTTGACGAAGTCGCGCTAGGAACCTGTGCTGACGCACAATCTCCTGCTCTTTGGACAGTACCTCCCTGCCAATTCGCTCAAACATGATATATTCATCGCTTACCCACACTTGAGGAAGTGGAATTGAATTTGTCTGCCAATGGGTCCAAAAGATTTCAGAAATAATGCTTTTATCCGATTCCAAGAGCTTATCTAGCGTTTCTGGACGAAGCAGTAAATCGGAATCAATCAGGAGCAGGGCATCATAATCGTTTTCTACTGCATGTTCAATGATACGATTTTTAAATACTGCGACTTTCCATATTAATTTGTCATTCCAATGATGCGTCAATTGATCCCGATAATAATTGCCTGAAGTAGCATTTTCATGAAAAATAGTCGTTTGCTCTAGATGATCTTCTTGAAATTGACGCAACAGCTGCTTGGATTCCCCATCCGAATTATCATCAATAAAGAGATAATGAATTTCTGCCGTTGGTACGGACAATAGATGAAGTGATTGCAGAAACAATCGAAGTATGGAAGGTGCTTGGCAAACAGGACTTCCGATGAGAACACGCATTCCAGTTACCTCCCGCGGGCTATTCGGCAGCACAGGCGCCTACTTGCGCCCCTTTGTAGTACTTTCCCATCTAGTATTATTCTTCTCCGGATACAAATATGATGCCTCTCACCCTAATTCGCGTACATTGTGACAAAAAGACTCCTCGTCTTTTCAGACGTAGGAGCCTTTGGACAATTTATTTCTTCAATGTTCGTAAAATGATGGCTGAAGCTTCTGCGCGCGTCGATATCCCTTGCGGTTTCAACATGCCGTCTTGGTACCCATTTAATAACCCCTTTGAAGTCAACACAGCAACTGCCTCTTGTGCCCACTCCGAAATAGCAGTGCTATCCGTGAATTGCGTGCCTACTGTGCCTTTATCCGTCATATGTGCAGCACGTACAAGAATGACTGCCATTTGCTCGCGGGTAATCGTATCGTCCGGACCAAACGTCGTATCCGTGTATCCAGAGATGATGCCATTCGCTGCTGCTGTAGCAATAGCATTCTTAGCCCAATGGTTCGTCGTATCGCTGAACGCTTTACCGCCCTGATCGCTGAGCTTTAAGAATTTGACAACAATAGAGACGAATTCTGCTCTTGTAATGCGACCTTCTGGTTTAAAAGTGCTATCTGGATAGCCATTAATCGCGCCTTGTCCAATTAATTCGCGAATGCTAGCCTCTGCCCAATGTCCCTTAATATCCGTCAGATTGGCTCCATCTGATCCAGGTTTACCCTCTTCTTTCGGAGTAGCAATAACGGCGAATTTTGTGAAGTGTGTAACAGACCCCGTCACAGTCCCTTTCACCTTATCCACGACAATGTTGTCTAGTTGCACCCATGTACGTGTTGTTTCATTAAACCAATATAGACTAACGTCTGATTGATTGAGATCTACTTTATTCACCTCAAAAGGCAAAGTAACTTGGATCGCTTTATTAAACTCACCCGCTGTATCTTTCAGGATCTCATATACAGCACTTACGAGTTTCGATGATGTTGCAATAGGTAGCGATGCTGCATCTGAGAGTTTCTTCACAGTTACTTTAATCTTACTTGTAACCGCACCATCTGGAACAACAATGTGCACACCATCGAGAGTCGCTGTTCCTCCATTGACTGGAATGGTGGCTTCTGTGTTATTCGTTGGTACGCCAGAACCTCCACTACCGCTGCCGGAATCTGACTCTCCCGCTAGGGTCGTGAATTTCCAGATATCGGACTGCGATCTGCCTCCGTACACATCTTCCGCAACCGTATACCATTGGTGAGTTGTACTCGAAGCAAGGCCGTGCCAAACGACAGATGCTTCTTGTCCACTTTTTACACCATCAACGCTTCCGATTTTCTTATCCGTGTACACGTTGACCCCGATATAGTCAGTAGCCACTCGTTTCGTTACTGGTTGCAGATTCAAGTCGATGGAGAACTCATCTTTACCAGGATGTTCGATCGGATCATAGAAATTATAATCATCTAAGTAAGGTGAATATGTCTTCATATTGATTTTGTTATGCGCCAAGTCGAATTGCATAAGTCTCATATAGCCAAGCCCACCCTCAGGAGCGCCTTGGTAGTCTGCTAGCATTTGATAGACGTTACGATCCGGCTTAGTGTCCCCGTCATCATCAATCGCATCAATTTTCAATTGTGCATCATGGTAGTGACCGGATAGCGCAGCAATAACGTTCTTATTCGGTTTGATAACGCGTTCGAACACTTTTTCCGCCATCGGCGCGCGATTATTGGAAACGAGCATGAATTCATGGAAGTTCAGAATGGCCTTCCGGTTCGGGAATTCTTTTAAAACCCCATTAATCCAATCAATCTCTTTATCCCCATAACCCCAACCCATGTAAACGACGATAAAATCATTACCGTTCGAAGAAACAAGGTCATAATGTCCCCGATTGTTATCGTAGGATTCGCCGTACGTCGGCTGATCCTTGAAACGTTGTTCCCCAAACCATTTGGAATAGTAGCTATAATCGTTGTCTTGATGACCTACGTCGTGGTTACCAGCCAATACACCATACGGAATGCCAGCCTTTTCCAAGACTTTCATATCCTTATCGGCTTCTACCCATTGATACTCTTGATCTGCATTATCAACGATGTCACCAGTGTGGATGACATATTTAATCTTATTATCTTCTTTGTGATCTGCAATCCACTTCACCATTTGCTGATAGATATGTGGGTAGCCTTTGGAATAATACTGCGTATCCGACATCCATACAAAAGAGAAATCGTAATCTGTTGTCTCTGCCGGTTGATTATTTTGAACGACGGCAATCTGATCCTGCACCATCACCTGAATCTTACCCTTGTTCGCGTAATCACCAGCTGTTACCACAGCCTTCAATTCAAAATTCGTCTCGCCGGTAGCAATAACCGTCTTCAGTGGGCTCCAAGATTGCTTGCTAGGACTCCAGGCATACAAGGTAACTTTGCGACCGTCTAGTGACTTCCCTTTCCAGTTAATTTCCACTTTATCTGAGCTTTGAATCGCTGGATCGAGTGAAACCTCAAACCGTTGATACGGGAACTTTTCATCTGAATCATCAATGAGGTAATTCCCATCAAGCTTACTTACTTTCTCATAATCTTCTGGGGCAAAAGGTTTCTCTCCATCCGGCTTCTCCTGCTTAGGAGGCTCGGTATCGGACGCATTGCGGTATCCCGTGAACTGCCCTGGGGTGCTTGCATCGTATTTGAATCCGCCATAGAAGGATACCTTCATGTCGTCATTCATCGGGTCTGATACTTTCACCGTTAGTTCCGTATCGCTACTCATGCCTGCTGCGCCTTGTGTTGGTGCAACTAACACGGGCTGCTCTGGATTTTCATTCGGTACCTCGAAGTTAATGGTCTTCTCGGAGACGTTCCCGACTTTATCCGTCGCTTTCAAGTTAAACACATGCTTACCGCCTTGAAGCTGTGCAGACGAAGTTGAGAGCGGCATAGTAATTGGTTGCTTGTCCAGCATGGCCTCAACTTTCTCAACTCCCGCTAGTGCGTCGTCGATGACCGCATCCAGCGTGAAGGGACCACGGTACGTTTTGCCATCCTCGATAGAAGGTTCGATGGTTGGCGCAGAGTTATCCACAATGACTTTAACGGTAAACGCACCTGCAGTCGTGTTGCTGACTGTAATCTGATGTTCCCCATCATTCATCGTTGGTGTGTTCCACGTATAAGCTTTGGAAGCTAAAAGCCCCGCCGGAACGGTGAAATTGAAGTCAACAACCGGTGCTTTACCAGAAGAATCTCCCATGCCAATTACTTTGGACGGAACATTATATTTGGGATCATAAATAACGGTACCATCGTCAAATACGAGACGTACGTTTTTCACATCGAAATTATCTTTATTCTCCAGTGGATTGTTGTCAAAAGGCGAAGCCTTCGAACCCGCTCTAATGGAGAATACATTGCTGCCTTCATTCAAACGATCTGCGTTAATCGGTGTCGATAACGTCGTGTAACTATTTACCGTGTCTTGGAACGTATAGAGAATTTCTTGCCCTTGGGTAACGGCATTTTTGAAATAGTAATTGACACCTGTGACTTCAAATGCAAAGTAAGCATTATGTTCAACAGCATGGAACGTAGAACCGGATACATCGTTCCCATCAATCGCAAGCTTTAGATCATCAGCGCCAAGTCCTTGACCTGTTCCTTTAACTACTTTGGACCCAGCAACAATATCACCGTCTTTGAAATTCAAGCGCAGAGCTGAGTGATCAGAACCACCTGTTATGGCAATTCGCTTCGTGGCTGTTGTCGTCTCATTGTGTCCATCGGAAGAAACAAAGTAGTAATCTATATAAGCATTACCAATGAGCTCTGGTGAGAAAATCGTGTTGTGGTATAACGTATCTGCGAAGCTTTCTTTTAAAAGCTTTTTGGTAAACGTCGACTGCTTCTCTGTTTTGTAGTAGAGTACTGCGGTTTTAACCAGTGTTTCATCCTTGAAATCGGCGATCATTTCGAGATCATTAGATTGTTCAATAACAGTCTCTTTCGTCAAATCAGTGATAACCGGCTTGATCGTATCTGGTTTCACGATGATTGTCTGATCGGGTACTTGAGCCTGACCCACAGTTCCCGGCGTTGCGGCCACAGGTACTGCTGTGTATTTTTCCATCATTTTGCTGCCGTCTTGCGGGTACTTATACAAGGTCCCCTTATTTTCATTGACATCTCCAGCTGTATAATAGGCAGAAGACACTTCAATGCCTGTTTTCGTAGTGACCAGAATGCCCCTGTTGGCGCCATTGGCCATGCCGTCATTGTGCATGCGCACCAAATTCGTGCCTTCCACCAAATTAACATTATAGTTGGCATTGAATTGAGCCACTGTATAATTCGAATTCAGAGCATTGTTAACCCAGAAGACAAGCGTACCCTTGGACGGTATGATCATATCTTCCTTGTCTGCTGGCCAAATGACATCCGCATCTGGTCCGCTATCGGTATAGCGGTAGATCATTTGATAATCTTTAAAATTAACAGGTTGATCCGAATTATTGTACACTTCTATAAATTCATAGGCATCTGTCGATGTCGTTTCCACATTCGTAGAGTTTGGCACAACCTCCGTGACCAGAAGAGAAGGTACCTTCGTATAGTCGATATCATCGCGTGTAAAATCTACATGGTTAACGCTCGTGCTCACGTTATTTTTACCATCATAAGCATTAATATAGTAGTTCAACTGGCTCTTAATCAGCTTGTCCTTCGAAATGACAGCTTGATACGTATTGCCTGTTACTGTCATAGGGATCCGACTGTAATTAGGCTCTGACCCTATTTGATAATACACGGATGCTGATACTGTTTCGTCTTGCTCTGCGTTGGTAATCTGCGCTTGCAGGATAAGATCGTTTTTCTGATCTGTTTGTGTAACTGGCGTATGACTGATAATTGGAGGCTCCGATAAATTTAGCGGTACAGGCGGAAACTGTGTAGGATCGACTAAACCTGGCGTTGCTGCATTTTCCCCTACAGAATACATGGCCATATTCTTTGTACCGTCTGACGGATAGCGATATAAAATACCTTTATCCGGTTTCGAAACCCCATTTACGGCGCTTGTTTGGTAGCTTGCGATCGAGATGTCACTGCCGGATTTCTCTTGAATGAGGAGGGCTCTTGGACTTGTATTCGCCATGCCCCCGCCGCCATACACTCGGAAAAGATTAACATATTCCTGCAGATTCGTACCGAAGTTCGCATTGAAATCGGCCACCGTGAAATTGCCATTAGCCGTATTCGTTACCCATAGGGTAATGGCGGATTGCGCAGGGATTTTCATCGTGGCATAGGGTGTTTTATCATCATGCATCCCTGGCCATACGGTATCCGTTCCACCGTTGCGATAAACCAAGTTGTAATCTTTAAAATCCATGTCCTTGTTCGAATTGTTATACACTTCAATGAACTCATAAGCATCCGTACTAGTACCACTGATATTAGTAGTATCAGGCACAAGCTCCGTAATCAACAGCTTCGGTACCTTCGAATAATCCACCGCGCTCACTTGAACGCTGTTGTCCGCTGCAACCGCCATAGGTGCCAGCATGCCGAACATCATTCCGAATACGGTTACCCCGGAAACCAATCGTTTTAAACCTTTTTTATACACGTCGTAACGCCCTCTCCTTATAAAATGGTGCAAACTTCCTACTGCTATCTATTACAAAAGAACACGCTCAATCAACCAGTACAGCCCGAATACGCCAACGATGCCGGAGGCATACATATTCCAATTGATTTTTAGCGGTATACGGCGAATTAATAAGAGCGCAGGAATCAGAACGCCTACGACAACAAGCTGACCAATTTCCACGCCTAAATTGAAAGAGAATAAAGGCAGCGCCATATGTCCAGACAGTGTTCCTCTCAGCACTTCTGCGAATCCGAAGCCGTGCACCAAGCCAAATAACATCGTAACGACGACGCGTGCACTCTCTTTCTTCTTCCATATGTTTTCAGCTGCTACATATACAATGCTTAGGGCAATCAAGGGCTCCACGATGGTAGGTGAGAGATAAGCGATCTCCAAGGAGGACAATACAAGCGTTATGCAATGTCCCACTGTGAATGCCGTGATCAGCTTAACGATTTTCCATACCCTTCGTTCGGCTGCAAGCAGCAGGCCAAATAGGAACAGCATGTGATCAAGACCTGACCAGATATGCTCCATACCCATGAGGACGTAGGTCTTTAGCGTATTTTGCCAGGATCCAGTTGCATTGGAAGACACTTCATTGACTGGCTTGGTTGTTGATGCTGTCGCTGATGCATTAACTGGATTCCCCGCAGCCGCTCCTGGCCCTTGAATCTGCACAATATAATTCTGGCTGCCCAGCACCTGCTCAATGGTCTGTCCACCGACTTGAATGGTCGCATAGTTGCTATGATTCGGATCAGCCCCGCTGTACCAGAAGAAATTATACTGCATGAGATAACGCTTCACGGTGGCAGCAAATGTATAGCGAATATCAATGCCTATCATATCTAAACTGGCACGCTTCTCATGTTTGGCTGCCACAATGATCGCTGTTCCAACCTTGCCATCGCCAGTAACGATGATCCCATCATCGACCAGCTTGCCGATTGCCCCTAAGGAACCGGCTAATTGCTTATCACTGATCTTGTCGCCACCATCTGGCTTATTCGGAAAGATTTGAAGAAAATCATGCTCCAACAAGGAGAGATGGTACGTCATCGTATCTGAACCTACTTGGATATCCGAATAACCACTCGAAGTGAAATGCGCCCCTGCTGAACTTGCTGCTGTAAGAGATATCATGACAGTTAAAGCGAAAGCGATGATGCTTTTTCTAATGTTCCACACATTCCTATTCCCCTCATCCTTCATTTGCACATACGCATGATGAAACTTTGCTGATGACTCCTTTCTCTAAGCCTCGTTGCTACATGCTCATCATATCCAGCCGTCTGCGCCTTGCCTATGTACATGATTTTCGTTCTTGCTCGATTGTTACGATTTTTCTTTTAAGCTTTTATAAAGCCAAAAATACATAAAAGCGCCCAGCTTCCAATAAAAAGCCCATACCCTTCCCCGCCGTTTTCATCTACAATTAATGTAGATAACTCGCGGAAGCACGACAGCGGAGCATTTAGAAGGAGCCTGCGGCTTATGAAACTTTTCTCTACACAGCAATCACTATTTCGAACGATCCTAGCTAGTTTTATGATCTTAATTCTCATCTTCTGTTCGTTTAATCTCTTGATTTTTTGGCTCGTCAAAAAGCACCTCCGCAGCGAGATGATGGCACAGAATCGTCTCACCTTGCAGAAAGTGGCTGAGCGTTATCAATTTCAATTAGATAAAGTACGAGAGGCTTTATACAAGCAATTTACAGATAAGAATGTCATTACACTTAACAATCAAGTGATTTTGAAGAGAGATAGCGAGACACTGTCTACGCGACCCATTGTGTTGAGCTTGCAAAGCATCGCAAGTGATTCGGAGTTATATGTGGATAACATCATCCTCATGTTCCGATCCTCGGATCTGACGCTAAGTAAGCTGGGTCCCGGCAGCACGCTTGATTTATTCAGCAGCATCTACCAAAGTACGCCCTATCCGCTCTCCTACTGGCAATCACAGTTTGAGCGTAGTGACAATTATGTGCTTCATCCGGGAACTGTATTTGGGAGCCCCACGCCATCTGGTGAATCGGCAGGAAGACTATTAATTCCTTATTCCATTAAACCAGCGCTAGCCGACAATATGATGATTGCGATGATCGACGCGAACCGCTTGCGTGATGCGGTTCTTAAGGAAAATCCCGATTTGGACATCACGATATTGGGCCCTAACCAGACGGTCCTTTACGAAACGCACCAGGATACACGCCAGCTCCCTGAACCCGTTGATGTTACTTATCAAGGTGAAGACGGTTTGCGTTATGTCATGAAGATAACGAGTCCCAAAATCCTTCGTCTGGATACTCTCATGATCATTCTGTTAGGGATATCTATTGCCATCGCCTATATCGTCGCTTTATTTTTCAGTAGACGTATTCATAAACCTGTCCGACAACTCATCCAGGAAAAAGGGGACATAGAGCAGGAGCTGCAGGATCAACAATCCGAGTTAATCAACTATCATTTCATGAATAAGCTAAAAAATATCCATCCAGATCCCGATGAATGGCAGCATATTCAAGGCACCGAGGGGACTTACACCATTGTGCTGTATGAGCTGCGCTTCCGCTCGCCTGCATTCGCCCAAGTCCCCATGAGCAGAGAACACATTTCGCTTACGATCGGTGAGCAGCTCAAACGATTAACCGATGAGCGGTTTCCGGATGCCCATACACTGCAAATGGAACATCATCAGTTCCTAACAGTGTTCCCTGGTAATGAGCGCGAACGCATCCTTCATATGCTCGCAGAGTTGAAGCTACTTCTGGACGAGGATCTGCGATACTGTCTAGTGACAGCCGCCATCAGTTCGGCGTTCGAGCATTCCATGCAGTTCGGACATGCCTACCGACAGGTGAATGAATTAGCTGCTAATGCCCGGTTACGTGAAGAAACACAGATCGTCGTTGATTATCGTTCAGATCGCGCTGCGTATTTGCTTACCCTTACCCAGGAGCAAGAACTGACCACAGCGCTGAAATCAGGCAAAGAACAGGAAACGCTTGACCTTTTCCTTCCTTGGCTAGATGAGCTTGACCTGAAGGAAGCCTCTGTGGATATGTTTAAGCACATGGTGCTTGCTGTAACTGATAAAGCCAAAATGGTGCTTGAGCATTACAAGGTTCTTACAGATGATACCTTGCAGCTGAGATCCATTCTGCTTCAATTAGAGGAATGCTGTACGTTAGACGAGTACAAACGAAGCTTCGAAGCTTATTTCCGTATCGTCACTCACCTTATCCGTGAGAAAAAAGAGACGAATGATCCCATCATTGATCATGTGCTTAACGTCATTAAAGATCAGTACGCCGAGGATCTTTCACTCGATGTTCTGGCTGATCAACTAACACTGAGCAGTTCCTACCTCTCGACGTATATCAAAGAGAAAACCGGCGCTAATTTCATGGAGCATTTGCATGATCGACGCGTGGGTTACGCGCAGGAGCTACTGATCCAAACCGACTCGAATATCCAAGATATTGGGATTCAAGTCGGCTACCGCAACATCTCTTCCTTTAATCGCATGTTCAAGAACCGCACAGGCTCTTCCCCTGGTGAATATCGCAGGACACATTTGCTGGATAAAAGAGCATGAAAAGACCCTGAGGCTTGCCTCAGGGTCTTTTGTGTAGCGTAATTGTAGCTGAGTGGTGCGGGGAGAGTGCAATGGAGGCGGGGTGGATGCTGGCAGTGCGGCGGATTTGCCGCTCTAAGTCGAATTTTTCGACTTAGGGAGCTGCAGTGCGGCGGACTCGCCGCCCTAAGTCGATTTTTTCGACTTACGGAGCTGCAGTGCGGCCGATTCGCCGCTGTAAGTCGATTTTTTCGACTTAGGGGGCTGCAGGACGGCGTATTCGCCGCTGTAAGTCGATTTTTTCGACTTACGGCACTCCAACACGCCGATCCCACGCTGTAAGTCGATTTCCTCGACTTACAGCACTCCCAATGAGCCGCCCCGCCCGCCTCCACTACTTCATTTCAACGCCTTATTATAAACATCAATTTTGGCGTTGATCTCTAACGTCGCTGCATCGAGTGCTTCCTGTGGCGATTTTTGCCCGCTTAGCGCTTGCCCAATGGCGTTATCCGTCAGCTTTCTTGCTTCGGGGTACACCCCTAGGACTCCGCCTTGTGTCGCTAGATTTCGCTTTGCGGCGTTATGCTGATCAATCGCTGTCTTAAACTGGGGGAACTGCTTCATGTTTTCCTGCACGATCGGCAGCTCATAAGCTTTTTCTGTAATCGGAAAATAGCCCGTATTTACATGGAAGAACGCCTGCTGCTCCGGTTCAGACAAATACTTCATGAAGGCCCAAGCCGCCTGCTGCTCTGCATCCGACTTACTGTTCATGATCCAGTTGCTCGCTCCACTGACCACCACACCGCCGCCCTCATCGGTAGGCTTAGGAAAGAAGCCTGTTCCGACTTCGAACTTACCGTCCACGGAATGGAGGATATCTCGCAGCGCAGCCGTTGTATCGAAGATCATCGCGACCTTGCCTTCGGCGAACACTTTTTTGAATTCGTCGCTCTTAGTCGCCGAGTACATCGCCGCTTTGCTGTCGACTAACTCTTTCCACCAAGTTAACGCCTTAACGCCTGCTTCATCGTTCAACTGCCACTCCGTTGCTCTACCATCGCGCCCGTTACCAACATTCACAAGCTCCGCACCTTGATTGGCAATGAGCTGTTCCATGTACCAACTATGTGAGCCGAAATAGGCGCCGGACACGCCGTCTTTGGTTAGCTTTTTCGCCGTTTGTGCGAGATCGGCATAAAGAACCGGCGGTTTATCCGGGTTGAGCCCTGCAGCCTTGAATAGATCTTTATTGTAATAAAGAATCGGATTGGATGTGTTAAAAGGCATCGAATACAACGTATTCTCCACCCGATAATAATTGAGAATGGCTTTGTCCATTTGCGACACATCATACTTGTCCTGGTCCACGAAAGTCTGAATCGGCGTGACCGCCTTAGAATCAATCATGTATCGCGTCCCGATATCGTACACCTGAATCATGGTAGGTCCCAATTTGGAACCGATGGACGCTTTCAATCTGGTCAAACTATCGAAGTAGGAGCCTTGATAGACAGCCTCCACCTTAATATCCTTATGCGCAGCATTAAAGTTCGTTACGAGACTGTCCACCACTTGACCATTCTCGCCGCTCATGGAGTGCCACCAAACGACTTTCTTAACCTCATTAACCAATGATTCGGCTTCAGCGGCTGATACTGCATCCCCTACCTCAGTGCCTTTTGCTACTTCTCCCTGCCCCCACACCGAATACACGCCAAGAAGGCCGAATAGCAGCATTATGAAGATGAAATAAGCGGGTATTGAAATCTTACGTTGAAAAATCTTCATCATATCCCTCCTATGACTAGTAATCATAGGATCTCAATGTTTCCCTGCGATTAAGGGAATGTAAAGGGATTGTAAAACCTGACTATTCCACCTTCAACTTTGTCCCCTCGGGTACAATCTGCACCCATGTGTTGCCAGGCAGCAGCGGCACTTCCTTGCCATCGCTGGCATAGGCGCGAAGCATGCCGTTTTTACGTTCCCACGTGATCGCTTGGGACATGCCTTCTTGGAAGATCATGCCCTTGTTCGGTCCGAACACATCAACAATGCGGCGCCCCTCTTTGTCAATGATCTGATGCTTGCTCTCGAGGACAAGCAGATTCTTGGTCTGCAGTTGCTTGCCGGTTTCCTTGTCATTATGCGGCTTGCCTTCCATGGAACGCATGTAGACACCAGCCGCAGCATCATAATCATACGAAGCGAAATACCCCATGAGGTATGGAATCTGTATGTAATGAGCGGCTGCCCCCGCGAGTTTGACAGCTCCTTCCTTGGCAAAAGTGAGCAAAGGCCCGTTCCACTCCGTGCGGAACTTGCGCGCGTCGGCACCTTTTTTCATTTTATCCACAGAGGTATAGAGATTGTGCGGTGCCTTCCGATCCGTGGAACGCCAATAGTAGGCGCCGTCGCCATACACTTCATCGAGATGGGCCAGATTACGGCCTGCCATCATATCCATCGCATCCTGGCTCCAGCCAGCATGTACAATAATGGCATCCAGCGCGTCGCCGATCTCCACAAAATAAGGCCGAATGCTGCGCACAGGACCGATCGCGCCAGCCGCATGACTCTGAAACACCGAGACGAATCTAGTAATCTCGCCCTCGGCTAGGATCTCATAGACGATGTCGGCCTGATCGAGGCCGGTTTGCGGCCGCGCTTGCGGGGCATTTTCGACCATGACCATATAAGGACGTGTCTTCACCTCATGATCGGCGGGCAGACCGGTTAACGGAAACTTGAAAGGAAGCTGCGCTTCCACCGTGGTTGTCGTAGGCTGCGTCACAGGCGTCGGATTAACCGTAGCCGTAACAGGGACGGCTTCCGGCGTAGCCGTAGATATCACAGAAGTTGCATCACTGCAACCTGCAAGGGTCAGGACAGAACATCCAAGTACGAGCCATGTGCTAAGGGTTCTTTTATGAATTAACGGCAAAACTTTCAAAGGGGCTGCACCTCTTCTCTCGTGGACTATCGATCTTTGAGAAGTATATGCTAGATAGTTAGGGAATAGAAGTTAACAGAGTCACTCGAGTCCATCTATATGTAACATTACCCTTCCAAATAAAAACTGAACCTACGCCTCAGCGTGGTCCAGTTTCCCTTGTCACATTTGAAAATTTACCGCCAAGTTAGATGAGGTGTTCGCTACTGTTTCCTTGTACACGCCACCATAGGACATACCAAACGTATAGACGCCAGGCAGTAGTTCCTTGTGAATCTCACCGCCAACCGTACTGCCGAAGGTCCGCCAACTCCCTGCATAATAACTAGCGAAACCGCCATCCAGCGGATTGCCCAGACTATCTTTTAACTGTACGTTCACATTAACCGTCTGGAAGGCGACCACAGGGTCTGTTCCAATATGTTGTACTCTCTCCGTATACGTTCCTTCGTAAGTCATCGCAAACGTATACGAACCCGGCAGCAATTCCTTGCGAACTTCCCCGCCAGCGATATTCCCGAAGGTCCGCCAACTCCCTGCATAATAACTCGCCGCCCCACTCGTAAGCGGATTGCCGAGACTATCTTTCAACTGCAGCTTCACATCAACGGTCTGGAAGGGGACAACGGGATCTGTTCCTGTGTTTTGAACTTTCTCTGTATACGTGCCTTCATAGGTCATAGCAAACGTATACGCTTTATCCGGCAACGACTTGCTTACGATTCCAGCAGCATTCGTGACGCCGAACTCTTTCCATCCCCCATCATAGTAGGATACGACACCGCCACTGATAGCATTCCCGCTGCTGTCTTTAAATTGGACGCTTACCTCATCTGCCACTGGGGCTGGATCCTGCAACACGATTTTACCGTATTGACTTACGTTTTTCGTACCGCCAATCCCACTAGCCCACTCCAAATATCCGAGTCGACCGTTGCCATTGTTATTATTGACAAGCAGCGAGACAAAGATTGGTTTCGTCGTATCCAGATTGTAAGGATATAATTCTGACCACGCAATATGAACCTTGTAGGTTTTCTTGCCGCTCTGGGAACTGTCGACGAGCATGCTGCCGTTCTGAACGAACTGACCGGCAGGCGTCCAGTTAGATGGCAAATCCCCTCCAATATATGGCACAGTCCCCTTGTAGATGACAGGACCGTTAGCCGTCAATGCAGCTTGGAATTCCACTTGGGCCCCGACCATGCCAACTCCTGAGGTATCAAGACCAAATTGAATACTGTCACCGATATAATAATTACCTTTGGAATCGTTGGGTACGAAGCTGGCATCCGTTACCTCTATCACGAGATCGAGTCCATCATTGGCAGCCCCCACTGCAGCTCGAGCTGCAAACCCTGCGGGTTGTTCAGGAGTCAAACTTTTAAACTCCCAGTTTTCGGTAATCCAATGAATATCCGAGCTCAAAGCTCCTGTGGTTCGGTCGAACAAATTGCTCTTACTCCCAGCGGCGATGGGAATATTGGTGTTTTGTTCGGCTCTTTCATAGTCGGATAACAGGACGTCTTGCGTTGAAGTCAATCCAGCAAGATAAGCGGCATTCACGTTGCTGATGTAATACATTTTGTTCGGTTTCACTTGCAGTGTAGGAGCTGCTGCCTCTGTACCGCCGATCCAATCGCGAACTACGGTGTTGCTTGTAAAAGCACTTGCAAGTGCTGGAGCGACTGTACCCGTATCCCGATCCTCGGACCATACGACGAGAATTGGCGATCCTTCACTTTCGAAATAGACAGCTTTCTGGTTTCCACTTAGCGCATACTCGCCTTTGTAGACAATATCATTCCCCAGTGTCTCGATGAATCGATGCATGACCACAGAACCGAGCCTTGGTTCAAGCTTCGGTTTCTTACGGAACAATCCAGAAGATTCCATAGTCCAACCTTCGGCATTGGCGAATGGGATGTTTTCGATTTCAATATTATTCACCATGTCAAAATAGGCAATTTGTTCGACCCCATTCTTCATCTGGTACATATAGTCGTAAAGCATCTTTCTTGCAAGTACAGGCTCAGATTGGATAGTTGTTGTTTCCGAAGCATTAACGAGCCCTGCATGGCTCTCGGAAGACACCCAAGGCTTCGAAGGTACATTGTATCTTTGATCATAGGCCTGGTACTCTTTAGGATCGGGCAGCTTCCCATGAAGCGCCAACTTATCATAATAGTTCGCTCCGCCAAGACGCAGCAGCTCATTATAAAAAGGCAAGTATCGATGGCCGCCCAGACCTCCGATCCAAATTTCAGAATTCGGCTGAACACTTTTAATCGTCTCATATCCGGTACGCAGCAATTCCACGAACTTCTCCGGTGTATCCTGCCAGAAAATGCTTCTGTCCTTCAAATGAGGTTCATTCCATACTTCCCATTTGGTAATTCGATCGCCATATCGCGCGACAAGCGCCCTTAGAAAATTAGCAAAATCATTCATGTCGGTTGGGGCATAAGCAGCATACCCAGGAACGCCGATATAAATGTTTGTATCATTCGAGGAAGACGCCCACAACGGTGTAAACACAATGTTGCCGATGATGTCCATGCCAGTACTTTGCAATTTATTGACATGTGCATCAAGCATTTCCCATTTAAACACACCACGACTCGGTTCAATGGCCATTTCCGTATCGCCGAATTGTCCTCCCCATGGGATGGTATGAATTCTCGCAAAGTCAAAGCCAATTAAATCTGCGAGTTCTATCGCTCTTAGATCACTAAAACCATTGCTGAATCCAAACAGCGGATTACGATCCGCTTTGCTTATGGACTGACTCTCTACGACAGCCACGGACGTTCGATTACGTACAAATTCTGCTGCCGTTCGTTTCGGACTAGACAAAATACGGTACGATTGTTGTAGAGGAAGCGTTCCTGTAATCCCTTGTTTCGTATAGTCAAAAGCGATTTCGTAGTATCCTTCGTGACTAGGTGTCCAACTCCAACCCGTTGTTAGCAATGTTGCTCGATCTACCGTTGCTTGCCCAACAACTTGATTATCCGTATCATAAACCGTCCCCGTCAACGTTTGCACGGCAAGGGGCAACTGATCTGGGGTCGCTTTGAACACCACATTCTGGCCAATCTTCCACCAGTTTGCAAAGACGTCTGCCATCAGCGGGAAATATTCCACGGACTGCATGCTGGCGTCGTCGTAATACAGTGTTCCTGCATTCGTACCACTTGTTGATTTGGTTGTCGCTATATTTAACTGAATTTGATTCGTTCCTGCTGGAAATTGACTATTATCTAACGTAAAGGAAATATCTGTCCACTGCGTGCTGCTCAGAGTTGGCGTGTTCGCCTCTGCTGTATCGAGGAACGTACCATCCTTAAAATAGCTGATGAATACCCATGCGCCATTCCCTGCGTAATCAGCTGATTTCTTGGCTTTTACTGAAATTTTAATGGTTTGCATACCGCTGTCAATCGGGATGATTTTGGATGAAAATCCTGCGGCTCCGGTACTTGTCGCGTTGATATATACCGCGCTCGTGCCGCTATTGACCGTTGCTGACGTACTACCCATATCGACTCCGCTTGCCCCGCTCCAGAAGGAAGAGTTCCAACTCACAGGAACAAGTTTCGTTCCACTTGTTTTCGTTTCTTCAAAACCAGGATTCGCTACATCATAATAGCTCGAGGTAATGACAGTGGCCACATTGCTCGCAGGAGAAAGATTGCCCGAACCATCTTTCGCTTTAACCGTAAACGCATATCCACTATAGGCTTCGAGACCTGTAACCGTATAGGTCACCCCGGTGACGGTTGCTACTAGCTTCGTACCATCGTTAATCTCGTAGCCCGTTACACCCCCATTGTCGGTTGACGGGTCCCAGGTGAGCGTGACACTCTTCATCTTAATGTCGGATGCCGTTACGTTAGTTGGCGCTGACGGCGGCTGAGTATCGTTGGTCACATAAGCCTGGCTTGCTGGGGATATATTCCCCGCCGCATCGACGGCTTTCACCGTAAACGTATAACTATTAGCTGCGATCAGGCCACTTGCCGTAAAGGTTAAACCTGTCACAGTCCCCACCAATACCGTGTCTTTATAAATATGGTAACCCGTCACCCCGATATTATCGGTCGAGGCGTTCCAAGCCAAATCAACACTTCCTGCCGTCTGACCTACGGCGTGGAGATTCGTTGGTGCGCTTGGTGCTGCCGTATCTGGAATTAATTCGATTGCAGCGTCATCATAATACAGCGTGCCTTGCTGGCTAGCACTGCCGCCACGCAGCGTCGCTAGATTTAACTGCAAGTTATTCGTGCCTGCTGGCAGGGTAGCCGTATTCAGAGTGACCGTAATCTCCCTCCACTCACTGCTGCTCAGCGCCACACTTGGCGCAACCACGGTACCAAGAAAGGAACCATTTTTCGCATAACTGAAGAAAACCCACGCATCATTGCCGACATAATCGGCCGACTTCTTGACCTTCACCGTCGCTTTGATTTGCATGTTATTGTCAATTGTCATCGTCTTGGATACCCAACCAGCGGCTCCTGTATCCACTGCGCTAATATACATGGCGTTCGTTCCGCTATTGGCCTCCATCGTCGTTACCCCTGTATCCACCGGCGTCGTTCGCGACCATAAGTTCGAATTCCAATTGACAGGAACAAGCTTATTTCCACTTGGCATCGTGATCTCAAACCCAGGATTGGCGATGCTTAATTCAGTCGGCGTGGTCAAACTTACAGCATTACTGGCCACAGACAGATTGCCCGCCGTATCCTTCGCTTTTACAGTAAATGTATAACTAGTACCCGAATTGAGAGCGCTTACGGAATAGGATAACCCTGTCGTAGACCCAAGCAACGTTGTACCATTGTAGACATCGTACCCTTGGACGCCAACATTATCCGTTGAGGCATGCCATGCCAGATTAACACTCGTCGCTGTTTGGCTCGTAATAGCAAGATTCGTCGGAGCTGTTGGCGCCACCGTATCCAGCAGTTCCATCGTGACATCATCATAATAGAGTGTCCCGGCGTTGCTTACAGTGCCTGCTCTTGACGTTGCCAAGTTCAACCAGAGCATATTCGTTCCCGCTGGAAACTGACTGCTGTTAACCGTTAACGTGATCTCTGTCCATTCTGTGCTGCTTACAGTGGTCATATTGGATGAGGTTATTCCCAGGAAACTACCACTATTTCCATAGCTGATGAAAACCCAAGGATTATTGCCGGCGTAATCCCCCGATTTCTTCACTTTCACGGTGGTTTTGATGGTTTGCGGACTGCTGTCGACCGGAATCGCTTTGGATACCCAACCAGCCGCTCCCGCATCCGTTGCAGAGATAGAGAGTGACTTTGCCCCGTTGTTATAAACCGCTGTCGTTACACTCGTATCCACCGGCGTCGTTCTATTCCATAGCCCTGTCGTCCAATTCGTCGGTATCAGTTTCGATTGATTCATTGTTGTTTCTTCGAACCCTGGATTAACCACATGAATAAAGCTTGCTGCCTGAACACGCGCTGACATCGTTGGAAACAATGCAACCAACATGGTGCAAAGTAACAGCCATACGACGGTCTTCCTCATCAATAAATCTCCTCCTCAATTTCATTTGGACTCTCAAAAGCACTTACCAAGATTTCACTTCCCTTTATTGATGGATTACATGGATAATTATAAGTTGACGGAAGTGGTCAAAGATATGAGACGATTTATACTTGGTTATCCGATTTTATCTTTTTTGATAAAAAAAAGCCGCCAACGAGTTGATCGCTGACAGCTTTGCCCTACGCTATTCTTTTACGCTCCACCGCTGCTTTGCTGTGTCACACTACCCTTCCACGCCATCATACCGCCCTTCAAGTGGGACAGCTCACTAAACCCATTTCTCCGCAGTATTCTTGCCGCTTGCTTGCTCCGCATACCGCTTCGGCAGTAGAGATAGATAGGACGATCCTTCGGAATCTCGGCCAGTCTTCGGCTGAGTGAGGACATCGGCATATTCACCGCGCCTGGAATGTAACCCTGTTTCAATTCACCCGGCTCACGCACATCAATAAGAACATGCTTGTCCTTGTCCGCTGCCATAGCCTCCTGAAATTGCTCGGAAGACAGATTGCGCAGCCCTTTGACACCAGCAAACCTAGAATAGAAGAAAAACACGATAAACCCAAGTGCCACAATATTGAAAATCATCGTACTATCCATGTGAGGCCTCTTTTCCGGAACATGTCCTTATCTGCTTTTAACTAACAATTCCACAGCCTGCTTCACGATCTTGCTCGAGTCTCTGCCCGCTTCCTGCTCCTCTTTGATACAGTTCTCCAAGTTGACAGCGACAATCGTCGCGATCGCTTTATCGGCAGCGCTGCGAACCGCAGAGATTTGGCTCACAACATCTTTACAATCCTGCTCTTCCTCCATCATCCGCAAAATACCACGAATTTGGCCCTCCATGCGCTTTAGCCTTTTTTTCATATCATCATCGTATTGCATAGACAGCCACCCTTCCCTATACCTGTATAGGTATATTATTGCCCATGTTCTGGATGAAAACAACTTGCAATCCTGTCCTCCGTTAAATAAACAAGTTCACCTTCGCGTCCGTCGCATCTCCCAGATACGCCGCTACACCTGCATGCTCAACGCCATCCAGCAGCTCTTCCGCCTGCAACCCGAGCAAATCCATTGTCATCGTACACGCGACTAAGCGGATGCCTTGCTCCTGAGCCAGCTCAATCAATTGAGGGAGCGACAGTGCGTTATGCTTTTTCATTACATGCTTGATCATTTGGGGACCCATCCCACCGAAGTTCATTTTGGACAAGCCTAGCTTACTTGCGCCGCGCGGCATCATTTTACCGAACATTCGCTCAACGAAGCCTTTCTTTACGGCTATTTTCTGATCTTTACGAAGCGCATTCAGCCCCCAGAAGGTGAAAAATATCGTCACATCATGATCGTAAGCCGCCGCCCCATTGGCAATAATAAAAGCCGCAATCGCCTTATCGAGGTCCCCGCTAAACAGCACAATCGTCGTTTTTTCCTTCGTGTCCATCTCCGTCATGCCCTCACCCTTTCTTCACAAGAAATGTAAATACGCCCTGATCTTCTTTGGCTTCCAGCAGCTCATTTTTCGTTTTGCCGACCCATGCCTGAAAATCCTTCATCGACCCCTTATCCGTCGTAAGCAGCTCCATGATTTGCCCGGATTCTAGCGTATCCATGCCTTTTTTCGCTTTGACGAGTGGCATCGGACATGCCAAACCTTTCGCGTCTACAGTTAAATGAATCATAGGAATAACCTCCAATTAGTTTTTTTCGATATCAAAAGTCCATTGCGACATACCAGGTGTTACGTTATAAATGTTGGCAAACCCATGCTCCGCTAACGTATGGCAAGCTATATCGCTGCGACTTCCTGTTCGGCAGACCAGATAATAGGTGTGATTCGGGGGGAGTTGGGACAGGTTGTTAACCAACTCACCAAGCGGGATTGAAGTCGCTCCCGGGATATGCCCATTAGCAAATTCATCTGGCTCGCGGACATCCAGGATGTGCAGACTCTCCCCTGCTGCAAGCTTGGCACGCAACTCAGTATTAGTGATCGTATGAGGGAATCTTTGCGCTGGCTTCTTATCGGATGCCCCATCATGAACCGCACAACGGTTAGGACCGATCTCCATCTCCCGCTGCTCCTCGTGTGTCGGATGGATTTTGCCCATATTGGTCTGTCTGATCTCCTCGTATGCGTTCGGCTGAAGCGGCAAATTCTCGGTCACCAACCGTCGAAATGCCCATTCATCTTCGATCTGGAGCCCTGGATTTTGCCTGAACAAATCACCTAGCCGCGCGGCTACTCGCCCGCCTTCACTTAACTCTGTCATCTTGCCAAAATGGGCAGGAAGCACGATCAGCTCCTCGGGCAGCGCCTGATAACGCTCGTATAGCGTTGATCGCAAGTCTGAAACCCAGTCCGCTGCTTTACCAGCTAGGTCAGGACGGCCAATGGATTGGACGAACAAAATATCGCCCGACAACAAATACTTCTCATCGATTAGCAGTGATGTGCTTCCGATGGTGTGACCTGGCGAGTAGATCGGCTGGATGCTGATTTCCGTAGAGCCAACGATTAAATTGCGGCCTTCCTCGAGCTTTTCGTAAGGGAATTGGACCTCTGTCGCATCCTTCGCCGGGAGCCAGTAAGAGCCGTTGGTTGCCGCCGCCAGCTGTCGTCCACCAGAAATATGATCCGCATGGAGATGCGTGTCGATCGTATGGGTAATGACGACATTCTTGGCTTTGGCGAACTGTTCAAAAACCTCCGTCATCCGCACCGCATCAATCACCGCAGCTTCCCCTTGCGAAATGACCATGTAAGAAAGACAGCCTTTTCCTACACGAACGAACTGATAGATCTCGCCGCCATCGTTTAGATCTCCGATTTTGACTGGTGAAAGTTGCTCGCTCCAGGACTTCATGCCGCCGATTAGGTACGTGGGATTCGATACGCCGGCTTGTAGTAGCTGCTCTGCTACAAAAATGGACGAGCCCTCTTTGGCACAGACGACCAGCACCTCTTGATCGGTTGGGATCGCATCGATAATGGCCTCCACGCCATCGAGCAGTTCAAAATAAGGCACATTCAGCGACTTGATCTGACTGCCATCAATATGCCAGTCCGCGAAGTCGGATTCGTTTCGTACATCTAGAACAAAGATAGGCTGCTGATTGAGCACTATAAGGGCTAATTGAGCGGCTTGCATGCCGCGCACTTGGGTCTGTTCCAATGTAATCCCTCCGTTATTTAGGTTAAGATGGTCAACCATTTAAGCTAAAATAGACAACCAGATTTTGATGTAAAATCCCTTGCAACAGCTTGATGTTCAAGCGCTTGCTCAGCTTTGCTCCAAGGGGTGAGGCTACCGTACTTGGAGGATCCATGTTAAATCCATAAGGAGTCTGCCTTTCTTGATGGATGAGGGATTTTATATACCCCATAGGGTATATTTTAGGGTAAAAAAATGCCGATGGTTCAACAAGTACTCTCGCCTAGCATTGGCGTCAGTTTACCTCTTGATGCCTTCTATCTCCACCGACCCTACATACCCATACCCCTATAAGTATATTAAAACTATATAGCCTCACCCGTTTTTCGTCAACCCCGCTTGTCTCGCTTCTGTCATGCCAATTGTTCCCTCGAACACAATGCGAGTTGCTCAACCATCTGACTGGCGTATAATGAAAAGTAGCTTCATTACCGTGCGATTAAGGAGGGTGCTCATGTCGCATCAAAACAAACAACCATCCATTATCTTGTTCGACGGAGTATGCCTGCTTTGCAGCAGCAGCGTGCAGTTCATCCTGCGAAACGATCCGAAGGGCGTGTTTCACTTCGCTACGCTGCAGTCCGAGTCGGGGCAGCGGCTGCTCGCCCAATATAGGCTGCCGATCGATCAACTCAGCACCATCGTGCTGATCGAAGATGGCCGCGCCTATACGCGCAGTTCAGCTGCGCTGCGTATTGCCCGGCGGTTGCGCGGCGCCTGGCCGCTTGCCTACGCGGCCATCGTCATCCCCGCTCCGATCCGCAACCTCGGATACAGCTTCGTCGCACGCAATCGCTACCGCTGGTTCGGCAAGAGCGAGCAGTGCATGCTGCCAAAACCGGAGCATCGGGCACGGTTTTTGGAGTGAGCGGGGAACCCGCTGGAACCCTTTTCGATTACCTAACTCGATTTTTTCGACTTAGGGAACTCACTGGAGCTCTTTTCGATTACCTAACTCGATTTTTTCGACTTAGGGAACTCGCTGGAGCTCTTTTCGATCACCTAACTCGATTTTTTCGACTTAGGGAGCCCGCTGGAGCTCTTTTCGATCACCTAACTCGATTTTTTCGACTTAGGGAGCCCGCTGGAGCTCTTTTCGATTACCTAACTCGATTTTTTCGACTTAGGGAACTCGCAAGACCATTCCACCATAACGACAAAAAAACCTGCAGCACCTCGCAGGCCTTCGAACAACAACGAACCTAAGTCTCCTGTTTACGTATGCGTAGACTGCCAAACATCCAACAGCATAGGCTTAGGCTCCCCATTTGAAAGCTATGATGGAGCAACTTCGCATTCCGTGAAGCATCGCCTGCGCCCATTGCGATGAGTAATGGGGCAAAATGCTCCGGCGTCGGAACCGCCTCCCGCGCATGCGGCGCGCGTTCGTCGTAGCGAATCAACGCCTCGAAGTTCCACGTTTCTAGCTGCTCTGCTAGCCACTCATCAAACTCCACGGCCCATATCTGCGGCACCGGATTGTTATAATCCAGCTTGCGTAGATTGTGAACCGTTCCACCACTGCCAATAATCAGCACCTGCTCATCCCGCAAGGAGCCTAAAGCGGCACCGATTCTGTAATGCTCCTCAGGTGTTAATCGAGGGTTAACCGAAAGTGTCACGACCGGGATCTTCGCATGGGGGTACATAATCGAGAGTGGCGCCCACACGCCATGATCCAAGCCTCGTCTGTCATTTAGCTCACAGCGTATGCCTTCTTGCTGGAGCAACTGCTGGATATGGAGGCTTAGGGGAAGATCCCCTTTGGCTGGATAGTTAATGTCATAAAGTTCTTCGGCGAAGCCTGAGAAATCGTACATCATCTCCGGCTCGACCGCTGTGCTGATCTTCTGTACGGGGCTCTCCCAATGTGCACTGAACACAACAATGGCTTTCGGTTTTGGCAGCGACATCGCAAGTCTTTGCAAAAACTCCGTATACGCATGTTGCTCAACAGCCAAGTTCGGTGAGCCATGTGCAATAAAAAATGCCGGCAGCACAGCAACACCCCCTCCCACAACCAAATCAGTGCCAATTATCTACATTATTCACGAATCTGTAAAATTAAAACCATGCTACGGCTCGTCCGCCTCACTTACCGTTCACAAACTGCTCAATCCCATCCGCGATGCCAGCAGCTAGCTTCTGTTGATACGCAGCTTCCGACATCAGCTCGTCCTCTTCGGGATTCGTCATGAACCCGATCTCCACGAGAGCAACGGGTACCTTTGACCAGTTAAAGCCGCTCAAATCATCTCGCGCCGATAAGCCACGTCCCTTCGAGCCTGTCGCTTGCTGCATACCAGCTAGAAGAAAACCAGCAGCCTGCTTACTTTCCGCTGCGATCTGCTTAACAGCTGGTTGTGCAGCTGACGGGTACAAGACCGAGAATCCTTTCGTACTGGCCGAAGCATCGCCATCTGCATGAATCCTTACCACCAGCGCCGCTCCTGCCTCATTCGCCATATCCGCACGCTGCTTGTTGCTAATATCCACGTCATGCGTCTCGCGCGTCATCGTCACGTGAATGCCCCGTTTCGTTAACTCAGCTTTAAGCAGCAAGGATACCTCCAGATTGAGTACATATTCTGGCTTCTTTGTACGTACCCCAACCGTGCCGGAGCTGACCTTGGCCTTCGTTTCCCGCGTATCTGGCCCGACCTGCTCAGGTGCGTTATTGCCAACACGTTGATGCCCGGGATCGATCATTACAAGCTTATTGCTCATTGGGACGCTCGGGAGCGTGGTTGGAGCAGGCGTCTTCGTTGGTGTTGGTTTTGTTTCTGGCGTTGCGACAGGTGTCTGAACCACTGTCTGGGCCGGGGCTGGTGCAACCGTAGTTGCCGCCTGCACCTGTGAGAGCGCAGCCGTTGCCTGCGCTGCTGCTGTCGGCTGCGGCAAAGCGCTTTGCAGAGCCTCTGCCGTTGGCACCACCACGGGCAACCGCTGGTTATTTCCACAACCAGCCAACACACCAACCAGCGTTATGACTGCAGCGAGTATCAGCTTTCTTTTATCAAACATCGGCAATCCCCCCATTTCTATGCTCTGTATAAAAACAGCCTCTACTCGCGAAAACTAACACTACCACGCTTCTCCACATTTGGGAGGTTCCGCTATGCAAGCATTTTGGCAGTATATCACTGATCACTGGCTGTCCATTTCCTTAGTCGTTCTTGCCTTATTGGCGTGTTTCTTCGTCTATAAGAACAGAAGCAAGTATATTCGGGGTTGGGATAAGAAGTAACTGGATGATCTGCTCAACTTCATTATTTGGAAATCAAATAAGCATAGTGACGCTCCTATGCCTATTTCCATATCCTCATATGTATTATTCAAATTACTCACCCAAAATTTTCTGAACCCATGGATGTTTTAATGTAGAACGATCAAATATTTCAATTTGCTTCGAAAATGAGGTGAAACGCGTTAATTTATTTTTTTCGATTACTTGATCAAAATATAACCTTGCTTGCTCGAGATCAAACTTGTCCAATTTAACAGCAAGAATAAGCAGTTGCGCAAAATTTAAAACTATCTTTTCTTGATCAGAATCTAACACTATCTTTTCCCTCGCATCACCATCGTCACTTATTATTGCATCTATACCCATCCCTACGGAATAAGCATAGCAATCAAGTTCACCAGGATCTAGGACAGCGCGCATACGACTTTTTACTTTTTGAATTTCTTGTCTTGATTGCACGGAAAGAGAGGACCATACTTCCTTAGTTAGCTTAATCCTTTTTTCAGCATTTAATTGATTGTACAGAAGGTAATACAAACTATTGTTTTTCAGCTCTTTTTCAATTTGAGGTGTTATATAAATCTCTTCGATTACATCGGGTACGAGTACACTGAAAATTTGTCCATGAATCATGTGTTTCAATATATCCGTGTCAGAAATAACTACAGACTTACTCAACATCCTCACTACCCCTTTCTGGTAAGTAATCCATCAAGGGAATCTTAATTAGATTTTCTAGATATTTCACCTTCCTACTAGTCAACCTGCGATTAACAATATTGTCGATCAGACCATCCATAAAACTTAGGGGAATTCGGGAATGTTCTAGTTCGGTCACTAAAGCAATATCGTATCCTGATTCCGCAGTTGACCTGATAAGCAGTTGGGGATCTTCCTTTGTACTTATCTTTCGAAACTCTGTGTGTTGGACATCCGAAATCACAAGAGATTTGTTCAACATTCTAATCATCTGTGTGAAGCTCACTCTGAAATAATGCTGAATTTTAAAAATATCTTGGATGGAAATATTTCCGTAGTCATGAATATCTAACAATTTCAAAGCCTGATAAATGGCTGGTTCTGGCATTAGAAAGTAATCAGCAAATCTGAATGCGAAGTATTCCATACTATTCATTGAAAGTACTTGCTCTTCTTCAGACAACTCCTTAAGTTTCACGAAGTTCTGAAGATCTCGAAGGATGTGGCAATACTCATGAGCAATCGTGTAGTGTTGACGTCCTAATGACTCACTCGCATTAACAAAAATAGCTTTATGCTCATCAAATACACGCACAAAACCTGAACATCCAAGATCCTTTATTTGAAATACCAGTATCCCCTCTCTTTCTACGATATGATTAATATCAATTGGATCGTAAATTGAGACACCCAGTCGTTCTCTCATTTCTTGAGCAAAAGCAATGGCAGTTAGACGTAAAATGGACTTTTCTGGGTCAGTTAACGGAATCTTACCTTCAGGACGTTTAAACATTTTTATGGTGTCCCTCTTTTCTGATATTCTTCAGATACAGCTCCTTTTGACCCATCAACTCTCGAAAAATACTATCGGAAAAATCCAAAAGCTTCTCATCTTCACCATCTATTCCCTCACGAAACAAAATAAGACCTTCTAATGAACTATTGTCACTTTTCAGCAATTCCTGTATATCTAGTCCTAGATAATCGCATAGTGCTTTGGCATCGTTTAATGAACAAGCTGTGCGTCCTGATTCAATGTTTGCATACTTATCCCTAGATATCCCAACACCAACAGCTACCTCTTCTTGAGTAAAAGATAAATCCTGACGTGCTTGACGAATCCGCTTCCCAATGACGACATCATTTAACTTTGTCATTGGATTCACCTCCCTTAATCTTATCTTTATTATACACTACATTACACAACAATAGTCTACTTTGTGTATTTCAAACACAAAGTAGAAAATAAAAAAACACAGTCCTTTGTTCACACAAAAGACCGTGCCTCAATCTTTTCTCTATCTCAATGCCTTCATCGCAATATCCGTCCGGTAATGCTTACCTTCAAAATGAATCCGATCCGCATCCGCATAAGCCTTCTGACGAGCTTCTACGATATCCTTGCCAAGGCCAGTGATCCCGAGCACACGTCCACCGTTGGTGACGATTTGCCCGTTCTCATCAACGGCTGTACCAGCGTGGAACACCAACGCTTCTTGCACTTGATCAAGTCCCGTAATCGGCAATCCCTTCGGATACGGCCCAGGGTATCCTGGCGAAGCGACGATGACGCAGACTGCGGCTTGCTCGCTCCACTCGATTGGCTGCTCAGCCAACGTGCCGTTGTTGATCGCTAGGAAAATATCCAGCAGATCTGTTTTCAATCTTGGCAAAATCACCTGCGTCTCCGGGTCACCGAAGCGCGCGTTGAACTCAATCGTTTTCACACCGTTCGGAGTCAAAATCAGACCCGCATACAGCACGCCTTTGAACGGACGGCCTTCTGCTACCATCGCATCTGCCGTAGGCTGAACGATGTTCACAAGTGCTTCTTGCACGATGGACTCTGGAATATGTGGAAGAGGGGAGTATGTCCCCATTCCGCCAGTATTCGGTCCTTTATCGTTATCAAAAACCGGCTTATGATCCTGCGAAGGCACCATCAAACGCACAGTTGAACCATCCACGAAAGCAAGTAGTGACATTTCTTGCCCTGTCAGGAACTCCTCGATCACGACGCTTGCGCCTGCCGATGCCCCAAAAACCTGCCCAACCATGATGTCCTTCAGCGCAGCTTCGGCCTCTTCCATCGTTTGGGCAACCGTAACACCTTTACCAGCGGCTAAGCCGTCAGCTTTAATAACGATTGGCGCTGTTTGCGAGCGCAAGTAAGCCAGTGCCGGCTCATACGCGTCGAATGACTCGTAAGCCGCTGTAGGGATGCTGTATTTTTTGAGCAGCTGCTTCATAAATACCTTGCTGCCTTCGATAATCGCTGCGTTCGCGCGAGGGCCGAAAGCCGCGATCCCTTTGGACTCCAAATGATCGACCAAACCTGCCGCTAACGGATCATCAGGCGCGACCATGACCAAATCAATCGCCTGCTCCTTCGCAAACGTAGAGATTTCTTCGAACTGTAATTCCGTAATCGGCACGCACTCCGCTAAGCCGGCGATACCGCCGTTGCCTGGTGCGCAGAACAGTTTGCTGATTTTCGGGCTTTTGCTCAGTGCCCATACAATGGCATGCTCGCGTCCGCCACGTCCAATAACTAATACACGCATCTATGGAATCCCCTCTCATGGGGAATGCCCACGGTCCCCTTACGAAACGTGAGCATTCTCAATTGTTTTAGTGTTTAAAATGACGAACGCCAGTCATAACCATCGCAATGCCGTTTTCGTTAGCAACACGAATGGATTCTTCGTCTTTGATGGAGCCGCCTGGCTGAATCACTGCTGTGATGCCAGCTTTTGCTGCCATTTCGAGCGTATCGCCCATCGGGAAGAATGCATCGGACGAAAGAACGGAGCCTTTCGACTTGTCGCCAGCTTGCTCGATCGCGATTTTTGCTGCGCCAACACGGTTCATTTGACCCGCGCCTACGCCAACTGTCATATCGTCAGCCACGAGTACGATGGCATTGGATTTAACGTGCTTAACGACTTTCCATGCGAAAAGCAATTGCTTCATCTCTTCCGCTGTCGGTTGACGCTCGGAAACGACTTTTAGATCTGCTTCTGTCAATTGACGTGCATCGCTAGCTTGTACAAGCATGCCGCCTTCAACTGTTGTAATCACTGGTTGGGACTCACGACCAGCAATCGTATCCAAACCGGCTACTTTCAGTAGGCGGATGTTTTTCTTTTTAGCCAGAATCTCAAGAGCTTCTGGAGTAAAATCTGGCGCGATGACGATTTCCAAGAAAATCTCATGCAGCAATTGTGCAGTCGCTTCGTCAATCGCACGGTTCGCAGCAACGATTCCACCGAAGATGGAAGTCGGGTCAGCATTGTACGCTTTCGTGTAAGCTTCCAGCACGTTCGTACCGATACCCACGCCGCAAGGGTTCATGTGCTTCACGGCAACAACCGCAGGCTCGCTGAACTCTTTTACGATTTGAAGAGCTGTGTTCGCGTCATTAATATTGTTGTACGATAATTCCTTACCGTGTAATTGCTCAGCTGTTGTGATGTTGCCAGCAGCCGCATTCGGCGTGCGATAGAACGCTGCGCTTTGGTGCGGGTTTTCGCCGTAGCGAAGCTCTTGCATTTTTTCATACGTAACTGTGTAACGCTCTGGGTAAGGCTCGCCTTGGAGGCCAGTCAAATAGTCACCAATCAAAGCATCGTAAGCGCCAGTGTGACGGAACACTTTTGCTGCAAGCGTTTTACGTGTAGCAAGTGTAGTGTCGCCAGTTTCTTGCACTTCTTCCAACACTTTCGCATAGTCATTCGTGTCGACGATAACGGAAACGAAAGCATGGTTTTTCGCTGCGGAACGAAGCATGGTAGGTCCACCGATATCGATGTTCTCGATCGCATCTTCGTAAGTCACGTCAGGCTTCGCAATCGTCTCTGCAAAAGGATACAAATTCACGACAACTAGATCAATGTACTCTAGGCCAAGCTCTTTCATGCTTGCTTGGTGCTCTTCGTTGTCACGAACAGCCAAAAGTCCGCCATGCACGTTCGGGTGAAGTGTCTTCACACGGCCGTCCATGATTTCTGGGAACCCAGTAACTTCTGAAATACCGATAACCGGTACCCCTTTATCCTTTAACAAACTAAGCGTACCACCTGTGGAAATGATCTCAACGCCCAGCTTTGACAGCTCGCTCGCGAATTCAACGATGCCCGTTTTATCGAAAACGGAGATCAGTGCTCTTTTGATTGCCACTATGCTTCCTCCTTAGGGAATGGGATTGTATATGAATGAATAAGTTCAATAATGTGAAAATGTCTGTTCCTCTCAGCAGCAGCTGGACGGCTGTGCCTCCATGGTCATAGAGCTAGCTATCGGCACTATCCCCTATACTCAGAAGCAAGCAAAAAGCTGTTTGTTCTGAGCCCATGGGATAGTGGTTATAGAGCTAGCCATCTTACAAACCCTACGTCCGCACACTAACCCTGCGGCCGTCCAAGCTCACGCGGCCCTCGCGCAGCCACCGCACAACCTGCGGCAGCAGCACGTGCTCGGCCGCGTGGATTCGCTCCGTGAGCGAATCGGCTGTCTCGTGCTCGTGGATTTCCACGGCACGCTGCGCAATGATCGGGCCGGAGTCCAGCCCGCCATCGACAAAATGCACCGTGACGCCCGTCTGCTTCACGCCATACTCCACCGCCTGTTCCACAGCGCGCACGCCGGGGAACGAAGGCAACAAAGATGGATGAATGTTAATCATCCGCCCGAAGAACGGCTCCACCAGCACATTCGTAATAATCCGCATGTACCCGGCCATCACGACCAGATCCACCTGGCGGTCCTGCAGCTCTTTCAGAATCAACGCTTCATAAGCCTCGCGGCTCTCGTATTCCTTCGGGTTGAAGGCAAAAACAGGCACCTTCGCTTCCTTCGCACGTTCAACGACGAACGCTTTTGGGCGGTCACAGACAAGAAGCTCGATGCTAACATCAAGCTTCCCCTTCTGTACCTGATCCACAATCGCCTGAAAGTTCGAGCCGCTGCCCGAAGCCATCACTGCAATGCGATAAGGCTGCATTACACGTCAGCTCCTTGGAATGTAACGACACGCTCACCTTCGGTTACAACACCTAGACGGTACGCTTTCTCGCCTTGTGCTTCCGCAGCAGCGATCGCTTTCTCTGCATCGTCAGCAGCCACGATCACTACCATACCGATTCCCATGTTAAACGTGCGGAACATATCGTTATTACTAATTCCTCCAACACGCTGCATCAAGGAGAAAATCGGCAGGATCGGCCATGATCCGTATTGAATGTCTGCGTTCACGTTATCAGGCAGAACCCGTGGAATATTTTCGATGAAACCGCCGCCCGTGATATGTGCCATACCTTTAATCGCTACATCTTCCAACATAGCTAGAACTGGCTTCACATACAGCTTCGTTGGCTCAAGCAACACGTTACCCAACTTGTCGCCAAGCTCTTCAACATGCCCTTGAAGGGTATAACCGTTATCTTCAAGCAAAAGCTTACGCACAAGCGAGAACCCGTTGCTGTGCACACCACTTGAAGCAAGTCCTAGCACGACATCTCCAGGACGGATCGTTGTTCCGTCGATGATCTTTTTCTTGTCGACGATTCCAACCGTAAAGCCGGCAATGTCATACTCCCCTTCAGCATACATGCCCGGCATTTCCGCCGTTTCACCACCGATTAATGAGCAACCTGATTGCGCACAACCGTCGGCGATCCCTTTAATAATCGCTTCAATTTTCTCTGGAATGACTTTGTCACAAGCAAGATAATCGAGGAAGAACAATGGCTCCGCGCCTTGAACGATAATATCGTTCACACACATCGCAACCGCGTCGATCCCAATCGTATCATGCTTATCCATGGCAAAAGCAATCTTCAGCTTCGTGCCCACGCCGTCCGTACCCGATACGAGTACAGGCTCCTCATACTTGTCTTTGTTCAAGCTGAACAGCCCGCCGAAGCCACCGAGATCTGTTAACACTTCAGGACGGAATGTCCGTTTCACGTGCTTTTTCATCCGTTCTACTGCTTCGTTCCCCGCCGCGATATCGACGCCAGCCTTTTTATAAGCATCCGACACTGACCAACACTCCTTAGTTTGTCTATATATGGGGGAGGTCGCTAGACCCCCGTTTTCTCTCTCTTACTGTTAATCACAAGCACAGCCAACCTTCGTCACATCAACGATTTCCGTCGGATAGCTGTTATCGAAACAAGCTGTACAATATCCGCTCTCTTTGCCAGCGGAACCTTGACCGATTGAATCCAACAAGCCATCCTTCGTTAGAAAATGAAGCGAATCCGCGTTGATCGCCTTGCGAATTTCCTCGATGGAATTCATCGCTGCGATCAGCTCTTTGCGGTCCGGTGTATCAATTCCGTAGTAACAAGGGTTCATAAAAGGCGGCGAAGAAATCCGCACATGAACCTCCGTTGCGCCTGCTTCACGAAGCAGGTTAACGATACGTAAGGACGTTGTCCCACGAACGATGGAGTCATCGATCATCACGACACGCTTGCCTTCGACCACTTTGCGAACGGCGCTCAGCTTCATTTTAACCCCTTGCTCACGAAGCTCTTGGCTTGGAATGATGAACGTCCGGCCTGTGTAGCGGTTCTTGATCAGACCCAACTCATAAGGAATGCCCGTTTGTTCTGCAAAACCAATCGCTGCGGAAATACTGGAATCCGGTACGCCTGTTACGATATCCGCATCCACGAAAGCTTCCATCGCTAGTCGTTTACCCATACGCTTACGCGCAGAGTGAATATTGACCGTGTCGATGTCGCTGTCTGGACGAGCAAAGTAGATATACTCCATTGCACAGATCGCACGCTTGCCACCTTCTGCAAAACGCTCGGAACGGAAGCCGTCACGATCAATCACGATGATCTCGCCAGGCTGTACATCACGGAAATAGGTTGCCCCAACCGCATCAAAAGCACATGTCTCCGACGCGAACAAGTAAGCATCTCCGAGGCGACCAATCATGAATGGGCGTAAACCGTTCGGATCCAGCGCAGCAATCAATTTATCTTTCGTGATAATAAGGAAAGCGAAGCCGCCGATGACTTGATTCATCGCATCCTTAACGGCATCAACAATATCATCATGCTCCGAACGCGCGATTAGATGCGCCATAACTTCTGTATCACTCGTCGTTTGGAAAATAGAGCCCTTACGCTCCAACTCACGCTTGATAATATTTGCATTATCAAGGTTTCCATTCGTCGCGATAGCTAGGTCACCTTCACGGTATTTGAACACGAGCGGCTGCGCATTCGCCAGCTTGCTTTCGCCTGCTGTGGAATAACGTACGTGAGCGATAGCCGTTGAACCCGTAAGAGGGTGCAAATTGTCGTTCGTAAATACCTCTTTTGCCAATCCCATACCGCGATAATAGTTGAATTTACCGTCATCTACTGTACAAATACCGGCACTTTCCTGTCCACGATGCTGAAGGGCATGAAGTCCGTAATAACACAGTGACGAAGCGTCGGGATGACCATACACCCCGAACACGCCGCACTCCTCATTCAGCTTATCGAACAATCCACCTTGGCCGCCAATACCTTCGTTGTAATAGTCACCTGTCCAAAGCTCATGCTGACCATTCTCTAGTTGCTCCAATGGTGCCACAGGAAGCTTCAGGGCCTTGGATTGTTTCACGCCATTAGACATGGAATCGCATCCTTCCAGACTTTCGCCAGCTCGCTTACAGGAGACTGGAGACGCTGTTCGTCATTGATTTTCACAGTGAGGTAAGAACCTGTTACTTTACCGATTTCTTGATAAGGAACACCTTGGGAAGCGATCCAGTGCTTAAGTGCGTCTGCTTTGTCTGGTGTCGCGCTAAGCACGATACGAGATTGTGTTTCACTGAACAATGCAAAATCAGGACGTAGATCTGACGCGAAGTTCACTTCTGCGCCGATGTTTCCGCTGATACAGCTTTCTGCAAGTGCTACAGCCAAACCGCCTTCAGACAAGTCATGCGCAGAAGCAACTAGACCTTCTTGGATTGCTTTAAGTACTGCGTTTTGCAGGCGTTTCTCAGTAGCCAAGTCCAACTCAGGAGGACGGCCTTCGGTTACACCGTGAATCACATATTGGAACTCACTACCGCCAAGCTCAGCTTTCGTTTCGCCTAGCAAGATAATGATGTCGCCTTCGTTTTTAAAGTTTTGCGTTGTGATGTGATCTGTGTCATGCACAAGACCAACCATCCCGATAACCGGAGTCGGGTAAATCGCGCCTTTGGAGTTCTCGTTGTACAACGAAACGTTACCGCCGATAACCGGCGTGTCCAGGAAGCGGCAAGCTTCTGCCATACCGTCCGTGGATTTCTCCAACTGCCAGAAGATTTCAGGCTTGTCCGGGGAACCGAAGTTCAAGTTATCCGTTACAGCAAGCGGCTCAGCACCGGAACAAACGATGTTACGCGCAGCTTCGGATACCGCGATACGTCCGCCCACTTCTGGGTCTAGGTATACGTAGCGTCCGTTACAATCCGTTGTCATCGCAAGACCTTTGCGCGTGCCGCGGATTGTGACGACTGCTGCGTCAGAACCTGGACGCACAGCTGTTTCCGTACGAACCATGTAATCGTACTGGTTGTAAACCCACTCTTTGCTCGCTACCGTCGGGGAAGCGAGTACGGATTTCAGCGCATCTGTCAACTTCACGACTTCTTCGTAACGTGTAGTATCAATCGCTGCGCTTGCTTCGTAATAAGCCGGCACTTTGCTTGGCTTATTGTAAACGGGGCACTCATCAACGAGTGCGCCTACAGGCATGTTCGCCACGACTTCACCGTGGTGGATCAATTTAAGGAAACCGTCGTCAGTAACTTTACCGACTTTTGCACAGTGTAAGCCCCAACGTTCGAAGATGCCCTTAGCTTGCGCCTCATCCTTCGGCTCAACTACGAAAAGCATACGCTCTTGGGACTCGGACAACATCATTTCGTACGCTGTCATGCCTTCTTCGCGTTGTGGTACTTCATCCAGGTACAGCTCCATGCCGTTACCTGCTTTACTTGCCATCTCAGCGGAAGAACATGTAAGTCCCGCTGCACCCATATCTTGAATTCCAAGCACGATGCCGGAATCGATTAACTCTAAACAAGCTTCTAGCACTAGCTTTTCCATGAACGGATCGCCAACTTGTACCGCTGGACGCTTCGCTTCGGATTCAGCTGTCAATTCCTCGGATGCGAATGTCGCACCGTGGATACCATCGCGGCCTGTTGCTGGGCCAACGTAGAAGACTGGGTTGCCAACACCTTTGGCAACACCGCGTTGGATCATGTCGTGGTCGATAAGACCCACGCACATGGCATTAACGAGCGGGTTCCCCTCGTAGCTCTCGTCGAACATCACTTCGCCGCCAACTGTCGGAATTCCGATACAGTTACCGTATCCAGCGATACCTGAGACTACGTGCTCGAACAAGTACTTCACACGATCGTTTTCCAATTTACCGAAACGCAAGGAGTTCAATAGCGCCACTGGGCGCGCACCCATGGAGAAAATATCACGAATAATACCGCCCACACCTGTCGCCGCGCCTTGGTAAGGCTCGATTGCGGAAGGGTGGTTATGACTTTCAATTTTGAAAACAACCGCTTGGTTGTCCCCGATATCTACAATCCCTGCGCCTTCACCAGGTCCCATAAGAACGCGAGGTCCTGTAACTGGGAATTTGCGAAGAACAGGTTTGGAATTTTTGTAAGAGCAATGCTCGGACCACATTACGCTGAATACGCCGATTTCTACGTAGTTCGGAGTACGTCCAAGGAAACCACAAATCTTAGCAAACTCCTCGTCAGTTACACCCATTTGCTTGTAAATCTTCTGTTCCGCGATTTGTTCCGGAGATGGTTCCTTAGCGGATAGCTGCTGCGTCATGTTTTTCCCTCCAAGCACTTAGAATTGATGTGAACATTTTTTTGCCGTCTGCGGAGCCAAGAATCTCATGAATGGCGCGCTCTGGATGGGGCATCATACCCACTACGTTCCCTGCTTTATTGCTGATTCCAGCGATATCATCCAGTGATCCGTTCGGGTTGTTGCCCGCTTCATAACGGAACACGATTTGGTTGTTTTCTTGCAATTCTTTCAGTGTAGCTTCGTCACAGTAGTAGTTGCCTTCACCGTGTGCGATTGGAATGTTGATCAATTCACCTTCGGCATAATCACGCGTAAACGCCGTTGTGTTGTTCTCAACTTTCAGAACCGCTTGGTGACAGCGGAATTTCATGCCGTTATTGCGCAGCAATGCGCCTGGCAGCAACCGAGCTTCCGTCAACACTTGGAATCCGTTACAAATACCTAGAATGTATTTGCCTTCTTCCGCAGCCTTCACGACAGCTTTCATTACGTTTGTAAACTGAGCAATCGCTCCACAACGCAGGTAATCCCCGTAAGAGAATCCTCCTGGTACTAGGATGCAATCGTATTTGGACAAGTCGCCGTCCGTATGCCACACATAGTCAACTGGTTGACCAATTGTATCTTCAATCGCTTTGTACAAGTCGATATCGCAATTCGATCCCGGGAACACAAGAACCGCAAAATTCATGACGTTTTTCCTCCTAAAAGTTTGCTTTAGTAAACTATTTTTGTAAGCCTATGCTGGTTTTCTTATGTCTACTAAACCAACTCGTAGCGGTAGTCTTCGATCACTGTGTTTGCAAGCAATTTCTCGCACATTGCTTTTACGCGTGCTTCTGCTTCTGCTCTGTCTGTCGTACCAAGTTCAAGCTCCAAGTATTTACCGATGCGCACTTTGCCAACTTCTTCAAAGCCCATAGAGTGAAGTGCTCCTTGTACTGCCGTTCCTTGCACGTCCAATACGTTTTGTTTAATCGTTACATAGACTGTTGCTTTCATCGTATAATCGCTCCTCAGCGTTATTTTTAGTCAACCAAGCGGTGCAGAATCCCTTTATATCGGTTCGAAGTCTCTTCCACAACAGAAGCTGGAAGCTCATCCGGTTCACTATTTTTATCCCAACCTGATCCCGCCAAATATGTGCGAACAGGCTCTTTGTCCATGGAATCAATCTCGATGTCCAAAGCATATTTATCTTCTGACCAATAACGGGAAGAATCCGGTGTGAAAATCTCATCAATAATAATAAGTTCACCTGCATAGAAACCGAATTCAAACTTCGTATCAGCTAAAATAATACCTTTTTGCTCACAGATGCTATGCGCCAGCACGTATAGCATGATACTGCGCTCTTGCAGGGCTAAGGTTAGCTCTTCACCAACCAGCTCCTTCATCTGCTCAAGGGTGATGTCCTCATCGTGACCCACATCATTTTTTGCCGCAGGAGTGAAAATCGGATCGACCAAACGCTCGTTTTTGCGCAAGCCTTCTGGAAGTTTAATGCCGTTAATTTCTCCGGTTTTCTCGTACTGTCTCCAGCCGTTCCCCGTGATGTAGCCGCGAACCACGCACTCGATGGAGATACGCTCTGCTTTTTTCGCTACAATAATACGTTCCTTCAACAGTTCGCGATCTTCCGCACTTGGAATAATCGCATGAAGCTTCTCAACATCCGTGTGGATGATGTGATTGTTCATATAACCGCTTGTTACGCCGAACCAGTACTTGCTGAGTGCATTCAGTACGTACCCTTTGTCCGGAACACCAGGCTTCAGAATATAATCGAAAGCCGAAATCCGATCTGTTACGACGATCAAAAAGCTATCGCCAAGATCATACAGCTCACGGACTTTACCTTTGTGCACTAATGGTGCATTAATCATTTCTTCAGCTGTATCCACGATCACGTTTGCGTTTGCCACGAATTCCACTCCCTTTCCCCTTACATGCTTACTTCTAGTTCAAACCAAGACGGTCAAAAATCGTGCTTACATGTTTCAAATGCCAGCTAGGATCGAAGCAATCTGCAATTTCTTCTGGGCTTAATACTTCGGTAATAACCGATGTGTTCTCTACGATTTCACGGAAGGAACGTTGCTCTTCCCATGCTTGCATCGCTCTCGGTTGCACCGTATCGTACGCTTGCTCACGAGCAAAACCTTTGTCAATCAACTTCGTCATCACGCGGCCGGAGAAAGGAACATCGTACGTGCTGCGCATGTTGCGTTTCATATTTTCAGGGAACACCGTCAAATTCTTGATGATGTTGCCAAGACGGTTCAGCATGTAGTTCAACAATTGCGTCGAATCTGGCAAGATAATACGTTCAACGGAAGAGTGCGAAATGTCGCGCTCATGCCATAGCGGCACGTTCTCATACGCGGACACCATGTGTCCACGAATCACACGGGATAGACCGGAAATGCTTTCGCAACCGATTGGGTTACGTTTGTGCGGCATTGCGGAGGAACCTTTTTGACCTTTGGCAAACGGCTCTTCAACCTCACGGAACTCACTCTTTTGAAGCGCGCGAATTTCTGTCGCAAATTTATCCATGGACGTAGCAATCAATGCTAATGTAGCCATATAATCAGCGTGACGATCACGTTGCAGCGTTTGTGTAGAAATCGGTGCCGGCGTTGTGCCTAGTTTTTCACATACATACTGCTCAACAAACGGATCGATGTTCGCGTACGTGCCTACTGCTCCTGAGATTTTACCGAATTGCACGCCTTTAGCAGCCAAACGGAAACGCTCCAGGTTACGCTTCATTTCCTCGTACCATAGTGCCATTTTCAAACCAAACGTCGTTGGCTCTGCATGAACACCATGCGTTCTACCCATCATTGCTGTATCTCTATGTTCAATCGCTTTATTGCGTAGAATTTCAATGAAATTGATGATGTCTTTTTCCAAAATCTCGTTAGCTTGTCTTAATAAGTAACCCATTGCCGTATCAACAACGTCAGTTGAAGTCAAACCGTAGTGAACCCATTTGCGCTCAGGCCCTAATGTTTCGGATACAGCGCGTGTGAAAGCAATGACGTCATGACGTGTTTCTTGCTCAATTTCGTAGATGCGATCGATGTTGAAGCTTGCTTTTTCGCGCAATACTTTGACATCTTCCTTCGGAATAACACCAAGCTCTGCCCAAGCCTCGCAAGAAAGGATTTCTACTTCTAAATATGCTTGAAATTTATTCTGTTCTGTCCAAATACTTGCCATCTCTGGGCGTGTATAACGATCAATCATGTGCCGTTCCTCCAATGGTTTCTTTTACTTACTTTCCCAAATGCCTGTCTGTTCTATCCAAGTCAATGCTTTCTCAACATCGTTTGTTAAAAGGTTGATATGACCCATTTTGCGTTTTTCTTTCGCTTCTTTCTTGCCGTACAAATGAAGTTTGGCAGAAACGCCTAATGCTTCATTTTCTAAGAAGCCCGGCTCAGCAAGTTTATCGTGCAGCGGCGCAATGTGCTCACCTAGCAAGTTGACCATAACCACAGGTGTGATCAGTTCTGTTGAACCTAGCGGCAAATTGCAGATCGCTCGTACGTGCTGCTCGAACTGTGAGGTCCGACAAGCTTCCATCGTGTAATGCCCCGAATTATGGGGGCGTGGCGCAAGCTCATTCACATAAAGTTGACCATCCTTAGTTAGGAATAACTCAACTGCAATGAGCCCGATCACACCGAGCGACTCCGCGATGCGAATCGCGAGTTCTTCGGCTGCCTTCTGCACGGGCACAGGAATACGTGCCGGCACGATGGATTCGTGCAGAATATTATGTACATGTATATTTTCAGCAGCAGGAAATGCTTTGACCTCGCCGCGTGGACTTCTAGCTGCAATAACGGATAATTCCTTGTCAAAATGAATGAATTGTTCGAGAACCAGCTCGGTTTTGGCACGGCTTAGCGTATCAAAGGCTTCTGCGACTTCGTCTAGGGAGCGAAGCACCCACTGCCCTTTGCCGTCATACCCACCGGTTGCGGTTTTGAGCACGCATGGCGTACCGAAGCGCTCCGCTGCTTCTCTCAGGTCCGCTTCGCTTTTGATTTCTGCATATGGCGCTACTGGAACGCCGGCTGCTTCAATCGCTCTCTTTTCACGAAGACGGTGCTGTGTTGTGTATAAAAGATGACTTCCCTGTGGAACATAGGATTCTTCCATCAAAATGTTGGTCACATTCGCATCGACATTTTCGAATTCATACGTGATGACGTCCGAACGTGCGGCAAGCCTTCTAGCTGCTTCCACATCGTCGAAGTTCGCTTGAATCTGATCCGCGACTTGACCGCAAGGTGCATCTTCCGTCGGGTCGAGCGTCACAAAGCGATACCCCATGTTGCGTCCGGCTAGTGTAAGCATGCGTCCTAATTGCCCGCCGCCAAGGATACCGATGGTGCCGCCTGGCTGAATCACTTTACCGCTGGAAGTGTCACTCATAGGTTGTCACTGCTTTCTAGCACCGTTTGCGTGATACGCGCGCGGCGTGCTTTGACTCTCGCTTGGATCTCCGGATCAAAAGCGCCTAGAATTTGCGCAGCTAGCAAGCCTGCGTTTGTCGCACCAGCATGACCGATTGCAACTGTAGCAACTGGAATGCCGCCTGGCATTTGTACAATGGAGAGCAATGAGTCCATACCGTTCAATGTAGACGTTTTGACTGGAACACCAATAACCGGAAGCTCTGTTTTGGCTGCTACCATTCCTGGTAAATGCGCCGCACCGCCTGCTCCGGCAATAATGACTTGTAGCCCACGTTCGATCGCCGATGCTGCATAGTCAAACATCAGATCCGGCGTTCTGTGCGCGGAGACCACCTTCTTCTCATACGCTACACCTAGTTCGTCCAACATATCACAAGCATGCTTCATCGTTTCCCAATCCGACTGGCTTCCCATAATTACACCAACACGTACCGTCGTCATCTTAAACCCACTTTCGTCACCTTTATAATAAAAAAATGCCCAGAGCTAGAATTCACGATTCTATACGCTGGACAGCAAAAGAACCGAATGCAAAAAGACCATCATTTCCTATGGTTCCCCTCATTCGCTTCCTCGTAGTCCAAAAATTCATGGTTTTTGGGTAGATACTTTCAGGCCTTATTCCTGATTTTATACGAGTTGATTCGACATTTTCAATTAGTGCGGCTTCATTTCCCGCTTTCCTAGTTTACTACCAACTAACGTGCCATGTCAATTTCAAAAAACGAACAATTATTACTTTATACTTTTAAATAGTTCGCTTTTTCGGCACATTTTCTAGCTTTTACCTGTAAATGTGTGAAGATGCGTTTCTCAACCGTTTCTCAACATCTCAATATGGAATCATCCGTTGTCCATAGACATCAAATGGCCTATGTAACGAACTTTCATATTTTTCGACAATCACGTATGTGAAGATTTAGAAAAAAATAAACACACTGACATATAGGTGTCAGTGTGTTCCGTTTACAATACTCATATAGGAGCGATACTTCATATATGAGGAGGAATTATATAATGCGTACAAAACAAACACTAAGAGGATTTGCTACAATTAGTTATTGGGCCGAAAATGTAGGGGCTGCACAGGTACATACCACAACTCGGGGGTGATTAGCAGTTATGATCATAGATAACGTAGTACATGTACAGTCGCGACAAGAATGGCGAGAGTGGCTAGTTAACCATCACCGTACAGAGAGTTATTGTTGGTTAGTCCCTGCCCAGCGCACTTCCATGAGTTACATTGACTTTGTTGAAGAAGCCTTATGCTTTGGCTGGATTGACAGCACAACTAAGAAAGTTGATGACACCCACACAGCGCAACGCTTCTCCCCTCGAAAAAAGAAGAGTAAATGGACAGAACTCAACAAAGAACGAGTCCGGCGTTTAGATAAATTAGGCTTCATGACGGAAGCAGGACATCAAGTATTGCCCGATATGAACACCGCATCATTCGTCATAGATGAAGTTATCCTAACGCAACTACGTCAGGACGAAGTGCTCTATCGCCATTTTCAGTCCTTGCCAGAGCTATATGTGAGAGTGAAACTCGACAATATTCAGTCTGTACGGAACGATGCAACCTTATATCAAAATCGATTAACCAAGTTCATTGAACATACCCGTCTCAATCAAATATATGGACAATGGCATGATAACGGCCGATTACTCGCGTACTAATCCCGTCCCGTAGTAAAACTCACTTACGAGCAAATAGCTGCTTCATATCGTAAGGAAGTACCGCCTACTGCCAACTCATTCACTAATCCCAGCTGTTTAAAAACGTGCAGAGAGCTGTTAACTGTCATCGCATTCACATGCGGATACTCACCGACCATTGCCTCGCAAATGTCTTTCACCGTCGTGTAACTTTCCTGCGCATAAAGATATGTTAACAATGCTCGCCGCTGTGGAGTTAACGGGATATTTCGAGCTCGCATCCGCTGTAAGGCTTGATTCAGATCATGTTTGACCATTAGGGTAACCTCCTCTTTCATTTTTTCATTGTATGGTGTTCATGAACTTACGGTTCGCTTACTACACATAAATGTAAATGTAATATCTATGTTCATGCTCGCCGTGAGAGCTCCATACCTTATTTATAATTATTATTATATAGTATTTATTTTATTTTGTCGAGAATCATTATCAACACGAACAACTGCGCTGGCGAGGCTGCCTTTAAGGCCCTAAAAAGGCCTTATCCTTCGGACCTACGGCCGCAAGGGCAGAAATAGCGTCCTTTTCGGGCGCTATTTCTCGGTCTTCACCTCCGCTGCGCTGGCGAGGCTATCTTTAAGGCCCTAAAAAGGCCTTATCCTTCGGACCTACGGCCGCAAGGGCAGAAATAGCGCCCTTTTCGGGCGCTATTTCTCGGTTTTCACCTCCGCTGCGTTGGCGAGGCTGCCTTTAAGGCCCTAAAAGGGCCTTATCCTTCGGGCCCACGGCCGCAAGGGCAGAAATAGCGCCCTTTTCGGGCGCTATTTCTCGGCTTTCACCTCCGCTGCGCTGGCGAGGCTGCGCTGGAGGGCTTTTCTACAGCGACGTGTAAATCCCCACTGCTCGCCGTCGGATCCCAACCATCCGCACCTGCTAGAACGCGCTCAGCAGTCAGCTTCCTCGCTTCCTGCTCGTTCAATTCCGTTGCCCACGCAGCGCGCCCGCTAGTTACTGCTCCAGGACCCTCACTTCCAAACTCCATGTACCTAACCGCTTCTATCGGTTCCTGTTCATTCCATCGATCCCAGCCTGCAGACTTTACATGCGCTCCTACCCAGCAATCTACAAACGCAACGTTCGCATAGTTCCGCCACGGCCTCCCTAGACCTACTGACTGCTCAGGTATATCTCCTGTTAGCTTGCATCTCAAGAAGACATAACCAAATTGAACCTCCTCCGGCGTAGAGGCTGCTGTGATCCAGCCGCTTCCCAAGGAGACAATCTCACACTCCTGAAACACCGCTGTCGCCGAGCCAAAAATAAAATCAACATCGCCCTCCACATAGCAACGTTCGTAATACTGCCTCACCGGACGTCTCGGCGCACCTTCCCTTGGACCGCCAAAGCTGCCGCGATCTCGCGGTTTCGGTGGCAACGGTCCTGTGAACAACGTATCCTGATGCCCGAGGAATCGGCAATCGCGAAAAACAATGCAGTCCCCATCAACATAAGCAGCCAAGGCTTGCCCCACGATATCCCCGCTCCCCGCTGTATTTTCGAAGGTGATCCCCTTCACCTCAATATGATCCCCGCCTATGTAAGCTGTATAAGAATGAAACGTGTGATAAGGCTCTCCGCTGGGAAATAACTTTTTCGCGTAATCATCATAAGAAATGATGGTCGTGTCCGCCCCTTCGCCAACCAACGATATCCATGGCTTATCGATATATAATTTTTCTTTATATACACCACTTTTAATGTGAATAGTCGTAAGCTTCGTATGTCCCTCTGGGATATGATCAACAGCCTCTTGTATGCTAAGGAAGTCACCGCTCCCATCCGTTGCAACGATAATCATTGTTTTCCACCCTTTCTATACATAGAAAGAGCAGGCATTACGCCTGCTCCACTTCAATACCCATCTTGATGAAATCGCCGTACATGAGCGTTCGGAACTCTTCCTTCCAAGGCGACAAGGCCTGCAGTTCTCCCCATAGCTCCTCAGCCTTCTGAATACAGACTGTTTGAACAATCCTAGCGTATTCCAAACAGCCCGAATCCTCAATCAACGCTTTGACCTCATCTTCCTTTTCTGCAAAACGTTCAGCCGTGATCTCCCCCTTATAGTACGCCTTCACGGGAGAGAAACTCTCCTCTTCCATGGAGAGGAGATACAAGATTGGCAGTGTTCGCTTCTGCGCCATTAAATCACTTTTTTCATCATAGCGAACGAGATCCCGGACATCATTTTGAATCTGGTGGAGGAGCCCCACACAATCTGCCAACTGATGCAGCTGCTCTACTGTCTGTTCCGCACACCCTGTATGGGTATAACCCATAAAGCAAGCAAGTCGGAAGAGGGAACCCGATTTTTCTTGGGTCATCCAAAGGTAATCATCGACTGTGGAGATCACATTCGTCACATCTTTATGTTGGCCGTTGATGGATCTCGCAACGATTTTGCTGATTTCGACAAGCATGGCTCCACTGGCATTCAACCTGCCCAACTCACCTACAACCCCCATAATTAACGCTAATACAGCATTCAACGCACTTGCCGTGTCAACGCGCATCCAAGGCTTACTGTCGCTATCCTGATCCTGCAGATCATCGATGATGTCTAGGATGAGCACAACTAATTCTGTTAAAGCCGCGCGACGATGAATGTCAGCCGAATTCCCGCCGAGCATGGCGTGTGTACACAACGTGACTTTGGACCACGATAGACTTGAGGTCTCCGAATCTGACAGACATGATTTCAGCAGAATTTTCAAATCCTCATCAAACATATAATCATCTATCATCCGTGCCATGTGCTGTTGAATGTCCTGCATGTAAAGCGCCTACTTTCAGGTGTAATATTTACTTTTGATAAATTTCTCCAAAGCTTCTGTCCGCGATTTGGCGCCCCACTTGTCATATATTTTACGGAGATAATTATCGACCGTTCGCTTACTCATGAAGATGCGCTCCGCGATCTGCTCGTGCGTTGCTCCTTTAACCAGCATGTTCATCATAAGTACTTCTTCCTCTTGCAGCTCACATTCTTCTCCGGCATCGGCCTCATGTAGCTGCATCTGGTTGAAAAATGACAGCGGAATCATTGTATAGCCATCTAAAATACAATAGACCATATTCTTTATCGTCCGCTCCGTCGACTCTTTTGAGAGTACACCGCTTACTTTCATTTCAATCAGTTTATTGTAAATGCCTGCGAGTTCGATACCTGTGAAAATGACAATATGAATGTGCGGATACAGCTGTTTAAGCTGCGCGGCTACCTCCGTGCCTGTCTGATCAGGCAACTGATAATCCAGAAATACAAGCCCAGGCTGATGAAGCTTCACATACTCCAAACATTCGCTGGCATTACTAACAACCCCAACAACCTCAATACGATCTATTTCATCTAGCAACGTCTTCGTTGCCCGCGCGAATAAGGGATGGTCATCGACCACTAATGTTTTGACAATTTCACTCATGCTGACATCACTTCCTCAGTTGGTATTGTGATTAAGATATGGGTCCCTTCCCCCACCGCGGTCTCCAGTTCGAAACTGCCGCCAACATGCAGCACACGGCTTCTCATATAGGCTAGTCCCATCCCTGATGCAGCGATTTCAACAGCGACCTCTTCCTTCACAAGAAAACCTACGCCGTCATCCCGGTAGCTTAAGTAGAAGAAGTGCTCTTCTTCCCATAAATGGAAGCTCACATTGGCTGCCTGTGAATGTTTCTTAGCGTTATTAAGTAATTCTTGTACGATTCGGAAGATATGCCGTTTCGCTGATAAATCCTTGCCTTCAATGTCGGAAATTTGCTCGGCTCGGAAGGAAATATCGAACGGCGTCGTATAGGATTCCTTTTCAACGAACGTCTTCAAGGTTTGCTTCAAGCCTACCTCTTTCAACAGATGCGGATTCAACTCAAAGCAACTCTGGCGCAAGCTGGCATTAATCATTTCAACAAAATTGTTCATACTGTTCAGCTGTTCACGATCTTCTTGACGCATCGATGGCTTCTCGGCTAATGAGGTTAATCTTCGCTTGAGGAAAAATAAATCCTGCATCGTTGTATCATGAAGATCTGTTGCAATGCGAACCCGTTCCTCTTCCTGCAGTTCGAACATCACTTTCCGTAACCAGAGATGTTCTTCCTGTGGAAGATGGGAAACCATTTGCTGAAGGCGGCCGGTTAACTTACGAATCAGATACACATTTTCCATACTTACCTCCAAATACGAGGTGATTAGCTGCAGCCACTGCCATTCTTCTTTTGCGATTCGCGTGTTCGTCTTCTTCCGTGTCACGATGAGGTAGCTCGTGTATTCTTCATGGCAGTTCATTTCTAAAAATGTATAGTAGGGATGATCCAGAATCGCAGATGAATTCACTAAATGCTGAATTTCTGCTGTATCGACTTCTCCTTCGCAGATGATTTCGATATCGTTTTTATGCCGAAAAACAATCGCACCACCCGTCACTTGCAACGTGCCAACGATATCGACTAGGATAATATCCTTTAGATCGCGAAAACTGGAGATTGTTCCTAGATTTTTGGAAATCTTTTTGAGCGCTGACTGCAATATGTATTTTCTAGGGAATAAATAGGGCTCCAATCTCGTCGTCCAATACTCCGCTGCATACAACACGGCTGAAAGAAGGGCTATCGAGCCTAGGAATACGAATAAAATTTGTTTCCCATTGGTTTGCCCATGAAAAATAATAGCAAAAGCCCCTGTAAACAAGCTGACGGGTACGACCGCCATTAGACTGGCAAATACAATACGCCGCACGACAAGACCAATATCGTATAGCTGATCCGAAGCTATTAAATAGGAGAACGTAATAGGGAATATTAATAATAGCCAACTCGTATAAATAGGATCGAATATCCATTCTCCGATAATGAGCTGTGGGATGAAAGAGAGACAGATAATGGGTAGAAATGAAATGAGCAAGGAGTAAAACACACTTTTGATAATACCAGCAAGCGGCGTCTGTGCCTTCCTAACTTTCACAAACAACGTTGCTAACAGGGAAATATTTAAGGAAATAACAATGATAAAGAATCCCATCGTAACAGATCCGTCATGCCGATATATGAAAGCCATCGAAGGAAAGAAGTAGAGACCTCGCATGACAAATGCGACTAAGGCTATCCCGTACAAATATTTAAAATGTCCCTTGGGCAGCTCCATGTCTCCCTTTTCTTTGAAAAACACCACGAGAAAATGTAGAAAAACAATAGGCAACACCATCATCGAACTAGCAATCATTAACTTGCCTATTAAATCTCCTCGCATGGATGCGCCTAAACTCATCAAGATGACAGCGGCGCTAAGAAACGAGAACGCGAGTAATCGTGCGGAAGGTGAACGATTTTCCCTTACCAATAATAGTACGCACATGAATAGACAGATGAGTTCCTCCGCGAGCGAAATGATATCGAATAGGGCTGGCCGGCTGGTCCTTAAATCGATAGATTCTACAACCCCATCTCTCCCAATCACAACGGTATTCGCTTTCTCAACCACATTCCAACGTTTAACGGTTGACCATTCACCTGGTGGATTCCCATCAATTGCAATGACGCGATCACCGATATGAATCTTATCATTCGTGCTATTTGCTTCAAGTTTACTAACAATCCACTGGTCTGTGCGAGCCGTGTCCAAATAGATACCATTATAGGGAAAATGGAAGGTTACAAACGAACACCAGATTTGCAATGCAATGAAGAGTACCAGATACATACTAACAAATATTTTCGCTACTATTTTCAATTAACTCTCCCCTAAATTCCAATATTTTGCTATAATCACTCTTGTAAACTATTATTAAAAAAGAGGGAGCTAAACCAATGGCAATTATTCAATTGAACCCAGAATTGCAACGTTCCGTACAAGCAGTTAAACGCGCAGAACTGCGCAAGCAAGCAGATTCCTTTATGGTGGCTCAACCTCTATCTGCTGAAGAAACAGCTGCACTTATCAAAACTTTCACAACTCCTTCAGACACAAGAAAACAACATGCAAATGAGCCTTCTAACTACTGGTGGTAGTCTAGTAGTCTTATTTTACCAAAATAAAAAAAGGATTGCATAATAGCTTAAGCTAATTATACAATCCTTTTTTTATTTCGTATGCATGTCATTCGCACTACTCATCCCAGATCTGACAAATCTCGCTAAGCTGTCCCGAAGGTGACACCTAACTCGCGCAACCGATTACGGTAAGCAATGCTCAAACGATCGCATTTCAAATGCAGCTCAGCCTGTAAATCTAGCGGCAGCAACTCCGGCTTCTGGTTCTCCACCATGATCCGATCCTGCTCGATGAGCCTGTCTTGGAATTGGATGAACACCTCATCAGGCTCGTCATACGCGTAATTTCTTTGCTTCAACATATAAGCAATACTCGTCTGCTCCGTGACCGGCAACACCATCAGAAACAACCGAAAAATATGATCAGATACGTCATCTCTCTTCGTTAAAGCTACACATAATGGACCAAACACCTCATACACATAACGACTATTCACCCCGCGCCCTGTCCCATCCGCATCCGGCTGATACACGATGATTTCTTCGGAACGCAATACGCCATTCTTTTCTAACACACGATAATCATTGATTTCAGCGAATTCACTATCGCCAAGCAGCCCCTCATGCACGAACATCAGGTGGGACACATCGAGGAAATTCTCAATAATGCGAGGACCTGCGGCTTGCAGGGTGTAAGGCCCCATGAATACTTCCTTGAAGCCCTCTGGTACGTAAGCACTCACTTTCGGCAGCGGACCCTCAGGTTTCCCTAAGCACACCCAGATCAGTCCGTGCGCTTCTACGCAGGCATAAACGAAAGCTTTGGCCTTCGAGGGTATCGCTTGTCCCTTCGGCAAAGAAGGAATTTTGGTACAGGTACCGCAGCCGTTGTAAGACCAGCCATGGTACGCGCATACCAGCTCATCGCCGCTTACTTTCCCAAGTGAAAGCGGCACACCCCGATGAATGCATAAGTCTTTAAACGCGTGGACGCCTTGCGAGGTGCGGAATACCGCAACTTTTTCGCCAAGTACAACAACAGCTTCCGGCTTATCCGTGAGTGCTGACGACAACAACACCGGGTGCCACTCGTGAATTAATGCGATATCTTGTATTGTCATCGCCACTCACATCCTTCATTCTTTATTTAGGGATAACACCTTTAATGCCCTTAACAAACCAAGTTGTGCCCAGGATTTCATCGTCCGTCATCTTCTTCCCGGATTCGAAACGTGTTTTGCCATCTTGATCCACGATAGGTCCTTGGAATACCTCAAACGTACCATTCAAAATTTCTGCTTTTTTCTTTTCTACTAAAGCTTTAACATCCGCTGGCACATTTTTGCCTAGTGGGGCAATATCCGTGATGCCTTCTTTCATACTGCCGAAATATGCCTCAGATTTCCAAGTGCCGTCCATAACACTTTTCACCGTTTTTACATAGTAAGGTCCCCAGTTCCATTTCGGGTTAGATATGTACGTATCGGGTGCGAATCTGCCCATATCGGAATCATTCCCGATGCCCCATACTTTTCGCTCAGCAGCTGCCTGGATACTTGCTGGTGAATCTTGATAAGCCGCCAAGACGTCTACGCCTTTATCCAATAACGAGATTGCCGCTTGCTTCTCAGTAGCAGGATCAAACCAAGTGTTACTCCACACTACGGAGACATCGATGTTCGGATTCACACTTTGCGCGCCTAACGTGAACGCATTAATCGTATAAATGACCTCTGGAATCGGGAAGGCTCCGACATACCCCATATGGTTGTTTTTCGTCATTTTCCCTGCGGCCATACCAACAAGGTAAGCACTTTGATATTCACGTCCCATGTACGTGCCTAGGTTTGGTGCTGTTTTGTAGCCAGTGGCGTGCAGGAATTTCACATTCGGATGCTTCGCTGCTACCGCAACCATGGGGTCCATGTACCCGAAGGATGTTCCGAAAATAATGTCATTTTTCTGAGCCAACTCTTCGAATACACGTTCGGCATCAGGTCCTTCCGGGATATTTTCAACGGTCGTCGCTTTAATGCCAAGTTCCTTCTCCATCATCAAGCGACCTTGATCATGCTCAAACGTCCAACCGCCATCCCCTGGAACACCGATATAGACAAAGGCAACTCTTGGCAGCTTCTTCTCCGTTGTTGTTGCAGTGGAAGTCGTCGTGGTGGAAGCCGGTGTTGAAGAACTTGTTGTTGTGCTCGTTGAGCATGCGCTCAAAATAACTAACATAATAGCAGTTATGGACAGTATGGTTTTTCTCATGGCTTCTACCCCTCTCTTTTTATGGACAATCCGCATTTCTCTACCGCTCTGAAAATCCCCTCATACCCTGTGCATCGGCATATATTCCCACACAATGCTTTCTCGGCCTCAGCCCTCGTTGGAGATGGATTTGATTCCCACAACGCGGTTAAGGTGACTACCATGCCTGCGGTACAGTAACCGCACTGCAATCCCCCCTCCTCTAACATCGCTTGTTGAATCGGATGCAGCTCTTCACCTGCTGATATCCCCTCAATGGTCGTAAGCTCCTTGCCTGAAGCCTGATACGCCATCAGTAAACAGGAGTTCACAGGTTGACCATCAAGCAGAATCATACAAGCGCCGCAGCGCCCAATTTCGCAAGAAACTTTGGTTCCGGTCATCCCCAAGTCCTCTCGCAGTATCGCTGACATCCGCTTGGATGCAGGGACTGGCATGGAGACCGCCTTCCCGTTAATGGAGCAATCTAGCACAAAAGATGTATTAATCACTGGCCTCCACCCCTTCTAACCAATCGATGGATTGCACGATGTCTTCTGGTGATATGGGCAACTTATTTACCCAAATGCCTGTCGCTTGCCGCACTGCTGCCGTAATGGCTGGCGCCAAACCGACAGAGCCGATTTCTCCAACGCCGCGAGGGCCAAACGTATCTCCCTCCGGCAGTTCTTCAATGGCTTCAACTTGAATGCTGAGTGGGCTATCGCTGAAAGTGGGAACGAGGTAAGTGTCCAAGTTATGCCTTAGGTAGCGGCTATCTTGCATCACCGCATCCTCGGTCAGGGTATAGCCCAAAGCCATCCCACTACCGCCCTCAATTTGTCCAAGAAAGCCCATCGGATTAATCACAGGACCTGCGGCGATGACGTGATCGGTCTGCAGCACCTTGACTCGACCGGTCAGCATGTTAACTTCAACCTCTACGATTGCAGCTGCGTACGAGTACAGATAGTGCGCCCCGACCCGCCCTTCGGGCGTCGTCGGGTAGTCGAACTCCGTATGCGCCAAGATCGGCTTCCCTGCTGCCGCAGCGGCCTCCGCATACGTGACAACCGGCTCCCCGGATTCATCACCCTTGTGATGAATTCCGCCTGCGCCGGTTGCGAGCTCTGCGGCCGGAACGCCGCAGAGCTGCGAAGCCTGCTCCAGCAGCGCCAGCAGGAAGGCTGGCTTCAGCCGCTGGAGCGCGCGCCACATCATCGTGGTGGCGCGGGAAGCTGTGCTCGACCCGCTGCTCGGCACGCGGTCGGTATCGCCGATGACGATGCTTATGTCATCAGCGGCGCAGCCGAAGCCCTCCTGCAGCATCAACGTGAGTGCTGCATAGAGCCCTTGGCCGAACTCCTCGAAGCCGAAGGAGGCCTGGATCTTGCCCTCCGGCGTGAGCTCGATGCGGCCGCCGGAATGGTCGGGGATGCCGAGGCCGAGCCCGGCACCGTGCATCACCAGCGCAGCGCCGACGCCTCGGCGCAGCCATGGCTCTTGCGCAGCGGGCGGCTGCTTGGCGTAGCGCTTCGCCAAGAGCGGCGACTCCTGCGCCTTGGCCCACACCTGGGCCGCGCCCTCGGTGGCTACGATGGGCTGGCCCATCGGGCCAGGATCGGCTGGCTCGCGCAAGTTAAGCTTGCGCAGCTCCCACGCGTCCATGCCGAGTTTCTCGGCTAGACGTTCGATTTGGCTCTCCACCGCGAAAATCACCTGATTGCCGCCGAACCCCCGAAACTCGCCAGACACACCGTTATTCGTGTAAACGCTCTTGCCTTCTACATCCACATGCAGGATTCGATAAGGACCTATCGCATGCTCGGTTGCGAAATTCAAAACCTCACAGCCTAATGTCGCGTAGGCGCCTGTGTCCGCTAGGATGCGAACTTGGTGCGCAATCAGCTTGCCTTGCTCATCTGTGCCTGTTTTCATCGTGATCCGCATCGGATGACGCTTAATGCCTGCGATGACGGATTCACGACGGGAATTGTGCATTTTGATCGGCATACCAGTCTTCAACGCCATCAGTGCGCCGAATGGCTGCACATTCAGCTCATCCTTGCCGCCAAATGATCCGCCTATCGGGCTGGAGACGACTCTGATCTGCTCCTCTGGCACGCCTAGGATTCTCGCTAGCTGAAAGCGATCCTTATAGCCATGTTGGGTCGGCGAGTAGACAGTCAATCTTCCATTAACCTCAGGGATAAAAAGTCCGCCTTCAGTTTCCATATACGTATGCATTTGCCGAGGTGTCAGATAAGTCTCTTCAACGACGTGTGCGCAAGTTTGAAAAGCGGCCTCTATATTCAAATCCCCATGTTGCAAGGTTGTTTGATGCAGCAGATTCCCTTCGGGATGCAGCAGGATCGTCCCCGCTTCTAACGCGGTCTCTGGATTATCTACCAGAGGAAGCGGTTCATACACGACCTCAATGAGGCTTAGTGCGTATTCTGCAATTTCCTCCGTATCTGCAGCGACGGATGCCAATGCATCCCCAATATAACGAACCCGATCCTGACAAAACACAGGCTGATGCGGAAAAGCAATACCGAATAAGTTCAACCCAGGCACATCAGCCGCCGTTAGAACCGCGCGTACGCCAGGTAATTGTTTGGCTTTTGTAGTTTCAATAGAAAGAATCCAAGCATGCGGGTATTGACTTCGAAGTACCTTACCGTGAAGCATGCCTGGTGCTGTTAAATCCGTCAGGTAACGAAGCTCCCCCGTCACTTTCTCTTTCCCGTCAGGTCTAATGATCCATTTCTTCGCATTACGATTGAGGAGCATAGGCTCCGCCCCCTTTGCGCCAAGCTTTATAACACTCCGATATGATCAGATTCGCTGCCGTCTGCTTGCGATAAGCAACCCCTGCATAATCATCCGCCACAGCGTTAAACTCCGCCATTACGCCTTTATGCAGATGCTGTAAGACGGCCTTCGATAATGGTTTTCCGCATATTTCTGCTTCTAGTGACGGAAATCTCGCAGGAATCGCATTGCCTCCCCCCGCTGCTAAAGCGATGTCGGCAATCGTCCCATCTGCTAATAGTGAAATCCTTCCTGCAACCGTAACGACCGATGGCGTAAAGGCCTCTCTCCGTCCCACTTTGTGGTAGAACTCATGTAGGAATCCCGCTTCTTTCGCAGTCTCTGTCTGCACGATTATACTTGTCATGATCTCATCCTCAGCCCCGAGTGGAGCAGCTAGCCAATCCTGCAACGCCATCATTCGTTCGTTCTGTCCATCTGTGCATCGTATTTGCGCATTCATCACCAGCAGAGCAGGAATCAGATCGCCTGTACGTGTCATCACATTGCCTCCGACCGAGGCTAAGTTCCGAATCGACGGAGCCGCAATCTCTGAGCACGCCTGCACGAGGAGACTACATTTCTGTTGCACTAGCTCGTTTTTCATCAAATCTGCAATGCATAAGGCAGGACCTATATGAACTTTCCCTTGGGCAGTAACGGTTAATCCCGAGAGTGTAAGAATTCGTCCAAGACTAATGAAATGCTGCGGCATCGGGGCAAGCCGATTCTCCCACCGTGTGCGAAGCCAAGTACCTCCGGCAACAATGACCGCATCCTTGCCCCATTTATGCTTCAATTGAATCGCTTCCTCCACACTCGTTGGCTGCCATACGGAAGGCTGCTGTTCAGGTAGTTGATGCATCGGAACTGACATATTCAACCCTCCTCAGAGTTTCTGAATGACCACGTGCTCGTTATGCGTTCTGAGTTTACCGAATGAAGCCGGCATGCTGCGTGGTGACGCTGGGTGTTCGCACGAAACTTTTAATAAATTAGATTTACTATAAACAATATTCCAATTTTGCGTCAACTAACATAACATCATTTTGTTTTTTATATACAAAAATAGTGCATCATTCGTATCAATGCACTATTTCGCTTTTTATATGTTATTTAATTTAACATTGATTGGTGTTTGAAGATGTCTTTTGCTTCTTCATATCGCTCCACCGTGTCGACATCCATAAATGTTAAAGAGGCTGCCTCGATGATTTGACCGCGAAAGGCAGGCAAGTGAAACAGCACTCGCGCACCAGTATCTCCTTTTAATGCTGAAGCAGCTGGCCACATGCCTCGCCCTAGAATGACAGGCGGCTTAGGCACTCCACCATCACCGCTAGCAACGAAATCGCAGCCAATCTCCGCGTTATAGGCAGCAATCAGCTCCTCTAGAGTTGAACCATCAATAAATGGCTGGTCCGCCAGCATAACCATAACTCCGTCAGCCTCCGACTCTTCCGCCGCTTGTATACCCGCGCGAAGTGAATGTGCCATGCCCAATCCCGCATCTGGACTCACGACCAGTCGGCATCTGCCACTGGCAAGCTGACTACGAGCCACTTCCGGCAGCCATTTCAGCCCATCTCCTTCGCGTACAACGACAATCACCTGCGCTAACTCCGCACAGGCGAGCGCCTTCAACAGCGCTAGACCTCCAAGGCAGATGCCAGCTGCCAGTTCTAGAGATTGCTTCGCAGTCCCCATGCGCCGACTACTCCCCGCCGCCAAATAAACACCCACGATTTGTTTCGGTCTTACCATGAGCAGAAGCTTTGGACATCCCGTCCATGAGCTAAGGGGGATCGCCACGATCCAGCTCCATGTTTCCCGCGTTTGATCGCAATCAGCTCAGCTGCAATACTGATCGCATTCTCGAACGCGCCCTCGGAGCCGATGTTGAGCCCAATTGGCGCGTGCAGCCAGTCAGGGCGCTCGAAGCCCTCCAACATTTTGGCCGTACGCTCCTTGGAGCCCATAATGCCGAGATATTGCAATGGATAGGCTATGACTCCTTGGAAGAAAGCGGTATCCTTTTCGAACTGGTGACTCATGATAACAACGTAGTCTCGCTCATTTAGCGCAAGCTTTTTGACTAGCGTCTCTGGAAAAGCCACCATCGTTTCGACCCCAGGAAACCGTTCTGCCTTACATACAGCCTCTCTCCAGTCCGCAACAACCACACGAAAGCCGCTGTTCGCAGCCATTTGCACGAGCGGGATTGCATCTAGATTCGCACCGAATATGATGACTCTTGGTTTTGGCACAAAAACCGTACTCGTCACGAAATGTAAGGACTCCCTCACAGCCGTTTGCTCATCTATACCAGATCCCCGCAACGCATACCTAATCTCCGAATACCCATCGGTATAGGTGCGAATGAGTTCTACGGTTTCACCCTGATCTAACTTTTTTTTCACCACCAGCAAGTTAACCAGCAGCTCTCCGGCAAGCGGCTCTAGCAAAATACGAATTAACCCACCGCACCCAATTGTCTCCCCCCAACCAAAGTCATCGGCTGGCCTCATATCGTATTCAACCATTTGCGGCTTTTGTGATTCCCACACACTGGGCACGTAAGCAGCGAGATCCCCTTCCAAACACCCGGGAGAAATGCTTCCCACCATACTTCCATCTGCCATTAATAGCATAACAGCGCCTTGCTTGCGATAAGCGTGGCCTTCCACATGAATCACTGTTGCTAATACACGAGCTCCTGTATTACTTTCCACAGCTTGCAGAATGTCATAAGCCTCCATCGCTCATCGCCCCTTCTTTTTCTCAGTAGATGCTTACCCGTTACCAGCCAATCGCTAACCCATCGCCACGGGGATCCGCCGCCCCGCTTTTGAAACCTTGCTCGTCAATGACAATGCCCTGCGCCTGACCCATGATGCCATCCCATGCATGGACGGGCTCTACACGATGTCCCCATTGCTTCAATTTTGTATAAACCTCAGGTTCAAGCCGATGCTCCAGTTTTAGCGCATCCCCCTCTTCTCCCCAAGTACGTCCATATACCCAACGTGGAAGCGAAATAGCTTCTTGAATCGATAAACCATAATCCAATACCCCCGTGAGTATCGAAAGCTGCGTCTGAGGCTGACCTTCTCCCCCTTGCGTGCCGAACAGCATATAAGGCTTTCCGGCCTTACTTACCATGGCAGGCATCAACGTATGGAACGATCTTTTGCCAGGCTCCAACACATTCGCACAAGCAGGATCAAGTGAGAAGAACGAGCCGCGATTTTGCATAATAATACCTGTATCTCCTGGAACGTAAGCTGCCCCGAAATCAAAATAGAGACTTTGAATAAAAGAGACGGAATTCCCCTCCTCATCCACAACTGCCGCATAAGCTGTATCTTGACCGATAGCTGGCGAGAGGTGCTCACTCACCTTCATTGGATTGGTCTTAATGTCATCCCAAAGCTCTTGCGCGTATGATTTGGACAACAATCTTTCGAGTGGAATGTCCCTGAAATGAGGGTCCGTTAAATAACGGTCGCGATCTTTGAACGCCTTCTTAATCACTTCCGACATGAGATGATAAAAATTAGCCGATGCCCTTGGTACAGCTGCCATATCAATATGTTCTAACATATTCATCATCATGAGTGCTGTGAACCCTTGCGAGTTCGGCGGCATCTGATAAATTTCATAATCACGATATGTCGATGACAGCAGTTCCACCCATTCTCCGGAAAAACCGCGGAAATCTTCTTCCTCCAGCAAACCGCCGTCTTGTTTAACACAATGAATAATCGACTGCATGAGCGAGCCAGTGTAGAACGCATCTCTGCCTTCTTGCTGAACCAGTCTCAACGTTCTTGCCAAATCAGGCTGAATTAGCCGATCGCCTTCCTTCAAAAGCTTGCCATCACACATATACAACGCACTAAGCTGTGCAGAAGCCCGAATGTAAGGCTCATCCTTACGCATCCAGAATAGTAAGTTCCGGGAGATCGGAAACCCTTTTTCCGCATAGCCAATCGCTGCGTCTAATAACTTCGCCCAAGGCAGCCTGCCGTGCTTTTTCCACACCTGCCACCAAGCATCCACCATCCCCGGCACTGTAATTGCACTCAAAATGCCACGCTGGGGAATCTTATCCATCCCACTCTCGCGATAAAAATCAGGCGTCGCCTTCGCAGCTGACTTCCCGCTTCCATTAAATCCGGTATAAGCGCCAGTAGCTGCATCATACATAAGGAAAAAAGCATCCCCGCCCAGCCCCGTCATATGCGGGTAAACAACGCCGAGGGTCGCACTAATCGCAATGGCCGCATCAAAAGCATTGCCTCCTTGCTGCAAAATCGCACTCCCCACAGCACTAGCTAAATAATGCGGTGTAGCAATCATGGCTTGCTCTGCTCGTGGCATGATGTTTAACATGATTATTCCTCCCGTTTTAGAGCGTATACGGCTAGCGCAGCTTGTAGCGCCTTCCCTACAGAAATATCCACACCATGCCAATGTAGTGTTGCTTCCAGTGCCCCAAGCACGTGAAGCACGTTTTTCTGATTACAGCTAAACCCCATCGTGCCAATGCGCCAAATCTGTCCCTTCAATGGACCGAAAGATGAGGCGATTTCAATGCCGAAGCTATTCAGCAACATCGCGCGTACCTCTTCCCCAGCGACCCCACTGGGAATACGAATGCAGGTTACTACTGGCAGCTTACACATTGGATCACCGTATAGCGTCAACCCCATCGCCTGCAAGCCTGCAATCAATGCCGTCTCGTGACGTTTGTGCCTATCAAAGCGCGTCTTCAGCCCCTCCTGCAGCACAATGCGCAAGCCTTCGCGCAGTGCATACAGCATCGTTGTAGCCTCTGTATGGTGATTCAGCCTCTTCGGACTCCAGTAGTCCTGCAGCTGTCCAAGATCGAAATAGTTGCTCGCTACAGCGTTCCCCATCGCAACAGGAGAGCCCTTTTCCCTCAGTCCACGCTCAATCGTTTTACGGCGCAGCACCTTCGCCTCCACACGGTCATTGTACGTAATCGGTGACATGCCCGATGGGATGGATAAACATTTTTGCGTTCCGCCAATCACTGCATCCAGCAGCCATTCATCCGTTTTCACAGGAACTCCGCCAATTGTTGCAACAGCATCCACTACAAGAAGAGCATTCATTTGACGACAAGCTGCACCAATTCCATCGAATGGTTGTATACAACCTGTAGAAGTTTCCCCATGGACCATTGCCACAATGGCAGGCTTCTCCCGCTCAATGGCTGTAATGATATCCACTGGGTCAAACACAGCACCCCATTCCTGCTCAATGGTCATCACTTCGGCCCCACAGCGCTCAGCGATTTCTACTAACAAATGCCCAAATCGTCCGTATATCGGCACGAGTACCTTATCTCCTGGCTCAATGATACTCACAAGCACAGCTTCTATACCTGAACGGGAAGTCCCATCGATCGGAAAAGCCCATTGGTTGTTCGTCTGGAAAACTTCACGAAGCATCTCCATCGTTTCATTCATCAGCTCTGTGAACTCAGGATCAAACTGACCAAGAATCGGATACGACATCGCCCGCAGCACCCTAGGGTCAACCTCTACAGGACCTGGGGTCATAATTGTTCGAAGGGAGGGTGATAGATCTTTATAGGTTTTCATCTGCTTTTCCCCCGTAGCCATATTGATATAACACATGAACGAGTGTCTGAAAGCCGACAATCAGATCTTCCGGCTTTGTGAACTCTTTGGGACTATGGCTGATACCAGCTCGGCTTGGCACGAAAATCATCGCTGACGGACAGATAGGCCCGAATAGCTGCGCGTCATGTCCAGCCCCGCTTGGCATCCGCATATGTTCGTAGCCATAGAAGTCGCAGGCAGCCTCAATTTCCGCTGATATCCCGTTATCCATGGCCACTGGTAAGGCATTTAGATGTTCCACTGCATCTATATGAAGTTCTCTTCGCAAAGCGATTTCCATAAATCTTACTAACAGTTCTGCGCGAAAAGCCTCTATCTTTCGTTCATCCGTATGCCGAATATCTAATGTAAATTCCACTTCACCTGGCACTACGTTCGATGTTCCATGCTTCACTTCTAAGCGTCCTACGGTGGCTACCAAAGGTTCACCCTCCGCAAGTGCCATCTTCTCTGTCAGCGCAACCATTTCGGCGGCGGCAGCCAACGCATCTTTGCGCATCGTCATCGGGGTCGTTCCAGCATGATTTGGCGTACCCGTAACCACGATCGTCATTCGAATTTGGCCCACAATGGCCGTTACTACACCAATTTGCTTCTCTTTAAACTCTAGGACCGCGCCTTGCTCAATATGAATTTCGATATATACGCCTATATCCTCACGCTTGGCTGGGTAGAGCTCGCCTTGTGACGTTTCAAATCCCGCCTGCTCCATCGCCTCTAGCAATGTAACTCCCTCTGGATCGGCAAGTCCGATACCATCTGTTAGTGAGAGTACGCCTGTCACATGACCGGAGCCCCAATACGCCAAAGGAAATCGACTTCCTTCTTCCTCGCAAAAGGAGACCATCTCCAAGGTCCGTTTCGGTGTCCCGTACACGGCCTTCAAATAGCCAAGCGCCATCATCGATGCGATAATGCCGTAGGCTCCATCGTATTTCCCGCCGTTTTTGACGGTGTCCATATGGGATCCTGTGAGCATCGGTTTCAACGATGGATCCGATCCCTGCAATTTGCCGTACACATTGCCGATTTCATCAAAATCTGCCTTGAGCCCCATGCTCTGCATATTGTCGATCAGTGCTAGTTGCGCTTTGAGCCAAGGCTCCGCATACAAGAGCCGGGTCACGCCGCCTTCTGGATCAGCGCCGAAGGTCGCTAGCCAATCCAAAGCTAGCAGCATGCGCTCCCCATATTGAACTAGCATTTCCTCCTGTGGGTGGTGTTGCATTTTAGCCATCTAGCCCGCCTCCGATCGATGCACTGTGACGCAACCAAGCTCCATCCAACGTTGTTCCAACACCCACATCTCGTTCATAGACCTGAACACCTCGCAGGAAGGTTGTTTTCACGCTGCAGTCGAACATTTTGCCCACATAGGGACTCTGCTTATGGCGGTAAAATAAGTCATTCTCTTGCAAGGTATAGCGGGCTGCCAAATCCACCAAAGCTAGATCCGCGTCAGCTCCAATGGCGATTTTCCCCTTGCGAGGGTAGAGCCCGAATCGTTTGGCTGGGGTGAGCGCTAGCATACGAGCGATCTCCGTTAGCGGAATCCCTCTACGGAGATGACCTTCGTGCAGCATAAGCTCCAGTGAGCTTTGCGCGCCTGAAATGCCGCCCCAAGCTGCGAAGAAATCCCCCTGCTTCATGTGCTTGGGAGATGGCGAGTGGTCCGATGCAATGATGTCGAACCGACCTGCCCTCAGCTCCTCCCACAACTGAGCCTGATCTTCCGCCGTTCGTATCGGAGGCGCGCATTTTGCAAGGGGCCCAAGGTTTTCAACCTCCGTATCTGTTAGCGCCAAATAGTGCGGGCACGTCTCTACGGTAACGTCAAGTCCGCCCGCCTTCGCTTCCGTAATCACCTGCACCGCCTCTGCGGAGGAGATATGAACGAAGTGCAGCTTACAGCCTGTCTGCTTCGCATAGCCCAATGCTCGGTTAACAGCTTCCACTTCTGCGGCTATCGGCCTTGTCGCAATGAAATCCAAAGCGCTGTGCTTGCCTGCTTGGGCAGCCTCAGCAGCGAGCCTCGAGACGATCTCTTCGCTCTCCGCATGAAGAGCTAGCACCAGACCTAAGCGCGCGATCTCCACCATACCTTCCAATAGCGTCTCATCGTCCACTTCGGTGAATATATCTTCTCCTTCTCCGCCAGGGCATGACATGAACGCTTTAAAACCAATCACACCCGCTTGAGCCAGCCCCTCCAGTTCGCTGATGTTGCCGGGGACAAGTCCGCCCCACAGGGCGTAATCAACATGGGATTGCCCTTCGGCTGCTTCCAATTTCTTCTCCAAGGCACTGAGCCGAACCGTAGGCGGAACGCCATTGAGTGGCATATCGATGTAAGTTGTGCATCCACCTGCAGCTAGTGAGGCAGAGCCTGTAAGGAAGCCTTCCCAATGACCAAGAGCCGGTTCATTCAAATGAACATGTGCATCAATCATACCTGGAAGAACGATTAAGCCTTCAGCATCATAAACAGGAGTCTGCTCCGAGTACACGAGGTTGTTGCTTAGTGCTGCAATTTTACCGTCTCGAATCCCGATGTCTAGCTGCTGACACTCATCTTGCAGGACTACAGTTCCTTTGTGAATGATAAGATCGAATCGATTCATCCTACGAAACCCTCCCTCGAAGCTCTCTGTCTATTTCATTAAGGCTGACTAGTTTGGCTTAACTTCCGCGATAGGTGTTATACCCCCAAGGTGCTATTAATAAGGGAACGTGATAATGGGAAGTGTTATTAGCGACACCAAAACGAATCGGCACCTGATCTAAAAAAGCTGGTTCTGGCAGGTCCACACCCTTCTCCCTGAAGTAATCGCCAACATGGAAGAGAAGTTCATACGTCCCTATTGTAAAATCATCCCCACTTAACATTGGCCCAGGCAGCCTGCCGTCTGTATTCGTCACTTCGGAGCGAACCAGGTCTGCTGTGTTTCCTCCCAATCGGTACAAGTCAATCCTCACGCCAACCGCCGGTCGTCCGCTGCTTACATCCAGAACGTGCGATGTGATCCCAACACTCATAGGCCCTCCAGATCACGCTTTGTTATCGAAAAGCCTTGGAAACCATACGGCGGTCTAGGCTCTGTAAATACCTTGCCTTCCCCAACAGAAACTTCCTCCAGTATCGTTTCCCATGTCCGATTGTTGGATTCGAAGCGGATTTCCTTCAACTGTGGGAAGCGCAGTAATGAGCGTTGCCCAATGCGATAAATGAGGTTCTGGATCGACGGCGAATGCTGTTCATGGAATACCGTATGCGCAATATCACGAATCTGCTCAGCGGCTACATAGCGCCCTAGATCAGCATCGAAGGCATCCTCTTCCGATTCATAGCTCCATGCGATGTCTAGAAATATAAACAAAGGGCGATCCGACGATTCCGGCAGTGTCGTGTACTCATCACGAACGAAACCTGCGAAGGAGCTGCCTTTGACTTTAATCAGCTTGAGGTCTGCAATACCAGCAGCGTGGTCGATGACGACGATTTCAGCCGCTTTGCGAACGAGCTCTACCGAAGCGATTGGGTGTTCATTTTGTGAATAGCGATATACTAGATTTCCTGCTTCCAAGCCATTTGAACCTGGTACCTGCAACGTTTCGAAGGCCACCTGATCCGCACTCATTTTGATCCCCGTCATCCAAGGGTACTTCTCAAGGAAGAGACGACTTGCGAAAGCTAAAAAACCCTCAGCCGTAGCCCCTTCATACTCGCCCGCTTTGCGCAGGATGAAGTTCTTCATGGAATCTGTCGCCACAACGTTCGTGTTATCTCCCTCGCTAAATGATGTAAACAACTTCTCACCACTCACCGCTACTTTAATATTCATCCCAAAAAGTACATTATCCCGCCCTGTGAAACCCGATTCCGGAATCAGCGTGATATTTGTGAGCGGTTTAGCGTAGGAACGATAGACCCATACATCACCCTTCCCGTAGTACATGATTCGATCTGCACCCTTTGCTTGATCCATCACTTTCTCCTCCGTTTCATTCATTACGATGTCCGCCAGACGGAAACGCCCAATCTTACAAACCTCTTTCAACGCTGTTTGCAGCTCCACTTCTGGAGCCCCTTGTATGCGTTCACGCAACGCTTTGCGTATCGTATCTTTGGTCTGTCCCTTGACCGCCATGATAAATGGAAACTGGAAACGGTCCGTGTACTGCTTATTTAAAATAAGAAACTGTTCGTGTTCTTCAGGGGTTAACTGGTTTAGGCCGGCACCGGACTGCTCCTGGACGGAGTGATCGGTCATTCGTACGCGTGTACCTAAATCGGGATGAGCCCTAAGCAGCGCCAGCTGTTCTTTACGACTTGCTTGTTCTACCTTTTGTTCAAGAGAACTAATCATCTCTTTGACGTCGGCAAACGGCAGAGAACCAGCAGCCCTCTCAGCTACCCAAGGCGAATGCTCAAATAGAGGACCAAACGTTAGCACGAATGCTTCATGACTCATTTCGTTGACTTGCTTCTGCGTGATTTTCATAGCCTCTTCACCTCGATTTAATCCTAAAATCCCCTGCATGCTTTACCAAGATTTGTTTCATTGTAAATGCGACATCCCTATGGGTCAATTTATATGAAAGAAGTTTGTAATCTTTCATAACATCGTTAAGTTTTTTTGTGTTTTTGCTAAAAAGGCAGCCCCGGCACGCTTTCCGATCTCACTAGTCAAGCCCTCCACAAACACAAAAAGCCACCAAAACAACAAACATCCCGGTGGCTTCCCAATATCAATCCCAGTACCCGCTATGCGCCGCGACTGCCGCTTCCACAACCTCAGGAACAGGACCGATCACCTGGATCGGCTTGTTCCCTCTGGCAAAAACCTCACGACAAGGCAGCAGCAACGTCGGATTCTGCTCATGATCTCCCGTCAGCCCTGCAAGCATCACTTCCGACATCGCAAAGACAACGCGTCCCACGTTGCCCCAATACATCGCTCCCGCGCACATCGCGCATGGCTCCGTCGAGGTGTACAACGTACACGCCCACAACTCTTCCTTGCTATATCGCTTGGAAGCTGCCTCCATAAGCATCGTTTCGGCATGACCCGTGCAGTTCGATTCGGTAATCTCGACATTGCCATGTTCCAGCAAAATCTCGCCCGTTGGCCCAACGAGCAACGAACCGAATGGCGTATTTCCTGCCTCCCTCGCCAGCAAGGAAAGCTCTACACATCTTTTTAAATACGGAATATGAACCTCAAATTCACTCATCTTTTCTCCTCCAAGTTAGGCTCACTATGCCTCCGATTTTTCCTTCTCTCTTCCCCACTAAACTAAAATCTCTGCTCCCGTATATAAGGCACTCCCAGCGCCTCAGGCGCACCAGATGGCTTATTCTTATTCCGCCAACCGAGGAACATCAGCACCAGGATGGTGACGACGTACGGAATCATTTTCAAAAAGTAAGAAGGAATATGACTGCCGATCAGCTGCACGCGGAACCCCAGACTATCCAACACGCCGAAGAAATAAGCGCACACGAGCGCACGAATCGGATTCCACCTCGCAAAAATAATGAGCGCCACCGCAATCCATCCCCGACCCGAGGTCATCCCCTCGTTCCACGTCGGTGTGTACACAAGCAGCAAATCTGCCCCGCCTATCCCAATCAGCATCGAACCCACGACTATGCATCCGTAACGAATCGCGATTACAGGAACCCCCATCACATCCGCCGTAGCCGGATTATCCCCAACTGCGCGCAGATGAAGTCCCCATGATGTGCGATGGATGAACAAGTGCATCGCCAGCACGAGCACGAAACTTAACCATGTAAACAAATCCATATGGGCAAAAATCCCTCCAATGACCGGCACAGGCTCCAACCACGGCATATCGAGTTTCGGCACCGCACCCACAAGCGGCTGACCACTCACAGGCTTCCCCAGATATGCGCTAAGGCCAGCACCAAATATCGTCATCGCCAACCCGCAAACAACCTGATTCGCATGCAGCGTCACGCATAGGAATCCATGGAGCAACCCAAGTACCCCGCTCACCGCGAGTACACACAGAATGGCCAGCGCTAAACTTCCTGTATGTATGAAAACGAGGCAAGAAGTCACCGCCCCCATTAACATCAAGCCCTCAGCGCCAAGCTGCATAATGCCAGATCTTTCGATCAAGATGCCACCCAGCACGGCCAAAAGCAACGGTGTACCCGAAGAGATCGCCGAAACAATAATTTGTGTGATCGCATCCATCTCCTGCACCCCCTCTATCCCCTCGATCATTAACACCATTAACTAAAATAACTTTCCCCACCTCACCAGCCCACGCCTCGCTCCTCCGTACCATCCAGCCCCCTCAGCTGTTCCGACGAATACGAAATTTCCCCGCCATGCCGCCAGCAATGAGGAAGAACAGTATCGCCCCTTGAATCATGGAGGAAATGGATGACGGAAGCCCGATCGTTTGCACACTATATCCGCCTACAATCAGCCCGCCAAAAAGCACCGAAGCAACCACCAGCCCAATCGGATTCAACCTCGCGAGCCAAGCCACAATAATCGCCGTGTACCCATAGCCAGGAGATATCCCATACATGAGACGGTGAGCTACCCCAGAGACTTCCCCCATACCAGCGAGTCCTGCCAATCCGCCACTAATTATCATCACCAGCAGGACATGTCTGGAAATCCGAATACCCGCATTTTTAGCCGCCTCACTATTGGCACCAATCAACCTCAGTTCATAACCCCAACGTGTATAACGGATAACAAAGGCATAGATTAAGACAGCGATACTGGCAAAAATCAGTCCCATATGCAGCCGCGAAGTACCAAAGGTAGGCAAGGACTGCGCCACAGAGAACATCGGCGATCCCGGGAAGTTAAACCCTTTAGGATCTTTCCACGGTCCGAAAACCACATAGTTCAGCGCCAGCAACGCCACGTAATTCAGCATCAACGAGGTAATCAGTTCATTTACCTGAAAATAGTTCCGTGGTATCGCCGTCAGCAATCCCCAGAATCCGCCGGCCACGATGCCCGCGACCATCATAGCTGGCATCGAGAGGTACATCGGCAGATGTGGAAAATAAACCGTAATTGCCGTCGCCGCCATCGCCCCAGCCACAAACTGACCTTCCGCCCCGATGTTCCACACGGAGATGCGGTAAGCAATCGACACGCCCAGCCCGCAAAGAAGCAGAGGAATTGCCTTCACTAACGTTTCCGTCATTCCAAAGGTGGAGCCGAAGGCTCCCTTCACCATTTTGCCGTAGACCATGAATGGATTCATGCCATTCAGCGCGATAAAAATGCCACAAGCCACCAACGCCAATACGATGGCGATAATCGTCACCCACCAAGGGCTGTTCGCCCCTGCGGGATCGATTTCCAATCGAAACGGCAAACGAAACCCTGTTCCACGCTTTGGCACTTTATTTTCGATCGGAATACTGCCTGCTGTTTGTTGATCACTCATCCTGCATCCTCCTCCGATCCAGCCGTCATCAGTATACCGATGTACTCGCGGCTCGCCGCTTCCCTAGGCATATTCCCAACTATGCGCCCTTCGAATATCACCAGAATACGGTCAGCTAGCCCCAGCACCTCATCCAAATCCTCCGAAATGAGCAGCACAGAGCGACCCTTGCTTCGCAAATCCTCCAACAGCTGATACACGCCCTCCGACGCACCTACATCGAGTCCCTGTGTCGGATGCACGGCAATCATAAGCTTAGGACCTTGATCAATCTCCCTAGCAAAAAGCAGCTTCTGCTGATTCCCACCCGACATGAACTGGACTGGGGAATCGATCCCCGACATTTTCACATCGAACTTGTCGACCAATTGCTGAGACCAACTCCGGTTACCTCCCTTTCGCAGCAAGCCGAATCGCGACCGCTCTGACGAACGGTACGTTTTAAACAAGAGATTATCGACCGCTCCTAGACTCCCAGCAAGACCGCTCCGCATCCGATTCTCCGGCACATGCCCGATCCCAAGTTCAATCGCTCCCCGAACCGAACCATTCTGCATCATCTTTCCGTCAAAATGGACCTCCCCCTGCTTCCACATACGAAGCCCGGTCAGCACTTCCGCCAGCTCCTTCTGCCCGTTCCCGGAGACGCCTGCAACACCGACAATCTCCCCTTCATTGACCTCAAAATGAAGCCCATCCAGCGCCTTGCGTCCATGGTCCGCATAGACATCAAGCCCCTTGACCCTGAGCATCGGCTTACCAATCGCCTTCGTTTTCAACGGTGCTCGGCTCGCTACACTCATCTCGCCCACCATGAACTGCGCCAGCTCACGCTCGCTCGTTTCTGATTTCGCCATCGTCGCAATCATCTTGCCTTTGCGCATGACCGAGATATGATCCGCCGCGAACATCACCTCTTTGAGCTTATGCGTCGTCATAATGACCGTTTTGCCTTCCTTCTTCATGTGGTCCAGCGTCTCAAACAGCTGATCAACCTCTCCCGGTGTCAACACCGACGTTGGCTCATCCAAAATAATAAAATCCGCTCCCCGATAGAGCGTCTTGACAATTTCCACTCGCTGCTGCTCGCCAACCGATAGCTGCCAGATGGGCCGATCTACGGGAAACAGCAGCCCAAAATGCTTCGAAATCGCCTCGATCTCCTCCGATTTCTTGGACAACCAACCAGGTCCGCGCCAGAAAGAAGCAGCTTCCCCAAGCACAATATTCTCGGCAGCCGTCAGGGTCTGCACGAGCCGGAAGTTCTGAAACACCATGCCGATCCCCAGCTTCATCGCGTCCTTCGGCGAACGAATGCGCACCTTCTCGCCATGTATGTAAATCTCACCGCTCGTCGGCCGGTATACGCCGGACAGCATGCACATCATCGTGCTTTTGCCCGCACCATTTTCGCCAAGGAGCGCATGAATCTCGCCAGATCTCGCCCGGAAATCTACCTCATCGTTCGCCAGCACAGAACCGAACTGTTTAACGATTTGGATCATCTCGACGGCATTCTTCACTTGTGTTTGTGTACGCATTGGCCCCCGACCTCCCATCTTTATAAAGCAAAAAAACAGCATCTCCCCCACTAGGGATTTGCTGTTTCAGGAAAAACGATATGGCCGATCTGTAGTTTATCCCTCTTTCCTCACTATACGGTCCGCCTATCTTTAACGTCAATAAACATGACATAAAGTTTGGTCCCGTAACGAAAAGAGGCGCAAGCTTTGTGCTTAGCGCCAAATTTAAGTGAGGTTAGATTACGTGGATAGAAAAATCCCACCATATACGAACCCGGCAAGAATGACAAAAGCCGGATGAATCTTACGTATTTGAATCAAATAAAAGGCAATCGCAGCGATCCCAAAAAACTGCAAATACCCGATCGCTTTCGTCGACTCTACCAAGCTGCTCCAGGTAACCAGCACCATCATAATCGCAATAACCGGCTGAACCAGCAATGTCATCCCTTTAATCACAGGGGATTGCTTGTATTTCTGCAGCATATTCAGCAAAATAATGAGTGCAATAATCGACGGAACGACCGTTGCCGCCACCGCAATCAGCACGCCGATCCAGCCGCCGATTTGGTAGCCGACGTACGCTGCGATTTTCGTCGCAATTGGACCCGGCAGCGCGTTGCCCAGTGCCAGCATATTGGAGAACTCACTGCTGTTCATCCAGTTATGATTCGTCACGATCTCTTGGAACATCAGCGGGATCGATGAGGGACCACCGCCATAGCCAAACACATTGGCCAGAAAAAAACTAACGAGCAACTGCCACCAATCCATCATACGCCATCACCTTTGCTAAGCGTTTTCTTGCTTTTCGCCCACTTGTCCTTCAGCTTATGATGAAAAGCTCCATATAAAAGAAACATAAATATCACAATAGCGGGATGCACTGATAATGGTTGTAGCAGCAGGAACGCTATAATGAAAAAAGTAACCCCCGCCGGCCATCCTAAACCTTTGATCGCCTTCTCGCCAAACTCATACGCCATCACGCCTAACATGACCGCAACAATCGGCACCACTGCCGCAATCATACCCTTGATCACCTGCGACGTGCTAAAAAACGTAATAAACGAATACAACCCCACCATCGCCACACATGTCGGCAAGATATGTGCCAAAACGCCGAGCAGCGCCCCCCAGCTCCCTTTGAGCCGATAGCCTAGATAACCTGCCAGCTTCGTCGCAATCGGCCCCGGCAGCGTATTCGCGATCGCGAGCACCTCCATGAACTCCTCATCCTTCATCCACTTAAAACGCGTCACCGCTTCATACCGAATTAACGGCACAATCGACGGCCCGCCGCCATATCCCAAAATCCCTGTTCGGAACATCGCCATCCCTATCTGAACATAGGCGTTCTCCACTATGTATCACTCCCCAAAAAGTCAACTAAGCTTTATTGTATTATAAAATGCAGCCATTATTAGGATTCACGTTATTTTTTTGTGAAAATGACGAAATATCTTTGCATTCTTGGAATTTAGTATGCAAAAAAAGAGCCTTACTTGGATTCATCCAGGTAAGGCTCTTTCAATTGCTTGGCAACGTTCTACTCTCCCAGAACCCTGCGGTTCAAGTACCATCGACGCTGGAAGGCTTAACGGTCGTGTTCGAGATGGGAACGCGTGGGTCCCTTCCGCCATCATCACCAAACAGTCAAAGCGTTTATTTGCGCCTTGAAAACTAGATACGAAATTTCAACGTAAGTCTTACTTAGGATTTTTTGGGCCCCAATCAAGTATTCGGAATTCGCTACAAAGCTTTTCTTCACTTGGTTGG